>JAHFQJ010000038.1 GCA_023266335.1 Burkholderiaceae bacterium
AATTACATTTCCTAAACCAGGTATAACATGGCTAATCCCCTTACCAATATCTACAAAAAACTGACCAGCATCGCTTCTTGTTGTGCCATCTTCTCTTACATATTTATCCTTTGTATCTTGCAAGCGTCCACCATCTGTATTATCAACTACAAATTGCCTACCATGCCTTATATAATCAATTGCTGTAGATGCCTCTCCTCCTTTACGAATATCTCCACCTTTCGTTATTCCGCTTAAACTGCCATTTCCTTCTTCTTCCCCTCTATCATTTCCATTTTTTGATTTGCTATTATCAGCATATTCTAATAACTGTCTAAATTTTATTGCTGACCTTGCTGCTTTTTCTGGGTCTTTTTCGGTTTCCCAATCACCAAATTTCTCTTTAGCCCCTGCCCTTAATTCTTTTATATCTTTTTGATTACCTAGGTTTTTACAAACTGGACTTTCATCTAAAATATCTTTTGCAGATTTAGTTTTACCATCAGCAGTTTTATACTTATCCTCAATTGGCTCATCACCTTTTGGTTTACCTTCTTCAGGCAAAGGAAATTCTGGTACTTCTTCAGGTACATTTTCATTTTTTTCTATATTGGCAGTTTCACGAATTAATGTTTTGCGCGCCTCTACGCTTGCTGCGTCTGCTGATGCGGCAATTAAAGCTAGCTGCCCTAACGGCGATGACGGGTCAGTAAAATCACTTGCCAATATATTGAACGGGTTATCGCTGCTGCCAAAACCTGTAAACATAGTCGCCGGATTTTGCATTAGTGTTGTTATTGGGTCTTGTTGAGGTGGAAATCCGACAAGTGATGTTGTGCTTGCTGAGTTGACGGCGATAGCATTATTAAGTAGTAAATCAGACATACTACTCTCCTTATGTGTAATATACATAATTATGTATAATTTTAGCTTACAAGGTTCAAAATACTAATTATTTGTTGATTTTTTTAGTACTTTCTGATTTTATACTTGCATTTTGCGCTGATGATTTTGAAGTTTGCAGAACTTTTGCCATAATATTACTGCCGTCTGTATTTGTATATTCATCTGCTACTTCTTGTGTTTTACTTAAATCAGTTTCAGCTGCTTTAAGTTCGCGAATAAGCCTATATACAAATGCTACTGCTTTTAAAGTTGTACGCGGTATAGAGCGATTTACAGAACCATCTGCATATAAGGTACGGGCTAGCCAAATATAGCGTATTACAGGTATATTATTTTCTTGAGCAAGTTTAATCATTTCTTGGGCATTTTCATCTACACTGCGAGCCAGCACTATTGGTAATGGGTATCTATCGGGCTTATAACTTAGTGCAACAGCATAATGTGTTGGGTTAACTACTACAGCATCGGCCTTTTTTGCAGGCTTTGGGTCTTCACCAAATACAATTTCATGGGCAAATTGTTTACGCTCACCTTTTATATGCGGGTCTCCCTCACTTTCTTTATGTTCGTCTTCTACTTCTTTATCACTCATGCGTAACTGTTTTTTATGAAAGTATTTTTGTATAGAAAAATCCAGCACTGCTAAAGGTAAAAATATCATTAAAGTTTTACGCTCAATTGCTTTAAATACTTCTAAGCTTGATTCATAAATTCCTTCTAAAGTACCAACCGGCAATAAAACAATTGTATATAAAACTCCATAAATTGTAGTATAAATAATGTATGCAACTATCATTGCTTTAATTAAATTTGAAGCAAAATTAAATAAATTACGACCCGTAAACATTTGCTTAAGGTTAGTTACAGGATTAAATTTACCAAAATTTAGTTTTAATACTTCTGGTGTAAACATAATTCCCACTTGCATCCACGTGCCAATTAAACCGCACAACATACCAACACCACAAACCACTATACTGCTTATAGCAAAAAATATTACGCATTCCCATAAAATCGAGCCAAATGCCATTCTAAATGTTATATCTTCATTAATATATTTTAATGAGTTATCCATAATAGCCCCAAAAGCATTCCTCCAATTTCTTTCCGCTATATAAACAACTTCAAATACCACTAAAGTTACAACTAAGTGAACTATATCTTTACTTACACTTACTTGTCCTTTTTTCTTGGAATCTTCCAGCCGCTTATCCGTGGGGTCGTGCTTTTTATCTTCACTCATAATTTATTATATATTGATGATATGCAGTTATTATATATTTTATATATGTTTTATATTCATATAGTTATTATTATGTATATATTAGTTTGATTACGCAGGCTTTTGTTTAATTATTACCATAATATCTTTAATTAAATTAAATTCATGCCCCATTACATATACTAAGGTATGTATTCCTGCCATTAAAATAAATAGCGCCAATAAACTTTTTATGGCAGGTGTTGCTGTATTTACATGAATTTGCGGCGCATAAATACTAATTAAGCCAAAGCCAAATTCAACCAATAATAATACAACTACAATTGGCGATGCATATATAACAGTAGAGAGCATCATATTATTAAATCTGGTTATAATCAGTTCCAGCCTAATTGCATCTAACGGCGGTATAGGGTTTAGTACCGGCCAAACTACATAACTATCCATTAAATTTGAAAATATATTAGCAAGTATTCCCATTTCTAAAAAAATCATTACGCCAAATCTTTTAATTACTTCACCTGTTGGTAAAGAATCAGGGTCACTGCCGGGGCTATTCGGAAATTGGCTGTTTCCGCGCTGTGTATCAGTAATTACACCAATATTTTGTAATATCCAAAATGGTAAACTAATTAATAAACCAATTACCATACCAATTAATACTTCTTTTATTAAAAGCCAAAGTATTTCTATGGGGGCTAATGGTCTTTGTCCTAACTGATAATATATAAGAACTGCAACTGGTAAAGACATGGCAATTGCTACAGCAACCCGAATACGCATCGGGTTGGTAGTGCTAAAAAATACCGGAAGCTGCCTTATACCCATTAATGTACGTGGCAATGCCAATGCTAATGCCAGCATAGCAGAAAATAGTAAATCAATTACTTGCGAGTTCATATTTAGCGCCCAACACCAGGAATAGACTCTAATATACTCTTAGTAAAAATAATTAATTGACCTGCCACCCAACTACCTGTAACAGTTACCGTAATACTTACAGCTACTAATTTTACAAAAAATGGTAAAGTTTGGTCTTGCAACTGCATTAAAGCCTGCATAAGAGATACCAATACACCGACAACTGTAGCCACAATTAAAGCAGGAGCTGACCATATTGTTATATACCATAATACTTGTTGAAAATAGCCGATTGTATCCATGATTTACCTTATAGATATATCTATCTTGTGCTGTGAAATTCCATATTACCTAATGCAATATTAAAATTAATATCTTGTGCTGTTGCAATTATAAAGTGAGGTTTTACTGTTCCCAAGCCTCCAGCAATTATTTTCTGCTTACCAAGCCCTGGTGCTGCATCAAATGTATCATTCTTTATAATTAATGGCATTAGGTTAACTAGTTTACCAAATGTATTTAATATTGGTACATCTTTTTTACCACAACTACAAGGTGTAAATTTTAATATTTGCTTTAACGGATCTAAATAATCAGAATTATTATTTGTCCTAGTTAATTTATAAGCCCCATTTTCATGACTTTCTACCTTTACAGGCTCTTGCTCATTATAATAACCGTTATAGTAAACATTAACATTGTATATCCCTGTTTTTATTGGATTATTATTTGGTTTTGCATAATAATGTTGCATAATTTATATATTTATTTAAAAAATTGATTTTATCATTTTTTATAAATATGAAGATACCAAGTTTTGCAATAACTTACCCCAGCCGTCTACTGCTACAAATAATAAAATTTTCAAGGGCAAAGAAACCGTATTTGGTGAAACCTGCTGCATGCCTAAAGCCATTAGAATATTAGACATAATTAAATCAATAATTACAAAAGGCAGAAATATTAGAAAACCTATTTCAAAACCTCTTTGCATTTCTGATACTACAAATGATGGAATTAGAATAACAAAATCTGTGGCTTTTGCTTCTTTGGCAATATCGGGCGGCCAAATACGTTTAGCTGAATCTAAAAAATATACGGTTTGGCTAGGTTGCGCATATTTAATCATAAAATCAC
>JAHFQJ010000031.1 GCA_023266335.1 Burkholderiaceae bacterium
ATGCTATACTTATATAAATGAAAACATTGTTATAGCTATAGTTATAGCTCCCTCTCGCTCAAAGATATGCTATACTTATATAAATGAAAACATTGTTATAGCTATAGTTATAGCTCCCTCTCGCTCAAAGATATGCTATACTACACCCAATTATCTAAAGTATCGCCAAGCGGTTATAGCTCCCTCTCGCTCAAAGATATGCTATACTGAAAAACATTAAGCTTAATCATTAAGCACCGTTATAGCTCCCTCTCGCTCAAAGATATGCTATACTACCACTTTTTGCCACTCCAATATATAATAGGTTATAGCTCCCTCTCGCTCAAAGATATGCTATACTAAAAACATAAGCATACAAATAGAATCTTTAAGTTATAGCTCCCTCTCGCTCAAAGATATGCTATACTATGCTTAAGGAATACTATATTCAGAATTTTGTTATAGCTCCCTCTCGCTCAAAGATATGCTATACTAGGCTGATTGAAACCCCTTGCTAGACAATGTTTAGCAAGGGGTTTTCTGATTAAAAAATCTCATAAATTATTCTGTCTTATCAACAAAAATGTCATTTTTTTAGAAAAATAAGCATTGCTGCTCATTAATTTTTTGCTCTTGCTGTGGTTTTTCTCCAACTAACAATACCATTTTTGTAAATTGTTTTTCAGTTAGAGTTAAGCAGCGGATGTGTCCTTGCGGAGGTAAGTTTTTACGTAAGCGAATCAAATGCTTATCCAGCATATCAGTGCCTGCAATTAAGCGGCTATAGACACTAAACTGTAACATATCATAGCCGTCTTTAAGCAGGAAAGAACGGAAATGCATGTATTCTTTTCTTTTTTCACTATCTGTTACAGGTAGGTCAAAAAATACCATTATTCTCATAAAACGCCTATTCTCTATACTCATGATAGAACCTTTGGGGTAACTCTAAATCATCTATATTCCCATTTAAATAACGGCTTAAGCTAATTACAGTCTGTTCAATTGCATTTGTCCACTTCATCTTTTCATTCTTGATTAATACCTGCTGCTGGCAAATTTTAGTTAAATCTTGTTTATTTTTTGGCTCAAGGTACTGTTTTGTATTTGTATAGTGCTTTGGCGGATAAATATCTAAAATATATTCATCTACAAGCGGGCGATAGGGTTCTATAATATCATCAGCTAAATTAAAACTATTTAAATCATTAGCATGAAATATGCCTAGGCTTGGTATAAAGCCATAGGCAACTAAATATTTAGCAATAATTGCACGGGTAATTGCATAAGTATAATTTAAACATGCATTATAAAAATCTTCATTTTTTCTGGAAAATTCAGCAGAAAATAAATATTTAAAATAATATTGTGCAGCTGTTGATTCTAAGTAGGTGCTGTCGCCAGATTTTACATTCAATGCTGTTTTATATAAAAATTCCGCAGTTTGTTTATTTGTTTTATTTTGTAAGGTAAGTGCTTGATTAGTAATTTTTTGTTTAATTATGCCTTGCCATAATTGTTTTTTCTGTACTTGCCCAAGATTTATTTGCTGTAGAATAACTTTGCTGTGCCTGCTATGGGGCGAAAAAGGTATGAATATGCCGTTTGGAATATGGCTTTTATCCACACTTATTAAAATTGCATTCACTTCTGCACATTCACTTAATACGTAGCTGTTTAATGATGTATGAGGGTTATCAATAATTAATGCAGAAATGTCTTCTAATGGCAGATGTAAATTTTGATTTTCTTGGTCAATACAAAGCTGGCGGTTTTTTATGTGTATATTACTAGTATTACTAATTAATACAATACGCCAGCCCATATTACACCTCTTTATATTAGGTATCTATTTGGATTTTTCAGCTTTTTTTATCGGCAATCTTACAGGGTGTTTTTCTATGTTATAACATTTACCTAAAATGTCAACATATTTTTTTTCAAACTTGATTGCTTTAGTAATTGTTGGTGTAAATATTTTATTTTTATCATGTGATATTATTTTAAGTTGGCTGCCGGCAATACCAAATGAAGAATAATATCCTTCAAATAATTCCCCATCTTTATCTACTAACCTAATAAAACTATTTTTATGTAAACTAAAGCAAAATACATAACTTTCATCAATTAATTTGGTTTTATCCGCATTAATTTGTGTAGGAGGTTCTTTATCATAAGCCTGATGCGCATATACCGGCACACCAAAATATTGTAATTTACCCTTATTTACACCTTTGTCGCTAGCTTTGCTAAATATATCTAGCCTTAACATTTCTGACCTATCAGCAATACCTTTTCTAACGGGCATACCGCTTTTTTGGCTATTATTTACAATTGTTACATTTTTGACTGCTATACCCTTTTCTTTTGCATGTTCGCTTAAATATAAAGGTTTTTCAAAAATTTCAGCAAGTTTTTTAGCTAATTTCGGTTTATCTTTATCTTTTTCATATTGGGATAAATCACCTAATTCTGCTAAATGTTCTTGCAGCTTCTGCACCAAATTTTTTTGGCGGCTTAAAGCTTCTTTAATAACATTTTCCCCATTATTAAGCCAAATATCTTTTATTTCATTCAAGCTTAATTCTTTTAGCGGTGTTCTAATTGAGCTTTGATTTTCGCCTAATCCTTTATTAGCATAAGAACGGATAGTGTCATCGTGCATTTTACCAGATGATGATTTTCTTTCCATATGTGAAATTAAAATAGGTTTTAAATTTTGAATTTGCTCTTTTGTATAATGTCCTAACAGATGTTCAGCTAAATAAGCTTGCGGATTATCATCTAGTAATGCAATCAGTTCTTTTCTAAAGCCTTCGTACGGCTGCGGAAAGTGTTTATTGACTTCATGATATTTGTGTAAATTTAATACTTCACCTGTTACACGGTCAATATATGAATTTTCTACAAATTTTAATTCTTTTGCTTTACTATACTCCTGCATTCTCTGCACCATACTTGTGCTGCAGGCTGCAATTACAGCAGCATCTAATGCGTGATGTTTAGCACTTTCTTTACGATTTCCGTCTTCATTGTATTTTAAATGATTTAAACCCCATTTTTTACGTAAAACAGCAGTAATTCCACCTTGAATGTTTACAGTTTTATCTTCTCCTTCCGCTGCTAGTTCGATATTTATTCTTGATTTAATTTCTTTTGCAATATATCGGGTATCGTTAAGATTTCGATCAATAAAGCCATCAAATATTGTTTCTATAGTTAATAATTTTTTCTTTTTTGCATAAGGTAAAGAATGATTTGAATTCACCCAAGCTTCAAACATACGCCATTGTTCAGGGTTCGCTGATAAATATTCATAGGGAGTGCGGTTGCCTTTTTGCTGGTTATGTTTGATACACACCAAAACTTTATTACTTTGGCTGTCATCAAAACTTCTAGAAAAGGGTAAAATATGGTCAATTTCATATTTTTTGCTAAATAATTCTGTACAATTAATAGGTGTTTGAGAATATGCACACTGACCATTTTGCTGTTTATACAATTTAAACTTTAAGATATCTTGACCTGTAGCATCAATACCGCATTCTTGACTAAGATTTTCACGGGCTAAATCATTTTCTTTAAAATTTTCATCTATTTCTTTTTTTATTTTATCTCTATCCTTAAAATTCTTAGTTAAATCACGGGCTAATTCAATATGTATTTTGTCAGGCTTTCCATATTTATCAATTAAAGCATTAATAACTTTAACTGTTTGATTAATGGCTCGATAGACCACCGGATTGCGTATTTCTTTTTTTAGCGGTTTAGCTAAATATTTTTTATTTTGAGAAGGTTTTTTGCTGTGGTGTTCATAGCCGGCACTTTGTATTGCCTCATCATATTTTTGCCCTTGCTGTATAAAAGGCAAAACTTTTTTTATTGCTAGAGCAGATAAATTAACCACGCTGGTAAAATCTAAATTTAATAATTTATCTAATACATCCTGATTAAGAATTTTATCTACTAAATTATTATCAGCATCATATTGCTGTTGTAATCGTTTTAAACTTTCCTGTATGCCGGCAAAAAAATCTTTATCTTCTTTGTAAATAGTTGCTATGTACGCAATTGTATGCAAAATCTCATGTTTATATACTTGGTCTATTTGTTCAAGATTCTGCCAAATTTCATCACCGAGTTTATTTTTTATTTCGTGATAAGCTTTAGCACTAAAAAAAGTTTTACCTTCGATTGACTTATCATCAATTTTATATTTATCATTTTCATTGATATGATTTTCTATATTTTCCTGGATTTCAATTTGTTCCTTTTGTTCGGTTTCAGCTTTAACCTGCTTTTTCTTAGATTTTTTTATTTTAGATTTACCCAATAAACTATAGCTTAAAAGATTAAATCTTTGATTATCATCAAGTTTTAAAAGTTTCCTCAAAGCTGTATAAGATAACTCTTTTTGAGCATAAATTTTATCAATAATTTGCTCTTTTTCGTCGAGTGTTAGCGGTCTGTCTTGATGCTGCATTATGCCTTGAATAACAAAATTATTTAATTTCCCCCATAATACAAATTGTTCAGCATAAAAGCTGTTTTTTACACAGCGTTTTTCAGCTGGTTCAAAATTACAATGTTCAATTAGTTTTTCTATGCTGTCTTTTTTAAAAGTCGGTTTGCGTTTATTCAGCAGTGCTATCACTCTTTGTCTAAATTCTGCTGATGTATAAATATTTCCAAATTGCATTTGTTTATCAAATAAAATATGAATTTCATGCTCTATCATGGCTCTATCTATAGTGTGGGAATAATCGCCTGTAGTATTGCGTTTACGGGATTGATATATATGTTCCTTATATGCCATTTCGCCAAAAGTTTGATATTGATTTTCTTGTAATAATTTACTGTTAGAACTGATGGCTTTTTTTGCTTTTCCAGTTTCCTCATCATCTTTATTTTGTTTTTTTGAATTGCTTTGAAATCCGCGGTGCTTTACTAAATAATACAGCACGCTCGCCCATTCATTGTTATTTAATAACTTATTTAATCCTTCATAACGCAGTTTCCAAATATTTTGCTCTGCATTTTGCGGTAAAATAAATTGTGGAGAATCAGTATTAACTGATGTAATTAAACCACATTTTTTAAAAGCTCTTTGCAGGCATTTCATACGGTAGACAATTCTTCTTAAACGTTTTCTATTTCCTTTATGCTGTCTATAATCAGCATTTAAAGCACCGCCTGTTTTGTGGTTTTCGCCTGCTTCAAACAGCCTTACACCTAAATGCCTAATTATGCCTTGATAAAAGCCATCGCTTTCATTGATGTAAAGTGCGCAGCTTCCTACGGAGGAAATTCCTACATCTATGCCAAAAATCATTTGCTTATATCCTCTGAATTAGTATATAATAAATTAATTGTAGCATATCTTTGAGCGAGAATCGTTGTTATAATAAAGCTTCTGTATTATTAATGCAGAAGATTAAATGAACATTCCCCCTCTAATTTAGAGGGGGTTTCTATTTTTAAACATTAATTTTTGATTTTGTCTGTGTATTTTATTGTGATTCTTTAAGTAGCTTAATTTTATTGCGTAACTGCATAGCAGTATAGACTGCAAGTAGAGCCTCAATTTTTTCTTTTTTCTCAATATTCATAGCAGTTAAATGATTACTAATGCCAACCATGCGGATATACTCCTGCAGTAAAGCACGCTCACTTAGTTTAGTTAAATCTTTTTCCCATTCTCCGCCTTTAAATCTTTTATTGATTTCAGCTTTATACAAAGCATAACCCGATTTTTGCTCAATATCAGCAGCAGAATATTTCATACTAAAATCAGGCTGTGCGTTTAAAACTGGTATAAATATATTTAACAAAATACTTATTATAGTATAAATTAATAATTTCTTTTTAGAAAATTTTAAATTAATAAAGTATTTTTGTATATAAATAAATTGTATAAAAGTCATATATTATTTATTTTGAATTGCTTGATTTCCTGTATTTTGAGCGGCATTAGCCACCAAAACCGCTAAACTTGCTTCAATTCGTTCCTGCTGTTCATATTGTCTGCCTTGAATAGCTAAATCTAAAGCTTTAACTTTTAATAATTCAACCAGTAATCCTCTTTGATTCTGCACAGCTAAACTTTTAGACCAATTTTCCCCTTCAGTGCCAACCCCCATATATCTGCTTGATTCTTTATCAAACATTGATGCAATGGAGCTTGAACTTCCTTTTGTTTCTAAATACTCATTTTGAATATTTTTTAATGAATATAGTGCAGGGGATATTAAAGCATCTTTTTGCTGCTTTTGATGAATATAAGTATGTGCATTTAAACTGTTTTTTGATTGTTCTGGAACAGGGTTGTCAGGCAATCCAACTAATTGATTAATGAAATCTAATTTACTTTTATATTCAGGCGTATTTAATGCAGCAGGAGTAAAAATTGAAGCAATATTAATCGATTTACCCGGCATTTTACCTGCTTTTTCACACAGACCAGCATCTGCTTGAGTTTGCGTGCAGTAGTTTTCCTGATAATTTTTGATTGTATTTTGTATAATTTTATCCTGCTGTGTATAAGCTCCGGCACTAGCTGTTATTTCTTTGTTAACATCTTCTAGTGTCTTTTTATTGGAGTTCTCAATTTCAGTCTGTATAAAATTACGTGAGGCGGATACTAAACATGGATTATAACCTTGACCAAATTCAGCCCCATAATCAAATCTTGCTTGTTTAACACGTTTTGACTGAGCTAGAGAATTTAAGGCTTGTGCTGTAACTTGTGCTGAATTTTTTGAAGCTTCATTAATTTGATTGGCGGCTACGGCTTTTTGCTTGGTTAAAATAGCAATAGCTGATGTTAATCTTTCGCTATTGTACTGCAATTGAGCTGCTAATGCTGCATCAACACTGCTTACTGCACCTATAATTGCACCACCTGCTGTTATAAATGCTGGCGATACCCATTCAAACATATATAGCGGACAAGTAAATGCAACTGCTGTAGTGGTTGATATTAATACAGTAATTCCTATAATTATATTACGTTTTATTTTATTATTTTCCATAGTCAAGCATTATGTATATATTTTTATTGAGTATTTTGCGAAGATAATTGACTGTATTGTTTATGCAGCAGCAGCTGTTTAGCTTTGCTGTCTATAATTAATAAAGCTGCTAAATTTGCTTCTAATCTTTGATTTTGCTGATATTGCCGTTGATGCATCCAAGTTTCTAAACCATGCATTTTTAGTGCTTCAGTTAATAAGCCTCTTTCAGTCTGCCGTGCTAATTGTCCAGCCCATTTATCTGCTTCCTGCCCGCCAAAATATTGATTGATACGCGCTTTTAATAACTGGTTTGGAGAATATTCCTGATAATCTTTTTGCTTTAAATTTGCAAGGCGGATAGCCTGTAAACTATACGATGGAATTGAAATTAAGGCATCTTTATTAATTTTTTCTAAAAATTTTGCTTTTGCTTGGATATTTTGATTAACATTGCCAGTAATTTGTTCATCCGGCTCGCCTATAATGTGCTGAATATAAGCTTGCCTAGCTTTATCTTCATCAGAATTTTTTATGCTGGGTTGAAACAGATATGCAGCATTTACATCTGCTCCTGCCAAATTACTTTTACTGCAAAGACCTTGAGTAGCTTCTGCCTCAGTACAAAATTTTTTATAGTGATTTTTAAGTCTTTGCCCCATTGCCTCGGCTTTTGACTGCACCATAAAACCGGGCTTATTATCAGATTCCATATTTTCAATTTCACTGCCAGTTTTTTGTTCAGCTTCATCAAATGCTAAACTTAGACTTTTATTTCTCTGCATAGTCTGGCAAGGCTGAAACCCTTGCCCTGTATCTGGAGCATAGTTTATCGCAGTTCCGGCAATATCTTCAGCCTGATGTTGAGATTTAACCGCAGTTACGAATACTTGAGCAGATTTTTGCATGCCTTCGCCGACATTGTTTGCATTTAACGCCTCTTGTTTAGTTGCCACCGCAACTGCACTAATAATACGCTCAAAATTAGTTTGCATACTGGCAGAAAATGCTGTTCCAAATGCTGTAACTGCACCCACAGCAATTGAAGTTAAAGCCGAAACTGCACCTACAGTCCAAATTTCAGCCGGTCCGCTCGGAGCTAATCCAGCTGCAGCTATACCAATCATGCTGGAACTGAGTGCAGCAACGATTATAATTTTAGTTCTTTTATTCATGTAATATTCATATAATTTTCATGTAGATTTTTATTTGCTTGATGAGCTTAAACTAATTTTTCTTTGATTAATTTGTCCATTTAAACTATAAGAAGCTATAGATAAAGCGGCATTATACTGTAGTTCAGCGCCAGCAGAAGAGCTACAGCCTAAACTTTTGCATTGGCTATTTTGATCAATTTTAGGCTGAATAATTTTTTGAGTATAAGCATTAGCTGCCTTCATTTGCTCATTATCTAAATTATCTTTACTAAATGTATCTGCAAAAGTAACATCTTTTGTATCTTTTATATTATTTAAATCTGATTGAGATGAATGCAGGCTAGCTTGATTTAATTTACTGCCCGTATTTCCCATGGTAATTTTTTGTGCATAATTTTGCATATCCATAAAAGTATCATTTATGCTAATCTCATATTTGGCAGCAATTGCTTTAGTATCTAATAAAGATGAGCATTGCGTTGAGAAAGGCTGTCCAGTTTTCGCTCCGTAATCTACTAATGTTTTGGCTAATCTTTCACTTTGCTTAATTACTTTAATAGCTTCAGATAAAGTTTTATTAGACTGATTTGTCATTCTAACTATTTGATTTGCACTTACCGCATTTTGTTTTATGCTAATTGCGAGTGCATGAGTTTCTCCAAGCAATGTCTTATAAAAAGCAATAATTGCAGAAAAAACAACTGCATGTGCAGAATATGGAATTAAAATTCCAGCGCATAAAATAGTATAGCAAGTTATCAGCTTAAATATTTTTGTATATTTCATATTTCAAATATCTAATTAATTAGTTAGCCAGCTAAAATTAAACCAAGAATTGCCGTTTTTTTGAGATGACGGCGGCTCTGTATTTTTATATATTTCAGGTATAATTACCGTAGCAGAATTATTTATTCCGCTTTGAACATTATATTTACCTTGAGTAATACTATTTTGAATTTGTAAATTAGCTAATTCCAATTGTTCCCTCTGATTGATTAAATCTTGGTATTCTTTTTCAAATTGAGAGCAATTAATTCCATTTCCGCCTCCATTAACATTATTATTTGAGCTGCAGCTGTTTAAACGCTGCTGTGCTTGAGTAATGGCTGGAGTAATCGAAATAATATTCTGCGTATTTTTTGCCATAGCTTGTTGAGCCATGTTTAAAGCATTCATATTAGTGTATAAACTTCCGCTAACTTGGTTTCCGTAATGTATATTATTATTGTTATTGACAGTTATATTATTTGAAGATGAATTTTGATTAGTACCGTTTTCTATAGATGCTTGCGATAGCTTAAATGCATTGGCTTCAACTGTAATAGTTTCAGCTGATTTAGGTGCTAAATATTCAGTTCCTAAATCGGAGCTAATTCCATCTAAACCTTGCTGAACCATGCCGTTGATAAATCCGTTAAAATCAGTTAACCCTTGCATAGAATTAATTTTGCTAATAGCTTTATTAATCGGGTCAGAAATCATACTGCTTGCCTTTTTAACTGCTCTGCATACTTGTTTTTGAGCAAATTTAATTACTGCATCAGTTACCGCTGCCATAATGCTGGCTAAGCTTGGTATAGCGAACGATAGATCAAAAATTGACATTAACCCAGAAAAACAATCGCCATCAAATAATTCTTCTACAGGCGGAGCAACAGCAGCAATTTCTAAATGTATTTTTGCTGCGTTTTTAATTGCAGCACCTAAAGTTCCTTCTGCTCCAGCAGCACATTTTTGGGCTTCGACACTTAATTGCGTGCTAACTGCCGAGACGGTCGGATTATCTGAGTTTGATTTATTGATGCCAAAAAAGTTTGAAATTGAGGCAAGCATACCATTAGGCTTAACTTCAGCAAATACGCTTGTTCCTGCCGCTATTGTTATACCAATTGCTGTACCAATAATTAATTTTTTATCTATAAATTTATTTTTTAGTATATGACTTTTTTTATTAGATTGGTTTCTGCTCAATTCTTTTATGTAAGTATAAATTTTTTTTAACTTAGTTTTTATTTTTAACTTATACATTTTTATTCTTAATAATTATTTGTATAAGAATTATGCCATAAAATTTAATCTAATAAAAAAAATGTGATATGTAACCATATAACCTGAATGCCGGATAAGGAAAATAATTAAAGTTTATTTTTCTTTTTATTCACCTTATCTTAAACCTACTTGAGATAAGTATAATTACCTAAATTCTAACATTCTTCGCCCTTACTTAAAAGTAACTCCGGATCGGTTTCTTCCAATTCAACGGCACTTGCCAATAATGCTAATCTTGCAATAACTCCATACATATAAAAACGGTTAATTGAAGATAAATCTGGTACTTCATCTTCTAAATTCGGCACATGCAACATCGGATGATTGGCATGAGGCATAGGGGTGAATATCATACCGGGAGAATTTAAATTTTCATTCACATCTTTATTTTCATGCCCGCGGTAAAAACCGCCGACTACATATCTGTCAATCATATAAACTACAGGTTCTGCAACGTGATTATGTATACGCTCTATAGTGTGTACACCTTCTTGCACCAAAACTTCATTAACTTCTAAACCTTCTTTAATAGTTGTCATTTTATTTCTAGTCTTACGGTTAATATCTTCTAATTCTTTAGCATCATTAACCATCATTATTCCCATGCCGTAAGTTCCAGCATTCGCCTTAATTACTACAAAAGGTTTTTCTTTAATGCCGTATTCTTTATATTTTCTTTGCGTTTTTATAAGAATTTTATTCACGGTTTCCTGCAAACACTCAAATCCGGATTTTGCTGAAAAATCAACCTCGCTGCACACATCAAAATATGGGTTTATTATCCAATTGTCAATATCAATAGAACGGGCAAATTTACGGGCTACACTGTCATAAGCCGCAAAATTATTTGATTTTTTTCTTGTTGTCCACCCTGCGTGGATTGGCGGAAGTATAGTCTGCTCATATAAATTTTGTAAAATATCCGGTATTCCGCCGGATAAATCATTATTTAATAAAATGGAACATGGATCAAAATTATCTAATCCCAATCTTCTGCCTTCAAAACCAATTCTTTTGACGGGTTCAACAAGCATTTTTTGCCCATTTTCTAATATTACTTCAGTGGGTTCGGTAATTTCAGAATCAAGTGTGCCTAGCCTAACATTTAATCCGCTCAGATTTAAAATTCTGCATAATACATCAACATTTTTTAGATAAAACATATTACGCGTGTGTTTTTCAGGAATCACTAAAATATTTTTTGCATCGGGGCATATTTTTTCAATTACCGTCATCACGGCTTGCACTGCAATCGGCAACATATGCGGAGATAAATTATTAAAGCCGCCCGGAAATAAATTAGCATCAACCGGAGCTAATTTAAAGCCTGCATTACGCAAATCGACGGAACAATAAAACGGCGGAGTATGGTCCTGCCATTCCAGCCTAAACCAGCGTTCTATTAATGGCGTATTATCTAAGATTTTTTTTTT
>JAHFQJ010000003.1 GCA_023266335.1 Burkholderiaceae bacterium
ATCCCGTTCAGAAGAGATGGTAGAATTAAGTATGAGATTATGGGTTCATGTTAATAAGCCTGAAGAATTTGCTAAATATCAGATAATCTTTAAGTCAGCTATCTTGGTTTAACACTCTCTTAAATTTTACCTTAATACCTTTAGATAAAAACTTGCCAAATTTAAAACAGCCTGCAATGACTCCGGATAAACACTATGGTTATGCTGCCACATGGCTAGGATTATTTTTTGTTAGCCTCTGCTTTACTTACGGATTATTTATAAGAACTAAAATAAAAAACTAATAATTTATTGAGTAGTTATAGCGGAAAAAGCAGAAAAAGATAAAAATTCCCTAAAGAATATTTTTATTTATGCACGCCCCATGTATAATAAGTGCATATTAACGTTTGTATATTACATCTATGTTAAGCTTTCAGCAAATAATTCTTAATCTACAAAACTATTGGGCAAAGCAAGGCTGTGCATTACTCCAGCCCCATGATATGGAAGTTGGCGCAGGAACATCTCACCCCGCTACATTTTTACGTGCAATTGGTCCTGAACCTTGGCGTGCCGCTTATGTTCAGCCTTCACGACGCCCTAAAGACGGACGCTACGGTGAAAATCCAAACCGCTTACAGCATTATTATCAATACCAAGTAATGATTAAACCAGCACCTGAAAACATTTTAGATTTATATTTAAAATCTTTAGAAGCCTTAGGATTAAATCTCAAAGAACACGATATTAGATTTGTAGAAGATGATTGGGAAAATCCAAGTTTAGGTGCATGGGGATTAGGCTGGGAAGTGTGGTTAAATGGCATGGAGGTTACACAGTTTACATATTTTCAGCAAGTTGGCGGATTAGACTGCAAACCTATTTCAAGTGAAATAACCTATGGCATTGAACGTTTAGCCATGTATCTGCAGAATAAAGATAATGTATATGATTTAGAATGGTCTAAATATAATTTACATGGAATAGAAAAAACTATCACTTATGGCGATGTATTTAAACAAAACGAAGTGGAGCAATCAACATTTAATTTTGAGTTTTCCAATATTGATATTTTATTTCAGCATTTCACTCAACATGAAGAACAAGCTAAATATTTATTAAACTTAGAACAGGATAAAAATATTACTTTACCTGCCTATGAACAGGTGCTGAAAGCTGCCCATATATTTAATTTATTAGATGCAAGAGGAGCAATTTCAGTAACTGAAAGAGCAAATTATATTGGAAGATTAAGAATATTATCCAAAAGTGTAGCTAACCGGTATTATCATGCAAGAGAAATGCTAAGCTTTCCCTTGTGTAAATAAGGATATTAAACAGGTAATTTGAAAAATGAACCGAATTATTATCGAACATCAAACTATGGTCGTTCCCGAGTATGCGGGAATCTATAGATACCTGCATTCGCAGGTATGACACTCGTTTTAACAGCCGGATTTATCCGGTATCATGGTTAATGGTATCAAATTAGTTGCTCAATCCCCACATAAAATGCAGATTTACAAGTTTTTATATTTGATTTATACTTGTGCAAATTGAATAGTAAAATAAGGAGATAAAAATGCTGTCATCTACTATAAGTATTGATGCAAGCTCTCAGTATGCAATGTGTACAGACCACAATTATGGAGACTATTATAACACAAATGATGCCAAGAATGGTGGTATGAATTTTATATGTAAAATAACAGATCCTCCGCATAACCATGAAAATGGCGGTAAGGTGCATTTCTTTGAGTTTGACGAAAATGGTAAAAATCCAAAGTTTAAAAGTTTCGGTGAAAATTCATCATACAAAACATTAACTATTGAAAGATAATAATCTTTGCGGATATTGCTTCCAATATTATAGTTTTATTGTAAGTTGAACCATATAAAATTATCAAATATATGGTTTTAGCTTTTTAGCCTAAAGTTAAAAATTACTTCCCGCCAATCACTTCTAAAGTCTGCCATTTACCGCCTGAAACTTTATAAATGCTTATGCTTCCGTCTTTTAAATCTCCTTTGCCGTCGTAGGATATTTTTTTGCTAGCAACACCTGTGCTGTTTGTATTAGCTAAAATAGGCAGATATTTAGCACTTTCTGTACTTCCTGCTTTTAAAATAGCGTTCATCATAATCATAGCACCGTCATATGCATAAGGTGAGTATGTTTCAACTTTAGTGCCAAAGCGTTTTTCATATTTAGCTTTATATGCAGCACCGTCTGGCATTTGCTCCAGCGGTAAACCTGCCAACGATGCAATTGTACCCTCACTTGCTTTGTCTGCTAATTTAATGAAATTAGCAGTTTTTACCATTTCACCTGCTAATACAGGTATATTCATGCCTAAAGCTTTTAATTGCTGTACGAGCGGAGCAGCTTGACCCTCAGCACCTCCAAAAAATATAGCTTGTGCATCTGTTTTTTTAATATTTGTTAAAATAGCTTTAAAATCAGAAGCTTTATCATTTGTAAATTCATGTTTTACAATTTTTGCACCGTTAGCTTTAGCTGCTGTTTCAAATTCATCAGCTAAACCTTTACCGTAAGCCGTAGCATCATCAATAACTGCTATTTTTTTAAAGCCCAATTTAGCCGCTGCAAATTTGCCTATGACACTGCCTTGCTGTGTATCTGATGTCATCATACGAAAAGTAGTTTTAAAGCCTTGTTTGGTATATTCCGGTGCTGTAGCCATGGCAATTTGAGGAATATTAGCTTTATGATAAATTGCTGATGCTGGTATGCTTGTACCAGAATTAAAATGCCCTAACATGCCGGCAATTTTTGCATCAACTAACTTTTGTGCAGCATTTGTACCAGATTTTGGATCAGCTTGATCATCTTCAGAAAGTAATACAAATTTTATTTCTTTACCGTTGAGTTTTGGATGTTTAGCATTTACTTCTTCAATGGCTAATATAATACCATTTTGCATATCTTTACCATATTTAGCTTGAGCTCCGGTTAATGGGGCTGCAAAACCTAATTTTATTTCTTCTGCGGCTTGTGCTTGTAATACACCAGCACTCATTAAAGCTATGACTAGCAGTTTTTTCATAATTGCTCCTTATTTTTATTAAACGGGTAAATTGAACTTACTGTATAACTTTAGTCTTATTATATATATTAACTAAATTCAATTTGCGTAAAAGTATAAAGTATAAATGACGATTACACAAATTTTAATTTTAGAA
Organism: Burkholderiaceae bacterium; assembly: GCA_023266335.1. Classification (GTDB taxonomy): domain Bacteria; phylum Pseudomonadota; class Gammaproteobacteria; order Burkholderiales; family Burkholderiaceae; genus JAHFQJ01. The sequence goes on from JAHFQJ010000003.1 coordinate 3,187, forward strand.
TTTATAAAATAATTATACTAATTGTAGCTCATTTTACGATGAGGCAGCAGGAATAAATTACGAAGACTATGTACATATTAGTACACTTAGGAGTACTGTTGATGACAACGAAGTTCGCAAATTGAAATCCAATTAGAATGTATATATATTTTAAATAAAAATTAGTATAATGATTAAATATTTTTGCATCTAAAAAGGATACACTATGAAATATAAACTAAAATTTAACTATACGAAAAGCCTATGTATCAGCCTTGGGTTAGTAGTTTTATCCAGCGGTTTAACTGCTTGTGCTCCATTATTAATCGGTGGAGCTATCGGCACTGCTGCTGCCGTTTATACAGATAGAAGACCTGCTAATTTGCAAACTACAGATAAAGGCATACAAATTGAAACTTTATCTGAAATTAGCCGCGATTTTCCTAATTCAAATATTGAAGCCGCTGTTTGGAATAGAAGAGTGTTACTCATTGGTTCTGTACCTACTCAAGAAGATAAAGACCGCATTACTGAAAAATATTCTAAACACAAAAATATTAGTGCTTTATATAATGAGTTAAATGTCGGATTTAAGCCAGCCTTAGTAACTAAAGGCAATGATGCATTGTTAACGAGCAGATTACGTACTGAATTCACTGCAACTCAAGGTATTAACTCTTCCTCAATTAAAATTGTAACTGAAGGTAATAAAGTTTATTTAATGGGTTGGGTAACACAAGCTGAACTTGAAAAAGCTTTAACAACAGCTAGACAGACTTCGGGTGTTAGTGAAGTTGTAAATTTAACTGAGGTAGTATCTAAAAACTAAAATTCTCAAATCCACTTGTAAATGTTATTTTATAGATAGAGATTAGAGGGTATTAACTATAATAGATGGGTATTTTATAAGAATAAAACTCATAAATAAAAATCCTCTATTTTGTAAATTTTCTTGTTGTAGCGTGGAGTCATATCTGCGAAGGCAGGTATCAGTATGCTGTTTTTATCTATCAGCCGTTAGCGTTCTCAGAAGTTATATCTCTATCTATGCCTGTTCTTATATAGCTTCATTTATATTTATCTATATTCCATATTCTTTATTATCTTTGTATATACATTGTACTCTTTATGTAGCGTCAATTATTTTGAATTAATTTAATAATTAATACATATTTATTTATTTATTTATTAAAATATATTCAGGTATTAAGCTTTTATGCTAAAATATGCTTATGCATAAATTCTATTATTACTTCACTTAAATTTATGTATTACAAAATAAACAATAAACTACAGAATATAAAATGGAAAGAGCCTAATTTTAAAATTATTCATCTGGACGGTTCAAACCTGCCGGTTTCTGCACCTCTAAAAAAATCTTGGTGGAAAGCATGGTAAAAATATTCATCTAGCCCTAGCCATGTGTTTTGAGGTTATGCCAATGATATATAACAAAACCATACCTGGGATAGCTAAAAATGTACAAAAAATAAAGAAATTAAACCAGCCGCCGGCATATTCCTGCATATAACCAACAGACCCACCTAATATGGTTCTGGGTAAAGCCGCTATACTGCTAAATAATGCAAATTGAGTTGCACTATAATTACGGTTAGTTAAAGTAGCCAAATATCCCCCCATTGCAGCAGAACCCATGCCAACAGCTAATGCTTCACCTGCAATTGCTACTGCTAAAACATAAATATTATTTGCAGGAATATAAGCTAACCAGATAAAGCCTAGTATTGCAGCAGCTTGTAATATGCCGAATACCCATAAGCTTTTATATACTCCAAGTTTATTCATCCAAACTGCACCAATTATACCGCCAATAATGCTTGCCGTTAAGCCTGCAATTTTTGCCACAGTGCCAATTTGGGTTTTAGTGTAGCCAATTTCTAAATAAAAAACAGAAGCTAAATTAGTAGCTAACATATCGCCTAATTTGTATAAGCAGATAAAACTTAGCACTAATATAACTTGTTTTAAACCTAGTCTTTGAAAAAATTCTTTAAAAGGCTCAACGATGGCTTTTTGTAAACTGGGGGTTTGATAATTATGCTGAGGTTCTTTAATTATTAAAGTAGTAAATATGCCCAACAGCATAAATAAACCGCATATCCACCAGACCTGCTGCCATGTTGCATAATTTTTATCCACTAAAATTAAAGGCAAAGAGAATGAGGCTAAAGAAGAAATTTTATATGCAGCTAGCCACACAGCCATGGCAGAAGCTTGCTCTTCATCTGAAAAATATTCTCTGCGGTAAGCATCAAGCACAATATCCTGTGAAGCTGAAACAAAAGCTAAAACTACACAAATTGGAACTACACTTCCGAGTAAATTTTGATAATCAGATAAGCTTATACAACCTAAACATAATAAACATATGATTTGCGTAACCAGCATCCAGCCGCGGCGTTTACCTAAAAATGGCAGTTCATACCTATCAAGTAAAGGAGCCCATAAAAACTTCCACGCATATGGAAGCATGACAGTTGTTATTAAACCAATAGCTTTTAAATCTACACCATAAGTTTTTAACCACACCGGCACTAAACTTGCCAAAGCAAATAAGGGCAGCCCGCTTGAAAATCCAAGAAATGTACAAATTAAAACTAGTTTGCAGCGTTGATTCATATTGTTATTTATCGAGATATATTAGCTTTAATTATACACATATAGTTAAATTTATATTAAGCTTGAGGTAAAGTTACTCCAATTTGACCTTGATACTTACCTTGCCTATCTTTATAAGATGTTTTGCATACTCTATCGCTTTGAAAAAATAGAACTTGCGCACAGCCTTCATAAGCATAAATTTTAGCTGGTAAAGGCGTTGTATTGCTGAATTCTAAAGTAACATAGCCTTCCCACTCCGGCTCAAACGGCGTTACATTTACAATAATTCCACAACGTGCATATGTGCTTTTTCCTACACAAATGGTTAAAATATCACGGGGAATTTTAAAATATTCAACTGTTCTGGCTAAAGCAAAGGAGTTTGGCGGAATAATACATACATCGCCAACTACATCAACGAATGCTTTAGCATCAAAATTTTTCGGATCTACAACTGTATTAAATACATTGGTAAAAACTTTAAACTCATTTGCACATCTTATATCATATCCATAACTTGATGTACCATATGATATTATTTTTCTGTCATTTTCAAAGCGGATTTGCTCGGGGCTGAATGGGTTTATCATGCCCAATTCTGCTTGTTCGATTATCCATTCATCTGATTTTATTGTCATATATTTATCATTTAAAACAGTATTTTTATGTTAACGTGTAAATTGACTTATATTTAAATTATTAAGATTGAAAATTAATTATACAACATATTATTCAGTAAATTATAAGAATTTTATGATTTTTAGATATTTATTTTTTTTATTAGATAAACATTATATATAATTTACTTTTAAACAAAATTAGCAGTTATACTAATCATTCCATATGATAGTTCGGAGCTTCTTTAGTTATTTGAACATCATGTACATGAGATTCACGCATACCAGCAGATGTAATTTGAACAAATTTCGCTTCTTTATGCCAAGTTGGTATATCAGCGCATCCACAATATCCCATAGAAGCGCGTATTCCGCCAGCTAATTGCCTTACAATATTAATAACACTGCCTTTATACGGCACTTGCCCTTCGATACCTTCAGGAACTAATTTATCTGTATTTGAGCGTGAATCTTGAAAATATCTATCTGCCGAACCATCTTTCATTGCACCCACAGAACCCATGCCGCGGTAGCTTTTATAACTTCTGCCCTGATATAAAAATACTTCCCCCGGAGCTTCTTCTGTACCTGCAAACATGCCGCCCATCATCGCACAGCTTGCACCGGCTGCTATAGCTTTGGCAATATCGCCGGAATAGCGTATGCCTCCATCAGCTATAATACCAACTCCGCTGCCTTGCAATGCTTTAGCCACATTGCTGACTGCACTAATTTGAGGAACACCAACACCTGCAATAATACGGGTTGTGCATATGCTGCCTGGACCAATTCCAACTTTTACTCCATCTGCCCCTGCATTGGCTAAGGCTAAAGCTGCTTCAGCACTTGCAATATTGCCGCCGACAACCTGCACTTGCGGATAATTTTGTTTTATCCATGTTATCTGCTGTAATACACCTTTGCTATGACCATGAGCCGTATCAACCACCAATAAATCTACTCCGGCATTGACTAACAATTCAATACGCTCTTGATTTGTTTCACCTACGCCAATAGCTGCCCCAACCAATAATCTTCCTTGCTCATCTTTACAAGCATTCGGATGTTCATGGGCTTTTTGAATATCTTTAGCCGTAATTAACCCGACAAGTTCAAAACCGGCATTTACAACGAGTACTCTTTCTAGCCTATATTGATGCATTAATTGCTTTGCTGATTCTAAGTTTTGATGTGGACTTACCGTAATCAATTTTTCTTTTGGTGTCATTTTATCAGCAACAACTGCACCTAAATTCATTTCAAATCTAATATCACGATTAGTAATAATTCCAACAACTTGTCTGCTATATGCATCAACAACTGGAAATCCAGACACTCCGTACTGTGCAGATAATTCTGACACTTCACCAATTGTTTGATGTGCAAAGACTGTAATTGGATCTTTTAAAATACCTGATTCAAATCTTTTAACTTTTGCGGCATGTTTGGCCTGCTGTTCAGGGGTAAGATTTTTGTGTATTATGCCTATACCGCCCTCTTGTGCCATTACGATTGCTAAATTTGCTTCGGTTACTGTATCCATAGCAGCCGACATAATTGGTACATTTAACGAGATTTTTTTAGTTAATTGCGTTTTTAAAGACACAGAGCTAGGAAGAATTTCAGAATAATTCGGCACTAGCAGCACATCATCAAAAGTGAGGGCTTGTTGAATTATATTCATGATAAAACATATAGTTTCAATGAGGCATTATACTCTAGAAGGCAATTTTTTGCAAATTACAGAATTGCTTGAGATTGACTAAGTAAGTTGAAAAAATCTAAAAATAAAATTTTACTCAATGAATATTGTATAGTTTATGAGGTTTTAATTGATGAAGTATTTTAGGATCATGCCTTATCATCTCAAAATAGCTTCACAGCCCTGTAAAGCATCAAGCTGTGAGCTACAGGGCTAAATTCAAGTCTTCGGTTGAGATCTGGGCATAAGCCGGGGAGCATAAATTAATTTAAATTTATTATTCATTATTTTGTGGAACTAGTTTACCATGTTTTTGCATGAATGTTTCACCAGTAGAAGTGTTTCGCCACATATTCCAAATTCCTTCTCTACTCTCATATCTTTGAAAAGTATTTCCATTCTCTAATGAGTGAAATAGGTTATCCCCATCTTGTACGGGAGCTAACGTACTATCGATAAGAGATATAGAGCCTTGAAACATACTATTAATATCAGAATATACTGAATTACTTTTATTAACTTTTGTTCCTTTGTTACCGTCAATATATGGATCTCCTGTAAAAACTCTAATATCTCCATTTGGATAAGATACAGTTTTTTTGCCTCTAGTCATAGTATCTAGTACACGGGGATGTCTGAAAACAGTACTATGTTTAATCATATGTTTATTGCAATAAAATGCAGGGCGTAATTTTATGTTTTTGTCTTTTTTTGAAGGTTGTCCGCATAGCTCACTATTTATGCACATACCCCTAGCATCAGCAGAACAATCACTCTTTATTCCATCTACTCTACTGCAAGGTGCTAGTCCTGATAAAATTTGATAATCTAAAATCGAAATAATATCCCCGGATTCTCTATCTTTATATTCAAATTGATAATTGGTTCTATCACTACATTTGTTTAGAGATGCGAAAGAGCAGTGTAAAAATCCTCTAAGTGTATTATGATGAATTAAAGGATGTGTACGTTTACAAACATAAACATCATGACCCTTTATATTTTTTATTTGTGCTATTTCTGTTTGTGATACATTAGGCATAATGTTTTCCATTTAAAAAAAATCTAATACTAAGTTAGTTGCTAACTCTTTTTTGCTATGTTTTTACTGCTGAAATAATTTCCATGTACAGTATTATTACTTCAACCTTAAGTCTAAGATTACATGAAGGGTATTGCAGGCATCAAAAATACCATCTTTGTTTAAAATACTTGGAATTAATTATCAAACTAATTTGGTAGCATTAATCATTATAACAGATAAATCTAGCTGTTAAAATAATCATCATGCCTGTGCAACAGGTAATCTACGGCATAGTTGGATATTAGATAAATAATTCAGTTCATTTTTTAAATTACTTATTCAATCAGCATGGTCAAAATATATAAATTGCTTATCTTAACGATAAATCTTAAAATATAGGTTTTGAGATTATGCGATAATTTCGCTCATATACATAATAAATGCATTTAAACGCCATAAAACTATCAGGATTCAAGTCTTTTGTAGATACAGTGCAATTTGATACAAATACGCAATGTGTAGGTGTTGTTGGTCCAAATGGGTGCGGTAAGTCTAATATTATGGATGCAGTGCGCTGGGTGCTTGGTGAATCAAGAGCCGGAGAATTGCGTGGTGAAAGCATGCAGGATGTAATATTTAATGGTTCAACTTCACGTAAACCATCGCATAAAGCTAGTGTTGAATTAGTATTTGATAACAGCAGCGGGCGTATGCAGGGCGAGTGGGGGCGGTATAATGAGGTAAGTGTAAAACGCAGTCTAAGCCGTGACGGTGCATCAAACTATTATATCAATAATCAGATAGTCAGAAGAAAAGATATATATGATATGTTCATGGGTACAGGTTTAGGACCTAAAGCCTATGCAATTATCGGACAGGGAATGATTTCGCAAATCATTGAAGCTAAGCCGGAAGAAATGCGGGTTTTTCTTGAAGAAGCTGCAGGTGTAAGCAAATATAAAGAAAGAAGAAAAGAAACTCAAAACCGCCTACAGGATACCCAAGAAAACTTACTGCGTGTTCAAGATTTAATTATTGAAATTTCAGGACAGCTTGAAAAGCTTGAGGGGCAAGCTGGTATTGCTAGAGAATATAAAAATTTGTATAAAAATTTGCTTGAATGTGAATACCTCTTTTATAATTGGCATATTCACTTTGAGCAAAATAAAAATCAGAATTTGGCTGCCCAATACGCAGAAGTTAAAGCTCAAATTGAAAATCTGAATACCAATATTTTAAATAATGAATTAGAACAAACTACTTTGGTTGATAATAATTCACTTTATCTTGACCAATTACAGCAAGCACAAAATAATTATAATCAAATAAATAATCATATTATCCAGCTTGAAGAAAGAAAGCACTATCAAGCACAACAGCAGCAAAGTTTACAAAATGCACTTCAGGAAGCAAAACAAGCTTTGAGTCAAAATTTATCTCAATTAAATTATTTACAAGAACAAAAAGAAATTCTACACGAGCAGCTTGAAGAAATTATTATAGAGCAAGAATTTGAATTTGAACAAAAATCTGATATTAATTTAGATGATATTTTACACAAAGAAAAAAACATAAGCATACAAATAGAATCTTTAAAAGATAAATATCAGCAAAATATTCAGCAGAGCAAATTATTACAGCAAAAACAGCAATTATTATTACAAAATATATCGCAGAAATATCAGCGCTATCAAAAAATGGAGCAAGAATTTGAAAGTCTGCAAAAATTGGACGAACAAGATTTAAGCATATTAGAATATGATTTATCTAATCAAAAGCAAAATCTTAGCGATTTAAATAATAAACTTGCACATGTACAGACTAGTTTACAGCTTCATCAACAAACACATAGCCATACTATTCAAAAAGTGCAGACAGAAACTATTGAAATGAACAGGCTGCAGGCTCATTTGCAGGCAATACAGGGCTTATATAAAGAAAAAAACGGAAATATTTTTGCGCAGTATTTAGAAAAAAATTTATTTCAAAATGCTGGTAATCAAAACTTAAATTTAAATGCATTATTTAAGGTTAATACTGAATGGGAGCAAGCTATGGCTGTGCTTTTACAGCATAAAATTAGTGCGTGCTGTTTTGATTTATCTAATCAGCAGTTAATGCTTTTATTAAATCAATTCCTACATGAATTAGAAAATAATCAAGAGCAGAATGCTTATAGTTTTGTAGATTTAAATGATAGTTATCCTTTAGAAAAAATTTCTGCTGATTCTATTCTTAATCAAATAGAAATTCGTGATATTAAAATTATTGGAGTATTACAGCAATGGTTAGGAGGCTATCATATTGCACCAAATCTTGAATATGCTATACAAAACCGCCGGCAATTATGTATAGGACATTCTTTTATTTTGACAAATGGTACTATCATTGATGCTTTTTCAGTAACAACTTACCCTAATATTGCACACAACATGTTAATGAATAAGCGTAAAACTGAAGATTTACACCAGCAAATTCAAGCTCATCAATTAATTTTGGAACAAGTTCAAGGTCAAATGTCTGACAGCACAACTAGCTACAATCACTTACAGCATCAATATCAGGAATTACAGCAAAAAATCCGGGGAAATAGCCAAAGTATTAAAGAACAAGAACTTGCTCTAGATAAATTAATGCACCAGCAGGAATTTGCTAAAACACGTTTAGAAACCTATCAGCAAGATTTACATGATTTACAAGCTGAAATGTCAATAGAGCGTGAATCACATGCGGAAATTGATTTTAATATGGAAGATATTCAAATTAAAATTGAACAGATTCAAGAAAATTTATTAAGTTTGGAAGATGAATATAAAGAAATAAAAAAGCAGCTTGAGCATAGACGTCAAGCCCAACAGCAAAACTTACTAAAAGTACAGGCTTTAAATTTTAAACAGCAAGCTATAAAACAGAATATTGAACGTAATCTTGCAGATGCACAGCAAACTAGAGATACTATTTCTAAAGCTACAATTAAAATTCAAGAATGGCAAGAACAGATTAATAATCTAGAACCACATATTTTAGAGCAAGATTTACAAAATGCTTTAGAAGAAAAAATAATTAAAGAACAAGCTTTGCATTTAGCTCAAAATACTATTGGTGAATATCATCAGCAAGTGCAGATTTTACAGCAAAAAGCTAAAGAATTTCAAAATCAGCTTTTACCTTTTTATGATAAAATGCATAAAGTTGAATTGAATATTCAAGAGTCAAATATTAACCAAGAGCAGTATAAACAGCAATTAGACGAAACAATTCAGCAGTTAACCAAAGATATTATTAATATTGAAGAAAATAATTTGCCTGATTTAAAGCAATTAGATAATTTAAATTCGGCAATTAGTCTAAAAAATAATATCAATAATATTAAACAAGCGATTGAGAATTTAGGTAATGTTAACTTATCTGCAATTGAAGAATTTGAGCAGACAAGGCAGCGTTTTGAGTATTTAAGTCAGCAGTTAAATGATGTACAAACAGCAATTAATACACTTGAACATGCAATTGCTAAAATTGATGAAGAAACCAGAGTTTTATTACAAGTTACATTTGATAGTGTAAATAATGAATTTGGCAGACTATTCCCAGAGCTTTTTGGAGGCGGTCAATCAAAATTAACTTTAATTGGTGATGATATTCTTTATTCTGGGGTGCAGGTTATGGCTCAACCTCCAGGTAAAAAAAATGCGACTATTCATTTATTATCCGGCGGAGAAAAAGCCTTAACTGCAATTGCCTTGGTGTTTGCAATATTTGCGCTTAATCCAGCTCCATTTTGTTTACTAGATGAAGTCGATGCTCCGCTTGATGATGCTAACACTGAACGTTATGCTAAACTAATTAAAAAAATGAGTGCTAAAACCCAATTTTTGTTTATCTCTCATAATAAAATTGCTATGGAAATAGCTGAACAATTAATTGGAGTTACTATGCAGGAGCAAGGAGTTTCAAGAATTGTATCTGTGGATATGGTAGAAGCAATTCAGGCATTATCACGATAATTTAATTTTTATCTAACTCAAATGCTTTATGTAAACTGCGTACTGCAACTTCCATATATTTTTCATCAATTAACACCGATATTTTAATTTCAGACGTGGAAATTAACTGGATATTAATATTTTCTTCAGCAAGAGTTTCAAACATTAAGCTTGCTAAACCAACATGAGAACGCATACCAACACCAACTACAGAAACTTTAGATACTTTACTATTGCTAGTAACTTCTACTACTCCAACCAGAGGTTTTACATGTTCCTCAATTACAGCAAGAGCTTTAGTTAAATCATGTCTTGGTACAGTAAATGTAAAATCTGTTTTATTGTCAAATGACTGATTTTGAATAATCATATCCACATCAATTTTATGTTCAGCAATAGGTTTTAAGATGCGTGCTGCAATCCCTGGGGTGTCATTTACACTTTTTAAGGTAATTTTAGCTTCATCTCTTTGAAATGCGATACCTGAAATAACAGCTTTTTCCATATTATTTTTTTCCTCAAAAGTAATTAAAGTACCACTATTCATTTCTTCTTCTAACGGCATCAGCGGATCTGTCAATGATGATAAAACTCTAGTTTTAACTTTGTATTTACCCGCAAATTCTACAGAACGTATTTGTAATACTTTAGAGCCTAAACTTGCCATTTCTAACATCTCTTCAAATGTTATACTATCTAATCTTTTAGCACTGTCAACTACTCTTGGATCTGTGGTATAAACACCGTCAACATCAGTATAAATGAGGCATTCATCAGCGTTTACAGCGGCTGCCACTGCCACAGCAGAAGTATCAGAACCGCCTCTGCCTAAAGTAGTTATATTTTGTTTATCATCTACGCCTTGAAAACCTGTAATAACAACTACTTTACCGTTATTTAAATCATCTAATATTCTTTCGCTGTCAATACTTTCTATACGGGCTTTAGTGTATGCATCATCAGTTTTAATCGGCACTTGCCAGCCACTATAGCCTATAGCGTCTATACCTTGAGCTTTAATGGCTAAAGTAAGTAATCCAACGCTTACCTGTTCGCCGGTTGAGGCTATCATATCCAAATCGCGCGGATCCGGATTGCTGTTAATTTGATTAGCCAAGCCCAAAAGGCGATTTGTTTCACCTGACATTGCAGAAGGCACGACTACAATTTTATACCCAGCTCTTGCCCATTTAGCCACACGCTTAGCTACATTTGTAATGCGTTCAACTGAACCCATTGATGTGCCGCCGTATTTATGTACGATTATTGCCATATTTATTTTGAATTTAATTATTTACTTAGCTAGAGACTTAACAACAGATTGTAATTTTTTATCATCTATACTATCACCTATTCTGCTTTCATTAGCAGCCCATTCTTCTTGATTTGCTGATCTGCAATTAGAGAGTTTGAATATGTTTATTAGTTTATTATCCCCTTGAAGATCATTATCATATAATATTATATGTAAAGCCAAAGAACCACATTGAAAATTAGGTTTACTACATTCACAATTTGTAGATTTTGTTAGCGGATATGCTCGTAAAAAACTAGAAAATTTTTCGTATAACTTCTCAGCTTTTTCTTTTTCTCCATTAGGGATACAATTATATTTCCATGCATAATAAGAGGCAATGTCATCATAACTATAATTATTAAACTTTGAATGTATCGTATAAGACGGCATATAAAACTTCCTTATAAATATTACAACCAATAAACCACTATATATAAAAATAACCAAACCACATCTACAAAATGCCAGTACCAAGCTGCACCTTCAAAAGCAAAGTGATGTTTTGCACTAAAATGCCCCTTAATTAACCTAAATAAAACTACTGATAACATGATTGTACCAATTAATACATGGAACCCATGAAAACCAGTTAACATATAAAACAATGAGCCATATATGCCTGATGTTAATTTTAGATTAAGTTCGCTATATGCATGCATATATTCATAAGATTGAAAACCTAAGAAAATAGTACCTAAAGCTACAGTTAAAAATAGGGCAATTATCGCATTTTTGCGGTTATCTTTTAAAAGGGCATGATGAGACCAAGTTAGTGTAATACCTGATGTCAATAATAATAAAGTATTAATTGTCGGAATTGGCCAAGGACCCATAGTAGAAAAACTTTCCACTAAATTAGACGGACCAAAGTTAGGCCATTGCCCTGTAAATTCCGGCCATAGTAATTTATTATTTAAATTGCCAAGCCATTCAGTGGTAAAACTTCTTACAAAAAATAATGCACCAAAAAATGCTGAAAAAAACATTATTTCAGAGAAAATAAACCAGCTCATAGACCATCTGTAAGACGCATCTATACGTTTACTGTATAAGCCATCTTCTGACTCTGATATACTTGAACTGAACCAATAAGTTAAATTTGTTAAAAATATAAGCATGCCTAATGCCCAAATGTACATGCCCCAAGATGCACCGTTTACCCAGCCTGCAGCACCGATACCAAAAAATAGCATACCAATACTGCCGACTAAAGGAAAATGTGATGGACCAGGTACAAAATAATACGGCGTAGTGTTATGTTGTGCTGACATTCTAGCTCCAATTCTATTATCTAATTTATTTTATAATCACAGCAAAATTACTTACATTTACATGAATACAAGTAGATGAATATTATTTTAAAACATTATTTTACCCTTTAATTGCATAGCTGACAATGCCTAGCAGAGCATAAATAAATAATATTGTAAGGATAACTGCAATAATTATAATGTGTATGGGGTTTAATTTTGTGTCTTCTGCATGGCTGCTTTTTTTTCTAATGCCAATAAACGACCATAACACAGCTTGAATTGTTTTAAAAAATTGTTTCATATTCAAATTTGACTTGTTCTGATATTATCATATTAATAGCTTCTATATATACAACATGCTCTAAACTTAAAATTCTTTCTGCTAGGGTTTGTTCTGTGTCGTGAGAAAATACCGGAGTAGCAAACTGCAGAATAATAGGTCCGTCATCTAACTGCGGAGTTACAAAATGAACTGTTGCACCATGCAGTTTTTCTTTAGCCTCAATTGCTTTGGCGTGTGTGTGCAGCCCTTTGAATTTAGGTAAAATAGATGGATGAATATTAATCAATTTCCCAAGTAATGGCTGAATAAAAACAGAGGTTAATATACGCATAAAACCAGCTAAAACTACAATATCAGGCTGATATTGCTCTACGCATGCCAGTAAATCAGCATCGAACAGTTCTCTAGTTTCATAATTTTTATGATTAATGATATGCGTATTTATATTATTATTTTTTGCCCATTCTATACCTAATGCTTTATCATTATTGCTGATAACGACACTAACTTGTGCCTTGATTTTATTAGAACTACAGGCATTAACTATTGCCTGCATATTTGTTCCAGTACCGGATATTAGGATAACAATATTTTTCATTAAAATTATTCTTATGATTCTTCTTGTGGCGGCGCAAGACTTTCTTGCAATGCTTGTGCGTCGCGTTGTATTTCCTGTCGTTTTGTATTAACTAAATTAAGTCCATCTGAGCAGTAGCTTAATTTTCCATGTTTGCTCATATTTTTACATTTAAAGTTAGTACAAGAAGCCACCCCATGCCAATCAGCTTTAAATTCTTCTAATGAGGTATATTCAATTTCCGTTTGGCAATCTCGATGTGGCTTTGGTTTTTTTTATGGCTTGTTTCTTGACATCTAAATCTTATAGTGTATTTGCTGTCTCTCTTAACTACTTTATTTATCAGCAATGGGTTAAAGTGCACTAAACAATAAGAAATTGACATTTTATATCCTTTAAATTTATTTTCTATAATACTACACAATCTATATAATACTCTTTTTTACCGTTTTCTTGAACACTTACTAAACCATGAACATCCGTTTCAAAACCTGGGTAATTTCGGTTAAATTCACGTGTAAATTTAAGATATTCAATAATTGAACTATTAAATTTTTCTCCTGGGATTAATAAAGGTATGCCTGGCGGATATGGAGTTAACAGCATTGCGGTGATACGGTTTTCTAAATTATCTATATTTACCCTTTCAACTTCATTATGCATTAATTTTGCCCATGCATCATACGGACGCATTGCCGGAATAATATTTGAAACATACATTTCCGTTGTTACTTTTGCAATATTTGCTTGTTTATATGCCTGATGAATGCGCTGACATAAATCGGCTAAGCCAATTTTTTCATATTGCGGATATTTGTTTATAAATTTTGGCAACACTCTCCATAATGGCTGGTTGCTGTCATAGTCATCTTTGAATTGCTGTAATTCAGTTACCATGCTATTCCATCTGCCTTTGGTAATGCCGATAGTAAACATAATAAAGAATGAATATAAACCAGCTTTTTCAATGATAATTCCATGCTCAGAAAGGTATTTTGTTACAATTGCAGCCGGCATACCTGTTTCTGAAAAATTTCCGTCAACATCTAAACCTGGAGTGAGTATAGTTGATTTTATCGGATCAAGCATATTAAAACCATCAGCAATCTCACCAAAACCATGCCAATTATCTTTTTTATCAATTAGCCAGTCCTGCTGCTGAATGGTATTATTATTTAGATTAGAAAGCGGCCCCCACACTTTAAACCACCAATCTTCATTTCCATATTCTTCGGCTATTTTCAGCATAGCACGGCGGAAACTTAAAGCTTCTGTAATACTTTCTTCAACTAAGGCTTTACCTCCCGGTGGCTCCATCATAGCTGCAGCTATATCACAAGATGCAATAATAGAATATTGCGGGCTGGTTGAAGTATGCATTAAATAAGCTTCATTAAAGCGGTAAGTATCTAAACTACGGTTTTTAGCATTTTGAACCAAAATTTGAGAAGCCTGAGACAAGCCAGCTAACAATTTATGCGTTGATTGAGTTGAGAATATAACTGCATCTTGGCTAGGCTCTCTATGTTTACCAATTGCATGCATATTGGTATAAAACTCATGAAATGCCGCATGAGGCAGCCATGCTTCGTCAAAATGTAATGTATCAATGCTTGAACCCAGCATTTGTTTTATATCCTCAACATTATATAAAACTCCGTCATAGGTGCTTTGTGTAAGTGTTAAAATACGTGGTTTTTTATTCTGTGCTTTGCATGCAAAGGGGTGTTCTTCAATTTGCTTTTGGATATTTTCAGGTAAAAATGCATGTTTAGGAATTGGTCCAATTAAGCCGTAGTGATTTCGTGTTGGAGTTAAAAATACCGGAATTGCACCAGTCATCATGATAGCATGTAAAATTGACTTGTGGCAGTTTCTATCTACAATCACAATATCATTGGCTGCTACAGTAGAATGCCATACCATTTTATTTGAAGTTGAAGTACCGTTTGTTACAAAAAATAAATGATCACAATTAAAAATGCGGGCAGCATTTCTTTCACTCGCTGCAACTGGTCCAGTATGGTCAAGTAATTGCCCTAATTCATCAACGGCATTACATACATCTGCACGCAGCATATTCTCACCGAAAAACTGATGAAATAACTGCCCGACTGGGCTTTTTAAAAATGCTACTCCGCCGGAATGCCCTGGGCAATGCCAAGAATATGAGCTATTATAAGCATAATCAACTAAGGCTTTAAAAAAAGGCGGCGGTAAGCTGTCTAAATATACTTTTGCTTCTCTAATAATATGTCTAGCTACAAATTCTGCTGTATCTTCAAACATATGAATAAAACCATGCAGTTCACGTAAAATATCATTCGGGATATTTTGCGATGTGCGGGTTTCTCCGTATAAAAATATTGGAATATCAGCATTGCGTCTGCGCACCGCCTGAATAAACTCACGTAAATTTTGCACTGCACTATTATTTGGATTTATCTCTAAATCAAGTAATTCTTCATCATCTATGGATAAGATAAAACAAGATGCTCGGCTTGCTTGCTGTGCAAAGGAAGTTAAATCGCCAAAGCTGGTTAAACCTAATACCTCTATTCCTTCAGCTTCAATGGCTTGGGCCAAATCTCTGATGCCGGAACCAGAGATGTTTTCAGAGCGGAAGTCTTCATCAATAATTATTATTGGAAAACGAAATTTGATAGTCATTCATACCTTTATATTTCAAGTAATTACTTTATTTTAACTTTTTAATATAAAAATGGAAATGATTTTGTGAAAAATAATTATAGAGTTGCTGCTACTGCAACGACGATAGGAATTGCAACCCATGTACTATCCTTAGACAACGAAATAATTTTACTACCAGCACTAATTACTTTCCCATTTGAATCTGTAACTTGAGCATAGAATTTATCCCTACAATTTCCATCATCCACACCCTGGGTTATATTCTTTTTTTGTTGTTCATATATATCATGATAGTATGTGTTTGAACCAAAATTAATATTAACTTTGCCATTAAAAAATTTACTGCCGGCGTATCCGGTATCCGTTCCAACTTCTAAAGTATAAACTGTTGAAGGTATACCATTTTTAGTCAATGATGATGCTATATAAGGCATGCAATTTTCAGATTGAGCTTCATTAGGCGATTTACCACTACTTGCAGTTGTAGTGCCAAGAGCGGCTAAAGTTGTTACAAAAAAAGCTTTTGTTTTCATAATTTATCTTTAAAAAATATTAATTTACCAAGACAAATTATACAATAATAAGCATAAAAAGGCGAATAAATGGAGATATACGGGATTGCACTTCATTTTGCGGTGTAGCTATTTCTAAGGCTTAACTCCAAGTTTGGCGGTGACGGATAAGAATATTTTTATACTTCAGCATTTGAGCTAACTTTTCAACAATATAGACTGACCTATGCTGACCGCCAGTGCAGCCAATTCCGATAGTTACATATGCTCTATTCTGCATAAAATACGGGAGCCATTTATTAAAATAATTAAAAATATCCTGAATTTGCTGATTAACTTCATCAAATTGCTGTAAAAAATCTTGAATAGGTTTATCTAAACCTGTAAAACGCCGTAATTCTATATCATAGTACGGGTTTGGCAAATGCCTAACATCGAACATAAAATCTACATCATGAGGTATGCCGTATTTAAAACCAAAAGATTGAAGAGTTAATAATAAAATATTATCTTCTTGAATACTTGAAGAAATTTTATGCACAATATCTTGTACTAATATTCTTAAATTATTAGTTTGCAGAATGCTGGTGTCAATGCTGTAACTAAGTTCTTGAATTATATCTAAATGTTCTCTTTCATTAACAATTACCTGCATTAAATTTTTATCGCTTTGATTAATAGTAAGCGGATGTGGTCTTCTTGTTTCTGAAAATCTTCTAATTAATACATCATTACCAGCATTTAAAAATAATATATCAACTTTATTGCCGTTCTGCTTTAATTGTTCAATAATATGCGGCAGCTTGCTAAAATCATCTCCGCTGCGAGCATCTATAGCTGTGCCGATACATTTATAATTTTGCTTTAAATTATCAATTAAAAGAGGCAATAGGCTAGGCGGTAAATTATCTACACAGTAATATCCAATATCTTCTAAAGCTTTTAATGCAATAGATTTACCGGAGCCGGACATGCCTGTTATAAGCATTATTTGGGCATTATTGTTAGAACTAAAACTAGAATCAAAGTCAGAGTTAGCGGAGGGAATAACAGACATATAAAAATATTTACAAGTTATGCTTATAATTATTATATAGCTTTTATCGTAATCAGCAAAATTTTATATTTATAATTATATTTGTTAAATATTTATAATTTTTTGTTATAGGCATTTTTTAACCATATAACAAAGAAGTGAGGTTTGCAAATTGAGATCCGATTAGTATATGTCAAATTATTCTAATTTGGCTATAATATATATTCCTTTATATAAAAAATCCCTATGACAAACGATATTCAAACCCTTAATCATAATAGTTCTATGATTAAAATTTCTGATGAAGTAAAAAATAACAGCAATATTAATGCCTCAAATTATCCGCAGTTAATAGAGGAAGCAAATAATAATTATGCAGATTTTTGGCTTAAACAAGCTAAGCAGAATTTAATTTGGGATATTCCGCCGACTAAGTCTGTAGATGAAACAAATGCTCCTTTTTATACATGGTTTGATGATGGAGAATTAAGCGTATCTTATAATTGTCTGGATAAACATTTACATAATGGCAATGAACATAAAACGGCATTAATTTTTGAAGATGATGCAGGCAATATTACAAAAGTTACATATAAAGAATTATTGATTAAAGTTTGCCATATGGCAAATGCGATTAAAAATATGGGCTTTAAGCAGGGCGATAGGGCAATTATTTATATGCCTATGAGTATTGAAGCTATAACTGCAATGCATGCTTGCGTACGTTTGGGCATTATTCATTCAGTTGTGTTTGCAGGTTTTTCAGCGAAAAGCTTATATGAAAGAATAATTGATGCAGGAGCAAGTTTAATTTTTACTGCTGATGTTCAATATAGAGGCGGCAAGCAAATTCCTGTAAAACAAAATGTTGATGATGCCATTGCTTTAGATAATTTAGGTGATTGTAAAAATTTAAAAAAAATAATTGTTTACCAGCGGAATAAAGAAACTGCCGTTAAATTAAATAAAAACGAAGCATTATGGCATGAAATTATAAAAAATCAGGCGGATTTTTGCCCAGCTATACCTTTAAATGCAGAACATCCGTTATTTATTCTCTATACTTCCGGCTCAACTGGCAAACCCAAAGGGGTGCAACATTCAAGTGCAGGTTATTTGCTGCATGCAATATTAACTATGCAGTGGACATTTGATATAAAACCGCAGGATATATTTTGGTGTACGGCTGATATTGGCTGGATTACCGGACATACATACGCGGCTTATGGACCAATGTCAGCTGGAGCAACTCAAATTATTTTTGAGGGAATTCCAACTTATCCAAATGCTGCCAGATTTTGGCAAATGATACAAAATCATAAAGTTAGCATATTTTATACTGCACCCACAGCTATACGTGCATTAATTAAAGCTAATAGCAATGATGAACACACTCATCCTAAAAATTTTGATTTATCAAGTCTGCGTTTACTGGGCAGTGTAGGTGAACCAATTAATCCGCAAGCTTGGCAATGGTATTATGAAAATGCTGGAAATAAAAACTGTCCGATTGTTGACACATGGTGGCAGACTGAAACAGGCGGGCATATTATGACGCCTCTAATTGGCGTAGATAACCTGAAAGCAGGTTCTTGTGCTAAACCATTAATTGGTATTGATGTTGATATTGTAGATGAAAATGGTAAACCGGCTGAAAAACAAAAAGGCGGTTATTTGGTGATTAAAAAGCCGTGGCCGGCAATGATTCGTAATCTTTGGAATGATAGCGAAAGATTTAAATCTACTTATTTTCCTGAAAAACTTGGAGGAAAAATATATTTAGCTGGTGATGGAGCAATGCAAGATAAAGACGGTTTTTACTGGATTATGGGCAGAATAGATGATGTATTAAATGTATCCGGACATCGTTTAGGCACTATAGAAATAGAATCATCATTAGTTGCACATCAAGAAGTTGCAGAAGCTGCTGTTGTCGGTTGCCCCGATGATATTACTGGTGAAGCAATTATTGCATTTGTTTCATTAAAATACAGCAAAACGAAGGAACAGAAACAGCAATTAGAACAAGAATTAAAAAACTGGGTAGTTAAGCAAATCGGCGGTATTGCAAGACCTAAACACATTAGATTCGGTGATGCTTTACCCAAAACAAGGTCAGGCAAAATTATGCGCCGTTTATTGCGTTCTATTGCTAAAAATGAAAAAATCACACAAGACACTTCAACATTAGAAAATGCAGGAGTATTAGAGCAGTTTATGCAGGATTGAACAATTGACTTGAAAAATGAATAGAGATGTTATTATTTAACATAAAACTGCGGTCATTCCTGCGTATGCGGGAATTCATAGGTAGGGTATGACGATTTTAATGCTATTAAATCCCAGTATTTATTAAGCCTAACATAATTTATTTTTAGTTAATGTCAACCAGTTCTAAGGATTCTATATAATTCTTCACTTAACATTTCTTCATATTCAGCAGCAGCAGCATCTTTTATACTTTCGCTAGCGTCTTTATTAGCATTAGAGTATAGTTCTTGATTTAGTTTTTTGAGTAATTCTTTATGTTCAGTTCCTATGTTTTCATCTTGATCAATTTCAGTATTAACTTGATGAAATAATTCTTGTATATCAGCGCCATCTAAATTATGCCACATCATTTTTAAATTAAATTTATATTCTTTAAATACTTTTTCTTTTTCTATTTTATTTGCCTTCTGAAGATTTGTTGTAACTTTAGAAAATTGCCTATTATTTAATTTTTTTAGTTCTGTATTTTGTTCAGGAGTTAAATGTAATTTATCAATTTCGCTATTTAGGTCTGCATGCATATCCCCCAATTCTTCATCTGTTATTGTATCAATATTGCAACTTTGCCAATTATGCATTATATTAAATCTTGTTTGTCTATATTCTTCTTCCTGCTTTTGGGTTTGATAATTTGATAGTTCCAGTATTTTACTATCCAGCATGCTTTTATTTAATTTATGATTATCACCCCTTTGTGTTTCAGTTAGACCAGCTTCTTTTTTAATTTTATCTTGAATATGATTGAATAAATCACGTAAATCTCGTTTAGATATTTGTGTTATATCCATGTTTCTATAACTTTTTACTATGGATTGCTCTATTAACGATATAGCTTTATCAAGCATTATACGTTGCGTGGGTACACTTAAATTATTTGGCATATAAATTAAAAGTTGTTGAATTATTATTATAAGATATAATAGTTGGTTCTATTACATACATAAATAAGTATTTATCCTAATATAAATAAGAGCTAAAAGAGCCTTACTATTTTAAGAACTCGCATATGGGAGTTTTCATTTAAATTGCCCTATTTTATCCTCTCTATTATAATAGTTATTATAATAAAAAAATACTTTTTTCATGTTTTATTACATATTCTTATTATTAATATGCAGTAATATACTTTCGTTATTTACATCAATTGCTGTAATTAATATAACATCAGTTTTAATGCTGTTATTCATAACATTGTATTTAATTAGGTATCCCGTTAGTCTTGTAATGCTTAAACAGCAGATAATAGATAATAAATTTATTGCTGGAAGTTTAATATTATTACCTTCTTATATATTCATACATCAATTATGTTTTACACATAGTTTTAACATGGCATTTAAAGCTTTAGTTGAGTGGAGAACATTATTATATGGAGTAATTTTTATTATCCCTTTTTTATTTTATCCTAAATTATTTAGTTTGGCAGCTAAGTTTTTTCTATTAAATACAATTATATTTTCTTTAATTGGATTAGGTTATTTTTTATTTACGGGTAAACCATTTAACCAAGAAATTTATAAACATGCTCCTTATTTATCCAGCCAAATTTTAGTTACAGGCATATTTTTATGCTGGCAGATTTCAATTTATCAGTATAATAAAAAAATAAAATATTTACTGTTTATTTTAGGTGTTTTAGCAAGTATCATGCTATTTTTTGCAACCAGCCGAAGAACTGGCTATATAATTTATATTATATCTTTTGGTGTATTTATTATAATTAATTTTCAATATATCTTTAAAGTTAAATCTTTAAAATATAGCTTGACGGCTTTATTTTTAATTCTATTGGTATTAGGCGGACTTTATTTATCACCAACTATGCATGAAAGATTTAAAGAGGCAGTTCAAGAAAAGGAAATGTATACTCAAGGTAATTTTGAGACATCTAATGGTTTAAGATTACGTTTTTGGAATATTAGCAGTAAAATTATACAGCAATCGCCAATCTTTGGTGTTGGATTTACCAATTATAGTGATGAATTTCGTAAAATTGAGCATAAACTTGACGGGTATAATATTAAAACACGTTTTGTTCATCCGCATAATGAATTTATCCATGTTTGGAGTTGTTTTGGAATTATTGCATTTTTAAATTATGTATTTATATTGCTATTTCCGTTAATATATTATACTAAGCTAAATAGACATATAATCAATCAATATAATGACTCAAAAAATATAAAATTAAACCTAAATGAAAATAGTAACAATTTTAATGATAACAAAGCCTCTCATTCAAGTGTCATGAGCATAGCACACAAAGCGCTAATAATTGCATATGTAAGTTCAATAGTCGGTACTTTATTTAATGCAATGGCAATTGATATGATAGAAGGGCATTTTTTCTCATTAATTTTGGCAGGATATTATTCATTTTATATTAACACTAAAAATAAATAACTATGTTTTCAATTATAATACCAACTTGGAATAATTTAGAATTTTTAAAATTAGCTATTACAAGCATACGTCAAAACTCTGTTTATAATCATCAGATTTTAGTGCATGTTAATGATGGAGGCGATGGAACACTAGATTGGATTAATAATTATCTTAATGCAGATAAAAATTTATTATTTACGCATAGTCAAGATAATATCGGAATATGTTATGCGGTAAATAGAGTATCATCATTAGCTAATCAAAAATATATTGTTTACTTAAATGATGATATGGTAGTTTTACCAGATTGGGATAAAAATTTACTGCATGCAGCCGACAAATTATCAAATAAAATGTTTATGCTGTCCAGCACTATGGTAGAGCCAAGACAAACAAAAAATCCTTGTGTAGTAATTGCTGATTACGGTACGAACGCAGAAAATTTTCAGCAGAAAGTATTAATTGATAATTTAGATAAGCATAAACGCAGCGATTGGTTAGGTTCAACTTGGCCTCCAACTTTAGTGCCAAAATGGTTATGGGATGATGTTGGTGGTTATAGCACAGAGTTTTCTCCGGGTATGAGCAGCGATAATGATTTTACTATGAAACTTTGGCACGCAGGATGCCGCATATTTGCAGGAATTGGCGATAGTTTAGTTTATCATTTTGGGTGTATATCTACAGGACGTATTGTAAAAAATAACGGTAGAAAGCAATTTTTACATAAATGGGGAATAAGTCAAAAAGATTTTGATAAAATATGTCTGCAAAGAGGTAAATCTACCTTAAGAGAAGAGGCAATAAAAGAGATTGACTTAACTGATAAGCAATTAAAAGCGCTAAAAATTGCTAAATTAAAAGCAAAATTCAGAATAATATTTAGAGATTAATAAAAAAATAAAAGAGGTTGTATATGCGTAAGTATTTTGGTACAGACGGAATTAGAGGAAGAGTGGGTACATGCCCTATAACTCCGGACTTTATGATTAAGCTTGCGTATGCCGCTGGTAAAGTGCTAATCAAGGAACAAAATAATAGAAAACGCCCTACCATATTAATCGGTAAAGATACACGCATTTCTGGTTATTTGCTTGAATCAGCCCTAGAAGCAGGCTTTATTGCTGCAGGTGTAGATACAATTTTATGCGGAGTATTGCCGACAGCTGGTATTGCCTATTTAACCAGAGCATTACGCTTGCAGGCTGGAGTAGTAATTTCTGCTTCTCATAATCCTTACTATGATAATGGTATAAAATTCTTTGATGAAAATGGTAATAAATTATCTGATGAAATAGAATTAAAGATTGAAAAAATGTTAGAGCAGCCTATGGAATGCGTAGAGCCACAATTGCTAGGCAAAGCAAAACGCTTAGATGATGCGATTGGACGTTATATTGAATTTTGTAAAAGCACATTTCCAAACGATTTAAATTTAAATAATACAAATTTAGTTTTAGATTGCGCAAATGGAGCAAGTTATAAAATTGCCCCCAGCGTATTTCATGAATTAGGTGCAAATACTGTAACAATCGGAAATATACCGAATGGTATAAATATTAATCATGAATGCGGTGCAGCCCATACGCAAAACTTACAAAATATTATGAAAAATTATCCAAATTATATTGGATTAAGTTTTGATGGTGATGCAGATAGATTGCAAGTAATTGATGATGAAGGAAAATTATATAATGGCGATGAATTATTATATATTTTGGCTGTTTATAAAAAAATGCAGGGCATGCATATTACGGGTGTGGCTGGAACATTGATGACAAATTTAGGTATTGAACAAGCATTAAAAAGACAGGATATAAAATTAATAAGAGCTAAAGTTGGCGACAGATACGTATTAGAACAACTAAATTTACACGGCTGGCAATATGGTGGTGAAAGCTCCGGACATATATTATGTTTAGATAAACATACCACTGGTGATGGAATTATTGCGGCTTTACAAATTTTAGCTGTTTTACAAAAACAAGGAATATCTTTAAAACAAGCCCTAGAAGATGTAATTTTATATGCACAAGTTATGATTAATTTAGATTTAGTCAATAATTTTAGCTATCAAAATGCACCTGATGCTTTACATGGGCAAATTACACAGATAGAAAAAATGTTATGTACTAATAATACGGGCAGAATTTTAATTCGTCCATCTGGCACGGAAGCAAAGCTGCGTATTATGGTAGAAGCTAAAACACAAGATATTGCAAATCAAGCAGCTAATAAATTAGCAGATATAGTTAAACAATTCATGTATAGCTAAAATCAGAAGCATATAATTTAAGTATGGCAATTGCTTACCTAATTTTAGTGCATGTATCTGGAAGAGCTAAAATACTTCGCCCTGTTCCCCTAACTAATAAATCAGCATTTAGGTTTATGCCTTTATAGTTTTTAATATAGCGGGAATCTAATTTGCTTAAATAATTTTTGTCTGTATAAATTATAATATCAGGATTATAGTTAATGAGTGATTCAGGATTAACCATGGCTGTTTTATTAAATTTGAAGATATTATAAATATTACAGTTGGATAATAAACTATCTGTATAATTATTTCCAAAAATTGTCATTAATGGTGTATGCCAAATAGGATAAAAATATGTTTTTGGGATTAAATCTGCATATTTTTGCTTAGTGCTATAAATAATATAAGCAAGTTTTAAGGCAAAATCTTTTACATAGATACAATTTAAATCTAAGCTTAAACCTTGTTTCGCGCATTGATGATTATTTGATGAATTTAAGTTTTGGTTATTTTGATTATGACTGGTTAAATTATAAATTATGAATAAATTAGTTAATACATCATTAGTACTATTTGTTGAAAGCCAAATCGTTTTTATATTATGCTTCTCTAATATATCTACAAAATTCTTCGGTGTACCGCCTTTCCATGCTAATGCATAAAATTTATCATTATAATTTTTGCGTTCTAATTTTAATTTTTTAATAATTAAAACAATTTTTTCTATATAAACCGATTGAAAATCGGAAGTTATATCTACACTTTGTGCTAGTTTTGGATAATTGCTGTAGATACTCACACCTAATAAAAAATCTTGAGCATTTGCTTCGTAAATTAATTCAGTAATATTTGGTGCAAGGCTGATAATGTAGTTATTGCCGGCTTTATTTAATTTATCTAGATTATTTTGAGCAAATGATAAATTTATGTTTAATAAATAAAATAAAATAGCAATGATTATTTTTATATTTGAATATTTATGATGTTTGTCTTTAATATGCATATATTCAAATTTAATCATAAAATTTAATTTATATTAAACCTCTAAATTATCAATTAATCTAGTATTACCTAATTTAGCAGCAGCTAGAATTACTAATGGATTTAAGCTTAAATTAAATTCATCTTCATTTTTTAAAATTTGCAAATCATGTTGTTTCCGGATAGAAATATAATCAACTTTCCACCCCTCATTATTTAAATAATCTTTGGCATTAGCTTCGATAGCATTGATTTTTTTAATTTTTAATATATTGTCAAAGTGATTATTATATACTTCTAAAATATCTTGTCTCATTTTGCATAAAGTTTGATAAAGCTGAATAGCTTTTACTTTCTCTTCAATGGTTAGGTAATTATTTCTTGAAGATAATGCTAAGCCATTTTGCGCTCTAACAGTATCTTGAGCAATTATTTCAACAGGAATAGAAAGTTGAGAACACATTTTTCTAACTAACATTAATTGCTGATAATCTTTTTTACCAAAAACAGCAACTAATGGCTGTACGCAAGAAAATAGTTTTAATACAACTGTACAAACTCCATTAAAAAATCCGGGTCTAAACTCGCCTTCTAATATGTCTCCAATATCTGTAGGAGGATATATTCTATAAGATTGAGGTTCCGGATACATTTCTTTTTCGGCAGGGGCAAATAATACATATACTCCTTCTGCATTTAATTTATCAATATCTGCCTGCAGGGTGCGCGGGTATTTATCAAAGTCTTCATTTGGAGTAAATTGCAGTCGGTTAACAAAAATTGAAACTACAACTGGGTTACCATGTTTTTTAGCAGTTCTAATTAATTCTAAATGACCTTCATGCAGGTTACCCATAGTTGGAACAAAAGCAACCCTCGTATGCCCGCGCATATGCGCACGTAATTCAGAAATAGTATGTATAACTTTCATATTTTTTTATTGAATATTTTATAAAACCACTGTTTAAAACTTAAAGGTTTTAGCATATTAGCATATTTTTCGCCCTGATAACTTCTGTAACGGCACATTATAAAATAATAACTGAGTATAGCTAAAAAATAAAATTGCAATAAAAAAAGCCAGAATGGGGCTTTTTTAAGCATAAAAGCAATATTAGCTGCTGTCCATAAAAATATTAATGTTAAATATAATAAAGCATGGTGACTTTTTTGCAGCATATCTTTGCTATATGCTAGCCATTTTTTTTTATCTTCTTGAGTTAGATGTATATTATCATTATGTACATATTCTTTATTAGAATTATTATCAGATAAATCTTGTTTAATTTTATAAATGAAAGCAATTTTTCTAAAGCTTAAACGTATGCCGGATAAACTAAGCAGAGATTTACTAATTCCTAAACATAAAGAAGTAATTTTATTAAAAATATATTTCATATA
Source organism: Burkholderiaceae bacterium (assembly GCA_023266335.1). Classification (GTDB taxonomy): domain Bacteria; phylum Pseudomonadota; class Gammaproteobacteria; order Burkholderiales; family Burkholderiaceae; genus JAHFQJ01. The sequence continues at coordinate 30,022 of JAHFQJ010000003.1, forward strand.
GATGCCGTAATTTTAAATTAATCTGCAGTTATGCGTAAAGTCATAGTAGTTGTTTCACCATTTTCCGGAGCAGGAAAAGGTTCTGCGTCTTCAACTGCTTTTAATGCACTGTTATCCCACCCGCTATTTCCGCTGCTTTTAGCTAAACTCTTAAGTAAAATATTGCCTCTTGCATCTATCCTCAAGCTGATGACTGCCGCTGTACCACTATTACCATTATATTTAATATGACGTTTGATGATATTTTGAATTTTAGCTTTATAAGAAGCAGATAAACCTGACGCCTGATTATCATTTTTTGCAGAAGTTTCCAAATTAGTATTTGATTTATTAATAATATTTTCTCTATGAGCCTGCTGTGGAATTGGCATAATATTATCTTTATTTGAATTTTGCCTTAAGCGTGCCAAATTTGCTTGTCTAATCTCTTCAGCAGTATTTTTTGGGTTTTCCGGCATAATTTTTGGAACAGGCTTAACTGTATATTTTTGTTCTATTTTTTCGTGCTGTTTAACCATTGGAGGCTGCGTCTTATGTGGCTTAGGCTGCATTTTAGATTCTGGCTTTAATTCTTTTTTTGTGATAGGCGTTTGCTTTAACAGCTTATCTATAATTGGTTTTTTTACAGGCTGTTCTTTTTCTATTTGTTTAGTTTTTGCTATGAATTTATTTTTATTATTATGGGCAATATCTGCATTTTGGTCTTCTTTATGTTTAGCAGAAATATGTATTTTTTGAGATTTTTCGCTCTTTTCTACTTTTTCAATAAGTTTAAGCCTAGGCTGAACAAGATTATTTACATTTGTACGCAGAATAGGAGTAGCCGAAACCGGATTAATTTTGAGTATTTTAGGTGCAGGAGGTATTTGTTCTTTATTCTGGGCTTTATTTTTATTTATTTCATTGATATGAAAAGCTTCCAATGAATTTTCATCCCATAATTCAATTTGATTATCTGTCTCAATATTAGGATGAATTTTATATAAAGCCAAGCTAGTTAGTATTAATACATGAAAACTTAAAGCTAAAATAAATGCGTTGCAGTTATTGCGACTATACATATGATTAATTATTTTTGTGTTTTTACAAGCAGTCCAACTTTAGTAAATCCAGCTTTTTTTAGATTAGACATTACAGATATAATATAATCATAGCGTGCATCTTTATCTCCGGCAATAATGATAGACTGCTCTAGTGAATATTTTTTATTTAACTCATCTGCTAAATCCATATTTTTTATTTTTATTTGATTTATGATAATTTCACCATTTTTATCTACAGTTAGTATAACTGGCTTACTTGATATTTTTGTAGATTTTTGTCCGACTTTAGGTAAGTTGATAATGCTTGGCAATACGCTGGAAGCACTTGCTAGTAATATAACTATTAATACCAGCATTACATCTACATATGGAACAATGTTAATATTAGCATTAATTGGCATGCAACGTTTATTTAAATTATTAAAACGAGAGTTATATTGCATATTTATTGTGTTTTGTATGAAAGAAAAGCACTAAGTATCTAAACAGATTAAAAAATTGTGCCTATTTAATTCAAAAATAGCCGTTTGGATTTTGGTCTGGGTGATGATAAAATTGTTCTTGCTCATACCCACCACCATTTTGACTATAATTACTGTAATCTATTTCATTAGATCTTGTATCATATCCGGCTGATGTTAAATTTGGAAGCAGCCCAGCAAATAAAGTTGGATCACCAAGATCTATAGTGCTAAAATCACCACATGCATTTTCTAAAGCAGGATCATCATATTCAGGGGCATATGTACCGCCAACCACATTCCCGCCTGCCAATAAACTAGGATCTATAGCGCTAAAATCATATGCATTTTCTAAAGCAGGAGGATCATAGCCAACCACATTCCCGCCTGCCAATAAACTAGGATCTATAGCGTCAAGCATATTTGGCGGATTTTGTACGTCTTGCTGTTTATCGGCTTTGACGTTTTTAATATCGGATACTTTTTTACTCCATGTTGTTTGGTTTTTATCCACCCCTTCCTTTACTACTGTAGCTGGATCTAAACCAAATATCGTCAAGGTGTCTACAGCTCCTGGATAATATTCTTTGACATTATCAATGGAGCATATAGCATAGTGAATGGTATGATTTACATCATTATCGGCACCTTCATACTTCGCATTCCTCCTAGTAGACTCACTGGCATACCTGCATTCAAGCGACAAAACCCAATCGCCATCTTTTTTTAAAGCATATCTTCTACGAGACAGACCAAGATTATAATTATGATCTTTACATGAAGGTCTTACAGGTTTGAGACGTTTTTTTCCTTCTTCTAATACACCGCTCGGCGTTAAATATAATTTCCCCAACTTCTTTTCAGTATCCAGATCATAATATGCTTCACCTGTTTGATGATAAGAGTATAGCGGAAGCTCAACAGTATGAGAAGGTCTACGACTACATGCAAGCGAAAAATACCAAAAGCCGTTTTTCTTTTGTTTAGCGTATGTTCCTCTACTCATTTGAGGCACATTAAGCACATAGCCCTTGTGTATTTCACATGGTATGGAACGCTTGCGCTTGGTTACAGATCGCACTATATCACTCCATAAAAAAATTAATTAAATGTATTTTAGAAATATATTATATATTACACCTAAATAGGCTAGGAATTCAACCTTTAGAGATTAAAATCTAAACTAATTGATTTAGCCTTATGATGAAAGGCTACAGGACCTTCTGATTTAGCTAAAATAAATTGCTGAACAAATGGATCTGTGCTGGCGGTTAATTCTTGCGGTGTGCCATGTGCAATTATTCTTCCATTTGATAACATGTATATTTCGTCTGCTATTAAAAATGTTTCATGCACGTCGTGTGATACTAATATACTTGTTAAACCAAGAGCTTTACTTAGATCTTTGATAAGTTTTGCTATGACTCCCATAGAAATTGGGTCAAGTCCGGCAAATGGCTCATCATAGAACACAATATCAGGGTCAAGAGCAATAGCTCGGGCTAATGCCACCCTCCTTGACATACCGCCTGAAATTTCAGAAGGAAATAAATGCTTAGCACCGCGTAAGCCAACTGCATTAAGTTTCATTAATACAATATCTTTAATCATTTGTTCACTGAGTTTTGTATGTTGTCTAAGCGGAAATGCAACATTATCAAAAACATCTAAGTCTGTAAATAATGCACCAAACTGAAAAAGCATGCCCATACGGCGACGTATCGCATATAGTTCTTTTTGGCTTGCATTGTGAATTGGAGTATTGTCTATAATAATACTGCCTTTAGCCGGTTTTATTAAACCATTCAGCAATCTTAATAAGGTTGTTTTACCACAACCCGAAGCCCCCATTAAAGCAACTACTTTACCTTGAGGAACTTTTAAATCTATATCAACTAAAATTGGTCGATCTGGTGTGTATGAATATTTTATATTTTGGCACTCTATCATGTCATTCCAATTATAAATTATATGCGGCAGATTTTTATTATACACTTTCTTTTCATATTCGTCTTAATTAGATTTGTGCTGGGATTGAGCAACTAATTTTATATCATTAATCAGTTACCGGATAAATCTGCCTGTTAGAGCGAGCGTCGTACCTGCGGAGGCAGGTGTTTGATGTTAGATAATAATTCAGTTTATTTTTCAAATTAAAAGTGGATTTTACACCCAATATTAAGCAAAAATATACTGTATTTTATCTTTTATCCATAAATTTAAATGTTTTTCTACATATTGAGGATATTTTTCCAGCATGATTAATGCAATGGTTTTTGCATGCTCTAATAATAAAATATCTTCATTCACATTTGCAAATCTTAACATATCTCCGGATTGTTTTGCACCTAATAATTCTCCAGCGCCTCTAATTTCTAAATCTTTATCAGCAATTTCAAAACCATCTTGGCTATTGTACATCACTTCCAATCTTTGTTTCGCTGTTTTTGATAATGGAGTTTGATATAATAATATACAAATTGATTTTGCCTCACCACGCCCGACCCTGCCGCGTAATTGATGCAGCTGTGCTAAGCCAAAACGCTCTGCATGCTCAATAATCATAAGGCTGGCATTTGGAACATCAACCCCGACCTCGATTACTGTAGTTGAAACCAAAATATCTAAGCGGTGTTCTTTAAAGTCCAGCATAATTTCCTGCTTTTGTTTAGAGGGTAATTTACCGTGCAGCAAACCTACTCTAATTTTATTTGGTAATTTTTCACATAATAATTCAAAAGTTGCTTGTGCATTTTCTAAATCTAGGTTTTCGGATTCTTCAATTAAAGGACAAACCCAATAAACCTGTTTACCTTGCTCAATAGTATTTTGCAGTTTAGAAATTAATTCATTTCGGCGTTGATGTTCAATGAGTTTAGTTAAAATAGCTGAACGCCCGCTTGGCAAACCATGCATAACAGAAACATCTAAATTTGCATAATAACTCATAGCTAAACTGCGTGGAATTGGTGTTGCAGACATCATAAGCTGATGCATAAGTAATTGAGATTTTACATTATTAGAAGAGTTATTATTTTCATAATCTTCATTTTCAGTTCTTAAAGATAATCTTTGCAGCACACCAAAGCGATGCTGTTCATCAATAATTACCAAAGCTAAATTATGAAACTTTACATCTTTTTGAATAATTGCGTGTGTACCAACTATGATATTAACACTTCCATCTGCAATTTTTTGTTTTAATTCTTTTTTATTTTTAGGAGTTAAAGAACTGATTAAAATTTTTACTTCTATCCCTAAAGGCTCTAGCCATTGCTTAAATTTTTCATAAAGCTGCTGTGCTAAAATTTCAGTTGGTGCCATAACCGCAGTTTGAAACCCATTTCCGACTGCTTGAGCTGCTGCCATACCTGCAACTATAGTTTTTCCGCTTCCAACATCACCTTGCAAAAGCCTTTGCATTGGATAATTTTTATTTAAATCCTGACTAATTTCCAGCCATGCTTTTTGTTGCCCATTGGTTAATTTAAAGGGCAAATTTTTTATAAATTTATCTAATAATTCGTTATTCTCATTTTTTAATACATAAGATTTTTGCTTACGTAGTTCAAAATTAATTTTTTTTAAGGATAATTGCTGACTTAATAATTCATCAAATTTTATTCTATGCCACGCACAGTGATAACGCTGAACTAAAGCATCTACATTTTCATTCGGATTAGGAAAATGAATAGTATGAATGGCTTGTGCTAATGACATAAAATTAAATTGTTTTAACTCATTATTCAGTAATTCCTGTGGAATAGTTTCATTAAGATAATTAGTGAATAATCTAACTTGACTCTGCATGCAGGCTTGTAAATAGCTTTGAGGTAATCCTGCAATTGTTGAGTAAATAGGGGTTAAATGCTTAGGTAAATTATAGTTTTTATTGGCGACGGATTTGCACACCGGATGAATCATTTCCCAGCCTGTCAAGCCATGTTTAATTTCACCTTTAATTATCCACATACTATTTTGCATAAATTGTTTAATTTGCATAATATGTGCATTAATAAATCTTAGATTTATGCTTGTGCTTTCATCTGCAATTTCAACAATAAATTGCTGCCGCATGCCTTTTGCCCAAGATGTAGATATAACGGTACCTACAATCTGTACGGATTGGTTGTTGTGAATAGAGTTATTAATGGCTGTTTTAATATCTATTACTTTTGTTTCATCTTCATAACGTAATGGAAAATGCAAGGCGAAATCTAAGTTAGAATTCAGTCCTAGCTTAGTAAGCTTTTGACTAGCAGAGCTGTTTGATAATTTAGATTTAGATTTTACTGCAGGTTTAGATTGTTCCGGATTTTTCATTGTTGGCATTTGTACTATAAATCATCTAAATTAGTTCTTACAATGATATTTTTATATCGTTTTTTATTTTTTTGTATATATTTGCCTAATCCGTCATCTGAAGGAATATCAGCTACACCCATACGTTTTGCGATAGTGCTGGTTTTTTTTGAAAAATTAATATTAATATGCCCGCAATAAATATCATCATCAAAACATTTTGGAGCAGGTAAAGCAGCAGCTAATCTTGCTGCTTGATAATTAGTCAGCTGGTTGGCATCTTTAGCATAATAATATTTACTTGCCTCTTGTATACCAAAAATACCTTCCCCCCATTCAACTACATTTAAATATATTTCAAAAATTCTTTGTTTATCTAAAAATGATTCTATATAAAATGTTAGAGCTAACTCTTGTGCTTTGCGTAAATAATTTTTTTCACTGGATAAGTATAAATTTTTTGCTAATTGCTGGGTTATAGTAGATCCTCCGGCAATAAATTTACCTTTTTTATTATTACGTTCCCATGCCTTTAGTAATGATTCAACCTCTATGCCTTTATGTTCAACAAAATTTGCATCTTCGCTTGCAATTACCGCCTTTTTAATTGGGTATCCAATATCTTCATAATTAACCCAAGTTTTTTTTATAGAACAATCACGGCTATTTTTACATAATCTAATATATTCATTAGTAATAAAACTAGTGCTAATCGGATTGGAAACAGATAATAACAAAATTTGTAAAATAAAACCTATCTGCAAAGCTAGCATACCGCCTGCCAAACTAAAAAAGAAATACCTTATAAATGAAAAAGGAGTCCAAGCTTTAGTCATTTGTAAACACTCTATACATAACATTACCTTTTAATTAGATATACTAATCAGATTTCAATTTGTGAACTTCGTTTTATTAGCTATTGTCAAAATTATTCTTCGCAGGCTCACGGCTTCGCCCTCAATATACTAATGTGTATATAGTCGTCGTAATTTATTCATGCCGCTTCGTCGTAAAATGAACTGCAATTAGTATAGAATTATACATATTTTTAAATATAATATATACAAAGAAATTGCCTTAATTTAGTGCTATACTAATCTTATTTCAATTTGCGAACTTCGTTGTCATCGAAATTACTCCTCAATGTACTAATATGTAATGTACATATTCGTCATAATTTATTTATGCCGCTTCGTCGTAAAATGAACTGCAATTAGTATATACTCATTTTTGTAAGTAAAATTATAAATTTAATATGGAAAAGTATGGACAAACGCGGATTTACATTAATTGAAGTATTAATATCTATCGCTATTATGGCAACTATTGCTGCAATTGGATATAAGACGATTGATTCAATGATTAAAATAGAACATAATCTTAAAGATACTGATAAAATACTAAATCAGCTTCAAAAAGCTTTTTCTCAATGGCAAATAGATTGTGCAAATATTGAACAGCATGAAATACCAAATTTAATACATAATTTTAAAGTTATGAATTATGCATCAGAAAAGCCGCAAAGTTTATGGCTAATACGCAGAAATAGTGATACAGAAACCAAGCAAAGTTTATGGCAGCTTATTATCTACAATAAATCTCAAAGTGATATTGTCGATAATAATAAATATGAATGGCAAAGAATAGCTGTAGAACCTACAGATAACAGCAATACCCTGCTAAAACAAATTTCTGATATAGACAATATGCTAAAAAGTGATGAAATACAAAAAATAAACCTTTTACCTATCCAAAATTTTAATGTTAAGATTTGGCAGGAATTGAAATGGCAAAAATATTCACAATTAAACAATCAATTACCTATCCGAGGTATTCAATTAAATATAGAGCTAGCAGATGAATGGAGAAATAATCTAGGTAAAAAACAAATATTTAACTGTATTACTAAAATTAATTAATTCAATTTTTTATGAAACTGCTAATGTAGAAGTGTTAAGATTATCAATATTTATACTTTGTTTATAGTCAGATTGGATTTTTTTAATCATATGTAGTTCTGATAAAATCTCTTCAAATGATGGCATATTTAAATCACGTTCTAGAGTGGTGGGCTGGATGCCGAATAATTTGTAAGCATATGCTAATAAACTCCATACATCTGAACGTACAGGCTGCCCATGCGTATCAATAAGTAGATTTTCCTCTTCCTCGTCATGACCTGCAATATGCATATACACAACACGGTTTTTAGGAATTATATCTAAAAATTTATATGCATCAAAACTAAAATTGCGGCTGTTTACATAGATATTGTTAATATCAAGCTGTAATAAACAGTCTGCTTTTTCAAGAACTTCAACAATAAACTCTGACTCCGTCATAGTGCTTAGCGGAGAATGTGCATAGTAAGAAGCATTTTCTACTGCTATTTTACGTTCTAAAATATCTTGAGATATTTTTATGCGCCCCACAATATTATTCACGCTTTCTTTATTAAAAGGAATAGGAAGCAAATCATACAAATTTCCTTTAGAACCTGTAAAGCTTAAATGTTCTGTATAGAGTTTTATATCATACTGATTTAAAAACAGCTTAATCTCAGACAAAAATTCTGTGTTTAAATGATCTGTCCCGCCCAAAGACAAAGACAGACCATGTGCAACAATTGGGTAGTTTTGGCTAAACCAAGATATTTGCCTAGCCTTATTCCCGCCCATATTCATAAAATTTTCAGGTGCGATTTCTAGATATTGAATAGTATCAGAAGGTGTAGCTTGCTTTAACTCATCCATAAATTCTCTACGTAAACCAACACCTATATTGCCTATTATATCATTCAACATCTTTAAATATCCTAAAATTATTGTGCTGGAGCAGTTTCTGCCGCTGGTGCAGCTTCTTTATGTTTAGCTTTTTTAGCTTTTAATTTAGCCTTTTTTGCTTTAGCTTTTTTATGTTTAGCTCCGCATTTAGCAGCTGAACATTTACCGTCAGCAGCTTTTTTATGCTCAGCACTGCATTTAGCAGCCGAACATTTGCCATCAGCAGCTTTTTTATGCTCAGCACTGCATTTAGCCGCTGAACATTTACCATCAGCAGCCTTTTTATGACTAGCACTGCATTTAGCCGCTGAACATTTACCATCAGCAGCTTTTCCGTCTGCAGCTTTTGTTTCAGCAGTAGAATTATTTACTGGTTGAGCAGTAGTAGCTGAAGTATTTGCAAAAGCTAATTGAGCTCCCAATGTAATGCATGCAATGCCGCATAGTTTCAATAAACTAGTTTTTTTCATGTTCGTCCTTTTACAATAAACATGGGTTTAATATTTTTAATCCGAATTAATATATTTTATTAATTAAAATGACTATAGCACACTTTTTTGATAGAGCAAACTATGTATAATACTAAATAGATAACTAATATTTAATCCCATGTCAAAAACATTAATAATTAGCCCCAATTGGATAGGTGATGCAGTAATGACTTTACCTTTAATCAATACACTATTTAAACATGGACATATTATTGACATATTAGCACCAAATATAACTGCCCCTATATATGAAAATAGCATAAGTGTTGCTAAAGTTATACATCATAATTTACCCCATAAAAAAATTTTATTAAAAGAAAGAATAAAATTAGTATCTGAATTACAAAAAAATAATTATGAGTATATTTATATATTGCCCAATTCTTTTAAAAGTGCGATTATTCCAATTTTGCTCAAAGCCAAGCATAAAATTGGTTATCAAGGAGAATGGCCACGTAAATATTTTTTAACTAAAAGTCTTGTCAATCAAGATAAAAAAATAGCTATGGTTGAGCATTATCACAATTTAAGCATGGGTAAATTACATTTTTCATTACAGCCAAAACTTGATTTAGATAATGCAAAAACTTTGGAATACTTAAATAGATTTAATCTATCTAATAAAGAATACATAGTAATTGCAATTGGAGCGGAATATGGTCCGGCAAAACAATGGCCTTTTGAACATTTTAAAACTTTAATTGAAATTGTTCTGAATCAATATAATAATTTGTACATAGTTTTACTTGGCAGTAATAAAGATATGCAGCAGGCAGAGCTTTTGGTAAAAAATGAAAAAATAATAAATTTGTGCGGAAAAACTAATTTAACTGAAGCTATGTATATTATTAAAAAAGCAGATAAAATTTTAACTCATGATTCTGGGCTGATGCATATTTCTGCTGCTATTGGTACAGAATTAACGGCAATTTATGGTTCAACTAGTCCGCATCATACCCCGCCTTTATCAAATAATGCAAAATATATCTGGTTAAATTTAGAATGTAGTCCTTGCTTTAAAAGAACATGCCCATTGAAACATTATGCGTGTTTAAACAATATTAGTCCGGAGCAAGTATTTGAAAATTTATTCTCATCTTGACAAAGTGTATATTTAAGATTTAAATATAATAGGGTATTAACATTTTCTATAGAGTATAAATATGTCTCGTTTTTCAAAGCCGGTACTTTCCGTTCAAGATGTCATACAAAGCTTACATAAAGCTGTATATTACCAAGATATAGAGCTTATTTTAAAGTTGTGGTTAGATGAGGATAATATAAGCTATATCGATGTAAATGGAAAAATAGCCAAAGGTGCAGCACAAATTAAATATGCTTTTGATGAAATACAACAGAACAACGTTATCCCTTTATATCATGAGATTGTAAACACGAATATTCATAGTCTTATTGGTGGAATGTTAGTAGAAACAATAGAGGCGGTTAAATATAATCCCGCTGAAAATAATGCTGACTATTATATCCATGCCAGTTATATTTTACTGCAGACGCATATTGGATGGAAATTTTTACGCATACACTTCAGTAAAGCAAATGATCAAGATGTATCTTATGAAAATTGTATAGATTCAAATTTAATTAAAATTAAAATTGGTTTGCATTAAGCATTGGCATTAAGTAACCTAAATAATTTCAGGATAAGGATAAGAAAATATCCTATCCTTATCAAATAATTAATCAGCATTTAATCAGTGACAGCACCTTTGCTAGCACAACTTGCAAGTTTAGCAAATTTTGCTAATACACCTCGGGTATACTTCGGCTCTGGTGCTTTCCAAGAATTTCTGCGTTTTTCTAAATCTGCATCACTGACATGTAAATGCAACAGTTTTTTTACCGCATCTATGGTAATGCTATCCCCTTCTTCAACTAAGGCAATATTTCCGCCTACAAAAGCTTCAGGTGCAACATGCCCCACTACCATACCCCATGTACCGCCGGAAAATCTACCATCGGTTACAAAACCAACACTTTCCCCTAAACCTTTGCCAATAATTGCAGAAGTTGGTGCTAACATTTCGGGCATGCCTGGACCGCCTTTAGGACCTAAATAGCGTAAAACTAAAATATCCCCTGCTTGAATTTTATCATCTAAAATTGCCTCCATTGCACTCTGTTCATCATTAAATACACGTGCAGGACCAGTGATAGCAGTCTTTTTTAATCCGGTAATTTTTGCTACACAGCCGTCAACGGCTAAGTTTCCTTTTAAGATTGCTAAATGACCTTGTGTGTATAAAGCTTTATCAATTGGGAAAATTACATCTTGATTTGGTCTTGGAGTATCAGGCACATGAGCTAGTTCTTCAGCTATAGTTTTTCCTGTAACAGTTAAGCATTCTCCATGCAGCAACCCAGCATTTAATAATAATTTTAATACTTGAGGTATTCCGCCTGCTTGATGTAAATCTGTTGCTACATACGCACCAGAAGGTTTTAAATTACAAATTACCGGAGTTTTTTGGCGAATCTCTTCTACATCTTCTATATTAAATTCAATTTGTGCGGCATGAGCAATGGCTAAATAATGTAACACTGCATTGGTTGAACCGCCTGTTGCCATAATCAAAGCAAGTGCATTTTCTAATGATTTTCTTGTGATTATATCTCTAGGCTTTATATTTTTCTCTACTGCATTTAATAATACTCTAGCTGATTCCACTGTAGATATAACTTTTTCTTCATCTGGGTTTGCCATGGTGGAACTATACAATAATGACATGCCTAAAGCTTCAAATGAAGAACTCATTGTATTAGCCGTATACATACCACCGCATGAACCTGTGGTTGGGCAAGCATTTGTTTCAATGCCTTCAAAATCTTGTTCTGACATACGCCCAGAACTATATTCACCGACTGCTTCAAATGCTGAAACAATAGTTAAATCCTTACCTTTCCAGTTTCCAGGTTTAATTGTTCCACCGTAAACATAAATTCCGGGAACATTCATACGTGCTAAAGCAATCATTCCGCCGGGCATATTTTTATCGCAGCCGCCAATTACTAAAATTCCATCCATCCATTGCCCTTGTACAGCGGTTTCAATACAATCAGCAATTACTTCACGCGAAACTAGTGAATACTTCATACCTTCAGTACCCATACTCATACCATCTGATATGGTTGGAGTGCCAAATACTTGAGGATTTCCCTTATTTTTCTTTACTGCATCTATAGCGGCATCGGCTAATTTTTGTAACCCAGCATTACAAGGTGTTATTGTAGAATGCCCATTTGCAATACCAATCATAGGGTTATTAAAATCTTCTTTTTTATAACCTAAAGCATAATACATTGAACGGTTAGGGCTGCGTTCAATTCCTTGGGTAATATTATCAGAGCGTTTTTTGAATACAACGGGTTTTATATTTTTATTATCTTGCATATTTTTGCCATGTAAATTATATTTGCTAGTATTATATGGCTAGGATAATCTGCTTTACAAGCTTTGATAGATAATTTACTTTAATTTTAGTTAAATTTAAGTATACTGTAATATATAAATAACTAATATTATGAACATATGCTCAGTATTATAAAAAATCTTTTTGAAAAATCTATTGGGACTAATACTAAAGATAAAAAAGAAGTTTTGGCATATAGAGAAAATGTAGGATTAACAAATCTTTCAGTTAAGACTCAAAACTACTTAGCTGATAGACCATCTTTGCATGTTAGACCAAATTTGAGCCAACACAATTTTCAAGCTATTGCCGCACATGGAACTGGAATAGATACATTAAAATCAGCTTTAGAAAATACAAATGCACAACTGGTGCCAGGTAACGCTCTTAAAAGAAACAACGTTGAAGTTTGTAATGGAAAAGTATATCAAGGTAAAGGCTTTAATGCAAAGCATGTTTCTGTAGTAAAGTCCAATGATGAAAAATTATCTTTGCGTATACCATATAGCTTTGCATCTGAGAATGGGGTTATTTGCTTGGGTGAGGTAATTTCAGAACGTTCAATATTCCCAAACAATACACCAGAAGATGCAGTCAAAAGATTAAATATTAGAGCCGTATTTTGTGATGCAAAAAAATTATCAGAAGTACAAGACATAATTAATTCTTACTCATATAATATAGCAGTGATGCCATTTGAATGTTTGGAAGATGTTACACGATCTCAAGATTATAGCAATAAGCAAATATTTGATTTAGCAAAAAATTTAATATTTCCTAATATTGAAAATAAGTAACAAAATAAATTCATGCCAATTATTAAAATTAAAATATTATTTTTAAAGTAAGTGAGAATAATTATGAATGATATATATGCAGAGTTCTAGCCTAATTTTCTAAAATTAAGTATAATGTTTTGTTTATAAGTAAATAGTATTACAGATACTTGCATTTTATTTATCTTATATACAAATATAACTAAATCATACGGGGCTTGAATGGCACATAATTCTACAAAAAAGTCATTTCGTAATATTGGCATTAGGCAAATTATTTCCTATAGATTACCATGGGCAGGTAAAGTTTCAATTTTACACCGTGTTAGCGGCTTAATGTTATTTTTAGCATTGCCTTTTTTGCTGTATATATTTGACTTAAGCATTAGTTCGGAAATTAGTTTTGCCAAATTTCAATCTATCTTTCAATTAACAAGTATAAAGCTAATAATTTTAGCACTGATATGGGGTTATTTACACCATTTCTGTGCTGGAATACGCTTTTTACTATTAGATATACATAAAGGCATAGAAAAACATCAGATTCAAAAAAGTGCGGTTAGTGTTCTGGTGCTAAGTTTGTCTATGACTGCAATATGTGCAATTAAATTATTTGGCTTATTCTAATATTAAATTATAATAAAGGGGTATTTTGAAAGATTGAAAAATCCAGACTCTTTGTTTGGAGGGGTATCACAATGTATGCTGGGGTTAGCCAGACTCAGAAACCTCGCAGAAACAAAACAAGTATAAGTTTGTGTATGTAAACGATGTGTTTAATGCTAAAAAGAAAAAGCATATTTATTGTTGACTATGCTTACTAAAAATTATTCTATGCTGTTAGCCTTCTAGTTATAAGCATTATTTTGCCTTTGTGGTTAGTGAAAGTTTATTATGATACAACTAAAATGCGGTTTATGTAGTGGAATTAAATTGACAAACGCTTTATCTGAATTAGATGGATATAGGGGATTGACATTCTATCCATTATTGGAAGAAGCTTTACTCCCAAGTAAAGTAAGAATTCATTACCAGATTTACCAAGACAAAAAATTATTGGGTGTTATTATCAGAGAGACGGGTAAGACAGATGGGAGTAAAAATGCAAGTAATCAAATAATAAATCACGGTTCATTAATTTTAAAAAAAGATATAGATGATTTTTGCACTACTAAAAGTGAATTTACAAAAGATGAAGATCATAAGCTTTTAATGTGGAAAAACAAGTAATTTAAGCACCCTAAGGATTAACATGCCAAACAATATGAATGTGTCGGATATGGGTAGTATTTCTATGAAAATAAAAGGGTTTGATATTATAGTTTAATGATGTTACCTTTGTTTTGTATTGTATGAAAAGTGCGAACGGCTGGATATGTTACAAACCCCTCTGAGAGTGAATTGACAAGTATAAAAGATAAACTATATATGTTAAAACAAGAAGCTATGCGTAACGATTTACAACAAAGTTATAATGATATGCATGAGCAATTGTTAGAAGAATATTGTTTGGCTTATTTTATGATTTGAAAATATCAATTAGTTTATTTTCTTTTGAAGAAGAATGATGAATTAATTGCGGTATCATTTGCAAAACCATCTCAAGATTATTTAAACTAATAGTTATAGCAAAAAAATTATCAAAATTATATGTTACTGGAGTTATATAAGTGTCAAAAAGTATCAATGGAATAGGGGCAAAACGCCATGTTACAGGTGCTCATTACGGGCTGAAAGACTGGTTAATGCAGCGTATTACGGCCGTAATCATGGCAGTATTTACTTTGGTGTTATTAATAGCCTTTTTATGCTTTACTAATAAAAGCTTATTGGTCTATGAGCAATGGGCTGGTTTATTTAGTAATCCAGTTATGCAGATTTTAACATTATTGGCGTGGGTTAGCTTATGTTACCATGCATGGATTGGCATAAGAGATATTTGGATGGACTATATAAAGCCAGCAGGCATACGTTTAACTTTACATGTATTTACTGCATTATGGTTAATTGGCTGTGCGTTTTACTGTGCTAAAATTTTATGGAGATTTGCATAATGACCGGAATAAAAAAACAACTTCCGCATCGTCGTTTTGATGTTATTATCGTGGGTGCCGGCGGTTCTGGTATGCGTGCTTCACTACAGTTAGCTAGGGCTGGGTTAAATGTTGCTGTTTTATCAAAAGTATTTCCAACCCGTTCGCATACAGTAGCTGCTCAAGGTGGTATTGGTGCAAGCTTAGGCAATATGAGTGAAGATAACTGGCATTATCATTTTTTTGATACAGTTAAGGGTTCAGATTGGTTGGGCGATCAAGATGCAATTGAGTTTATGTGCAGAGAAGCACCAAAAGTTGTGTATGAATTAGAGCATTTAGGCATGCCTTTTGACAGAAATGCAGACGGCACAATTTATCAAAGACCATTTGGCGGACATACTGCAAATTATGGCGAAAAACCAGTTCAAAGAGCCTGTGCGGCCGCTGATAGAACAGGTCATGCATTATTACATACATTATATCAGCAGAATATTCAGTCTAAAACACATTTTTTTGTGGAATGGATGGCATTAGATATTATTAAAGATGCAGATGGCGATGTTTTAGGTGTAACAGCCCTAGAAATGGAAACCGGCGAAATATATATTTTACAAGCTAAAACTACATTATTTGCAACTGGTGGAGCGGGGCGTATATTTAATGCTTCAACTAATGCATTTATTAATACTGGAGACGGCTTAGGCATGGCTGCACGTGCTGATATTCCGCTACAGGATATGGAATTTTGGCAATTTCACCCGACAGGAGTGGCTGGTGCAGGCGTATTACTAACTGAAGGCTGTCGCGGTGAAGGTGGCATATTGCGTAATGCTCAAGGCGAGCGCTTCATGGAACGCTATGCACCCACGCTTAAAGATTTAGCACCAAGAGATTTTGTATCGCGCTCAATGGATCAAGAGATTAAAGAAGGCAGAGGTTGCGGACCAGACGGAAGTTATGTTGTTTTAGATCTCACTCATATTGGTACAGAAACGATTTTAAAACGTCTACCTTCTGTATATGAAATTGGTAAAAAATTTGCCAATGTAGATTGTACAAAAGAGCCAATTCCAGTAGTTCCGACAATTCATTATCAAATGGGCGGCATTCCAACTAATATACATGGACAAGTAGTAATACCTAAAAACGGAATACATAATGATATACTGAACGGGTTATACGCAATTGGTGAATGTGCCTGCGTTTCTGTACATGGAGCTAACCGTTTAGGTACAAATTCCCTACTTGATTTAATCGTATTTGGAAGGGCAGCTGGTAATCATATTATAGACCTTTGTTTAAAAAATAAAGAACATAAAGAATTACCAAAAGATGCAGCAGATTTTACTTTAGAGCGTATTAATAAATTAGAAAACTGCAAAGGCGGAGAATATTGCCAAGATGTAGCAAACGATATGCGTAAGGCAATGCAGGCTCACGCTGGAGTATTTAGAACTCAAGCAAGTATGGATGAAGGTGTTAAAAAAATAGCACAAATTCGTGATAGAGTAAATAATATTGAATTAGCAGATAAATCAAGTGTATTTAATACTGCTAGAGTTGAAGCCCTAGAAGTTGAAAACTTAATTGAAGCCGCTCAAGCTACTATAATAAGTGCGTCAGCCCGCAGTGAAAGCCGAGGTGCTCATGCACATAATGATTATCCAAAACGCAATGATATAAACTGGACTAAACATACTTTATGGTATAAAAAGGGCTCAAAATTAGATTATAAACCAGTTAATATGATACCTTTAAGTGTGGATAGTATTCCGCCGAAAGAAAGAACGTTTTAAATTAATTTTTTTATAGTTAGGGTGAATTATGCAAGTTAATAGAATAGAAATAACTTTGCACTATCTTGAGACATTTAAGCTTAAACAAGAAGATAAAAATGCTTGTTTAGAATCGTTGGATGTGGCATTTAAGGTTAGATATAATTGGGAGCATAAATTTCCAAACATTGCGCATGCATTATCAACATAATTTTTATTTGTAGAGAGAGTTTCAAATGGATAGAATCAATCATGGTGGGAGGAATGATAAGCATATATATGAAGAATTTTATTTAGCTTCTAGAAAAGATGGAACTTTTAATTGCACTCAATGTGCAAAGAATTTTACATATTACTAATAGGCGCCATTAAGTATTATATATTATCTCCAGTTAAAGACTCCATAATAAAAATAGAAGGTAAAGAAGTAAAAATATTAACAACAGATAGTTTTCCTTATTGTATAAATTTCTTTAACCCAACAAAAAAGAGATAAAAACAAAGTTAATAAAAGGCAGTAAAAAATACCATGACTAAAAAAAGAAAATGTACAATTGAAATGTACAGATATGATCCAGATAAAGATCAGAAACCTTACATGCAGACTTATGAATTAGAGCTGGAAGATACAGACAGAATGCTGTTAGATGCTTTAATGAAATTAAAAAAACTTGACCCGACAGTATCGTTTAGGCGTTCATGCCGTGAGGGTATTTGCGGTTCTGATGCCATGAATATAAATGGCAAAAATGGTTTGGCTTGTCTGCAGAATTTAAATGATTTACCACAGAAAATTGTATTACGCCCTTTACCGGGCTTGCCGGTGGTACGCGACTTAATTGTAGACATGACATTGTTTTTTAAACAGTATAATTCAATTAAGCCATTTTTAATTAATACTACCCCTGCACCGGAAAAAGAGCGCCTGCAAAGCCCGCAGGAACGTAATGAATTAGATGGGTTATACGAATGTATTTTATGTGCAAGCTGTTCTACTTCTTGTCCAAGCTTTTGGTGGAATCCGGATAAATTTGTAGGTCCGGCAGGTTTATTGCAGGCATATAGATTTATTGCAGACAGCAGAGATGAAGCTACAAATGAACGGTTAGATAATTTAGAAGACCCATATCGTTTGTTTAGATGCCATACTATTATGAATTGCGTTGATGTATGTCCTAAAGATTTAAATCCGACTAAAGCAATTGGTAAGATTAAAGAATTAATGGTGAGGCGGTCAGTATAATATTTATACAAAATAACTGTAATGCATTTTTGCGGTTATTTTTCTGCAATTATTATTTATGTTTTTAATTTTAAAATTAATTTTCTGTAAAAATATTGAAATTATTTCTAATATTTGTTATAATTATTTTTTAATAAATTAAAATTTTTAATTATGATAGATACAAATAATAAACCTTTGGCTAATAACGGTAGAGGTGCATATGATACAACCGGAGTACCAAAGCCTCCGCCTCCAAAACCAAGAGGTAAGCCAGATAACGTAGAATATTTTCTGTTAAGCAGCGAAGTCAGAAATGTGGTTATTTTTTCTAATCAAGAAAATTAATTATATTAAATCTTTACTATTTTCTTTATGTGCATTGAATTATTATTTTTAATGCACAACTCAATAAAAACAGTTATAATTAAAAAAACAATATATAACTGAGTCTTCTTATGAAATATGAATTCCCATTAAATGAAAAAATACGCACAATGTTGCGGTTAGAAGATTTGTTTAATAGATGGGATTTTTTTTATAATCAAGATAATGCTTTAAATCATCATAGTGCTATTCTCATACTCTTTGAAATAGGTGAAATTGCCTCAAGGCTTGACTTAAGAACAGATTTAAGCAAAGAGCTTGATAGGCAAAATCAATTATTATCTCAATTAAGAGCAAGTCCGGAAATAGATTTAGCCGCTTTAGAAAACTTATTAAATAATTTAAATGAGGCTGCACAAAATTTAAATCAATTATTCAGCAAAGGAATATTAACCACGCCGGATAAAGAATGGCTTTATTCTATAAAAGGCAGATCCGGCATACCGGGCGGTACATGTCAATTCGATTTGCCCAGTTATTATGCATGGCAGCAAAATTCAAAAGAAGAACGCCGGATAGATTTAAAATCTTGGCTTAATCCAATGCTTCCATTGCAGAATGCAGCTAAGTTAGTACTGGATTTGTTAAGGCAGTCAAATGTAAAAAGTCAGCAAATTGCTGAAAAAGGAATATATCAGCAAATGTTATCAGGTAAAATATTCCAGTTATTACAAATTGAAATAGATGATCTAAATTATATTCCTGAAGTCAGCGGTAATAAATATATGATAACCATACGTTTTCACCAGCTTGATAATAAAAAAAATCTTAGACAAGTAACAGATGATTTACCATTTAAACTTACGTTATGTAATTTTTGATTTTAAAAAAGATAAAAAATAAAAAAGGAAAGATATGAGCGATAATTTTGATGTGCTAGTAATAGGTGCGGGACCAGGCGGATATATTGCTGCAATCCGTGCTGCTCAGCTTGGACTTAAAGTAGCTTGTGCCGAAGGCAATTCATATGGAAATATTGATAACCAGCCAAGATTAGGCGGGACATGTTTAAATGTCGGCTGTATTCCTTCAAAAGCTTTATTAGCATCATCAGAAGAATTTGAAAAAATTAGCCATCATGCTGATATACACGGTATTAATGTGCAAAATGTTAATATTGATATTAATAAAATGCTGGCACGTAAAAATAATATAGTAGATAAAATGACAAAAGGCATTGAGTTTTTATTTAAAAAAAACAAAATTACTTTGTTAAAAGGTTATGCTCAATTTAGCAGTGTAGATAAGCAAACCGGCAATTATTTGTTAAATATAAATAATCAAGATATTAAAGAATTAGTTAGTGCAAAACATGTTATTATCGCAACAGGTTCTAAAGCCAGACATTTACCAAATATTACTGTAGATAATAAAACTATTTGTGATAATGACGGTGCATTAAATTTTGCAGATTTACCTAAAAAATTAGCTGTAATTGGTGCAGGCGTAATTGGCTTAGAATTAGGTTCAGTATGGAGGCGATTAGGCGCCGAAGTAACTATTTTAGAAGCTTCCCCAAATTTTTTATCAGCAGCTGATGAGGGTGTATCTAAGGAATCATTAAAATTATTGACAAAACAAGGCTTAAAATTTAATTTTGGTGTGAAAATTGAAAATGTTGAAAATTGTGATGATGCAGGCGTGATAATTAAATATTTAGATAATTCAGGAAATATACAAACATTAGAGGCAGATAAATTAATTGTATCAGTAGGTAGAGTTCCAAATACAGATAATTTAAATTTAAATGCAGTTGGTTTAACGACAGATGAAAGAGGATTTATTCCTGTAAATCATGATTGCCAAACATCTGTAAATAATATATGGGCAATCGGTGATGTAATCTTAGGTCCAATGTTAGCACATAAGGCTGAAGATGAGGGTGTGGCTGTAGCGGAAAGAATTTTAGGTCAAAAGCCTCATATTAATTATAACTGCATTCCATGGGTAATTTACACAAGTCCGGAAATATCTTGGGTTGGCAAAACAGAGCAGCAGCTGACAAAAGAAGGCATTGAATATAAAGCAGGACAATTCCCTTTTATGGCAAACGGCAGAGCTTTAGGCATGGCAGAAAGTGACGGATTTATTAAAGTATTAGCCTGTGCCAAAACAGATGAAATTTTAGGGGTACATATAGTTGGAGCAAATGCTTCTGATTTAATTGCAGAAGCTGTGGTAGCTATGGAATTTAAGGCGGCAGCTGAAGATATTGCCCGTATTTGTCATCCGCATCCAAGTTTATCTGAAGTAATGAGAGAAGCTGCCTTATCTGTTGATAAAAGAGCATTAAATATGTGATATAATTGACATCATTAAGATAAATGAAAATAGAATATTTATAATATGAGCATTTCAAATAATAATATATTAATATCAGAAGTAGATGATAAAAATAATGAAAATATTTCTCAATCATCTGCACAAAAAACTCGTAAGACAGTCTTTGTAAAAACATTTGGTTGCCAAATGAATGAGTATGATTCTGATAAAATGTCGGATATTTTAAATGCAAGCGATGGTTTAATTTCAGTAGATAATCCGGAAAATGCTGATGTTATATTATTTAATACTTGTTCTATTAGAGAAAAAGCTCAAGAAAAAGTATTTTCTGATTTAGGGCGGGTTAGGCATTTAAAAGAAAAAAATCCAAATCTTATTATTGGAGTTGGAGGATGTGTTGCAAGCCAGGAAGGTGCAAATATTATTGCACGTGCTCCTTATGTAGATATGGTTTTTGGACCGCAAACTATTCACAGACTACCTGATTTAATTAATAAAAAAGATATTTCAGGTAAACCCCAAATTGATATTTCTTTTCCGGAAATTGAAAAATTTGACCATTTACCGCCTGCACGCACAGAAGGTGCTTCAGCATTTGTTTCAATTATGGAGGGGTGTAGTAAATACTGTAGCTATTGTGTTGTGCCATATACTCGAGGTGAGGAAGTTTCTAGATATTTTGATGATGTGCTTACTGAAGTTGCAGGCTTAGTTGCTCAAGGGGTTAAAGAAATTACCTTATTAGGGCAAAATGTAAATGCGTACAGAGGGCAATTAACCAGAAATAATCCAAGCGCTGAGTATGCTGATTTTGCAATGCTTATAGAATATATTGCTGATATTCCGGGTATTGAACGTATACGTTATGTTACAAGTCATCCCAAAGAATTTACACAAAAATTAATTGACACTTACGCCAAAATTCCGCAATTGGTTAATCATTTACATTTACCTGTGCAGCATGGTTCAGATAGAATTTTAAGTGCAATGAAGCGTGGCTATACAGCCTTAGAGTATAAAAGCATTATAAAGCGCTTAAGAGCAATTAGACCTGATATTTCATTATCCAGTGATTTTATTGTTGGTTTTCCTGGTGAAACGCAAGATGACTTTGATAAATTAATGAAACTAATAACGGATATTGGTTATGATACAAGTTTTTCATTTATTTTTAGTCCTCGGCCTGGCACACCGGCAGCTAATTTACATGATGATACACCGCAAGATGTTAAATTAAAGCGTTTACAGTTTTTGCAAGCGACAATTAATGAAAATGTTCAAAGTATTAGCAAATCAATGATTGGTACAAAGCAAAAAATTTTAGTCGATGCCGTATCAAAAAAAAATCCGCAAGAACTGCAAGGCAGAACAGAAAATAACCGTGTGGTTAATTTCCCAGCACCTATTCATACACATGCCCGTTTAATGAATAATATGATAGAAGTTAATGTTATTGACGCGTATAAAAATAGTTTGAGGGGAATGATTTCTAAAGTTATTGAATAAGTAAGTAGACAAATTTTAGGCTATAAAATATAGCCAATTTAACTTTTTTAATATATTACTATTTAATAATAAATGTCCCACTATCAACTTTTAGACGTATATATTCTTCTTTTGTAAATGTATTTTACCCTAAAACACATTCAGAGACCATGAATGTATTATTTTCATGTGTTCCGCTAGGATGAAAACTCACATGCAATGAATCCATTGAAGGATTCCATTCCCCAAACAATTCACCACCACCAATAATTAGGTTGCCTATGATACCATAACAGCAAACCAAAGATGGCATTTGTATAGTGCCTTGCCTAGATGAAAATATTATACCTCCCTCCCCCCTCTGCATTACCAGTATAGGTTACCCCTGATTTAGTATAATTTGTTTCATCTTTATCTAGTATGGGTACTTCTATAAGAATAGGGCATCCATCTATTTGTAAAACTGCACAAGATGGATTATATAAATTATTACCTTTTTTTTTTGCTTGTAATGGTGTAATATGAATATTTGGTATTTGTTGAGTGTGTATATACATAATAGTTTTTAATTTAGTAGAAAAAGCAACTCTATACTGTACAATTAAACCTTATAAATACAAAGTAAAAAATGAAAAATATTTTAACCTTACTTGATGAAGTAATGGAAAACCGTAAAAATAATATTAATAGTGACAATAAATCATATATAGCTTTACTATATCAAAAAGGCTTAGATAGCATTTTGAAAAAAATTGCTGAAGAAAGCGGCGAGGTAATCATGGCAAGCAAAGATGCTAGTTATAATTCTCAAAATACTGATAAAATCACCTATGAAGTTGCTGATTTATGGTTTCATTCTTTGATTTTAATGCATTATCATGGTTTATCTAGTCAAGATATTTTACAAGAATTAGAGAGAAGAGAAGGTAAATCCGGTATAATAGAAAAACTGGAAAGAGAAAATAAATAACAGCCAAACTATAAACTATGGCAAATTAATTGAAAATTAAACAAAGAGATAAATATGAGTGATAATTGTATTTTTTGTAAAATATTAAATAATACTATTCCAAGTAAAAAAATATACGAAGATAAAGATGTAATTGCGTTTAATGATATTAATCCAAAAATGCCGGTACATTTTTTAATTGTGCCAAAACAACATATCAAAATGTTATCAAATTGTGATATTAATAATCAAGAACATATAAGGTTATTGGGGAAAATGACAGTTTTAGCTCCCGTTTTAGCTCATAAGCAGGGTTGTAATAAGGGGTTTAAAATTATCATTCATAATGATAAAGGCGGCGGACAAGAGGTTTTCCATTTACATATGCATGTTATGGGAAGCCCCTTATAATTACACCGTTTTATTTAATTTGTTATTTTTTGTATCAATACTCTCATCTTAAATAAGAATAAACATTAGCTAAGCTCTATAAAATCCTATCCTGCTAAGGTTGCATCACTGTTGTATCCGTCGCTATTAACAACTGTTGCGGCATCGCCGCTTTCATACCCATTATTATTGTTGCTATTTGCGGGTTGAGATGAAGATTGAGATGCGGGCTGTAATCTGCAAAAAATCTTGTTATGTTTTTTGCACAAGTTAATAAAGTAATCTTTATAATAGATGATTGACGCCCTCCGAACTCTAATTACCAACTCTGTGCATGTAAAATATTTCGGTGTACTGTATTGTAAAACCAACAAACGACTGCTCAAGCTTTCCAAAAGCTCTGCTTCAGTTGTAAATTTGTAGATTACTATGGCCGTACCTTTAGGGCAATCTTTTATATGGCAATCATACTTACCTATGCCAATACTAGCTCTAGCATTGTTGACAGCCCGCTTGACAGAACCAATCATTATTTATACCTTACTGATTAAAAATTTTACGTCTAAGTTATTATCAATATTCTATTCTATTATACTTGCCTTATTAATAACTACAGGTTCTGCAGGAACATCCTGATGATAACCATTTCTGCCGGTTTTTACTTCTTCAATATTTTTTACTATATCTAAGCCTTCTACTACTTCGCCAAATACAGTATAACCCCAGCCGTTCGGTGTAGGAGACGTGAAATTTAAAAAATCATTATTTGCCGCATTAATAAAAAATTGTGCAGAAGCTGAATGCGGGTCTGAAGTGCGTGCCATAGCTATAGTACCAATTTTATTCTCTAAGCTATTATTTGCTTCATTTTGAATTGGGGCATTAGTTTTTCTTTCCTCCATTTGAGCATTCATTCCACCGCCTTGAATCATAAATTTTTTGATTACACGATGGAATATAGTACCGTTATAATGACCGCTATTTACGTAGTCAATAAAATTTGCACATGTTTTTGGTGCTTTTTCTGTATTTAATTCAACTGTAATGTTGCCTTTGTTGGTTTCAAATAAAACTTTCATTGTGTCCCTTTAATTTTATTGTTTTATAGCCTATTTAGAAAAATTTGTCATAGTCGTTGTAGTTAAAAAAGCTCCTTGCTCTACTATTTGCATTGCTTTTTTTGCATACGCCTACATGACAAATTTTTCTAAAATAGCCATACATCAGAGTATATTCAAATAATAAAATATTATAACCGATAAATATAATATTTAAAACTGATAATTTTGTTATTCAACAGTAACAGATTTTGCTAAATTCCTTGGTTTATCTACGTCTGTACCACGGGCAACGGCAGTATGATAGGCTAATAATTGGAGTGCTACGACATGCACAATCGGTGATAATAAGCCTAAATTTTCAGGTAATGTTATTACATGTAAATCTTGTGAATTGTTAATTTGACTGTTAGCATCAGCAAATACGTACATTTCTCCACCTCTTGCCTGAACTTCTTGAATATTAGACTTTAATTTTTCTAATAATGCGTCATTTGGGGCAATGGTTACAACGGGCATATCTTCAGTTACTAAAGCTAAAGGACCATGCTTTAATTCTCCAGCTGGATAAGCCTCCGCATGTATATAGGTGATTTCTTTAAGTTTTAAAGCACCCTCTAAAGCAATTGGATAATACATGCCGCGCCCTAAAAATAAGGCATGTTCTTTTTTAGCAAAAGTTTCACTCCAACTGATTATAGCTGGTTCTAATGCAAGTACTGCCTGCACTGCTGAAGGTAAATGCTGTAAATTTTGTATAGCATTTTTATCTATAGTTTTATTCTTTAAAACTGCAAGGCTATGGGCTAAAATATAAAAAGCTACCAATTGTGTAGTAAATGCTTTGGTTGAAGCAACGCCTATTTCTCGTCCTGCTTTGGTTAAAAAAGTTAATTTTGTTTCCTGAACCATGGAAGATGTAGATGCATTACAAATAGAAAGAGTATAATTATGCCCCAAATTCTTAGCATGTCTTAGGGCTGCCAATGTATCGGCTGTTTCACCTGATTGAGATACGGCAATAACTAGCTGATTTGGATTAGGTACGCTCTCTCTGTAGCGGTATTCGCTGGCAATTTCAACATTTGCCGGAATGCCGGCGACACTTTCCAGCCAATATTTAGCTGTACAGCCGGAATAATAGCTAGTTCCGCATGCTAATATTAAAATACTATCTATTTTTGTAAATATTTCTTTAGCATCTTGACCAAATATTTCTGGAGAGAACATATTTTGAGCATCAATACAGCTTAAAGTATCAGAAATAGCAGTTGGCTGCTCAAAAATTTCTTTTTGCATATAATGTGCATAAGGACCTAAATCTACATTTTGATTAAGGGATTTTACGTCTTTAATCTCACGTTTTATTTCATTTCCTGCTTTATCAAAAATTTGGTAAGAATTATGAGTAATGCTTACAATGTCTCCTTCTTCTAGATAAATTGCTTTATTTGCTCTATCTGAAATTGCCATAATATCAGATACTAAAAAGTTTTCATTATGACCTAAACCAATGACTAAAGGAGAGCCAAATCTAGCTCCAACTACTAAATTCGGATTATCACTGCTAAATACAGCAATTGCATAAGCGCCTTTTAATTCTTTGGCAGATTTTGTTACAGCACTTACCAAATCATTAGATTGCTCATAATAATAATCAATTAAATGCGCCATTACTTCGGTGTCAGTTTGTGATATAAAGTTATAGCCTTTTTTTGTCAATTCCTCACGCAATAGTTCAAAATTTTCAATAATACCATTATGAACTAATGCAATACGGTTATTAGAAAAGTGAGGATGTGCATTATCTGTAGTCGGTTTGCCATGAGTTGCCCAACGTGTATGTGCAATGCCAATATTACTTATATATGGTTTAGACTGCTCAATTAAATCGTTAATTCTATTCGTAGTACGAAGCCTTAATAATTCATTATTATTTAGAATCGCAATCCCGCATGAATCATATCCGCGGTATTCTAAACGCTGCAATCCATTTGTTAGCGCATCAATAATATTTATTTTAGATACAGCTGCAACAATACCGCACATATTTTAATCCTTGAAATTAGTGATAGAGATAATTATTTCGATTTGGTTATATTATTCATATTTTTATATATATTGTAAATATAAAACTGCTTTAAATATTGAATAGAAGCATGAATTACAATACAATATATACTAATTGTAGTTCGTTTTACAGCAAGGCGGCAGGAATAAATTACGACTGCTATGTACGTATTAGTATATTGAGGGCGAGACCGTGAGCATATGAACAACAATTTTGACGGTACACAACTTGTGAAATTCGATTAGTATAGTGTCTTCTTTGCAGTTATATTCCATAATATATTAATATAAAAAATATGAATAAAAATCTTGTAAAATTTAACCAAATAAATAATGTATTTTTTTTAGTAATTACTAGTTTAAGTTTGCTTTTATTATCAGGCTGTGGCTTTAAATTAAGGGGACAGCTTGATAATGCTTATCTTGAAATTCAAAATTGGAAAATTATTGGTGCTATTTCTCCTCAATTAGAAAAAAATATCAAAAAGCAATTTTCCATACGCAAAGGTATAATAGATAGTGCAAATGCACAGGCAGTACTTGATGTAAGCGAAAATTACCAAGAATTGGTTAATACAATTAACTCTAAAGGTCAAGTTAATGAAATAAGATTAAAATATACCGTTACCTTTTTAGTTAGAAATGCTCAAAAAGATAAAGTTATTTTACTTCCCAATACTATAAGCCAATTTAGAGATGTAGCAATTACTGACAGTTCTACTTTAGCTAAAGAACAAGAAAAGCAAAAATTATTAAAAGATATGCAGTATAATATTTCAACCCGTATTTTAGAAATTATACAAAAAATACCTGTTTCTTCTTTAATTTAAAACTAATGATTTATTAATGAAATCTATTATTCATTTTAATCCTATAAGTGAATTACAAAAACATATAAATCTTAATCTAGAGTTTGATAATTTAATAGATTTGATTATTACAAACGATATAGCGCAAATTCACGCATGTATTAATAAGGTTTGGAGTTATTCCTTACAAGGTAAATGGTGTGTCGGATTTTTATCATATGAAGCAGCGCCGGCATTTGATAAAGCATATAGAACATCAACCATATCAAATGCTGCTTCTGATGAAGATATTCCATTATTGCAGTTTGCTGTTTATGACAGCTATAAGATTAAGCATTTCCCAGAAAAAAATTACAATAATTCACTGAATTTAAATTTTAAATTAGATGAAGAAAAATATACTCGAGATTTTAATAAAATTATAGAGCTAATTAAAAATGGTGATATATATCAAATTAATTATACTCATCAATTAAAGCAGGCTTTGGATTATAAAATATCTCATAATGAATGGATTAATCATTATTATAAACTTCTTTTACGCCAAATAAATTCTTATAGCATATATCTTAATTGGTTTGATAAGCAGAAAAATTTAGAGCATAATTTATTGAGTTTTTCTCCGGAATTATTTTTTCATTGGCAGCCTCAATCTGGTAAAATTATCACCCAGCCCATGAAAGGAACAGCTAAACGCAATGTAAATAACCCTGATATTGATTTAGAAATTATGCATAAATTAAAGTTAACTTTAAAAGAACAAGCAGAAAATATTATGATTGTTGATTTAATTAGAAATGATTTATCTAAAATAGCTAAATTAGGCAGTGTAAAAACTAATAATATATTTGAATGCATTAAGTTACAAAGCATCTGGCAAATGGTTTCAACAGTTAGTGCTGTAACTAAAAATGATGTTACACTATATGATATTTTATGTGCATTATTTCCTTGCGGGTCAATAACAGGTGCTCCAAAAATACAATCTATGAAAGTAATTCATGCATTAGAGCAAGAAGCAAGGGGCGTATACTGCGGAATTGCAGGTCTAATCAAACCGTTTGGGGAAACTATATTTAATGTGGCTATCCGCAGTTTATATACAGTGACTAATAAAAACTCTAATCATACCAATATAAGCTACGGAGTTGGTAGCGGAATTACTATTGATGCAGTCTGCGAGCAAGAAATCAAAGAATTATATTCAAAATTTGTATTTTTAAATAATTAAATTTCATAAAAAAATTAAAACTACGTATATACATACAAATGGATGAATATTTTTGTAAATTAAAATAATCTTGTTATATCATTTTTTAATGCGAAAAATGTTAATAATAAGATAAATACTATTCCAATTTGGTGCATCAAATTTGCAATTTTAGGCGGTATTTTTCTGTTACTTATCCACTCTACAAAAGTAATAAGTGCTTGACCGCCGTCTAAAACCGGCAAAGGTATTAAATTCATTACGCCTAAGCTAATACTGATGAGTGCTAAAAATTGTAAAAATGTGTCAAACCCAGCGACTAAGCTTGATTTAGCCATAGATGAAATAGCTACAGGTCCGCCCAGATTATCCATGCCTGATTTATCGAAAAACATATCAATAATTGCTGCAATACTCAAAGAAAGGGTTTGCCATGTTTTATCATAACCATATTTAATAGCTTCAAAAAATCCATAATTTATTTTAATTTGTTTATAACTATTTTGTAGCTGAATACCTAATAAATTTCCATTAGGCTGAATATCAATATCTAAATTTTGATTGTTACGTATAATATTTAATTTAAATTTTTGACTTCCTTTTAGTTTATTTGATAATATATTTGCATTTGCTTTTTGGGTGTCAATTAATATTATTTTATCGCCAGATTTTAAACCTGAAGCTGATGCTAAGCTATTTTGATTTACTTTTATAATTTCCATATCTTGAAATGCAGGCAAAACCAGACTGGATAGTTCTTTAGAATTATTAATTTTTCTTAAATCAATTATATAATTCTCATTTTGTTTATTATAGCTGTTAATTAAGTTAATATTTATTATGTTTTTGTGCTGAAAAGCCATTTGTAAATGCCACATAATGTCATTAAAGCCATGTATAACATAAGAATTATCAGCATAACTTACACTTTTTATTTTAGCTTCATTTTTTAATCCGGCTGAATGTAATATGCTATTTACTTGGGGCTGCTCAATAATTGGAGCAATATCTTTGATGCCGTACATACCAACTATTGCAAAAAATAAAACGGCTGCTAAAAAATTGATAAAAGGACCAGCTAAAATAATAACAATTCTTTTTAACGGGTGTATTTTATTAAATGAATATTGGGGATATTTTTTACTTTTTGGCAATAAACTTGCTTCGATAATCTCTTGTTCATTAACAAAGTTTCTTTCATCAGCTAACTTAACATATCCGCCTAATGGTATAGCCGAAATTGCCCAAATTGTTCCACTTTTTTTATGTTTAAAAGAATATAAAACCTTACCAAAACCGATAGAAAATTTTAATACTCCAACTTTAAACCAGCGAGCTACAATATAATGACCATATTCATGAATGCCAACCAAAATTGCAATAGTGATTATAAATGCAATGATTGAAAGAAGTATATTATTCATGATTTATATTCATTAGTTAGTATAAAATGCTTGATATATTATATACTAATCGGATTTCAATGTGCGAACTTCGCCTCGCCGCCATCAAAATGAGTATATATTTTGGTGCAGTTTTCTAACATATCCAATACAATTTTATCTAAATCAAAATTAGCTTTCCAGCCCCAATCCTGCCTTGCTAGACTATCATCGATTACATAAGGCCAAGACTTTGCAATATTATTTCTAAAATCCGGCTGATATTCTATTTGTACAGGTTTATTTATATAATGTGCTATTTTATCAAAAAGTTGCTGCGGATTAAAACTGCACCCTGCTATATTATAACTTGCCCTATTTTTTATATTTTCTCTAGGTGTATCCATTAACTGAATAGCCGCATTAATTGCATCTTCCATATATAACATTGGCAAAGTAACATCTTTATCTAAAA
Source organism: Burkholderiaceae bacterium (assembly GCA_023266335.1). GTDB lineage: Bacteria > Pseudomonadota > Gammaproteobacteria > Burkholderiales > Burkholderiaceae > JAHFQJ01. The sequence goes on from JAHFQJ010000003.1 coordinate 60,837, forward strand.
AGCAGGTATATTTTCCATATTGTATTAGTTGATGAAAAATATCAATTGCATAATCTGTAGTGCCTCCGCCCGGCATAGTTTGCCAGCCAATTACACCTGGATAGCGCAGTGAACGCACATCAATGTCATATTTATCATGATAATACTGACACCAGTTTTCTCCAGCTGCTTTGCTGATTCCATATACGGTTGTCGGGTGTAATGCAGAATAATTAGCAGTAAAATTTTGATTTATGCCGGTACCAAACACAGCAATTGTGCTAGGGAAAAATATTTTATCTAACTTATATAAACGTGCGGCTTCTAGCACATTTAATAAGCCTTGCATATTAGTATCCCATGTTTGTATAGGATTTTGCTCACCACGTGCAGATAATATAGCAGCTAAATGATAAATTTGTGTAATATTATGCTTTTCTATTATTTTTGATAAAGAATCTTGTTCTAAAATGTTTAAATAAGAGCAGGTATTAGAAATATTAATATCTGTAGCAAATATTTTATTACCTTCTATTTTACTTAATTCTTGAGTTAAAATCTGCCCAATTTGTCCGTTTGCACCTGTAACTAAAATATTATTATTCATTTTATTTTTTTATATGTTTATTATTCCGTCGAATACTTTAGTGGCGTTGCCTTGCATGATAATATCATCATTTAAATTACCGCTCCAGCAAATATTTAAATTTCCGCCTTGTGTCTGCACAGTTACAGGTGATTCTAGTAATCCGCATACTATACCGCTAACTACAGCAGCACATGCTCCTGTTCCGCATGCCATTGTTTCACCAGCTCCTCTTTCATACACTCTTATTTTTATATTATTTTTATTTAATACCTGCATAAATCCGGCATTAACTCTATTTTTAAATAGATGATGAGACTCAAGCCATTTACCTTGATTTTCTGCATTAAAACTATCTATATCATCTACTATTTGTACAGCATGCGGATTACCCATACTTACAACAGTGAATTTAGCTGAGTAGTTTTTATCTATGTCATTTTCATTTATCTCATAAATTTTATAACACAGATTAGTATTATCTTTAGTTAATATTTTTGTTTTTATATTAGTGATAGTAACACTATCATTATTTTCGTCAAAATCAACACTAACTGCATCTAATTTAGGTTTGCCCATATTTACTTCAACAATGTTATTGTCAAGTAATTTTAATGTAATAATTCCTTTCATTATTTCTACATTGATTTTCTGCTTAATAGTTAATTTCTTTTCAAAAACATACAGCATAAAACATCTAGCACCATTGCCGCAATGTTCAACTTCACTGCCGTCTGCATTAAAGATACGATATTTAAAATCACAATTATCTAAATCAGATTTTTCTACTATTAAAATTTGGTCAGCACCTATACCAGTCCGGCGGTTTGCCATTTTAATAATTTGATGGTGATTTAAAGAAATTTTGTGTGTATAAGAATCTATGACTACAAAATCATTTCCCATACCATGCATTTTAGTAAAGCAGATATTATTCATATTTTATTTCAAAACTCTATTATAAACCCATCATCTTTTTCATAGCCGATACTGCGTAAAAATGGAGCTAAGCGGGGAGCAAATATTTCATCAGGCATAGCTTGCCCTGTAAAACTAAATGGTTTAATATTTCCATGCCCTGTAATTTTTAATATTCCGCTAATTGTGTCTACATTAAATTGATTATCTGCATTGCCTGATTTTAAACTGTAAGTACCTAGAATTAAATTAGGGTCATCTTTACGGTAAATTTCTGCAAAGGTAATATCTAATGGAAGGCTTTCTATATTTTCTATAGATGTTTCAGGAATATGAATTTGTATCGTTCCACCTAAATTTAAGCTAGATAACGGACCTTTTAACCCGCTAAAAAAATCTAAGGGTAAATCTTCTATATATAGATCTGAAATAGTCTTTTTAAACGGATAAATTTTAAATTCTTGTACAATATTTTGATGTTTAATGTTAATGCTTAAATTAAGTATATTTGATATACTTACTGTCCACGTGATTGGGGTTGTAAGCATTACTGGGGCTTTATCCGGTCTGCCGTATGAAATTCCAATATATGCACTTCCATTCCAAATTGTTCCATTCGTATTGATTACTCTAACTTTATACCTAGTTGCTTTTTCTATTTTATTTGTTAAATAACTAGCTGGAATGTTCATTACTATAATAATTATTAATATCAGCAGCAATGGAATAATCCATTTAAGATGCCTTAGCAAATGTCGAATTTTTACCATATTGTATACCTTTAACTAATTTAACTAAGTACGGCAGAAATACGCAGCCTATTTGAATGTGTTTCTTTTATTATACGGATATCTTTAATTTTAAATCTAGTAGATTGCAGCCAAGTTATAAAATTTATAAAATTACCTTCTAAATTCAATTCTAAATTATTTTCCCATTTTACCGATTTTATAGTGAGATTATTTTTATTTAAGCTTGACTCAACTTGTTCTTGATTTAATTTTGGAGGAATATTTTTGACTAATTCTTCTACTATGCTTTTATTTTTAGCTAAAGTATTTATAGTTATAATATTTTTTGTATAACTTATGTGTAAGCTAATGACATAGATAGCTAAAATAAATATTATCAGTAATAAAATGCCTAAATTAACAATTTGTCTAGAGTTATCAGATAAATTATCATATCTATATTTATAAGAATAGAATAATTGTTTAATCATAAAATGCCTTAGTTAAGCGAAATAATTAGCTCATATACCTCCATAAGGAGAGTAAAAATATGAGGCACACAATGAATACACTGCTGGGAAGCAAAGCTGTGAGACTGTAAAGAATAATTTTAACAACAATACATATATAAATTCAAGTGTGGCGAGCATATATACTATTTAAGGGGCGTTATATTTACATTATTTAAAAGTTTAAGTATAGTATAAGTACATAGACAAAGGTTAATTTATGCGTAATATTGCAAAAAATGTTTTATGGATGGCTTTAGGAGTTGGTACAGGTATGGCAATATCTTATCAAATTGCAAACAGCACGCCAAATCCGCCGCAAACATTACCGTTTCAAGAATTAAGATTATTATCTAATATTTTTACTGAAATTAAGAAGAATTATGTAGAGCCGGTTGATGATAAGAAACTGCTCACAGATGCAATTAGGGGTATGGTAAGCGGATTAGATCCTCATTCAGACTATTTAGATAAAAAAGAATTTACTGAAATGCAGGAGCATACCAAAGGTAAATTTAGCGGTTTAGGCTTAGAGATTACTTCAGAAGACGGATATGTTAAAGTTTTAAATCCGATCGATGATACGCCGGCACAAAAAGCCGGAATTTTATCTGGAGATTTAATTACCAATATTGATAGCAAACCAGTACGCGGCATGACACTTGATAAAGCTGTACGCAGTATGCGCGGTAAACCAGGTACGCAGGTTACTTTAACAATTTTCCGTAAAAGTGAGGAAAAAAGCTTTCCTATAACGATAACCCGTGCTGAAATAAATGTTAAATCAGTGAAAAGCAAAATAATTGAGCCTGGTTATGCTTGGGTACGTGTTAATAGTTTTCAGGAGCGTACAGTTGAAGATTTAGTATCTCATATTAATAATCTGTTAAAAGATAATCCGAACCTTAAGGGTATTGCATTAGATTTACGCAATAATGGCGGCGGTTTATTACAAGGTGCGGTTGGCGTAAGTTCTGTATTTTTACCACCTGGGGTGAAAGTTGTATCTACGCGCGGTCAAATGCAAGATAGCAATAATGTTTATAGTGCAGTAAATAAAGATTACCGTAATTATGATTCTAAAGAAGATGTACTGAAAAAACTGAATCCGGCTATCAAAAAAATTCTATTGGTTGTACTTACAAACGCTTATAGTGCTTCTGCCTCAGAGATTGTGGCTGCAGCATTACAAGACCATGACCGTGCAAAAATAATGGGTAAGGCAACATTTGGTAAAGGTTCTGTGCAAACCATTGCTCCATTAGGCGATAATACTGCATTAAAAATGACAATTGCTTATTATTTCTCTCCAAATGGCAAATCAATTCAGGCAAAAGGTGTAACACCTGACTTGAAAGTTGACCAAAATGAAAAAGGCGACACGGACGATGCATTATTAACCCGTGAAATTGATAATTCTAAGCATTTGAAAAATAAACAAGACGCCAGTGATGATACGCAGGCAACTGAAGATGAAAGAGATGAAAAACGCTTGCAGGAACTCCGCAGGATAGAAGATGAAAATGCTAAGAAAACTCCTGAGGAAAAAGAGCAGGAAAAAAAGAAAAAACCGCCTGAATTAGGCAGCAGCGATGACTTTATGTTAAAACAAGCTATTTTATACTTAAAAGGCGAAAAATTTAAATTAAGTCAGAGTAAGCTATAAGCGCGCTTTATAAATTTTTTCAATCTATTGACCGCCTAATTAGGCGGTTTTATGTTTTTATAATTATAAAACTAGTAAATCTTTTAATACTAATAAATCATTCCAAACGGTTCTTTTATATGCCGGATTTGCCAGTATATATCTTGGATGATAAGTTGAAATTACTTTTGATGCATGTAAATTATAAACTTTCCCATGAATATCTGATAAACTTATATTCGGACTGATTAAAGTTTGAGCTGCTGTTTTGCCTAAAGCAAGAATTGCTTTAGGTTTTAGAATATAAATCTGCTTAAATAAATATGGTTCACAATGGGATAACTGACTAAAGCTTGGTTTTTCAGAATTAGTTTTACATTTAATTACATTTGTAATATAGAAACTATTTAAATTAATTGCAGCAAGCATTTTATACAGCAAAATTTCTGTTTCGCCGGAAAATGGCAAATTTAGCTCATCTTCTAAATCTTTAGGCGCTTCACCAACAATCAGGCAATCGATATTAAATTCTATAGAATTATCAATATAATATCGTGAATATTTGCCGATTACAGCTTGTTTGCGGTTATTACATAAATTGCATCTTGTACAATTATTTGCCGCTGTGTTTAATTCTTCTAAATTATCAAGCGTGCTTATATTTAAAATTTTATTATTCAGATTAATATCAGAAATTGAATTATTAGATTCAAATTTAGACTTCAATTTATAATTAGTAACGTCTAATATTTTTAAATATTTATCTATATCCATATCTAATATTAAGCTAAGCTGTTATTCTAAAATGATTGTTTTCAGTAAAGCAAATATTTCTCTAAATGCTTTTGGTGGTTTATTTAACTCTTTTTCTTTTCTAGCATTACGAATTAAGTTTCTTAATGTTTGAATATCAGTGTGAGGATATTCTTGTAAAAATTCAGTTAAGCTCTCTTCATTTTCAATAAGTTTTTGACGCCAGTTTTCTAAAAAATGTAATAATTGAGTTTGCTGCTGACTTTTTCCATCTAATATATCAAAATATTCTAAAATTAATGCTATTTCCTGTTCTGGTAGATTGCGCATTAATTTACCAATAAATTGATTTTGACGGCGCTTTGCTTCATGTGATGTAATTTTTTGCGCTAATAAAATAGCATCTAGTAATATTTCATTTAACCCAATTTTTTTCAATTGCTCTTTATTTAAAGTTACTAACCTCTGCCCAATTTTCTGCAAATCCCCCATTTCTTTTTTTATCTGAGTTTTGCTTTTTTCATTGGTAAAGTTATTAGTTTCATATTCATCTGGCTCAATATAGGTTGGCAGATTGATAAATTCTCTTTTTTTCATAAATACATAAACATCGTATATCTAGGTTCATCTTACAACAAATTTGATATTTTAAATATTAAAGATGTGCTTAGTTCTTGGTTGTGATATAATAGCCCATCTTAGATACTACTGCAATGCATTTATGACAAAATTTCAATATAGCCAAGAGCAATTAAAAGAAATATGCGGGCAAGTTTTAGATATTAGTAAACAAAAAGATGGTGTAACACATGCAGATGCGGCAATTAGCGAGGATATAACTCTTAGCTTAAGCGTCAGGCAAAATAATATTGAAAATTTAGAGCATGCACAAAATCAGGGCATTGGAGTAACTATTTATAATGGTCATAAAGTTGGTCATGCAAGCAGTGCAGATTTTAGCTTAAATGCTATACATAATATGGTGGAAGCTGCATATAACATTGCAAAATATACCAATGAAGATCCTTACTCGGGTTTGCCGGAGCCGGAAGACTTAGCCACAGAATTTTTTGATTGTGATTTATATCATCCATGGAGCATTGAAACAGATAAAGCAATTGAAATTTCCAAAGAAATGGAAGAGGAATTATATAAAAACAAATTGATAACTAATAGTGAAGGCTGTGGGTTTGGCAGCGATAGCGGTCATTTTGTTATGGCAAATACTCTTGGTTTTATGCATGGTTACCAATATACTAAGCACAGTTTATGGGCAAGTGCCATTGCTGGTAAAGATGATGGTATGCAAAGTGACGGTTGGTCTAGTGATAAACGCTGTTATTTGATGCTGGATAATCATTTGGATATTGCTAAAATTGCGGCTAATAGGGCAGCACAAAAATTAAATGCTCAAAAGTTAACTACCCGTCAATGTCCGGTTATTTTTGAATCAACAATTGCAAGAAAAATTTTAAGTGGTATGCTTTCTGCATTAGGCGGGCGTTCTCAATATCAAAAAAATACATTTTTATTAGATAGTATCGGGCAAAAAATATTACCTGATTTTTTAAGTTTATATGAAAATCCATTTGTACCTAATGGCTTATCCAGCACTCCGTTTGATGATGATGGTGCTAAAGTCTATCAAAGGTATGTGGTAAAAGACGGCATTATCCAAGACTATTTTTTAAGTGCATACAGCGCCAGAAAATTGGGCAGAAAAAATACAGGGCATGCAGGCGGCAATCATAATTTATACTTACAAGCAGATAAAAGTATTAAAGATTTTGATAGTAAAGTACTACCTAATTTAGCTGCATTATTAAAAACCATGGGTACGGGTTTATTAGTTACTGAAACTATGGGGCAGGGGTTTAACATAACTACGGGTGATTATTCTAAAGGAGCTAGCGGATTTTGGGTTGAAAACGGAGTAATTGCTTATCCAGTTGAAGAAATTACCATTGCAGGCAATTTAAAAAATATGCTGCAGAATATTGTTGCTATTAGCTTAGATACTTACGAAGCTAGTTTAAATACTGGTTCAATTTTATTTGAAAATATGAGCATAGCAGGGATTTGATATTTATATGCAGATTATTTTAGCTTCCAGCTCTATTTACCGTTTGAATTTATTAAAGCAAATTAATATTATGCCCGAAATTATTATGCCTGATATTGATGAGTCAGCTTTATTCAATGAAAGTCCTTGTCAAACATCTCAACGTTTAGCTTATGAAAAAGCTAAAAAAGTTCAGCACATTAAATCTAGTCAATTAAATAATTCATATGATAATTCAATTATTATTGGTTCTGACCAAGTATTGCTTTTAGATAAAGAGACACTCGGAAAACCGTTAACACATGAAAATGCAGTTAAACAGCTGCAAAAAATGCGTAATAAAAGTATGATATTTTATACTTCTATTACAATGCTGAATCAGCAGAAAAAATTTGAGGCTTGTGTAGAAACTAAAGTAACTATGCGTAATTATTCTGATGAATTGATTGAAAAATATTTAACTATAGAAAAACCATATAATTGTGCAGGAAGTGCTAAATCTGAAGGATTAGGGGTCGTTTTGATTAAAGAAATGATTAGCACTGACCCTACAGCATTAATAGGTTTACCCTTAAGCAAAGTATTAGATGGTTTAGAATATTTTAATTATCCCATTTTATAAATTACCTATTTAACTTAACATATATTGGTTAAGGGTTAAGAATAGATTAAATTATTGTGTAACTTTTATAGAAGATGTACTAGCTGAAGTAGTAGTTGTATTTTCTATATTTATTTCAGAAATAGGTATTGCAGAAGCTTCTGGTACTAATTCAGATGATGGATATTTTAAAGTATTTTCATTTTTCTCTGGCAGTGTATTTTTTTCCTCGTTAGAATTTGCAATAGGCGGGGCAATGCTTAAAAATGGTTTACATTCTACAATATTTTCATGCGGTAAAATAAGTTTACGTGTTTTATTTTTTATTTGCTCTTGAGCATTCAAATTATCAGTAATTATTAATTCTCCACTCCCATTTTCATCGTCATTAATTCTGATTAAATAGGTATTCCCCCCGCTTAACTCATTAACAAAATGTTTTTTATTTTTATTACTATAAATTAAAGCACTTTCCAGATGAGATATAATTTTATGTTGAGCAGGTGATGTGCAGAATTCTATGTAATCATCTTTGCTGATATTTGCAATATGCTTATTATCTAAATATAATCTTGCGTCTCTGGAAGATGCAAATCTATGGGTATTACCACGGTAAATGATTACTTTTGCCTGTTCATTATTTGATGTTACTGTATCAGCATATGAATTTATACTAACTAAACTAATTAATAATGTAATAATTTTCTTATACATACTTACCTCTTATACAAATTTATGTAAGTTAAATTATATGGCTGATTAAGTTTTGATAGCAAAATTTTAGATAGATATGTTAATTATTGTGGTATAAATAGCATAATTGATTAAATATACTCATAATATAAGTTAATAAATGAGTATATTCGTAAGCTTTTTTCTTATTTCAGCATTGAGATTGATTTAACGTATTATTTAGAATCTATAGTAACAGTGTTTTTATTTTCTTGTGCTAGGGCAAGTTCATTAAATTGCAATCCGCTTAAATCAGTTACATATACTTCGCCATTTTTAGTTTTAAGTTCAAAAGCGGCACTATTTTGACCATTTGGTAAAATTAATTTAGTTGGAATACCCTGAATTTTTTTCTTATTAGAAATAGGTTTAGCTTGATCTGATATTTGCTGATGAGTTAATGGCTTAAATCTTGCTGCATTTATTACTTTAACCATGCTTGGTGTTGTTATAACTAAATTACTTGAACCTCTTGACTGTGTTGATTCAATTTCTGATGCAGTTTGATAAAGAGCAAATTGATACCCGAGCGGATGACCATTTAACTTTGTAATTCCTCTTGGTAATTCTTTATTTTTAGCTGTCCCATTTTGAATATCTCTAGTAGTTTTATCTTCCTTTAGCCTAATTTTATCTATTCCAATTATAGCTATATGTAAAAATTGCGGTGGAATACACACAATCCCATTGCTATCTCCGCTAATTATATATCCTGTATTTATAGGGATATTCTGCACTTTAATATTGCCAGTTTTTTCATCAATATGTGTTAAATGATTTGGTTTAATAGTAAATATAGGAATTTCAGTTTGAATTTCTGAGGTATCAATTTGGGTATTTGATATAATTCCTGCAATTTTTTTCTTGTGTGCAGCTTTGATAATATCTTCATCAACTTTAAGTTTTTGATTGGGATTAATAAATACCAATACGTCTTTAGATTTTAATTTATTAATTTTTTCAATTACATCTTTTTTATTATCTGTGACTAAAATAACGGATATGCCGGATAATTTTTGCATATGCTGATGCTCTGCAGTCATTCCGCAAATATAATTTTCTTGGGTACTTAATGCATCTGCAACTTCAGCTGTTGGAGATGAATATAATTTTTCCAATAATTCCTGACTTAATGTTTGATGAGTAATAATTGGAATTTTTTTTGTATTATTAGTTTTACTAATACGATTAATTATACTTTGCTGATAAGCTTTATATTTATTTTCTCTATCTTCATTTGCCTTATTTAGGATATAATTATCTGTTAGTTTATCATCAATTTCATCATATTTACGGTTTGTATTTCCGGAAAAATCCCCTGCTAAAATTTTATCAATATTCTCTTGTGGTATTATATAGCGCTTATCATCAGCACTAATTAAACACACATCATTAGTATTAACCGTATATTTATTTGCCCAATTTAATGGTGCATAAATATAGCCGCTGTTTGTTTTTGATGGTCCATTTGGAGTTTTTTCTTTAGCCCACACACGCAGGTCATTTAATTCTGCATATTCTTCGGTATCACGGATATCTCCCTGAGTTATTACAGCTGCAGCACCGTGCTTTCTAGCAATTTGTAATAATAATCCACCATTTCTTGCAAATCTTTCATTATTATGATTATTTGTATTATCATTAAAAAAAACAATATCGCTTTTTTCTATTCTTTGTTCAGCTAAATATTGAAACATAATAGTATCTCCTTTAGCAGAGTCTACAGTGGCAATATTTCCTGCAATTGCATGAGCTTCGTCTTTATTATCTTTATTAATAGGCTTGTGAAAAGATTTCAATCCATCTTTGAAAATATTTTGCATTAAGCCAGATTTTATAGCTTTTTCAATTTGTTTAGATGTTAACTGTTCGATTTTTCTTAATTTTTCATGCCCAACTCTTGGTTTTTGCGGAAATTCAACATGAATTGGCTGGAATAACCCAGTAGTTAAAAATGCGTTTACTCTTTCTAAAGATTGAGTTAAATTTGCAGTATTTTCATCTGATAGAATATTGCTACTGAATATTCCAACATTTTGGTTTTCCTGCAAAACAATTACTGTTATTTCTGCCTCACTTCTTTTGCCTTGACAATCTCTAAAGTCTTTTAAATATGTAGGTTCAGATTTTAAAATAGCTTTAGTTTTTTGTTCTATATTTTGCGGAGATGCAGAGGATATATGAATGTCATAATCCTTTGCATGTGGGTTATTAATAATTTTATATACAATATTTTTAAGCTTATCATTCGAGAAAACTAAACTTTGTATTTGCTCAAATCCATTTTTTTCAATACCTATCAAGTCTTTATCTAAATCACCTAGAAATAAATCTTGAATAGCATAAGATGTAATACCTGAAATACTTGTTAATGCCATAGCTATGTCTCCTTAGTTATAAATTTTTATCTGTGCGGAGTAACTATAACACACTTTTAATATATGTTAACTTATTGCTTAAAAATTCCTTCAATAAAGCAATTATATTTTAATAAAAATAAATATTTTTAAGCAAAACTTACAATAAATTAAAATTAATCATCAAAAATTTAAAAAATTTAACCAAGCTAAATCTTCTTGTGTAGTTATTTTTATATTAAAGCGGGAGCCTTCTATTATTAAAGGATTTACGCCTACTTGTTCGATAGCACTTGCTTCATCACTAACATTTTCATGTGCTTGTAAAGCTTTCAGTAGCATATCGAGCTTAAACATTTGTGGTGTTTGTGCCAAATACATACCCTCTCTATCTAAAGTTGTGATATTTTGGTTTACTTTTTTCTTTATAGTGTCAACTATTTTAACAGCCAGTAATCCGCCCTCTTGACAATTTATGCATGTATCTATCAATTTTTTTACATCTTGAAAATTTACTAGCGGTCTTGCTCCGTCATGAACTAATATCCATGGATTATTATGAGTATAATTTGATATGTAATTTAATCCGTTTAAAACACTTTGCGATCGGGTTGTCCCGCCAATATATTGGATATTTACATTATTTGAAAATAAGTGTTGATATTGAGAAATATATCCGTCGTCTGGTGATACAATGAGTAAAATTGGAAAATCAAAATCAGATAGACTTTTAAGAGTATAATAAATAATAGGCTTATTCTGATACTGCAAATATTGCTTAGGTATATCAGAATTCATTCTGCTGCCATAACCTGCACATGGAACTAAGAAAAAATAATCCTGCATAATATGAGATATAATTTTTTATATTACATGTAATAATTGTTTTGTCATATCTATTGCCGCCTCGTGTGTTTTATTACCCATTTTACAATATTTTTCATAAACTTTTTCAGCTTTATCAAGTCTTGAAATTGTAGAATCTAAATCTGTTTTTTCATCTTGTGTTAAATCGGTTATTATTTTATGTTGTAGATAATGTCCGCCCTCCGAATTATTATGAAGTGGAGTTCCTGCTTTAAAAGAAGCTATACGATAAGACATCTGAGGAATTATTCGCTGACTTAATACATACAAATTTTCGAATTTAATTTGATATAATTTATCACAATGTTTTAAATCTGACTCTGTTTCTGGGATTACTATTTTTTCATCATAAGTCAAAGCAATACAGGCATAATTTCTTTGCACTAAGGAACAATCGATATTTACTACCACTCTAATATCATCTTCTATTTGTGTCATACTTGAATATAAAATATTACCATAAGGATGAGGTAAAATTTTCAGTTCCCAAGTGAGATTACGTATATGAGTCTGTAATTTACAATCCTCTTTTGGTATTTCTATTACTCCGCACAATTCAAGAGCTAAGTCACTTTCATAAAATCTACTTACATTTCCCCATCTTTTCTCGCTTATTTCAATCATCATTTATTTCCAGCATTACAATATCAAAAATATCGCACTAAACCCTATAACGTATATTAAAGGTAATTATGATTTACCTACTCTTCTAATTTCATCAAATAATAATAAAATTACACCGATCGTAATTGCTGTATCTGCAATATTAAACGCAGGCCAATGAAAATCAAATAAATGGAAATCTAGAAAATCAATAACATAGCCGTGCCACAGTCTGTCAATTAAATTTCCAAATGCACCGCCTAAAATTAGTGCTAAACCCGAAGCAAACAAATTATGTTTATGACTTTTTTGTAATAACCAGAATATTACTAAGCCTGCCAATACACTGAACATAGTAAAAAACCAGCGTTGCCAGCCAGATTCATTTGCTAAAAATGAAAAAGCCGCTCCTCTATTATGTACAAGCACGATATTAAAAAAGTCAAATACTGTCTGAGACTCTCCGACATCCAATCTTTGAACTATACTTATTTTTGTTGCTTGGTCTACAATTAAAATAATTAATGACAGAACTAACCACCCAGCTAAACCCATATTTCCCCTTTACCTTTACAATAAACTTAAAGGCTTCGTTTTTTAATCGCCTTATATTATATCTATAATAAAACTATTTATAAATTTATTCATGTAATGAATAAAACTCACATCTATAGCTAACTAACTATAAACGATTATAAATATAGCATGCAATAAGCTATCTAAGCAAGTTTATAATGATATTTCTTAAAATTTTATGTATATTTTTTACAGCAAAGGTTTTTTTCTGCTATAATCCTGAATTATTGCTTTTACATAAACTCATCATACTTGAATTTATATCTGTGCTACAGTTGAAATTATTCCTAGCTTTATTGCTGACCACGATTAACGTGAGTGTGCTGCTTCGTAATTTTTGCTTTCGTATTGTTATAACAACTCTTTGAGTTCAAGTAATAAACTATCCGCTTAAAAATAATTCAGAATAAATAACCTTAATGAATATTATAAAAAAATTTGCATTCAATATAAAAATACTTACTTTATGTATTTTTTTATCTAGCTGTGCATTACAAAAAAAAGATGCTCAAGAACTTAATCCAAATTCTCAAGAATTTGTTGAGGCTATGATGATCCAAAAATCTGCAGAAGCAGTTGAAGCACAACAGCAGTATGTAATGATTACCGCAGAAAACCGTGAATACAAAAATCAAAATCAAAATTTATTTAACAATGAAGAAATTGATATAATTGGTTTCATTGGCAAGCCAAATATATTGCTAAAAGCTATGGCAAATAGGTACAGTTATGAATTTAATGAGATTGGCACACCTAAAAATTTACCAACCATTACCATTGATGTTAAAAAACAGTCTCCATTAGAAGTTTTAAAAATGATTAGTTACCAAGTAGATAAAACGGCGGATATTGTGCTTGATAAAGATGAAAAAGTATTAAGATTAGTATATAGAGGAAAATAGAGTATTTTTAGGACTTATAAAATAATATGGATGCAGTCAATTTAGAACAATTAGAAAAAATATATGAATCCAGACCATACAAACAAAATGATGAAAGTATAAAGTTTGAAAGCGGAAATGTTATCAATACTGTACAAACAGCTAGAAAACAAGCTGTATACGACACAGCCTTATCTCTAGGCATTAAAGCTGGTTTACAAAATCAATTACTAATTATTAATCAGGCTATTGATAAAAATATTAATAATTTGGATAAAGTATACAATTTTGAGCCTTATTTAATTTACAGCAGAGTAGTTCCGCCAATTATTACTGAATCTAGAAATTTATACAATCAAGATGGTGAAGATGCTGTAAGGTTAAGCGGAGCTTTATATAAAATCGAACGCAAAGCTAGGATTGTATCAGTTGCTCCTAATTGGCGTGAATATTTGAATTTTCCTAAAAGTACATATATATTAAATACAAGTCCAGCTATTAAGCCTCATTCATCAGAAGAAGCCTCACTTTGGAAAAAAGCGTTGCATAACGGCTGGAAAGATGGTATTGAACAAGCAAATGTTATGTTAAAACTAGCATTTGACAGATTAAATAGAGATTTCGTTGGAATGCTCCGTTTTCATAGGTTCTTTGAAGAAGGTAAAGTAACATTGCCGGTTTTAGCAGCATCGAAAATGGACATGACTAAAAATTCTTCCAGCTTAATATTAAATGAAGAATTATTAAGATTAACTGTACAATCTGATTTTTCAGAACAAGATGCATGGAAGGCTAAAATTATTGGTCATGCTAAAGTTACTAAGGATTATAGAATAATAAATAATTCTAAAATTAATAATAAACCCCAACCGCCAACACAAACTCAACAAACCCAAAATGAAACAAAATTTATAGGCCTATCAGAATCAAAACCTTTACTAAATGAAAGATAGAGGCATTTAGTTAGGTTGATATTTTAACAAAATTATTATTTATTTATTAGTAAGTATTTTACTTAAAACAAATATATACCAGTTTATGTATACTAATTTTTATAAATATGCTACGATTTAATCTATTATTGTATTTTTCACATTTATAATTCATGTCTGACAACCAACAAAACAATCAAAACCCAAATTCTGGTGCTGATTTAAATATTTCCGCACAAAATCCAGAAATTAAAAGTACAGATATACCAAATGCCTGTACATCTAGAATTGGCTTGCCGTCTAAAAGTATTATTGATTTAAACATAAATCAAAATTCTTTAGATAGTGCTATTGATAACGCAGTAAAATCTGTTATTAGAGAATATCGGCGCGGTAAAATGCGCAAGCTTATTTTACAAATGATATTTGTTATGCTTGTGGTATTAATTGGTTTTGGTTTATTAGCTAATCCGGATGGAGTTACAAATACTGTAGCGGTTAGTCCTCATACAGCTGTTGTATCTATAGAGGGGGAAATTGCTTCATCTTCTCCTGCTAATGCCGAGACTATTATTCATAGTTTAAGAAATGCATTTAAAAATCAGTATAGTAAAGCAGTTATTTTAAAAATTAATTCCCCAGGCGGCTCTCCAGTACAATCAGGAATTATATATGATGAGATTAAAAGACTGCGTAAACTTTATCCAAATAAAGTATTATACGCAGTAGCTAGTGATATATGTGCTTCAGGAGCTTATTATATTGCATCTGCAGCTGATTTTATTTATGCAGACAAAGCCAGTATGGTAGGTTCAATTGGTGTACTAATGGATGGTTTTGGCTTTAATCGTGTGATTGATAAAATTGGTGTTGACCGCCGCTTATACACGGCAGGTAGAAATAAAGGCATGCTTGATCCATTTTCTCCGGAAAATCCAGAACAAAAAGCCTATATACAAGAAATGTTAAATGGTATACATAAACAATTTATTAATGCTGTAAAAAATGGGCGTGGCTCTAGATTAAAAGAAAATAATGATACATTTTCCGGTTTAATTTGGAATGGGGAAAATGCTTTAAAAAATGGTTTAATTGATGGATTAGCTACAACAGATATTGTAGCACGCGATATTATTAAGCATGAAGAATTGGTAGATTATACAGTTCAAGAAGGCTTAGCCGATAGATTAGCTAAACAATTTGGAGCATCATTCGGTGGGGCTTTAGCTAGTAAAATTGATATTAAAGTTCATTAAAATTTAGAGGTGCGAGTGCTATAACAAAGTTATTGAGTAATACGTTTTTTTAATATAGTCTCAAAATGATAAGGGTCATGGGGTTTTAATAATTTAGAATCCCTTGGCAAATAGCAGTCCCACAATCTTGACACCCAAAAGCGCAGAGCAGCAGCTCTTAACATAGAGTTTATGCTTTTATTTTCCTCATCTGTTAATTTTCTGATAGTTTGATAGCTTTGTAAAAATGCTTGATACAATGATATATTAATTTGTCCTAATTTTTCTTCATCTCTATATATGCACCAGTCATTTATAATTACACATATATCAAATAAAAATGTATCAATTCCGGCAAAATAAAAGTCAAAAATTCCGCTTAATTCATTATCATGAAATAAAGCATTGTCTCTAAACAAATCACAATGACAAGCCCCTTTTGGCAGTTTATTATAAACTGATGAATTAAAAAATTTATCTTGGAATGCTAATTCACTATGCAAAAGATTTTTTATATTAGCGCTTACAAAAGGTAAAATTTTCGGTATAGTTTTATGCCACCAGTCTAAACTTCTTAAATTAGGCTGATTTAATATAAAATCTTGCCCAGCTAAATGCATTTTAGCAACATTAATTGCTAAATTTTTTACATTATCAGCTGCAGGTTCTAAAATACTGATGCCCTCTAATTTTGATACAAGAATTGCAGGCTTGCCGCATAAACTATTCAGCACATTATCATCGACATTTTCAATAGGTTTAGGTACACAAATACCTTTTTTAGATAAATGCAGCATTAAACTTAGATAAAAAGGTAACTGCTCAAAGTTTAGCCTTTCAAAAATAGTAAGAACATATATAGATTTTGTGGTGTGCAGGAAGTAATTTGTATTTTCTATTCCGCCTTTTATTCCTTCTAGTTTCACCAAATAACCAATATCATTATATTGACTAAGAAAACTGCTTAATTCTTGATCACTGACGTGAGTAAAAACTGCCATATTATCAACTTTAGAATTTCATCAATTGAATTGATGGATTACGCTGTGCTTTTTCATCAGTAACTGCACCATTTAATGGTTTGCTTAAATTATAAGCTCCAATACTGCTGTTAACTCTTATGTCTCTTTGAGAATGACCATATTCTTTAGTTTCAGTAATTTGAGTTTTACTATCATCATATTTAAATAACACTTTGCTATTATTTAAATTTGGATTATTAGTATAAGTAGGTATAGCTGATTTATTATTAATAGCCTGCACATCAATTTCTGATGATTTTGATGGGGTTTGAGTATTTTGTGCATTTGATAGAGTGAAAAATACAGTGCTTAAAAGCAACATACTGTATTTATATATTTTGTGTGCAGACATAGTAACACCTTTATCTATAAATAATTTTTTACAGGTTAATTATAGCATATTTAACGATAAATATTTTAACTTAAGTGCTAAATAATTTTAAATATTCAACTTTTTTTATTTATACTAATTCACTATGCATTAGTTTTAGCAGCTGTCTTTATCCCCTCTCTCAAATTATTTGAATAATTTGCTAAAATTACTTCTTACTAAAAAACTAGGACATGGTGTATAATTATAGATATGTTTGAATTCATAAAAAATATAAAGCAAGATATTAATTCTGTGTTACAAAAAGACCCTGCAGCTCATTCTTTTTTAGAAGTTTTATTTTGCTATCAAGGAATACATGCAATTTTACTGCATCGTATTGCTCATAATCTTCACCGTAAAAAATTTATATTATTTGCAAGATTCATTTCATTGTTTAACCGCTGGCTAACTGGAATAGAAATTCATCCAGCAGCAAAAATCGGTAATAGGGTTTTTATAGACCATGGTATGGGTGTAGTCATAGGTGAAACAGCAGAAATCGGTGATGATTGCACTATATATCAAGGCGTAACTTTAGGCGGCACAACATTAAATAATGGTAAAAGGCACCCTAATTTAGGCAAAGGCGTAGTAGTTAGTGCCGGTGCAAAAATTCTAGGCGGATTGGATATTGGAGATTATGCTATAATAGGTGCTAATGCGGTAGTAATTAAGTCTGTACCGGCAGGTAAAATAGCTGTTGGAATTCCAGCAAGAATTCTAGAAGATAAAAAAGATAATATAGACCATATATTATTTGAATCATATGGAATTACGCCAAATTCTGTAGAAGAAGAGCCTATACAAAAAATTACTGCAGAAATCGAAAAAATCAAAAAAATATTGAGTCAGTATTAATAAAATATATGGATAATCAAGAACTTGCGGCGGTAATAGAAAATGCCCTGCCTCAAACCCAATGTACAAAATGTGGTTTTCAAGGCTGTAAGCCTTATGCTCAAGCAATTGCAGCGGGAGAAGCACATTATAATCAATGTCCTCCCGGCGGGCAAAAAGGTGTTGAAATATTAGCTAATATTTTACATAAGCCAATTATTCAGTTAAATATTGAACATGGATTTGAAAGAGTAAGGCATGTAGCTGTTATTGATAAAAATACTTGTATTGGCTGTACTTTATGTATACAAGCTTGCCCAGTTGATGCAATTATTGGAGCAGCTAAACATATGCATGATGTAATTGCTGATTTGTGTACGGGTTGTGATTTATGCGTATCGCCATGTCCGGTTGACTGCATTAGCATGCAGCCTGTAACAAGTAATACGGGCTGGGATGCATGGAGCAAAAAGCAGGCGAGTGATGCAAAAAAAAGATATGAGCAGCGTAAAGCCCGTTTAGAAAAAATCAAAGGTGTTGCGGGTAGGTCTAAAATATCTGCTGTAGAAGAAAATAAAAATATAGAGGATAAAATTAATGCTTTGCCTAATCAAAGTTTAAATAATTCCGCTAAAGAAGCACTGGATAAAAAAGCCATTATTGCAGCGGCTATGGAAAGAGCAAAGAATAGATTAGCAGATTAAAATATTAATTACTAATAGCAGTTCATTTTACGACAATGCGATAGGAATAAATTATGACGACAACGAAGCTCGCAAATTGAAATCCGATTAGTAATATACTCATGGGTATAAATTAAAAGGTATATTTTCTATGTTAGATGTAAAATATCTAAAGTTAGTCAAAGCACTTGCTCAAACTCAATCTATATCATTAGCAGCCAAACAATTACATTTGACGCAATCTGCATTATCACATCAAATTGCAAAATTAGAACAATATTATAATACTCCAATTATTCAAAGAAATGCTAGACCTTTAGTTTTAACCCAAATTGGTAAACAGTTATTAGAATATGCTTTGGATATATTACCTAAACTAGAGTGTGCCCAAAGGCTTCTTAAACAAAATGAAGAGGTAAGATTATTGCGCATTGCTGTTGAATGCCACTCATGTTTTGATTGGCTAATGCCGGCAATGCATTCATATAAACAGCAATATCCTCATATAGAGCTGGATTTAGTGAGCGGATTTCAGCCACAGCCTGAAGAATTATTACTTGATTCAAGTGCTGATATTGTATTAACATCTAATCCGCAATATCATGCCAATTTAGTTTATACTCCGCTATTTGAATATGAGATTTTAGCTATTTTACCTTTAGAGCATAGTTTAAAAACACATAAATATATTGAGGCTAAACATTTTTCGCATGAGACTTTAATTACGTATCCGGTTAGTGATGCTTCTCTTGATATTTTAAGACAAGTTTTGATACCAAACGGGATTAATCCTAAGCGCAGAGTTACAGAATTAACGATAGTGATGATTATGCTGGTTTCTGCCAATCAAGGCTTAGCGGCATTGCCAAAATGGGCAATTCAAAATTATATCCATAAGCAGTATATTAAAACTAAACCGATTGGCGAGCATGGTTTGTGGGGTAAACTGTATGCTTGTGCTGTAAGCCCTATGCAAAGTTACCAGCAGGCATTTATTGAGCATTTACATGCTACAGCTACAGCTAATTTGATAGGCATCCGTAAATTTTAATACCTACTAATCTGATTTCAATTTGCGAGCTTCGCTGCAGTCAAAATTATTTCTTAATGTACAATATATACATATCCGTCATAATTTATTCCTGCCGCCTTGTCATAAAATAAAATATAATTAGTTGTTATATCCCGCCAGCAAAATTATGCTGTCTCCATGCCTCAAAAACTACTATTGAAACAGTGTTGGATAAATTTAAGCTTCGGTTGTCCGGCATCATTGGCAGACGTATGCGTTTGTTATTTTCTAAATTATCTCTAATATCCGCAGGTAAGCCCGCAGTTTCACTGCCGAATAATAAATAGCAGTCTGAATTAAATTTTGTATTTAATATATTAGTTTTACCCTGCGTAGTTAAAGCAAATATATTATTTTTAGCATTTAAATTTTGTGCTAAAAAATCCTGCCAGTTTTCATATATCTTGACTGGAGTAAATTCATGATAATCTAATCCAGAACGGCGCATTTTTGCACTATCAAAAACAAATCCAAGCGGTTTAATTAAGTATAAATTACAGCCTGTATTGGCACAAAGACGAATAATATTGCCTGTATTTTGCGGAATTTGTGGTGTATAAAGAACAACATTAAACATAATAATTATGGTTTTATAACTACATCACCGGATTATAGCATAAAAATACTTGCTAAAATGGCATAAAACATCTAATCTATCAATATAATAATTCATTTTTATACATCATGAATAAAATTCTTACGTTACTACTTGGCTGCTCTGCTATAATTTTTGCTAATTCATCTTATGCTGTAAAATATCCAGTTACACAACAACAAAATCAAATGGCAAAAGATGTTTCAGAAAAAGGCATAGCAATAAAATATATACGTAAGAAAGCACCTTCTCATTATTTAGTTAAATCAGGTGATACTTTGTGGGAAATTTCATCTAAATTCTTAACAAGACCAATATTATGGCCCGCATTGTGGGGAGCAAACAAAGATAAAATTGCTAATCCGCATTTAATTTATCCAGGTCAGAATTTATATTTAATTAAGAAAGACGGTTATGCGTATCTTTCAACTGTTCCTGTAGAGAGTAAAAGTTATTCAGATACTGTACATTTAAGCCCTAAGATAAGATTAGGCAATCTTGAATCTAAAACTATACCTATAATACCGGAGGGCATTTTAAGAGCATTTGTTGTCAAACCGTTGGTTTTACGTCCGGAGGAAATAAAAAAATCCGGTAGAGTAATTGCAGGAGAACCAGTTGGCAGAAGAGTATTCAGCCAAGGTGATATTGTATACACTAGAGCAGAAGAATCCGGATACGATTATATGAACGTGTTTAGACCAGCTAGACCAATTTATAATCCAAACCCGTTAAACAATGAAGATACTAAATTAAAAAAGCAGGATATTTTAGCTTATGAGGCAGAGTATATAGGTAAAATAAAAAAAATGCCTAATTATAAAAATGATGTTAATACATTTAAATTAGTTGAAAGTGCTAAAGAAGTAGACATTGGTGATATTGTACTACCAATTCAGCATCAGCCTGATTATAATTTGCAGCTTCACCCAGCCCCTGCTAACATAAATGCCTTAGTAGCTAAGGTATACGGCGGTTCAGATTTTGGTGCTAAGGGTTATGTGATTATAGTTAATAAAGGCATGTTACAAGGTATAAAGTCAGGCAGTATTTTACAGATAGTCAAAAGAGGTAAAACTATTGCAGATGCTACTAATAAAGATAATCCAAAAGAAAATGTTGCATTGCCAAATAGGGCTGTAGGTTTTGCCATCGTGTTTGCTTCTCATGATAACATCTCGTACGCATTTATTAGTGATAGTGATGAGGGTATTGAGGTAGGAGACTTTCTGGTCTCGGAAGGCGATAAAATATAGCCTTTTAAAAATCAAAACACAATACATTGCGCTTAGAAGCTTGAAAAGTGTGATATAAGTTTATTATAAATTTATATCACATTCAACGTAGTCATTACCGTGTATGCTGTAATTCGTAGTTATTTTTAGGGTTTAGCTTTTTTATTACTTGCAGTTTGTTGTCCTGCTTTTCTGTTCTCACCATCTAGCCAATTGCCACTAGTATTGCTCGAATCAGCAACAGAATAATAACTTCGTTTATTGGGCAGGAGGCGGAGGTTCATTATGTATTTTTCCATCAGTATTTTTAGTATCATCAGAAAATCTAACTGTTTTTTTACCTGTTCCTTGTATTGACATATAAAATATTACCCTTATTCTATTTATAAATTTAACTATCATACGACAATATCTTGTGATACTTAAGATTTATCTAATTTTACCTTATTAATGCTAATGTGTCAAAATTTTTGATAAAAATTGCTTCGCACGTTCAGAACGTTTATCCGGATTTTCAAAGAATTCTTTTTTATCGCAATCTTCGATAATATGACCCTTATCCATAAAAATTACACGGTTAGCAACTTTACGCGCAAAGCCCATTTCATGGGTTACACACATCATTGTCATGCCTTCATGGGCTAATTCAACCATTACATCTAATACTTCATTTACCATTTCTGGATCTAGTGCGGAAGTAGGTTCATCAAACAACATACAAATTGGATCCATAGATAAAGCCCTAGCAATGGCAACACGCTGTTGCTGACCTCCGGATAATTGACCTGGATATTTATGTGCTTGAGCGCTTAAACCTACTCTATCCAGATAGCCCAAACCTTTTTTTAAGGCTTCATTTTTACTGCGTTTTAAAACTTTTACTTGAGCTAAAACTAAATTTTCAGTAACAGATAAATGCGGAAATAATTCAAAATGCTGAAATACCATACCTACTCTAGAACGCAGCTGAGGTAGGTTTTTATTATTAGCAATAGATGTGCCGTCTACGATAATATTACCTTTTTGAAATGGTTCTAAAGCATTCACACATTTAATTAATGTTGATTTGCCGGAACCAGATGGACCGCATACAACAACAACTTCACCTTTACTAATATTAGTTGTACAATTTGTTAAAACTTGAAATTCTCCATACCATTTTGAAATATCCTGAATTTTAATCATTGCTTGTGTATTTTTATTAGTACTGCTCATATGTTTTTACCTCATTAATTTATTTAAGATTAGTTTATCTAATGATAGCTATTTTATTTTGTAATTGTTTTACCAGTTTAGATACACCAAAACACAATATAAAATATACAATTGCAACAAATAAATATAACTCAACTGGCTTGAAATCTCTTTGATTTAATTTATCCGCAGCGCCTAATAAGTCTGTCGCACCAATTGCATATACCAAAGAAATATCTTGAAATAAAATAATCGTTTGGGTTAATAAAATGGGTAATACATTTCTAAAAGCTTGAGGTAAAATAATATACTGCATAGTTTGCCCATAAGTTAAACCCATAGCATAGCCAGCAAATGTTTGCCCTCTAGAAATTGATTGAATGCCTGCTCTCATAATTTCTGCATAATAAGCCGCTTCAAAAATAGTAAAAGTTATATAAGCAGATTGATTTGCACCAATTGGTATGCCTGTTATTTTTGGCATAAATAAAAAGAAAATTAATAATACTAAAACTAATGGAATACTACGAAAAGTATTGATATATAATGTTGCAACTCCGGAAAGAATTTTATTCGAAGACAAACGGAGCATTGCTAATATGGTACCAATCAATATGCCGCCGCACATGGCAGCCAAGGTAACTTGCGTACTATAACGCAAACCTTGCAGTAAATAACCCGTATTATCAGTAATTACACTAAAATCTAAACTCATTATTTGCTCCCTTTACTAATAAATCCCGGAACACGAGTCATTTTTTCTATTGTACCCATAATTAAATTTGCAGATAAAGCAACACTGATATAAATTAATGCAATTGCAATTAATACCTCATATTCCTGAGCTGTTTTTTCTATCATTTGCTTGCCGTAGAAAAAAGTTTCTAAAACGCCTACTGCAAATGTTACCGATGAGTTTTTGAATATATTCATTGATTCAGATGTTAATGTTGGCATAATAATGCGGTATGCCATGGGTAACCTTACATATAAGTAAGTTTGCCATTCAGTTAAGCCTAGTGCTAAACCTGCCATACGCTGACCGCTTGGTATAGTTAAAATACCCGAACGTACCTGCTCTGAAATACGAGCTGAAGTGAATAGACCAAGCCCTGCAATTGCTAACACCCATGACTGAACATTTTGTTTAACCCAAGTGCCTGCAGCTTGCGGAAGAAGTTCCGGCATTACATGAAACCATAAAAATAATTGAACAATTAAAGGTATATTACGGAATAATTCAACATACGCATTACCAATTAAATTCAATTTTTTACTGTTAGTGGTGCGCATAATGCCTAAAATAGAGCCAATTACCATAGCAATGATAAATGCAGAAAAAGCAACTTTGAATGTCCATGAAAACCCCTCAATTAGCCATTGATAATAAGGTCTTTCATCATCAGAAATTTGAGTGAATACACTCCAATCCCAGTGATAGCCTGTACTTGACATATTTATTTCTCCTATAATTTTGTTTTGTTGTGATTAAATAATATGCGTAAAATATTTATTATCCACTACCCATCATTTCCTAATTGAGCTTCTCTTGTTCTTTACAATTTAGAGCGAGAGTTTTATTTAAACATTTCAAGCAAAAATCTTTACTCTCTTGATAGAACATAGGTTTGCCTATATCATTACCATTCATATCATATATAACTAAAGTATCTCGGTGTTCTAATTTTAATGAAGCAAGTGATGGTCTCAAGCATGCTATACATTTAAGCTTCTGGAACTTGATCTTTATTTCCAGTAATTCCTCATACCTTGCTAATTTAGCAACAAGTGCTTCCATTTATTTTCCTAATTTTAACAGAATATTTATTCATTGATTTTTGGTTAAAATTAATGCACTATACAAAATTAATTTTTTATTTAGTTACGCTCAAGTGTTAAATTCATACAATGACCACATAACCTTGCGTCATAATCTGGTTTCAAACGAAAGGCAAATACGCCATCAGGTTTGCTATGCTCAACTCTGTAAACATGAATATTATTGCTTCTAGTACTTAAATTTGCTACCATTCTTACAATGTCTAATGCATTGCAAGCTTCACAGCCACGCTTTTTCCTACTATATCTAGATACCTCAATAGGTATTTTAAAATTTATAGTTTTACTAAAAATTGGCATATTTTTTTAAATAATTATATATTTAACAAACAACAAGCATTGCAAAAATAAAATTACAATGCTCTTTATAACTTAAACTCTAAGCTTATTCAACGCCTTTGTCAGTTGGATTAGCAATAGCTGCTTTTAATTCAGCAGACATTGGGAAGTTTAAATTAATATTTTTTGGAGGAATTGGACTAGTAAACCATTTAGCGTACATTTTATTAATTTCGCCAGATTTCATTAAACCTTTTAGAACTTTATCTACTAAACCTTTAAATGCCGGGTCATTTTTACGGAACATAATACCATACGGTTCTTGACGTAAAGTTGAGCCAACGATTGCGTAATCTTTAGGATTATCACTGTTAGCAACTAAACCTGCTAGTAAAATATCATCCATTACAAATGCAGAAGCACGGTCAGTTTTAACCATTAGGAATGAATCTGCATGGTCTTTACCGTAAACATTGTTAAAATTAATATTAGCACCTTTTTCATGCTTTTTAATTAAACTGTCAGAAGTAGTACCTTGTGTTGTAACTACTGCTTTGCCGTTTAATGAATCAATATCTTTAATTCCGCTATTTGCTTTAACTAAAGTTTTAACATTTGTTACGAATGTAGCAACACCAAAATCAACTTGTTTTTGACGTGCAACGCTGTTTGTTGTTGAACCGCATTCTAAATCTACTGTGCCGCCTTCAACTAATGGTAAACGGTTTTGAGAAGTTACAGGAACATATTTAACTTCTAAATTTGGTAATTTTAATTCTGCTTTCACAGCTTCAACAACTTTAGCACATAAATCCATAGAATAACCAATAGGTTTTTGGTTAGCATCTAAGTAAGAGAATGGGATCGAAGATTCTCTATGTCCAATTGTAATTGCACCAGTTTCTTTAACTTTTTTTAATGTACCATCTAAACTTTGCGCATTTACAACGCCAGCAGCTAATAAAGCGGCTAAACAAGATAATGAAGTCAATTTTTTCATTTATATTCCTTTTAAAACAAACTAACATAACTAATATTTAGTTAAGCACGTAATTAATAGCATCTGTAAAGAGTACTAATCTAACATTATTATGCATTACAAACCTTACAAAATGATTTCAAAATATTTATTTTTTATATTTATATTCAATTATTTAAAAAAATAATAATATTGAAATAAATATTATAAATATCGTGTCTAAAGTTGTGCCAGCGATAATGAAAAATTATCTATAATGATGCATGATATTACAGCTAAGAACAATTTTAACGGTAATTTATATATAAATTCAAGTGCTAAATATAATATTTTTGCTTTAAAGCAGATATTTTAAGATTTTGGTAATAAATAAAGAAGTAAAAAAGCAATTGTGATGTGGAAATTTTAGTTGGACGGATAGTTTCTAAATATAAATAAATTGTGTATTTATAATTGTACATTTATAAATGTTTTGCTATGATGTTTATACTATATTATTATTGGCAATGGATATGAAATTGAAATATTTAGGTTTAAGAACCATATATGTACAGGTATTAAGTTTATTTCTTTCCAGCTTTTCTATACATTCATCTGCACAAAGTACAGATAACAATTATATTTTTCCTAAAAATAGTAATAAGCATAGAGTAACTAAAAACCTAAAAAATAAAATAAATTTACAGTATTCAAATGCAGACGCGTATCCTTATAAAATATTACCTGATGATAAAAATAAGCTTATAAAAGATTGGGATAATTATGGAAATTTAGTGTATAAATTACTGAGTGATGAATTTATTACTCAACGAAGTAATCCTATAAATACTTTTGATTCTTATATTTATCTTGCTAATCATCTCAAAGATCCAAAAATAGCAGAAAGAGCAACTCAAATTGCTATAGATGCAGGTGATTTTAATAAAGCTGAACAAGCAGCGTTAATTTGGAAAAACTATATAAAAGATGAAAATAAATTTAATTTATACCGTACATTATGTTATTTAAGTGTGCAGTTAAAAGATTACTCTAAATTAAGTGAATATATTAAATTATGGTTAGATTCTATTCCAAAAAATAATAATAAAGAAGATAAATTTGCAGGTGAACTTAATAATTTGCCGAATATAATTAATATTACAGATCCGGTAGCTGCTAATGATGCTGCAGATAAAATACTTGTATATAAAACCTTAGAAGCAAAATTAGCGGCAGCTAAATTATTAATTAAAGCTAAACAAAACAAGGGCGTAGAACTTATAACATCATTAAAAAATGAATATCCTAATCATGAAGATATATTTTTTACTTGGTTAAGTTCCTTAGCATTACCGGAGCAGATAGAAGAATTAAAAGTATATATTGAAAAAGCTAAACAATATAATGCAGAATCTGAGCTAAAAAGGAAATCCGCACAAGATTTATTGCTTGAGCAAAATGAAAATACTAAAGATAGTAATTCGATAAAATCTGGAAATATTCAGAAGAATACAAATACTGATGCACCAGAAGATGATAAGCAGGAATTTAATTTAAAAAGGGCACAGTTTGCATTACTAGGCGTATTATTTACATCTGGTGACTTAAAAACTGGTATAGAGACAGCTAATAAAATTGTTATAGAATATCCTCAAGACTTGGAATATTCATTTTTGCTGGCACAAATGTATCGTGTTCAAAAAGACTATAAATCTGCATATTCTGTTATGAATAATTTATTGGAAAATAACAAAAAACTGCCTTTAAGTATGTACTTATTTTTGGCTGATATTTCTAAAGAAATGAAAGAATATAAATTAGCTGCTTATTGGATGGAGCAAACCGGCACAAATGAAATCGCTGTAATAAGAGAAATAGCTGGTTTATATTTACAAGCCAATGAGTACGAAAAGGCTTATAAATATTACAATCAAATACGTAATAAGTTATCTGATGCAGATAAAATACAGAAATTTGATATGTTGTCTTTACAGTTATGGTTGGCATCAAAACAATGGAATTATGCATTAGAAATTATTAGCAGGCTGATTTCTGAAAATCCAAAATCGGCTGATTTATATAGCATAAGAAGTGATATTTATCTATTTACAGAAAATTTTGAAAAAGCAGAGCTTGATTTAAATGCAATAATTAATTTAGATAAAGATAATATGGGTGCTTTAAATTCTTTAGCTTATATTTATGCAGAAAAATCTATAAAATTAGATTTAGCTCTTGAATATATTAAAAAAGCTGTTGAAAAAGATAGTGAAAATTATGCTTATCAAGATACTATGGGCTGGGTTTTATATAAGCAAGGTAAGGTAGAACAAGCAAAAAAATGGCTGGAGCAATCGTGGAATACTCAGCCTGATGCTGAAACTGGCATACATTTAGGTGAAGTATTATGGGCTCTTGGAGAAAGAGACCAGTCAAAAATTATTTGGGAATTAGCAAGAAAAATTAATTCAAATAACAAAATACAAGAAGAGCTAAAAAATAATTTAAATAGAAAATAAGCATGATAAGATGCGATAATTATTAGTGATCTTTCCACCCTATTAGATTAATTATAAACTAGCAATCGTTATATAGTTAGTATAGAATTAGATTGTCAAAGATATTTGATATAAAATTACAACATTGACAAGAGATTTATATGGTAACTAAATGGCGAACTAGTGTGACTGTATCCAGTATCATTGAAAAAGATAATAAGTTTTTATTTGTTGAAGAAGAAACTAGAGATGGAATTTTTCTTAATCAGCCCTCAGGTCATTTAGAAGCTGGCGAATCTCCCTTACAAGCAAGCATTAGAGAAACTAAGGAGGAAACTTCTTTTGAATTTATACCTAGTCATTTTTTAGGGGTATATTTGTGTCAAGCTATTTCACAAAAAGATTTGTATAATGTTACATATTTACGTTTAGCTTTTTGCGGTACTGCAGGTAAATTTTACAATGAACCCTTAGATGATGGAATTATAACTACTCATTGGTTCACATTTAACGAAATAATTGAATTTGAAAAGCAGGGTAAGTTACGCAGCCCATTGGTGTTATCTTGTTTAAATGATTATGTAAACAAAAAACGCCTAGAATTATCTTCTATATACAGCCACACTAGTATTTGGGAAGTTGAATAAAAATTGCCAATTCTCTGTATGTACTCATATTATCACTCGTAAATAGATAGGTCTTGGACTATTTTTTTGGTTTTTAGATTTTGGCTAAAGTGCTGGGATACCATAAATCTTAACAACTTTTTAATATTAGCCGGCTCATGGTTATAATTATCCTCAATTATACCTAGCAAACCTTTTTTAGTAATTGTTGGCCAGTAACTAGGGTCGTTATCTTGTTTAACTTTAAATCCGATATTAGGCTGATAAATCAGTATTTCATCTTTATCAACGCTTGATAACCAATCTTTATGCCAATATATGCCAAACCCCATATATGTTAATAAAGATTTTTCAAATTGCCTTAAGGTATGATGAATATTTTTAGAATAAGAAATTTCAGTTAATGCAGATAAATAGCTATCAAATAATTCAGGATGCGGGTCTTCTTTAGCACATGATTCCCGTATTAATTCATTCATATAAAACGCACTAATAAGTGATTTACTTGGTATGGGTAATATTCCGTTGACCCATTCTGCTTGAGTGAGTGTTTTGACTTCGCCAGCACCGCTATAGCTGATTACCAATGGCTGAAATAATTGCAGTACACACCTTAATTTTGAATAAGGGCGTTTTGCACCTTTAGCAATTAAACTTATTCTGCCAAAATCCCGAGTAAAGACATCTAAAATCAAGCTGGTTTCACTATATGAGTATTGATGAATAATAAAAGCTGGCTGGTTAGATATACGTAATTTTACCATTGTAAATAAGCTTAATATTAATTATTAGCAGCATTAATCACCGCTTGTAATGTTTGGTTAATATTAATATTTGAAGCAAATTTTAATAAAGTTAAATCTTCAAGATTTTTATTAAACAAAATACCATTTTTACTTGTTTTATCAATATATTTATTTGAATAAAGCTGAATTTGCTGTATATAATTAGCAAAATCCTGCTGATTTTTATAGTAAGCAGCTAATTTTGCCTGATTTAACAATAATTTTAAATTTTCCTTAACAAACCATTCTTCATTTTTAGATAATGTAATTGTATCCGGATTATTAATTTTTCTAATATGTACTAAATTGGTTAATTCTAACCATATACTTTGCGACAAACGGTCAAACCATGATGAATTATCTTCAATGTTTTTATTTTCCAAATTTTGTGGTAGTGTTATAAATGCAATGTTTTCTAATAAATTAATATTTTTATTTAATCTTTCTAAACTACTGGTTAAATCATTACTAGGCTGCAGTTTTAAATTAAGTATGTCGCTACTTAGTGATTTTCTCACTCCTATCCAATGATTAGCGGGGAATTTTTGTAATCGTTCATCTATAGATTGGAGTGTTGACAGGGCTGAATTCGCATCTTGTGTTATTTTTAATTGTTCGGATGCCATAGTTAAAATATGCTTAAACTGCATTGCCATTAATTGATCTGCATTTTGCAGCATTTGCATTTGAGCATTACTTAACTGCAATTCATGAATACTTTTAGCTGAATCTTCATTTTTTTGCTGTAAAAAGTTAATTTTTTGCTGAAAATCTTTAACTAAATCATTAGATGATTTTAATTTTTCATCTATTAATTGATATTTTTGCAGCCATTCATTTTCTTTTTTAGAAAACTCATAACTAATTTTAACTAAGCGGTTGTAATTGTATATACTCAATGCAATACTAGATAAGACAACAATAGTACTTATAATACTTGAGGTTTTAATTAGGCTTATTTTCATGAATCTGCAGTATAGTTTTAATTGAGCAATTTGATTTAGTGTACATTTAGCGTATACCATGCCGGTTAAGTATAAACTAATTATTCAATTTATGCCAATTTATATTAAAAAAGAGTATAAGTTAAAGATAGGTATTATGAATATTTATAAAATCTGCATGTAGTTTACAGTGATAGTAACCCTATGTACAAAGATTTTTATGGTAAAATTAACTCAGCTAAAAAGAAAGCAGAAATAAATCTTATTGAAAGCTTTAATAATAGCTTTATTAACAACTTACATATGTTTTAATTCATCTGACACATTAATTGCTCAACTTCTAAGCTAATATGGATTTAGTTATATGTTTTCTATTTCTTTACTTCTTTTATAAGCTTGAATTAATCCATCTGCAATTAATTCAGCAATATTATTTTCTTCAAAACTATATATAGCTTTTTCTGTAGTTCCGCCTTTTGACATTACAGCTTTTTGCATATCCAATAAGTCTTTATCTATTTCTAACGCCATTTGAGCCGCGCCTGAAAAAGTTTGAGAAATTAACTTTCTAGCAATATCTATAGGTAAGTCTAGTTTAACAGCTATGTCTTGCATTGCTTTTAATAAATAAAACACATATGCTGGACCACTTCCAGATAAAGCCGTTACAGCATGCAGTTTTTCTTCATCTTCAAGCCAGCAAGTAATGCCGGAGCTTTCAAACATATTATTAGCTATATTTTTCTGTGATTCAGAAATATTTACGCCAACTAAAGCACTAGCACCTTTATTAACAATTAATGGTGTATTCGGCATGCATCGGATACAAGGATAATTTAAATGTTTAGTAATGGTTTTAATATTAATCCCTGCCATTATACTAATAATTAGTAAATCATTTTTGCAGTTTGATTTTAATAATTCAGAAAGTTCATGCATAACATTAATGCTGTCTTGAGGCTTTACGGCTAAAATTATGCAATCTATATTGGCTAGAACATTTTCTGTATCTTGAATATGATTAAAAGTAACACACCCCAATTTATTTAATTCATGGTGGGTTTGAAAATTTTTATCTACAACATAAATACTTTTAATATTTTCATTTGATGTATCATTTAGCTTATTATAACTATTACACATACCATGTATGATAGCTTTTGCCATATTACCGCCGCCGATAAAGAGGTAGTTTATCATTTTAATGCCTAATGTGTTTAACTAATATTTTAATATTCAATTACGACGGCTCCCCAGCCAAAGCCTGCCCCTACACCTTCCATCAGAATATTATCACCTTTTTTTATTCTTCCGTCACAAACTGCAGTATCCAAAGCTAAAGGGATAGAAGCAGCTGATGTATTCCCATGTTCCTGAACAGTTGCTATCATTTTTTCTAAAGGTAAACCTACTTTTTTTGCTGTACCCTGCATAATTCTAATATTTGCTTGATGAGGTATAAGCCAATCTAATGCTTTAGCATCTAAGTTAGCTAGTTTTAAGGCTTCAGATGCCGCCTGCTCTAAGCAGGCAATTGCCATTTTAAATACTGCTTTACCATCCATATGCACAAATGGCTGCCCAATGATATTACCATTTTGTACATGAGATTTAGCGTAGAGCATTTCAATTTCATGACCATTTGCACGTAATATAGAGCTTTTAATTTGAGAGCTGCAATTTTCATCTTCATTTCTAGTTAATACTACTGCCCCAGCACCATCGCCAAATAATACACAAGTAGTTCTATCTTCGAAATTTAATAATCTTGAAAAAGTTTCAGAGCCAATTACTAAAACATTTTTATACATGCCATTTTCAATAAATTGAGCGGCCGTAGAAAATGCATAAATAAAACCAGCACACACTGCTTGTAAATCAAATGCTGCACAATTATTAGTAATTCCAAGCTTTTGCTGCACAACACATGCAGTACTTGGAAAAATATAATCAGATGTTGATGTGGCAACTATAATTAAATCTATTTGATTTGGTTCAATATTTGCTTTTTCTAGAGCTTTTTTTGCAGAAATATATGCCATTTCGCTAGTGTTTTCATATTCAGCATAATGTCTAAATTTTATGCCCGAACGGCTAAATATCCACTCATCACTTGTCTCAATATTTTTTTGAGCTAATAACTCTACTAAATCATGATTGCTAACTTTTTTATTAGGTAAATAACTGCCGGTTCCTGCTATTTTAGCTTTATATTTTGATATTGTTTTTTGCATATATAATTTTAGTTAATTTTTTAAATGGAATTTGCAATATTAAACCTATTCTGCATCTGCTCTATCATATTATATTTACTAGCACGGTATGCATATTCTAAAGCATGAAAAAATGCTGTTTTATCTGCACTGCCATGACTTTTTATCACTAGCCCATTTAATCCTAATAGAATTGCACCATTGTATCTTCTATGGTCAAATGAACTTCTAATTTGTTTTAAAATATTGTATGAGCATAAAGCACTGATCTTAGTTAGAATATTTTTACTAAAAGATTCTTTTATAGATGTAGAAATCATTTTAGCAACTCCTTCAGCGGCTTTTAAAGCTATATTTCCCACAAAACCATCACATACTACTATATCAGTAGTGCCTTTGAAAATATCATTACCTTCAACGTTGCCATAAAAATTTAATCCACTTTCTCTTAAAAGTTGTCCAGCCTGTTTTACTACATCATTACCTTTAATAAATTCTTCACCAATATTAAGTAAACCAATAGTTGGAGAATTTATGTTGCTTACAGCTCTCACCATTATATCTGCCATATAGGCAAATTGCAGCAAATTATATGCAGAACAATCAGCATTAGCACCTAAGTCTAAAACAGCAGTGCTTGATTTCTTTTGGTTAGGTAAAAAAGTTGCTATAGCTGGTCTATCAATTCCGGAAATTGTTTTTAATAAATAATGAGATACGGCCATCAATGCCCCCGTATTACCGGAAGATATACAAATATTTGCATGATGAGATTTTACTTGCTCAATTGCTAAGCGCATTGATGACTTACGTTTTTTTCGTAAAGATATTTCAATGCTATCATCCATACTTATCATTTCATCAGTATGAATAACTTCTATATTAGTATCTGGTTTACTTATAAAATTATGGTAAGCACTATGATTTTCTATTTTCTTTTCATCTCCAACTAATATAATTTTCACATCTTTATAATTTTTTAAGAATTCAGCACAGGCAGGTAATGTAGCCTCAACACCGATATCACCGCCCATAGCATCTACAGCAATGGTAAGCATACTTTAGTTATTTTAGATTAAGAGCATTTATTATATCATTAAAATTTAAACTATGTAAAAGAAGCCTATATATTTAATCAATTTGATTTGCAGCAAAGTGCATGTAAAAATTATGAAGTGGATATAATCACACTAAATAAAATAATTTGTGTATAATATGTGCTTATTAAATGGAGTAGAAAATGGAAATTACATTATCAATTATTAAACCAGATGCAGTTAAAAAAAATGTTGTCGGCAAAATTTTACAAAGATTTGAAGATGCAAATTTAAAAATTGCAGCAGCTAAAATGCTTCATTTGACTCGTGAACAAGCTGAATCTTTTTATGCTGTTCATAAAGAACGTGGTTTTTTTAATGATTTAGTTGAATTTATGATTAGCGGACCTGTATTTATCTCTGCTTTACAAGGGGAAAATGCTGTACAAAAAAACCGTGATTTAATGGGAGCAACTAATCCTAAAGAAGCTGCTACTGGAACAATTCGTGCTGATTTTGCTGACAGCATTGATGCAAATGCTGTTCATGGCTCTGATAGCGTAGAAAATGCTAAAAATGAAGTAGCATTCTTTTTTGATAGTTCAGTTGTTTATGCATAATTTAAGCTCTGCTGTATTTTAGTATTAAACTTTCTACTTTCTATAGTGCTAACTTAAAATCAAGTACATAATATTTACTTAGTTTGTATTTTTTCAAAATATGTTTAAAAGCATAAAATCTATCCGTAGTTAGCACTCTAGAAAATTATATAGATTTTTCTGATAATAAGTATTCTATTTTATAATTCTCAATTTCATAGATATAAAAAAATTCATTATGCAATTAGAGCTATCTTTACAATTTCCATATAAAATCCATAAGCATTTTTTACCAAAATCAATAATAAATTTTTGGATTAAATCTGCAATAAAACATATTCCAAATTTTAATAAAAATTTAATGATCAATATTAGATTTGTGGATAATGATGAAGCACATACACTAAATAAAAACTACCGTCATAAAGATTATGCAACTAATGTATTAACTTTTGCATATGATGAGATTGCTGAATATATTAATGCAGATATAGTTTTATGCTGTCATGTAGTTGAAAAAGAAGCATTAAATGAAAAAAAAGCGATTTTAGCACATTATGCACATTTAATTATTCATGGATTACTACATGCCTGCAGCTATGAACATGATACAGATAAAAGTAATGAGATAATGCAGGGACTAGAAGCTAAAATTATGCTTTATTTAGGCTTTAAAAGTCCATATCTATGATGAAATATATTAGAGCAGCACATACTAAAATACACCACTCTAAATCTAAACGCCAAAAACTATACTAATATTAGTTCATTTTGCGACAAGGCGGCATGAATAATTTTGACGACAACAAAGTTCGCAAATTAAAATTCGATTAGTATATTTAATTTTAATAACCAGCATCATCAAACTTATTATTACGCTGATTATTAAAAAACTGCGGTTTTTTACGCAAGCCTAAATTATTTAATAATATACGCACTTGATGAATTAAATAATCAGGTATCACAGATAAACTTATTTCTTCCTCGCCCCCATAGTTATCAGAATGAGAAGGAGCTATAATCATTAGTGGTATTTTTTTAATATCAAATGAACCAAAATCCCACACTGAACTTCCATTTGCTAAAAATTCATTATCCCATTCACGGCTGCCTTGCTTAATCACTTCAAGTACTTGCTGTACCTGAGTATCATTTAAATTATGCTGCGGTTGAATAATGAAATTTGCCAATTCTCTTAAACGGGTGAGCATACGCACAGCTTTATGCAAAAATTGACGCGGCTGATCGTAACACATAAACCTATTAATATAATAAATGGCAGATTTTAAAGAACGTAAAGGTCTAATCGCATGATGTGTAGTGCTGGCTTTTTCATAGATTGTTCTACGTAAAACCTCTTTATTTAAAGCCTGTACTCTACCTTCCAGTTGTTCATATTCACTAATTAATAATGGGCTATTTTGTATAATATTCATCGTCGGTAATTTTGCTAATGAGGCTTTTGTATCTTCAAGCAGTTGTTTTAGTTGATCAATATCTATACTTTTGAATCTTAGTCCTTGATTATCAATTCTGTCTAAAATCTCATATAAATCTTTTTCTCTTAATGTAGCTCTATCGCAAAGTAATTTTAGCTCTTTGATATTTTCTAAAAACTCTTCTTTATTATCATCATAATCTTCTATTTGAGAATAGTTTAAAATAAATGCTTCAAATTTTAATGGCATTTCTTCAACTAAACTGGTTAAATCTTGCGATACTACATCTATTTGAGCACTATAAATATACATTTCATCCATATTCAATGATTCAATCGGCGAAAATGAATGCTGCTGGCGGTTGGTATATCTTTGCTGATTTAATCTGCTGGCTTGTTGTCCAAATTGAGAATTTCTATTTTGATTATTGCTGCGTAGCGAAGAATTAGAGTTAGTGCCTATATCTAACGGAGAATTGTTACAAGGCTTAAAAAATGCTAGCTGCCCATCTTGCTCCTTCGATTCTTGAGGTCTTTTTTGGTTAGTTGTACGAGCTGGATTTATAGCATCTTCTTCAAAATAATCAAAAGGATACTTCTTATTCATCTTAAACCTTTAAAAAGTTAAATAACATTCTATTAAATTATTCAATATGCTATCAAATAATTGTTAATTATTATTAATGTTAGTGTTATAATTTTGTATCAAATTTTTTATAAATAAAACTTGACGTAATATTTTATTTTAAAACTTTACTCAACGGGTATTGAATTTATTATGCTGAATATGTGTTATTGCGCATGCTAATGCATCTGCTGCATCTGAATGCGGAGTATCACTTAATTTTAATAAGTGTTTGACCATTTCCTGCACTTGTTCTTTATTTGCATGCCCATAACCCACAACTGTTTGCTTAATTTGTAATGAAGTATATTCATAAATATCAGATAAACTGATAGTTGCTGCACATATAGCAACTCCTCTAGCCTGCCCTAACAATAATGTTGTTTTTGGATTTATATTCAAAAAAATCTTTTCTATACAAACCTGATCTGGCTTATAATATTCGATAATTTCTTGAATTCCTTTAAATATTATAACTAATCTTTGACTAGTTGTTTGTTTTACAGATGTTACAATAGTTCCCGAGCCGATATATATTGAACTACGATTTTCAATTTTTATTAAGCCAAACCCAGTATGTTTTAAACCTGGATCAATTCCTAAAACTAACATAACCAAGTATTTTCTAAGTTACAATTCATATCTATAGTTAAGCTAAATTTTAAACACTGCCTATCGTTACATTTTATCATTATTTGTTTGAGTTGTCGATTTTTGATATAATGTAGCAATAAATCTTCACTTTTATCAATTCTTTCAAAAATTTCATCAGCATTTTTTGGTAGAATCATAATATTATTTATACTAATTAAAATATCTCCTGCCATAAATCCTGCTTTATAAGCTAAACCATGCATGTTAACTTTATCTAAGATTATAAAAGTCTGATTTTTATCATATTGTATACCCCAATCAGTCTTATACTCTATGTTTTTTATGCAATTAACGCCAAAATGTTGTAAATATTCTATAAACGGCAATTCCTGAATTAAGTCCGTATTAAATATCCAACTATACAAAACTGATTTTAAGTCTAATCCCGTAGAAATTTGAATATCTTGTATGAATGAATTATAGCATATTCCTTTTTTATCTTTAGAATTATAAAAATTACGCCCATATTTATTAAACATGAATATTATTACATCATCTAAGCTAGATTTATTATCACTATGAATTCTAATATGTAAATCAAGGCAGAGTGCAATTATAGTACCTTTAATATAATAGCTAATATTTGCATTATGGCTATTTTCATTAGGCTGGTAATGTTTTATCCATGCATCTGCACTAGCTTCATATAAGCTTTGTTCATAATGTCCTTGATATTTGTAAATAGCATTAAGATTTTTTTCAATAAGATTTATATATTTCTGCTTATTAATAATTTTAGCTTTATATAAAAATAAATCATCGTAGTAACTAGTGAAACCTTCAAAAATCCATAATAAACTTGTATCAAATTCTTGCTGAAAATCTACATCAATAAATGACTGCGGTTTTACTCTTTTTACCCACCAGCTATGAAAATATTCATGACTACATAACCCTAAAAATTCTATATATTTTTCATTTATTTTATCTTTATTTGTGCAATTATTGATATATAAATTTTCAGGACCACATGCTAAAACGGTGCTTGCTTTATGTTCTAATCCCCCGTAAGAATCTTGGGCAACATGTGTTATGAATAAATATTTATAATCAATATTTTTCTGCAAAGCACTACATATATCATTATTCTCTATTTCATTTAAATGCGTTTTATATTCATTTTCGCAACCAAAAAACTTATCTTGCTCATTGCAAATAGTATGAATATCCTCATTTATTTTATTTATATCTATATTATGCGGAACATCGCCGCTAAAGACTATTTTATATTCTTTTTTATCACATTTTTGATTGGTCAAGTAATGATTATCTTTAAGAATTATAATTGGAGTATCGCAAAGCTCTTCAAAATTTTTAGCATTATATATTAAATTATCAGGATTTTGAGCTAAAGTTGTAAATACTCGATAATTATTTTGTATATTTACTTTTATTTGTAATGGCTTATTTTTAAATTCTTCGGCATAAATAAAAGATGCTGCTCCATTTATTTGTATACGTTCATCATCACAATAATTACCGCGTACTGACCTATCAGCAGCATATAATGTATAAGTTACCATTACATCAGAGTTTATTTTATCTATATACCACTTACTAATATTTGGTTTATGAATAAATATTTCATGATTTAAACTATCATAAGCTTTTATATTAATAATGTGCTTTGCAAAATCGCGTATCATATAGCTACCTGCAATATAGCATGGCATATATAAACTTATACCGTTTTGCATATGTTCTGCTGGAATAGCTAAGCTAATTTCTATAGAATTATTGTACCTATTACTTGGCTGTATATTATATTGCATAATTTTTATATTGTGGAGTTTATGGTATATTATACTTGTCTTCGTAGAGGTTTTACCAATCAAATTATACAATCCATCTATAATTATCTATAGCCATCCTTATGAATTAAGACTTAACATCTAATAAACTGCGTAACATCCATGCAGTTTTTTCATGAATTTGAATACGCTGTGTTAATAAATCAGCACTTGCTTCATCACTAGCTTTTTCAATAATAGAAAATAAACTGCGGGCTGTTCTCACTACAGATTCATGCCCTTCAACTAATAATTTAACCATATCAAGTGCAGGCGGTATTTCTTTATTTTCACTAATTGAAGTTAATGCAGAGAATTCCGAGTAAGTTCCAGGTGCATTATGACCTAATGCACGAATACGCTCAGCTATTAAATCTACAGCTGCCGCCAATTCAATATATTGAGTTTCAAACATTAAATGTAAAGTTTGAAACATTGGACCAACTACATTCCAATGGAAATAATGCGTTTTTAAATACAGAGTGTATGTATCTGCTAACACATGAGAAAGACCTTTTGAGATTTCTAAACGGTGTGGCTCTGATATGCCAATATTTATCTGCATAATGTATCCTTTATTATAAATAGCTTATATACAACATATATAACTAAATTAAAATAATTTTCACTGGGCTATATGCTGTTTATAAAATTTACATTTGCTGAAAAAGAGAGAATACAAATGTATGCTTGAAAGGAATAACCCAGTAAAACCAATTGAGGCAAGTATATATAATAAGTTTATCGCAACAAAAATGCAAGGAATCACAATCAATATACTAATTGTAGTTCATTATGCGACAACGCAGCAGGAATAAATTATGACGACTATGAAGTTCTCAAATTGAAATCTGGTTAGCATAGATGCAGATTATATTACAAAAATACATTGCTAGTAATTGCAATGATTACGCCATGCCCTCTCTAAATTTATTTAACAAAAAATTCTTATTGGTGTATTATGTACAAAACCATTGACTTTATGATTTTAATCTATTTAACAGAATTAGCATCTACTACAAAAGCGATTTTATATAAACCAGCTTGCTGTGCTTTTGCCATAACTTTAGCCACCCACTGATAAGAAGTTTGATTATCTGCTCTTAATTGAATGCCGGCATCTTTATTTTCTTGAGCTTGCTGTGATAATTTACTATCTAATTCTTCTATACTTATTTTTTGACTATCCCAAAATATTGAACCTTGTGCATCAATTGAAATGCTGATATTTTTTGCTCTAGCTTCAATTTGCTTAGCCTGCTCTTTAGGCAAGTCAACTTTTACTGCATGCGTGAGCAACGGAGCAGTAATAATAAATATCACTAATAATACCAGCATTACATCAATTAATGGTGTCATGTTAATATCTGATATTGGGTCATCATTATCATTAAATCCTTCAAAAGACATAATAACTCCTAGATTTATTTGTTATTTGTTATTTGTTAGTAATGCTGTTATGTATATCTCTAGCAAACCCGTCTAAATATTGATAAACAAATTTAGATTTTTTACTTAAAATATTATATGCCACTACCGCAGGTAAAGCTACGATTAAACCAAATGCAGTCATAATTAATGATTCACCCACAGGACCGGCAATTTTATCAATCGAAACCTGACCTTGACCAGCAATGCTGATTAAAGCATGATAAATTCCCCATACTGTACCAAATAATCCAACAAATGGAGAAGTGCTGCCGACGGTAGCTAAAAAATTATGCCCTGTATGAATTTTATTATGTAATTTTTGCAGACTAATTCGTAAATTTCTCCATACAATCTGATTTAGCGGCAGGTTAGACTGCTGACCGGATACATGTTTAGCTTCTAATAGACAGTTTGCAATTTCACTGCTGTATTGGGGATCTTTTTTACTAATATCTTCTATACCTTTAACCAAACTTTCTTGTTCCCAGAAAGATTGAACTGCTTTAGGAATATTTTTAGAAATATATTTTAATACTAAATATTTATAAATAAATATTACCCAAGTTACTGTGGATAATATAAGAAGAAGAATAGCGATTGTATGTGATATGGCATCGCCTTGTAAGAGTACATCAATTATACTTTTCTGCATATAGCTTAATCTCCTGTATAAAATAAATAATACAACACTAAGTTTAATTTATAAACTTTACATTTTCAATAAATCACCATCAATTGAGAATAATTATTAATTAGATTTAGACTAAGTATAGCAGAAAATTACATATGCAGGCAATATATAATTGCCAATATTTTGAGTAAGCACTCCATCATATGATATAATTTTTCTGCGGAAATCATACAAATAAAATATATATAATTAGTAAAATTCTAGGAAATAATATGGCTGGACACTCAAAATGGGCAAATATTAAACATAAAAAAGCTGCAACCGATGCAAAACGAGGTAAAATTTGGACACGACTTATTAAAGAAATTACCGTGGCATCTAGATTAGCTGGGGACGATACTTCAACTAATCCAAGATTACGTTTAGCCATTGATAAAGCAACTAGTGCTAATATGCCTAAAGATAATATCCACCGTGCAATACAAAGAGGAATTGGTGATACAGACAATATAAACTATGAAGAAGCACGCTATGAGGGTTATGGTATTGGCGGAGTAGC
The DNA here is from genome assembly GCA_023266335.1 of Burkholderiaceae bacterium. GTDB lineage: Bacteria > Pseudomonadota > Gammaproteobacteria > Burkholderiales > Burkholderiaceae > JAHFQJ01. Next base: position 102,721 of record JAHFQJ010000003.1, read on the forward strand.
TATTATTGTAGACTGCTTAACTGATAACCGCACTAGAACGGTTGCTGAAGTTAGGCATGCCTTTAGTAAATATGGTGGTAATATGGGGGCTGAAGGTTCAGTATCATTTATATTTAAACACAGCGGTAATATTTTATTCAATAACAATATAAATGCAGATAAACTAATTGAAATTTCTTTAGAGCATGGTGCAGATGATGTAATTACTAATGAAGATGGCTATTTTGAAGTAGTTTGCAGTCCTTATGATTTTGTAAACTTAAAGGATACATTAGAGCAATCCGGCTTTAAATCAGAGTTTTCAGAAGTGGGAATGATGGCTGAAAATCATGTAGAATTAAATGCTATTGACAGTGTAAAAATGCAAAAAATTTTGGATGCATTAGAAAATTTAGATGATGTACAAGAAGTATATCATAATGCTATTTTACACAATGAATAAATTATGACAGCTATGTACACATTAGTACATTGAGGGCGAAGCCGTGAGCCTGCGAACAACAATTTTTACGACAGTAAAGTTCGCAAATTGAAATCTGATTAATATATTTATAAATTTAGACTAAGACATAAAATATAGGTAACATATGAAAATACTTGTTGTAGGGAATGGCGGAAGAGAACATGCAATTGCATGGAAATTAGCTCAGGCAGAGAATATTCAAAAAATTTACGTAGCTCCGGGGAATGGTGGCACAGCCACTGATAAAAGATTAGAAAATATTAATATTACAGATATTCAAGAACTGGCAAAATTTGCCGCAGATGAGCAGATTGCCTTCACAGTAGTAGGACCAGAAGCACCTCTAGCATCAGGAATTGTTGATGAATTTAGAAGTAAAAATCTTTTAATTTTCGGACCAACCAAAAAAGCTGCCCAATTAGAATCATCAAAAGCTTTTGCAAAAATTTTTATGCAGAGACATAATATTCCAACAGCGTATTATGCAATTTTCAATAATAACCAAGATGCTAAAGATTATATTTTAGAGAAGGGTGCTCCTATTGTAATTAAAGATGATGGATTAGCGGCAGGTAAAGGCGTAGTAGTTGCTATGACAATAACCGAAGCATTAGATGCAGTTGATTTAATGCTTGGAAATGATAGCAACAAAAATAACAGCAAACAAATTGTCATTGAGGAATATTTATCAGGTGAAGAAGCTAGCTTTATTGTTATGGCTGATGGGAAAAATATTTTACCTTTAGCTACAAGTCAAGACCACAAACGCTTAAAAGATGGTGATTTAGGTTCAAATACTGGCGGTATGGGTGCATATTCTCCAGCACCAGTTGTTACTCCAAAAGTACATGCCAGAATTATGCGTGAAATTATAGAGCCTGCTGTAAAAGGTATGGAAAAAGACGGCATACCTTATACTGGTTTTTTATATGCAGGAGTAATGATAGACGAAAACGGAAATCCTAAAACATTAGAATTTAACTGTCGCATGGGCGACCCTGAAACACAGACAATTATGGCACGCATGAAAAGCAATCTAGTTGATGTATTTAAAATGTCTTTTGAGCAAAAATTAAACTTGGTTAATATAGAATGGGACAGGAGATGTGCTTTGGGCATAGTTTTAGCCTCGCATAATTATCCAAATACTCCAAGAATCGGGGATAAAATAAATGGAGTAAATTATACTTCTGAAAATTCAGAAGCACCTGTAGTATTTCACGCAGGTACAAAATATAATGCTGAAAATAAAGAATTAACCACCTCCGGCGGTAGAATTTTATGTGTAGTTGCTTTAGGCGATGGGGTTAAGCAAGCTAAAAAGAATGCTTATGATGCAGTTAATAACATATCATTTGACGGCATGCAGTTCCGTACAGACATAGGATATAGGGCAATTAAATAATATACTAAATATACTCCAAATCATCATAACATACTTAGTGAATTTGAATTCATACCATGCCTTTCCCTAATTTATCAGGGCAGGGCAAGGATAGCTTATTTTTCTATGATTTCTCTTATTCAACTAGCATTCTTATTTGTTTTTTTGTATTTTTATAAAAATATCTTGTATAAAATCATTAGGAATTAAAGCCTCTAAATTTAATACCCATACTTCTTTATTTAAAGTATGAATTAAAGAATTTTTATTATATTTGACTAAATCTTTTTCGGTAATAATAATTATATTATACTCATGATAATTCTTATTAATCTCTAATATATGCTTATTTGTAAGCTCTTGATGATCATTTAAATTAAAATAAATATTAGCATTTATATTAAACTCATCAAATAATTTTTTGATATTCTGCGGATGAGCAATACCGGCAGCAATTAATATATTTTGATTTTTAAAATCACTAATTGATTTAATTTCATTAGATTTCATATTATATAAATTTTTATTTACGCGCTTACTTTTAACGGCTTTACTTTGGCTGTTATGAATAATTTTATTAGAAATATTATCACCCGAATATAATGAATAATCCCATTTTCTAATATTTTCTCTAAGCGGACCTGATGGTAATAAGGTATTATTCCCTGTTTCAAAATTATTAAATACTACACACTCTATGTCTCTTTGCATTTTTAAATGCTGTAGACCATCATCACTAATGATTACATCTAAATCTTGATATGTATTTAATAAAGTCTCTATTGCAAGCACTCTATTGCTGTGTACACAAATCGGCAAATGAGTTTTTTGAAATATAAGTAACGGCTCATCACCAACTTGGTTTGCATTATGATTATTATTTATAATAATCGGATTTATAATTTTGGCTTTATAACCTCGGCTTATAATACCTACATTTAATTTTTTGTGTTTTAAAGCTAATGCAAGTGAAATTACCACAGGTGTTTTGCCAGATCCGCCTGATACAATATTTCCTATAACAATAACTGGTATTCTGCATTTATATGATTTTATAAGCTTATGTTTATATAGGGCTATTCTTATTACTGTAAATACAAAATAAATGAAACTGAAAGGAAGTAATACACTATACAATAGTTTAAGAAATATTTTTTCTATTGTAGAGTTATCTTTATTCGGATACCATAATTTGTTAATGATGTTCATTTGTTTATAAGGGAGTTTTATGTCTTATTGTATTGTAATTATACATTTATCATTCAGTTAAAAAATAGTATAATTACTAGTCTATTAATTTATATTAAACACATATAATATATATAAATATTTTGCAATGAATTATCTCATCAACCCAACTACTCACTAAAAATATGCTAAATAAAAAAATGGCTAAATTAATATTTATAACATTTCTTAGTTTTATGCTTGCCGGATGCGGCGGAGGGGGCAGTAGTGAAGGCGGAGGTAATAATCAATCTCCGAATAATTCACAGCCTTCACAAAAAATCACGCTTATGGTTTATTTTGCTGCAGATAATAACCTAGGTCCATATGCCAAGCAAGATATTGAAGAATTAAGGCTTGCGGCAACAAATAGTAATATTAAAGTTATTTTTCAGACAGAATACCCTGAAAGTTCTCATACTATGAGGGGTGTGATTGAAAATAATAAAATAAATTATATTGATACAGGTTCTAATCTGAATATGGCAGATAAAAAAACCTTACAAGAATTTATAGCTTGGGGTAAAACTAATTATAAAGCAGATAAATATATTGTATCTTTATGGTCTCATGGATTAGGCTGGAGATTTAATGGAGTTAGCGGGGATTTACATACAAAATTAGCTGCTGGAAGCGTAGTGAGTGAGGAAGTAACTAATATAGATGCTCCATTTCATGTAAAATTTAATGAAAATAAATTCATAACTTCTTCAGATAATACTACAGCAATAAAAGGAGCAATTGCAGATGATACAAGCAATAGCTTTATGAGTATTGCTGATATTGGTGAAGCACTAAAATCTGCCGGCGGCGCTGATATATTGGTTTTTGATGCGTGTTTAATGCAGATGGCAGAAGTTGCATACTCTATAAAAGATGCAGCAAAAGTTATGATAGCCTCTGAAGATAATGTTCCTGCAACAGGTTTTCAATATACAAATCTGATTAATTCAATAGCAAATTCTGCAGATTTAACTAATCAGAAAATTGGTGAAAAAATAGCTCAAACCTATATTGAAAGCTATCAAAATTCTAAAACAGCAGTGCAGGTATCAGTACTTGATTTAACCAAATTAACTGATTTACGTAATTCAGTTGCTAATTTCAGTGCATCTTTATATCCAATTGTTGATAGTGAAAAAGGTAATATTTCTCAGGCTAAACAGCAATCATCAGATTTTTATAATCAGGGACATATGGATTTAGCTGGTTTTATGCAGAATTATAAAAACATTACAAGCAATACAGGTATAAAATTAAAAATAGATGATGTTTTAAGCAAAGCCAGCAGCGTAGTTTTATATAATAACATTTATATTCCTGCTAATACTACCTCATATAATCAAGGAGCAAAAGGGATTGGGCTGTATTTGCCGTCATCTGCTCAAATTAATCAAGATGCTAGTTTACTGGCACAATATCAAAATTTAGATTTTAATAAAAATATTACATCAGGAAGAGCTTGGTCTGATATTGTTCAAAGTTATTCAAATGCTACAGCTATTCCTAAGGTAGTAGGTAAATTTGATTATATTGCAAGATGGAGTGACCCGAATATTGATATAGATTTATTGATACAAGATCCGTCTAATTCGATTTTAACAGCATTCAATTCAAGCAGCAGTATTGCAGGAAATGGTATTTTTACTCAAGATTCTATTTTATCAAATCAGCCTACTGAAAGTTATTTTGCAAATGAAATGATTACATCAGGTCCATATGGGGTTTATTTATTTTACACAGGATGTAGCAATGGAAATAATCCTAGCACAGATGTAAATGTTTATTATAAAGACCGTACCCAGTCTCCGGCTGCAGAAATATTGGTAGGCAGTTATAATTTAAACTGTTCAAATAGAGTTGCAGCCAGTATGTCTTTAAATAACCGTGCTGAATTGAAAACTGTGGGTAATGGTTATTATACTAATTTCAGATTTGTGCAGGAAATTAATAGATAAAAGGCACGCAAAACTTCATTCCTACACAGGCGAGAATCTTGTAAAACAGCACCCTGGATACCTGCCTTCGCAGGCATGACTCCATGGCAAAAAAAATCACAAAAATAAAGATTTTTATTTACGAGACTCAAAATTATAAAATGCCTCCCTGTAGTTAATACTCTAAAAAAATATAAATATAAGGCAAACATTTATGCGCACTGAATCAGATTCAATGGGTTCTATTGATGTTCCGTCAGATAAATATTGGGGCGCTCAGACAGAACGTTCAATTAAAAATTTCCCGATTGGAGTATCACGCTTTAAATGGCAGTATCCAATTATAAAGGCAATTGGTATATTAAAAAAATCAGCAGCTTTGTCAAATTATAAATTGGGGCAGTTATCACAAGAAATCTCTACTGCTATAATAAAAGCAGCTGATGAAGTTATTTCAGGAAGTTTGAATGCAAATTTTCCATTAGTTGTATTCCAAACCGGTTCTGGTACTCAATCAAATATGAATGCTAATGAAGTAATATCAAATCGGGCAATTGAGGTAATGGGCGGAGTAATCGGCAGTAAAAATCCGGTTCATCCTAACGATCATGTTAATTTAGGACAATCGTCAAACGATACATTTCCAACTGCAATGTATATTGCTGTAGTGATGGAATTATTTGAGACATTATTTCCAAGTATTGAAAGTTTACGTAATACATTATTTTATAAATCACAAAAATTTTGTGATATAGTAAAAGTAGGGCGTACTCATTTACAAGATGCAACTCCAATTACATTAGGGCAAGAGATTAGCAGCTGGGTCGCGCAAATTGATTATGCTTTATATGCACTTAGAACTAATATGGAAGGCTTGTATGACTTAGCAATTGGGGGAACTGCTGTAGGTACCGGATTAAATGCACATCCATTATTCGGAGAAGAATGTGCTAAAAATATAGCAGAAATTACAGGTCGCCCATTTAAATCATCGCAAAATAAATTCTTTTCTTTAGCCGCACACGATGCACTTGTAAATACATCTGCAGCAATTAGAACATTGGCTATGGCTTTACTTAAAATTGCTAATGATGTGCGCTGGCTTGCAAGCGGTCCTAGATGTGGCATTGGAGAAATTACTATCCCAGAAAATGAACCAGGCTCTTCAATTATGCCGGGTAAAGTTAATCCAACTCAATGCGAAGCATTAACTATGGTATGTGTGCAAGTGTTTGGAAACGATGCAGCGGTGGCATTTGCCGGAAGTCAAGGAAATTTTCAGTTAAATGTGTATAAACCCGTCATGGTGCATAATGTACTGGAAAGCATTGAATTATTAGCAAATGCATGTAGTTCATTTAATGATAATTGTGCAATTGGAATAGAGCCGAATTTACAGCAAATAAAAACTAATCTTGAAAAGAATTTAATGCTTGTTACTGCTCTAAACCGCTATATTGGCTATGATAATGCCGCACTAATTGCTAAAACAGCTCATCATCAAGGTACAACATTACGTCAAACTGCAATTGAACTTGGACTTATTTCAGAACAAGATTTTGACAAATATATTATACCTTTAGATATGACACATTCTTAATTAATATAGACTTAGAGGTTATGCAAATAATAAGTTAGATAAATTTTTGCATAAAAAATAATATGTAAGTTATTAATAAAACTATCAATAGATTTAACATAATATTTACCTTTTCTAATTAAATTAGAACAGTAATGTCTCAATTGTGGATTAAAACTTTCTATCAAATTTGTTTCTTTACCTTTATTAACTATAAATTTGTGTATCTCATATATTGTCATTATTACTCTCGCATTCTTTACATTTCCCATACTGGAGCATATTATTTGCACAATCACTATAAAACGGTATATTTGACTACAGCTTGTATATAAGATAAAATCATAAATGATACTCATTTAGGTATTTCTTCCAAAAACATCTATGCATAATCTTGATTTATCACAAAAAATAAAGCTCATTCAAATTAGCGGGGACGATAGTGAAATTTTTTTAAATTCACAGCTAACACAAGATATAAAAACTTTAAATACAGAACGGGCGTGTTTATTTGCTTATTGTTCTCCAAAGGGCAGAATGTTGGCAAACGGGGTAATTTACAAGAAAAATCAAAATTACTATATGCTCGTTGAGGCAAGTATTATTGGGGTTTTTGTAAAAAAAATATCTATGTATATTTTAAGAAGTAAAGTAAAAATAAATATTGTTGATAATTCTGCATATTCTCTATCTTATAAAAAAATTGAAAATTTACCATCAGAGCATGCATTTTTAAGCTCTATAGAGAAAGAAAATACTTATTATATTAGCTGGTTTGAAAATAAACACATAGTTATAAATTATCATGATAATATTAATATAGAAAATAATAATTTAGATAATTTATACTTGGATCTAGATGAATTTACGCATGACAGCATCCAACATGGATTATTTTTTATCAATAGCCAAAATACTGAAACATACGTTCCGCAAATGCTTAATTTTGAAAAATTAGGCGGAGTTAGTTTTAAAAAAGGCTGTTATCCGGGGCAGGAAATTGTTGCACGTTCTCAATATTTAGGCAAAATAAAAAAAACAAGTATTTACGCTAGCCTAGAATTAGAAGGTAGTAATATTGATATTTCTAATTTACCCATAGAAATTAATTCTGATAATAAACAAAATAATTTAGAACAGCCTCAAATTATTGAGTTGGTTACTTTTCAAAACAAACTGCATTTACTTTTATGCATCCGTGCTGAATATCTTTTGCTGGATAATTTAACTTTAACTATTTTAGCTAAAAATTTAGAATATAAATTATATTTTAAAGATTAAATAAAATTGATATAAATCAAATAATTAATATGTTTCAATTATTTAATAATACTGGGCAGCCAGCTTCAGCTGCATTAATTAAAATGTGTGGGTTTACACGTGTGCAAGATATAGAATGTGCAATTGAAAATAATGTTAATGCCGTTGGTTTTGTTTTTTATCCGAAAAGTCAAAGATATATTGACTTAGAGCAGGCAAAAATTCTGACTCAAAATGTACCTGAAAATATTCAAGTTACTGGTTTATTTGTAAATGCAAATACAGAAACTATAGCAAATATATGTGAAAAAATAAGAATAGATTTATTGCAGTTTCACGGGGATTTAAATATTGAAACCCCAGAATGGTGCAGAGAATGTGCTGGATTAGTAAATAAACATTATATTAAAGCCGTTGGTATTCATAATAATTCAAGTACTGATTTTATTAGCACAACTTATGATAAATATATGGGCAATAATGCACAAGGAATATTGCTTGATACCAAAACTTCCGGTTATGGCGGCAGCGGAGTAAGTTTTAATTGGGATATTATTCCTAAATATTTACTAGCTGATAATAAATCACGGATTATTTTAAGCGGCGGTATTAATCTTAACAATTTGCTTCAAGCATTAGCCTTACAGCCTTACGCGGTTGATTTAAGCAGTGCAGTTGAAAACGGCATTAATGGTATTAAAGATACAGATAAAATTAAGCAAATTATGCATCTAATAAAGTCTCAAAATAATAATGAATAATATTGATAAAATAAATGTATATACTGCAAAAATTTTATCCAGCTTAATTTTAGTATTATTTATTTTTATAATATGCCTGCCAATTATATATTTAATTAGTGAAAGTTTTTCAGCAAAATTAGATACATGGCATCATTTATGGCAATATGTAATGAAAGAGTATATTACTACTTCATTGATATTAGTTACAGAATCAGTGATAATCTGCAGTATTATCGGTGTTTACGGAGCTTGGTTTACAAGCCAGTATAACTTTAGGCATCATGCTCTTTGTCATTGGTTATTAATCGTGCCTTTAGCTATACCTAGCTATATTTTGGCATATTCTTACACAGACTTATTACAATTTTCCGGTACTTTTCAAACATTTATGCGCTCTATATTTCCTAATTTTAGATTACCGGATGTGCGGAGTTTACCTTTTGCAGTATTTATATTCAGCATAAATTTATATCCTTACGTTTATTTAATTTGTTATTCTGCATTTAGTTTATGCAATAAGCATATTTTTGAAGTTGGAAAAATGCTGGGCGAAAAAAATATTTTTTATCGAATTGCCTTACCTTTAATCCGCCCAAGTTTAGTTGCTTCATTATCTTTAGTATCAATGGAAATATTATCTGATTACGGCACTGTAAGTTACTTTGGGTTACAAACTTTTTCATTAGGCATCTACCGTTCATGGCTAAATTTTGATGATAAAGCTAATGCTATGCTTCTTTCTGCTATTTTACTGGCTGTAATTGCATTATTATTATTTATTGAATATAGAGCCAGAAAAAAACAAAAATTTTATAGCTCAAGATTACATAAAAACATAGACAAAGAATATATATGTTTAAAAAAATCATATAAAATTTGGACATTAGCAATTTTATTATTTAGTTTAGCACTGATTATTCCAATCTGTACTATGATGCATTTATTTTTACAAGACATGATTATCAATTATAATTGGCATCAATATTTAACATGGTTAAAAAATACGTTAATAGTTGCAGGAATTGCTAGTTTTTTGACTGTATTTATATCTTTTATATTTAACATCATGTTTAAAAATAGTAATATTTTAAATATGGGAGCATTTGGATATGCTATACCAGGTACAATTTTAGCTATTAGTATTTTAGGAGTTATAAGTTTTTTTTCTAAAAATGTTGTAGATATTAATAGTTATCTTAGTGCCAGCATTTGGATGTTAATTTATGCATATTTTATTAGATTTTTCGCTATAGCACATAAAGGCATATCAACTAATTATCAACAGTTATCGCCAAATTTAGGTGATGCAGCACAGCTTTTAGGCTCAAATAAACTGCAAGTTATAATAAGAGTATATTTACCTTTGCTTAAACAAAGTTTATTCAGCAGTTTTCTATTAGTTGGCATTGATGCAGTTAAAGAATTACCCTGTACTATGTTACTAAGACCGTTTAATTTTGATACCTTGGCAGTAATCAGCAATCAATTAGCAAGTGATGAAAGAATTGCAGAACTATCATTACCAGCTTTAACTATGATTACATTAAGTTTAATCCCCATGTTTGTTTTTTATAAAAAATCAAATTTAACCACATAATTTATGACACAAAATACAGAATTTACCAGCGTTAGTTATTATACTATAGATGAAAAAAATGAAAATCAACGCATCGATAATTTTTTAATCTCAAAATTAAAAAATATACCTAAATCCCACATATACAAAATTATCCGTAATCATGAAGTAAGAGTAAATAAAAAACGTGTGGATAATACATATAAACTAAATCTTGATGATATTGTCAGAGTTCCGCCAATTAATAATATTTATATTAAATCTGAAGAAATTATAACTGCTAAACTCAAAACAGAATTAGAAATTTTATATGAAGATGAGGCCATATTAGCTATTAATAAACCAGCTGGCATGGCTGTACATGGCGGTTCAGGTGTTTCATTCGGAATAATAGAATATTTAAGACAAAATACTAATTACAAATTTTTAGAGCTTGTACACCGTTTAGATAAAGAAACTTCCGGAGTTTTACTATTAGCTAAAAAACGTAGTGCATTGGTTGGAATCCACGAGCAAATTAGAAATGGTAAATGTACTAAAAAATATCATGCGGTTGTCAGCGGAAATTGGCAAAATCCAAAACAGCATTTGCGTTTTCCTTTAAAAAAAATTGTGATGAATAATGGTGAAAGAAAAGTATTTGTTGATGAAAATGAAGGGCAAGAATCGCATACAATTATTTATTTATCAGCACGTGGGCAAATTGGTGGACATATTTGCAGCTTTGTAGAAGCAGAGCTTAAAACAGGCAGAACTCATCAAATACGTGTGCATTTATCACATAGCGGTTATCCAATTTTAGGCGATGAAAAATACGGAAACTTTGCTTTAAATAAACAATTAGAAAAGCAGCTTAATTCAGCAGATAAAAATAAAATTAACGATATTAATTTTAAATATAGAATGTATTTACATGCTCATTTATTTGGGTTTATTCACCCGATTAATGGTAATTATACAGAAATCCAAGCAAAAACCCCTTGGGATTATGAAAGAAAGGATATTTAAAATATACTTACTGCACTTGAATTTATATCTGCATTGTTGTTAAAATCACTTCTAGCATTAATTATTAAAATTAATAAAAAGCTAAATTCAGTTTTAAAGGGAACGGGTGTTGAATATTATATTTAAATTATAGTATACTTAACGGCGTTAGAGCTTTGTTATATGCTCACCGCACTTGAATTTACATAAGTTTTATATGCGTATTACAAACTAAATTCAATTAATTAACTTATTAATTTATTAGATGAATTAATATATTTAGTCTACATCAAATAATTATTATATTAGGAGTGGAAAGATGTCTGAGGTACAATCAAATTTTCAGGTAGATAATCCAGAACAAAAAGAGCCGGAGAAAAAAGCTAAATCAAAGCAGCTGACTAACTTAATTTTACTTGGTATGGTATTAGGTATAGTTGTAGGCTATATATTAAATACTAGTTTACCAGCGGATGAAGCCAAAAAATATGCAGGTTATATTTCTATAACTACAGATGTATTTTTGCGCTTAATTAAAATGTTAATTGCACCGTTAGTTTTTTCTACTTTAGTAGTTGGCGTGGCTCATATGGGTGATGCTAAAACAATTGGTCGTATTGGCATAAAAACTATGGGGTGGTTTTTAGCTGCTTCTTTTGCTTCATTATTAATTGGTTTAATTATGGTAAACATATTAAAACCCGGCTATAACTTAAATTTGCCCATTCCTGATGTGAATGCAAGTAATGGTTTAAAAGTTACAGCTCTCAATATTAAAGATTTTGTTACACATCTAGTACCTAAAAGTGTCGTAGAGGCAATGGCGACCAATGAAATATTACAAATTGTAGTATTTTCTATATTCTTTGGTATAGCTTTAGGCGGAATAGGTAAAAATGCTAATACAATCACTTCTGTCATTGAAGAATTATCGCATGTTATGTTAAAAATAACAGGATATGTAATGAATATGGCACCTTTAGCTGTATTTGCTGCTATGGCATCTACGATTACAACTCAAGGTATTGGCGTACTCGCAACATATGCTAAATTTATGGGAAGTTTCTATTTAAGTTTAGGTATATTATGGCTAGTGTTAATTTTTGCCGGGTTTATGTTTTTAGGTAAGAGTATAGGCTATTTAATGCAATTGATTAAAGAACCAACTTTATTAGCATTTAGCACAGCAAGCAGTGAGGCTGCTTATCCAAAAACTATGGAAAGACTGCAGCAGTTTGGTATTTCTAAAAGAGTAACAAGTTTTGTATTACCAATGGGTTATTCATTTAATTTAGATGGCTCTATGATGTATTGTACTTTTGCTACTCTATTCATTGCACAAGTTTATAACATACCTTTAAGCTTAAATCAGCAAATTACTATTCTATTATTATTAATGGTAACAAGTAAAGGCATGGCGGGTATTCCTAGAGCTTCTTTAGTTGTAATTTCTGCAACTTTAGCTCAATTTAATATTCCAGAAGCCGGATTATTATTAATTATGGGTATTGATCAATTCTTAGACATGGGGCGTTCAGCGACTAATGTTATCGGCAACAGTATTGCAACTGCTGTAGTTGCTAAATTTGAAGGTGAATTAACCGTAGCACAGCCGCAGAAAAAACCAAGTACGATGAGTGATGAATTAGAATCTTTAAAACGCCGTTTAATGTTATTAGAGCTTGAAAATTCTATTTTGAAAAAAGATGCTGAAGAGCAAGTTTCAAGGCTGTAATCTTTTATAATTTCATTTAAAAGTTTGTCCCATGCATAAAAAATATGGGATTTTTCTTTAAAAAAAATAAATTAAAGGAATAAAGTGGAAAGCAATATAACTATTATTATTGCAATTGTTGGTGCAACTGCCTCAATGTGTGTGCCAGCTATTACAAAATGGTTTGAACATAAAAATTTATTAAAAAAAGAAATAAGAGATAAAAAAATTCCTGTATATGAAAAAATAGTTGAATTATTTTTGCTAACACTAGTATCAGAAGTCAAAGGGGGAAAATTTGAAGATAAAGAAGAAAAAATGGCAGATATAACTAAAGGTTTGATATGCTTTGCCTCAAGTGATGTAATAAAAACTTGGAATTTTTGGAGAAATAATAGTGAGTGCAAAGACACAAGTACTACTCTAACAAATATGGAAAATATTTTTGTTTGTATAAGAAAAGACCTTAATTATAAAGATAATTTTAAAAAATTTGAATTACTACATTTATTTATTAATAAGAGAGCATTAGAATATATCAGCAAATCATAAAAATCTGACTAACTTGTTCTCTGCATTTCTAATAATTTTTTTTCTTCCTCATTAACTTTTCTTTTCTTTAATTTGAATGTTAGACTATCAATGGCTCTAGGTATATTTTTTACCTTTTCAAAATTATTATCATTTGCATAATATAATTCCAATCCGTAATTACTTAAGCTAATATGATATTCAATAAATTCAAATGCATACTCATGCCAGCCTAAATTAAACAAATTAAGGCTATTGCTGTAGTAAAAAAAACTATTTTCATTAAAATGCCTTTTGTATTCAGGTGAACTCCATGCATTAACAGATAAATCATATATAACTTTTATATATAAATGACCATCTTGTTCAAGTAAATTTAAGCAATTAGTCATAGCATTTTTCATATTATCTACACATTCAAATATATAATTAGCATATATATTACTAAAGTAACCCTTTATACCCGCATGTTTACCAAAACGCCATGCATCAATATCCTGATAAAAATCTATATCCCTATTAAAATCAAGCAATAAATCCGGCTTATATTTATCATCATAATCAATATTAAGCATGTTATATTTCCAATCCAACCCACAGCCTAGATTAATATTTTTTGGAAGCTGGCATGCAGTCTGCTTGATATGGGTTGGAATTGCAAATATTTGTTCTATGGAACTTAAATATTTTTCCATGCCTTTTTGAATAAATTTAGCAGCATCTCTTTGTTTAATAATATTATAAGCATTTTCTTCAAGTGCATGTCTTTTACCCGGATTTTTAATTAAATCTACGCATAAACTAGGCAAACTTTCTAGGCTTCCATGGCAAATTGCTTTTTTAATGTCCGGCTCAATTGAGGTTTTTTCACCAAGTTCTGATATAACAGCCTTATGATTGGCTAATAGATACGATACTCTAACAATTTCAAATATATTTGCCTTGTCATAAAAATGCATATTTAAAATTATTTTACTTCTCGCAATTAAATTATCTCTTTCTGCATCAATAACTTGTCCAAAATCTGTTGTACTGACTACATTTAAACCCGTAGCTTTAATAGCTTGAATGGCTTTTATTCTACGTTCACTACTGCTTCCATAAAAAAATACATCAATATCTTGTTCTAATTTAGGAATAACTTCTAAATTTGGAGTATAGCCAATAGGTACGAGGCTAAGATTATTAATTCCCGCTTTATGCAGCTGTGTAAAGTTAGCTGTTGAATATTCCCAAACATGAGTATTTTTCATTAAGCGGAAATATTTAGAATTCATCCAAGGCACGCCTTCGCCAACTTGCTCAAGATTATAGAGGATAATATTTTGAATTGGTATTTTTTGTGCTTTAAGCTGCTCAAAAGAAATATGGTGGGAGGCAAATATAATATTAATTACATCAGCATATATTTTTGTATCAAGAATAATCTCTACGCTAAAGCCTAATAACTCTAAACTATATTTAGTACTTAAAATTACTTCCTTAAATGCCGGATAACCATCTAAAATAACAATATGAATTTTCTGCATAATAATATACAAGCACAAAAAATTTACGATAATGAAAGGTTATGTTTTTTTAAGGTATTTTGCAATATTAATTTTAAATTTGTTTGTAAAACATGCAATAAATACTACAATTTCTTTTTATTAAGATAGTTTTTTCATGTGATTTAATTCATAATTATAGTCATTTTAATGTGATAAAAGTAAAATATGTATAATAGTGAAGCAGCTTACAGTTCTATTCTTGAATTACAGCAGCATGCTCAAAATGATAGTTTTATTTTAACTGAATTGTTTCATAAACAAGATAGAGATGCTATTTTTAGTGTTAATACTCCAAATTTACATTTAAATTATGCAAAAAATCTAATCACTACAGATACAATTAACTTATTTGATAAATTACTTAATCTAGCAGAGCTAAAAAAATCAATACAAAGTATGTTAAGCGGCGAGTGCATAAACATGCTTGAACAACGTCCTGCTTTACATATTGCTTTGCGAACACAACATGATTTTATTCCAGCATGGGCAAAACAAGAAGTTGAAAGAAGCTTAATTGATATGGAAAATTTTTGTAATGCTATTCATATTAATAAAAATATTACAGATGTAATTCATATAGGCATTGGCGGGTCTGATTTAGGTTCAAAAATGGTTTATCATGCATTCTCCGGCGTATATCCCAGAAAAATAAATGCACATTTTTTAAATAATATAGATGGTGCACAATTAGAACAAATTTTATCCGGCATTAAAGCTAGAAATACTTTGATTATTGCATGTTCGAAAACTTTTACTACTTTAGAAACCTGCCAAAATTTACAATCATGTATGGATTGGCTTAAAAAAGATAAATTTATTACAGATTATACTGAACATATTGTAGCTGTCACTGCTAATCCGGAAAAACCGAAAGAGCAGGGAATTAAATATGTTTTTGGCTTTTCTGATTGGATTGGCGGCAGATTTTCATTATGGAGTGCAGTTGGGTTAATAATTATGTTATGTTATGGTGCAGAGGTATTTAAAGAATTACTTGCTGGGGCTGCACATATGGATAAAAATTTTATCCAAGAACCAATTCATAATAATATGGCGCAGATATTAGCTATGCTCGGGATTTGGTATCGTAATGCATTTAATGTGCCTAGTTATTGTATAGCTGCTTATGCCCAGAATTTAAATTATTTTACTGCATATTTACAGCAATTAGATATGGAAAGTAATGGTAAAAGTATTGGAATAGATAATAAAAGACTGCCTTATCACACCGCTCCAATTATTTTTGGAGAGGTCGGTACGCATTGCCAACATGCTTATTTTCAATTATTACATCAAGGTACACAGTGGGTACCTGTAGATTTTATTAGCTATATTAATGCGCATCATCAATATAAAAATCATCACAAAATTTTACTGCAGAATTGTTTTTCGCAGGCTAAAGCCTTAATGCTGGGAAAACATGATAATAATCCGCATTTTATTCATGTAGGTAACCGCCCCAGCAATATGTTATTATTAAAAGATATGAGTGCATTTTCAATTGGATCTTTATTAGCATTATATGAACATAAAATTTTTACGCAGGGAATTTTCTGGCATATTAATTCTTTTGACCAATGGGGAGTTGAATTTGGTAAACAATTAGCTAAACAAGAATTGGTAATTTAAACTAAAATAGTTTATATGATGAATAATAAAATCTACACTATAACTCCAAACTGGCAAGCTCCAAAGCATATAAAAGCACTTTCTACCCTAGCAATTGGCGGTTATAGTACAGGACAATATGCAAACCCATATTATTCCACTGGATTAAATTTAGCGGCTCATGTGCAGGATAATATTCAAGACGTATATAAAAATAGAACATTAGTTAAACAAGAAATAAATTGCCCAATAATCTGGCTTGAACAAGTACACGGAATTTATTGTACCGATTTGGATAATGATGATTATTTTAAAGACAGCAAATATGAATTAGGTATAAATAATACATGTATTAGAGCAGATGCCTGCTTTACTACTAAGCAAAATTTAGCTTGCAGTGTATTAACCGCTGACTGCTTGCCTTTATTAGTTACAGATAAAAAAGGGCAGGCTGTTTTAGCCATACATGCAGGCTGGAAAGGCTTAGTTAATGGAATTATTGAGAATTCTATAGATTATTTTATGCATAAAACTAAAATCAGCAGTGGAAATATTTTGGTTTGGCTCGGTCCTGCAATTGGTGCAAATGCTTTTGAGGTAGGAAATGAAGTATTAGATAAATTTATGCATTTTGCTGCTGAAAAAGAAAAAGAAAATACTTATACTAGCTTTGAACAAAATATTAATAATGATAAAAATAAAAAATATGCTGATTTATATAAACTAGCCAAAATTAGGCTGGCACGTTTAGACATTATATCAGCTAATATTAGCGGAGGAGATTTTTGCACTTATTTCGACCATAGATTTTATTCTTACAGAAGAAATAATGTTACAGGAAGAATAGCAAGTATAATTGCTAAAATATTTTAATATTATTAAGAAAATCCTATACTATCTAGTGTAATGCTATTTTTTACTTATATTATTCTTCTGGATAAAACTCTCAAAATTCTAAATTCATACCTATTTTTACACTGCGTTTCCCATACGGTGTTGTATTTCGTAAAAAGTCTGAAGCAGGTCTTATATCTTTATTTAATAAATTATCCCCTTTTAAAAATAAAGCTAAATTACCGTATTTGGTGAAAAAATTTCTTTCTACATGCAAAGTTAAATCTGTATAACCTGAAGCTTTAATTTCATTATCCGGAATCTTATTTTGCTTTGTATTATACACAGCTTTTAACTGTGTATGCCAATCATTATGCTGATAAGCCAATCCAAATCCCAAACGCAATGGACTAATTCTGGGTAATGCTTCATGATTATCTGTGTTATATGCTCTGGTATAATCCATTTGCCATAACAATGACAATTTTTGTTTCATATTAGAAATATTTTTATTAAATAAATTATTTAAAGGAATTTTTCCTTCTAATTCAAAACCATAAAAAAGTGCTGGAATAGCTAAATATTTATATTGATTAATTCCATTAATGTCTTGGTTTCCATTTTCATCTACCTTTAGGCTAGTATTTTGCAGACTAATATAGTTTTTAAATTTATTTGCAAATAAATTAGATTTTATTTCATAGCCTTCTTTTTTATATTTTAATCCTAAATCAAGCCCTATGCTTTGCTCTTTTTTTAAATTCTCATCACCTAATTCATATGCATTTGTTGCCGCATGTATACCGTTTGCAAATAATTCATAAAACGTTGGAGCTCTTTGAGCATAATTTAAACTTAATGTGGAATTTAAATTGGAAGTGATAGGATTAAATATTGAAGCACTTGTACTATAAGTATTAATTTTTTTATCAGGATTATTTATTGTAAACTTAGAATTATTTTCAATATCTGCTTTTATATTATGATTTTCTGCTCTTATACCAAATTCTAAATATGAAGTTTGATGATTATCTAAATTTAAATTTGGTATTAAAGGAATTTTTTCAATAGCATATAAAGCAGCATGCCTATTTGTTGTGGTTGGAATAAAAGCCTCTTTGCCCAAAGCACTAAATTTATTAAATTGATATTGAGTTCCAATAATTCCTGTAATTTTATAGCTTCCATTTCCAATATTTATTGGAATATGTTTAAACTGCAAAGATAATTCATGAGCCTTATTTTTAAATGTAGTTCCAACTTCTCCGCTTTCTATTTCTTTATGTTCATAATCACTGGAATTTAATTTAAACGATAAAGTTTCTATACCTAAATTGTGTATTTTTTGCTCTGTTTCAAATGCAAATTTATTCTGTTTCATTTTTATTCTGACATTTTTTTCAATAGGCGATCCATATTCCTGATTATAATTATCCAAACTTATTCCGCTAAATCCATTATCATTAATATAGCTTACTCCAATAGCACCGCCATTACTCTGGCTATCTGTATTAGGTAATTTATCTTTTATTTCTTCATTTATAGGAATAGGTTCAATATTTCTTAGCGCTTCACTTCTAGCAAAATCGCTAATTTTAATATCACTGGTTTTAGTAGAAAATACATCTGCGTGTATAACAATATTCTCATTCAGACCTGCTTCAAGTTTTAACGCTGCCGAACGTTCATTATTAGCACCGCCAAAATTAGTGTTTAGATTGCCTTGTATGCCCTGAATAGATTTTTTACTAATTCTATTTTCAACAATATTAATAGCACCACTTGAAGCATTTCCACCGTATACTAAAGCATCTGTACCTTTAACAATCTCAATTTTATCGATAGCAGCCGGATTAACTGGCACTGCATGGTCATAAGATATACTTGAAGCATCAAATAATGTATTGCCATTCTGCATAATTTTTATATGGTCGCCTTCTAAGCCGCGAATACTCGGGCGATTTGCCACTGCTCCAAAACCAGTAGATGAAACACCAACTGTATTTTGCAGAATTTGCCCTAATCCTATGCCGCTTTGTTCCCGTATTTTTTGTCTGGATATAGTATTTGCAGAAAAATTATTATTCATCGAAAAATCTGATGCATATGCATTAACAACAACATCATCTAGTTTTTGTATAGGAATTTGATTGCTGACATCAGTTAAATTTTGTGCATAAGAATTGACTGATACAGAAACCGCTAAAAATATAATTGAGCACTTGAACATATATAATTATAGTAACGTTAATGATAACGTAATTATATATATATTTTTAGATTTAATCTATTCTTATATACTAATCGGATTTCAATTTGCGAACTTTGTTGCTGTCGTAATTTATTCCTGCTGCCTCGCCGTAAAATGAACTGAAATTAGCATATTCATCTTAATCCGATTTTTATAGGAATTAGCATTAAATTCAAACAAAGAATGTAATATATTTTATTTATATATTATAAGTAACATAACCTAATTTTCTAAGCCAGATAAAATTGTAGTTCATTTTGTGATAAAACGGCAAGAATAAATTACGACAGCAACAAAGTTCGCAAATTGAAATCCGATTAGTATATAACACATAATTAACTAAGTATTATATAATATTCAATATAGTATAAAATCAGGCAAATTATATGCATATTCATATTCTTGGTATTTGCGGAACATTTATGGGAAGTCTAGCTGTTTTAGCTAAACAAGCTGGGCATAAAGTTACAGGATGCGATCAAAATGTTTATCCGCCAATGAGTACTCAATTACAAAACCAAGGTATAGAATTAATTAGCGGATTTGGTAAAGAGCAGATTAATTTAAAACCGGATTTATTTATCATAGGCAATGTAATCAGCCGCGGAAACGAGCTGATGGAGGAAATATTAAATCAAGGCTTGCCGTATATTTCAGGTCCACAATGGCTGGGTGAAAATATTCTGCGTAATAAATGGGTATTGGCAATAGCTGGCACACACGGAAAAACAACAACAACAACAATGCTTGCCTGGATATTAGAATATGCTAAACTTAATCCAAGCTATTTAATCGGCGGCGTTCCATTAAATTTTGAGGCTTCCGCACGTCTTACAGATAGTAAATATTTTGTAATTGAAGCTGATGAATATGATACAGCATTTTTTGATAAACGCAGCAAATTTATACATTACCGCCCTCGTACTACAATTTTAAATAATTTAGAATTTGATCATGCAGATATTTTTGATAATGTGGAAGATATTCAAAAACAATTTCATCATTTAATACGTACTATTCCTGCTAATGGAGAAATCATAGTTAATCATGATGCGCATAATTTATTAAAAACCTTAGAATATGGATCATGGTCACACGTAAGTTATTTCAGTGAAGATATTGATAAGAGTAATTGGGCATTAAAGACAGATGAAAATATATCAAATCATTTTGAAGTTTATTATAACCAAAAATTACAGAGTAAAGTGATTTGGGATATTATCGGAAAGCATAATCAATATAATGGTTTAGCTGCAATATCAGCTGCCAAACATATCGGCATAGACATACAAACCAGTATTGAGGCATTAAATAATTTTTCAGGCATAAAGCGCCGTATGGAAATTAAAGGTGAAATAGACGGAATTATTATATATGATGATTTTGCCCATCACCCAACTGCTATACAAGCTACGCTTGACGGATTACGCAAAAAAGTAGGAAATGAGCCAATTATTGCCGTACTAGAACCTCGTTCAAATACTATGAAACTGGGAGCAGTTAAAGATGCAATTCCAGAAAGCTTGAGTAATGCTGATTATAATTTTATTTATACTGATTTGAGTAGCATAAGATGGGACGTAAAACAAGTTTTTGCTAATATAGAAAATAATACAGAAATATATGATGACATAAATGTACTAATTCAAAAAATTAAATTAAAAGCATGCCATATGCAAGGAAACAGCTGCAGTAAAAAATGTCATGTTGTAGTTATGAGTAATGGCGGCTTTGAGGGAATTCATCAAAAATTACTAGAAGCTTAAAAATTTGCCTGAATTTTGAGATGACCCCTTATACAGAATAAGAGGATGACGGTCTATAATTGTCTCGCATTTATATAGGCTATTTGAGACAAGTATATTTTTACTTATCTTTTAAATATACATTATTATCACCTCCACAGCTAAAGCAATAATTTACAAATGCATTTTCCCGCATATTACAGCATTTACAATAATTAAATAATCCAATTCCGCAGTGCTGGCAGAAATCTCCATTTAATAAATTTGAAAAGCTTCTTTCACAGCTTGGGCAAATGTTTTTATTCATTCTATCTAAAGCTAAATCATAACTTAAGTCTTTTTTACGCTCCTGCTCGGGTAATTTTTCCGTTAGTTTTTGTTTTTCCAGATACTCATTTAGAGCTTTAATAATATACTTACCAGCAAAAAATGTAATAATGATTCCAACAACATAGCGCACAAAACCGCCATAACTTGGTAAATACGGCACTAACTCTACAAAAAATGTAAATAATGCAAAAATAATAAAACCCCACACAAACGACCAATATGTAGTTTTACGCTTTTTAACAAATAGCCACACACCAAGGGCTAGTAAGGGTAATGTTAATAATAGTCGGTATATAAACACTCTTAATAATTGATTTTCATTAGCTAATTTTAATTTTATTTTTGCCTGCTTTTCAATTGTATAAATTTGTGCTTGAGCTCGACTATTCTCTTGATTAATTAATAATATATTTTTTGCCTGCTCTTCAATTATGCTTTTTGCCTCCCGCTGTTTTTTCTTTAATTCATTTAATTTATTTGTTCTTTCAATCAAATCTTTATCATAATTTGCATATTTTGTAGTACGGTTAGTTGCTAACCAATTTTGATAGGTTTGGTATTCAGAATTATAATTTTCAGCAGAAGCATTTACATTTAATCTTTGTTTATCAACTTCATCTGAAATGCTTCGAATAATTTTTTCATTCTTTTTTATTTGAATTTCAAGTGAATTTTTAATATGCCTATCACTATTTTCTATAAAATGATCAATTGTATAGGATTGTTCTACTTTAGGTAAATTACTGACTAATGTAGAACCTAAACCTATTAAAAATCCGGCAAATACAAAGGCAATTAACCATAAGCCACGGTTAAACCATTTCTCCGACACACGTAATGATTTATTCATAATATTTATATTATTCTTAATAACTATATCAAGAGTATACTATGATTAAATTTTTATACAAATATTGCTTGCTACTAATATGATATTAAACTAATTGGGCATGTAAATCCTGCAAAGCATATACTTCTAAATCATGCATATGTTTTAAGCCTTCAATAGCAGCTTGCCCGCCTGAAAAGGTAGTATAGTAACTAATATTATTTGCAATAGCACTGGTGCGGATTGAGCGGGAATCTGCAATAGCTGAATGAGTTTCATCAACAGTTGTGATTATTAGTGCAATTTCCTGATTTTATAATCTTGTCTACAACTATCTCTGGTAGTTGAGATGGTATTTTTTCAAAACGTGCTACTTTACTTTTTAGCGTAACTGTTTCCAGTATATTTAAGTTTGCATTTTTAGATAGTTGATCAAGATTCATAATTATAAATAATATTTTTACTACATTTTTTATTATAGTAAAAACGCAATTATTTATTTGCAAAAATATATTTATGATGAATTTAAACAACAACCAGCATAGGCATATTTATGTATTTGATTTTACATCAAAATTTGTTGTTTAGATTTAATAAATTCTAAAAACTCTTCTCCGCATTCATGATGCTGTAAGGCTAGGTCAAAAGTTGCTTTTAAATATCCTATTTTGCTCCCGCAATCGTATCTAATTCCATCATAAGCATATGCTAACACTTGCTCTTCTGTAAGTAAATTTGCAATTGCATCAGTCAATTGTATTTCTCCGCCGGCACCTGCCTTAATCTGCTTAATATGCTCAAAAATACGTGGTGTCATAATATATCTTCCAACAACACCTAAATTTGACGGGGCGTTTTCTGGATCAGGTTTTTCAACAATACCAGATATTTTTACTAATGCATCTTCCCAAAGTTTACCTGCAATAACTCCATAAGATTTACTCTGACTAGCTTCTATTTTTTCAACACCTATTACACTACAGCAGTAATGATAGTAAATATCTATCATTTGCTGCATTACAGGGGGCTGACCCACCAGTAAATCATCAGCTAAAAATATGGCAAACGGCTCATTACCAATTAATTTTTCCGCACACAAAATTGCATGACCTAACCCTAATGCTTCAGGCTGCCTAACGTAAAAACAATCTACATGGGGAGGCTTTATTGACTGAACCAGCTTTAATAAATCCGTTTTATTTTTAGCCGCTAACTCTGCCTCTAATTCGTATGCTTTATCAAAATGATCTTCAATAGCCCTTTTATTTCTTCCAGTTACAAAAATAAGTTCAGTTATTCCAGCTGAAATTGCTTCTTCAACTGCATATTGAATTAGCGGTTTATCAACTACAGTCAGCATTTCTTTAGGGCTGGCTTTTGTTGCAGGTAAAAAACGTGTGCCAAGACCAGCTACTGGAAATACGGCTTTAGAGATTTTTTTTTGATTATTATTTTGCATAATACTTGTTATATTTTTTAGTTCAGATATTAGTAATACTAAAAACCATACTTTTCTCAACTCAATTAGATTTACAGTAAGCTAGATATAAATGCAAATCTAATTATTAGGAATATATTAGATATTCTTTTGTATAAACTCTATTTATGATTTATGATAAATATTTAGATTGGATACCAAGCCAGCAAATATTCTGCTGTTTGCAGCTAAAAGTTGTTTATTTGCAATAATTTCAGTATCATTGCCGCTGTCGCCATTAAAGTTGCCGATTAATCCGCCGGATTCTTTAACTAAAAGCATGCCTGCGGCAATATCCCACGGGTATAAATTTTTATCAAAAAATGCATCAAAGCGTCCGCATGCTACGTAAGCTAAATCTAGCACAATTGAACCAGTTCTGCGCACGCCGGCTGCAGCTTGTGTTATATCTAAGTATAATTGAATATCTTTTTGCTCGTTTATGTTTCTTTTATGTATAAATGAAGTTGCAACTAATGCATCAGATAACTTGGCACGGGAATTAACACGCATGCGTCTATTATTTAAATATGCTCCGCGACCTTTGCTTGCTGTAAATAATTCATCTGTATTCGGATTATAAATAACCGCATGTTCCAAGGTATTTCCCTTGGCAACTGCAATTGATATAGCATAATAGTCAAATCCATGAATAAAATTGCTTGTTCCATCAATCGGATCTATATACCAAGTATATTCTTTATTTAAATCAATATTAGAATAATGATTTTCTTCTGCAATAAATTGGTGCTGTGGATATACATTCATCAAAATCTCAAGAATTTCAGCTTGTACAGTGTTATCAATTTCACTAACAAGAGAACCATCATTTTTTCTAGAACTTGCTACGCTTGCTATATCAAGACTTGCTTTGCTGATTAGGCTTCCTGCTCTTCTAACTGCTTTTATAGCAGTATTTAGCATAGGGTGTGTATTATTATGTAATGTATTATTCATAGCAAATCCGTAATTTTATACATTTATTTTATAAAAAATGTAATTGAGTAAGTTTATTAAGAGCATTATAATGAGATTATATCATAATATTGCTATGTATAGCTAAACATAAGTGTATATAATATGTCCGAATTAAATATAGTTGAACAATTAATAAATGCATTAAGAATTTTACCCGGAGTTGGACCTCGTTCAGCAACGCGTATGGCTTATCATTTATTACATAATAATATAGAAAAAGCCAAGAATTTAGCTGAAGTTTTACTTTATAGTCTGCAGAATATTAAAAATTGCCAAGAGTGTAATACTTTATGTGAAGATAATATATGTCATATTTGCTTGAATCAGCGTAGAGATAATTCAAAGCTGTGTATTGTGGAGATGCCCATAGACTTGCATATGCTGGAGCAAACCCAAAGCTATCATGGAAAATATTTTGTTTTAATGGGCAAATTATCTCCATTAGATGGAATTGGTCCGCAAGATATTGCATTTGAAAAAATGTTATCAAGAGCAGTTCAGGAAGAAATTAAAGAAGTAATTTTAGCTACCGGATTTACTACAGAAGGCGAAACTACAGCTTATTATATTGCTGAGATTTTACACAAAAAAGGAGTAAACGTCTCAAGATTAGCCCGTGGTGTTCCGGCAGGAAGTGATTTAGAATACGTAGATGTCAATACAATTGCAAGGGCATTAGTTGATAGAAAAAGTATATAATGCTATATTTTACCGCGGTTTAATATAAATACGTCATGAGGTATGGAATACGCAGCCTTTGTGCTCACCCAGCTTGCTTTAGCAAGATTTTTATACCTGTTAGTAATAGGATTAAACTGATTTGACTGCGGGGAATAATCTATAACAGGAATGCTTAATTTTTGTATTTGATTTATTTTACTATCAAAAATTTCAAAATTTAATGCAGTTATAATTTTTCTACCTTGAGAATTAATTGCATAATCTATATCTATCAGCTTAGCTTTTATATGATTAATATGCTTACTACTTTTAATATTTTTAGATAAATGAGGTGCATTTTGTAGATAATAATTTACATCTAAATCTAATTGAGACGAGGATAGTTTTTTTGTTTTTATTTCACCTAAATCAAGTTCAAATATTTTTTTAGTTTCCTTTCTTTTTGAGCTACTGAGAGAACGCACTGCGGCCGCAGAAAATCCGGCAGATGTTTTGCCCGCAGTAAAAATTCCATTACCTGCATTTTGATTTATCTCATGCAAAGGGCTATAATAAGCTGTTTCTCCCACTGCATTTAGGGCAGTAGAGATATTGCTTGTGCCAAAGTTTTTAGCTGCTTGCCCATACCAGTTATTAGTGGCATGCTGCGATGCTCTAACTGCTTTGCAGTTTAAATAAAATTTGCTATTTAAGCATTTGCCAATTATTCCATCTGAATTAAGTTCTGTCAGTCTATTTTCTTCAAATAAATAAATTTCTTTAACTAAGGTTTCTAATTCACCAATATTTTTATGATTTAATGAAATTTTATCATCAATTAATCCATTTATATCTTTAGTTAATAAAGAGGCTTCATGCGTATATATTTCTTTTATCATTCCTTTTAAAATATCATTTGAATTTATCCAGCTTTTCCTTACTTTATCCGGATCAATGATATTGGATATTTTATCTAAGTCTTGCTCTATTTGTTTTTTATCTAATTTTTTATTGATTATATTTGCAGCAATTGCATCTATTTCATTAAGTATTTTGTCTATTTTTTGAGCTGAAATATTAGCATAAAAAAAATTAGTGCGTTTCAAATTAAGCCAGATTGTATAATTATTTTGCACATCAGTATCTATACCGCAAGCTAAGGCATAAATGAAATGACCTACTCCCATAATTATCCCATTGGCAGCAAGACTAATTCCTCCGCTACTTATAATCAGCCCGATTATAGCTCCTAATGTTCCTATTCTTGCTGCACTGCGCCAATTTCCTTTAAGCGCATACTTAAGATTATCATTCTGAAGATTTACATTTTTTTTTAATAAAATTTTTCTATTATTTATTTTTTGTTTTAATTTATCTATTTCTTGAATTGATCTATTTTTTTGATATTGTTTTAGTAATTTTTCTAATTTTTTAATTTGATAGTGTTCATTGATAAGTTCATGGTATGGAGGAGCATTCTTGCATACAGATGGAAATATAGGGATACCTTCACTATATAAGCCCATAGTTACAGAGGCTGGTATGTCTAAATATTTTGCACCCCAGCTTGGTGATATAAACCCGCTAAATACTAGTTTTCCAATAGTAAGGGCTAGGGAGCGGAAACCAGATATATTAATATTTTTTATGCCTGAAAAACTCCAAATTGAAAACCCTAAAAAAGCATTTTTCCATCTTAGATTAGCTTGATTAACATTTAAACTACTGTAATAAGAATCTATACTATTTTTTTTATGCTTATAGTGTCCAAGCGAAAATCGATGATACTGGCGTGCAATTTTTGCATGTGATATTGCCTTTCCAAATTGATAAGTATCTACATACTGAGGCTGTTCAAAATTTGTCTTAAGATTTTCCATCTTAATATTAAATTTTTTTTCTTTACTTAATTTAGCTAAGTCTTTCTCAGAATAATTTATTTGGTATGGAGGCAACGGCAAATATGCTTTATTTGTAACTAAGCTTGCATTTTGAAAACAATTTACCCTATTTTTTTTTAGAAAAATATCTGAATAATTTATATTTTTTGAATTATTTTTAAAATAATTGAGAAAAGAATGTCGCACTATATAAAAATATTAAGTTTTATGAATTAAAAATACATTACAAAAATATATGCGAAAATCTTGTAGATCTGGTGGCGAATCAGGGATTCGAACCCCGGACCTGCGGATTATGATTCCGTCGCTCTAACCGACTGAGCTAATTCGCCTAACGTTTGTAATTCTAAACTTTCTCTGCTATTATGTCAAGAGCCTATTTTTAGGATTGTAACGACTTACAGTCAAAGTAATTTTAAGGCTAACATAACGGCACATTTAGCTATATTTAAAATTTAGGGAAAATAAATTGAATAAAATAGATATGCAAACTATCTGTGGGGTTGATGAAGCAGGAAGAGGTCCATTAGCAGGTGCTGTGTTTGCGGCTGCATGCATATTACCGCAAAATTATGAATTGCCCCAAGGTCTTGGATTATATGATTCAAAAAAATTATCTGCTAAGAAAAGAGATATATTATTTAACTGGTTAACTACCCATCCGGAAGTAATATACAGCATTGAAATAGCTACTGTGGAAGAAATTGATAAAATTAATATTTTACAAGCAAGCATGCTGGCAATGCAAAGAGCTATACATAATGTTTGTAAGATAAAAATTCCTGATTTAATACAAATAGACGGGAATAAATGTCCAGATATTGATTATGACATAAAGTGCGAAAGCATAATTAAGGGTGATAATTTAATCCGGCAAATATCAGCTGCTTCTATTTTGGCAAAGGTAGCTCGAGATAAATATATGTTAGATATGCATAATATATATCCGCAATATGAATTTAACAAACATATGGGCTACCCAACATCTGTCCATTTAAAGAAAATGCAGGAATATGGAATTAGTTCTATTCATCGAAAATCATTTGCACCAGTTAAAGCCTTAATTTGACATGCTGGACAATAATAAGTTGAGCGCTGTCCTTGAGTAATTTTTGAAATTATATCATTACACACTGTACATTTTTGATTTTGTTTTCCATAAACTTTATGCTGAACTTGGAAATAACCATTATCTTTATCTTTGCTATCAATTATATTTTTATTATCAAGTTCATCGCCGTATATATGTAAATGAGTGAAGTTATCTATAGTCGATCCGCCAGATTTTATAGCATTATTTAATATATCTTGAATATTTTTTGCCATAATTATATACTGCTCCAAACTAATATTTGAGCATAAAGTTTCTGGATTGATTTTGCTTTCAAATAAAACCTCGCATGCATATATATTACCAATCCCTACAATTATCTCATTATTTGTAATAAATAATTTTATGGCTTGTTTTCTTTTTTTAGAGCATTCAAAAAGATACTTAGCAAGTCCATTTGCTGTCATTTCGAGTGGTTCAGCACCAAGTTTTTTTAATGCATTGTGATTTAAATCTTCTGTATAAACCATCGCGCCAAATCTTCTAGCATCTACATAACGCAAAATTCCATCTTCAAAATATATATCTGCATGAGTATGTTTTAATTTATCTAATTTTGCATATTCTGAAGCATATTTTATATATTGAAAAAAGCCTGTCATGCCTAAATGAAGTATCCAATAAGACTTAAATTTCGGCTTGTCTTTTGACATTATTTCACAGATTATATATTTACTGCGCCTAAAAATTCTGCTGATTATTTGACCAGATTGTGGGGTGGTAATGGGATAGCGTAATTTTGGAGAGTAGACATTAGCCTTAATAATTGTTTTATTTAGAATACATTTTTCTAATTGATTTTTTACAGTCTCAACTTCTGGTAATTCAGGCATAATTTATATATGAATATTTTGTAGTTCAAAAATTTTTTTTATAGATTTACTGCCAATCTCTAACATTTTATCTAATTCAAATTTGGTAAAAGATTGACCTTCAGCTGTTCCTTGAACCTCAATAATTCCGCTGTTATTATCCATAACAAGATTTAAATCAGTATCGCAAGAACTATCTTCTTGATAATCTAGATCAACTAAGACAGAATTATTAATAATTCCTATAGAAATAGCCGCAATTTGCTTAATTTTTGGAAAATAAGAAATAAGATTTTGAGCCTGCATATATTTAACAGCATGCACTAAAGCTAGCCACGCCCCTGTAATACTTGCAGTACGGGTACCGCCGTCAGCTTGTATCACATCACAATCTATATGAATGGTGTATCCGGATATTTCTTTTAAATCAATAGCTAAGCGTAAGCTGCGTCCAATTAGTCTTTGTATTTCTTGCGTTCTGCCGGTTAGTTTACCTTTAGTTGCTTCCCTGTCATTTCTTACATGAGTTGCTCTTGGAAGCATGTTATATTCAGCTGTCAACCAGCCATGATTATTATCTTTAGCATGGTTTGGAACTTTGTTTATTAAACTTGCATTGCATAAAACATGAGTATCGCCAAATTTAACTAATACAGAACCTTCAGCATATTTTGTATAATTGCATATAAATTCTATATTTCTTAATTCATGATTTTGGCGCTTATCTTTTCTCATACTTCATACTTTTAAGTTTTACTCAATGTCTTTACTAATTTATTTTGTTAATAAATTATCTGCTTATATATTTTCCTGTATAACAGAAAGTATTTTTTGAGTAGACATGCTTTTATCTTGATTATTATTTGAATCTAAAATAATAACTCTAGATTTACTTTGCTCAAGCAATATTTTTATAGTATACAATTTAGACTTTCTAAGTTCTTCAATTTTTTGCCCTTTAGTTAATCTACTCCAAAAACCAGGCTGCTGGTTAAATTGCTCCGGGTCTAAATATCTAATTTTATACTCTAAATTTGCTAAATTCCGGCTCTCAATTGTAAAACTAGCTCTATCTAATATAATCCCTACCGCACGCCATGTATTTTCAGGTGTTCCATCAGATACTAAGCTTTCTAGTTTTTCATTTTTAGCACTTGTAGCTAGCTTATCTGATTTAGTTAGCTTAGAATTATTTTCTGGCTTTTTTAATTCTTGGCTTAAATAATTTGCCTGCTGTTCATTTAAACCTAAACTTAGCATCATTTTACGCAAAATTTCAGCTTCTATTTCTGGATCAGCTTCTCTTTTATAATATTTAGTACTGTCTTTAGATTTATCAGAGAATTGTTCTTCAACTCCCTGGTGAGTTACATAAATCTCTGTTGAGCCATTGTTATTTTCAATTCTTGTTCTAAATTTGTCCTTTTTTTCTGATGAGAATGCAAAGTCTATTATTTTACTTAATAATTTACGTAGGGCATCATTCGGTGCACCAGCTTTATTTTCAAGCCAGTTAGTCTCCATTATTCCAGTTTCTGGGGAATTATATTCTAATTTAAACCCTAGATCTGTCCAGAATTTTTCTAATTTTGACCAAATTTCGCTAGCAGGTTTATTGACTACTAACCATCTTCTTTGTCCGTCTCTTTCAATTCTAGCGTCCGGTACACTGCTTAAGACTTTATTTTGACTGCTTCTTTGTTCAATAAATTGAGTAAACGTTTTAGAGTCAGGAGCAATGTAAGAAGCATTGATATCTTGTTTACTAATTTGTGGCGGAATTTCAAGAGGAGACGTGGTTGCTAAACCTTGTCTGTAATTAATTTTATCGCCTTCTGTTAAATTGTTGATTGTACTACATCCATTTATCAACAAAGCAGATAATAAACATATATATTTAATACGCATAAAACCCTTAAAAGTATACTAAAATGTCTATGACTATGATATAACAAATTTGTTCTATTATTTTAGTTGAGTTAAATTGTTAAACTTATTCAATTATAATATTAATAATAAAGTTATTTGTCTAACTTTATTTTTACTAACCGTATTCTAAACTAAAGAAAAAACTATTGCAAATTAGTAATAAAAAAAGGATTACATAGTTAAGCTTATATTTAATTATTAAGTCAAGTATTATTGCTATAAAAATACTGTGTAAAATGAGATTTAAAAAAATAGTTAATCATGTTAGAATTTTAGTATTTTAAAATTCAATATTTTAAAACCCAAAATAAAATTAAGGTAAAATATGAAAATAAAGTTAATAACTTTTGCTGCAGCAATAACAATCTGTGTATCATTAAATGCTCAAGCTCAAATGATTGATGGAGTGGCAGCTATTGTTAATAATAATATAATTACGCAAAAAGAATTACTAAACAATGCAGATGCAATTGAAAAACAGCTGGCAGCCTCAGGTAAAAAAATTCAGGTAAGCAGGCAGGAGTTTTTAAAAGAAGTATTAGAAAGATTAATTAGTGATAAAGTTCAGATACAAAGAGCTAGAGATGTGAGTATCACACTAAGCGATGCAGAATTTAATAGCATTATTGAATCAACTGCTAAACAAAATAATATGACATCTGCTCAATTTTTAGAAAACCTGCAAAAAGCAGGTGTTAAAATGGCACAGTGGAAAGAAGAGCAAAGAAATAATATTATTTTGGGCAGACTTAGGCAAAAAGAAGTAGAGCCGTTAGTAAAAGTGAGTGAGTCTGAAATTGATTCATACCTTTCATCATTAACAGGCGTAACAGTTGCTCCTCTTGAAGAATTTAATATTTCTAGAATTTTTATTCCAAATGGCGGTGGTGATTTAGATAAAGATGCATTGAATAAAAGCCGTGACAAAGCTCAAAAAGTATTGGACGATATTACAAGCGGATCAATAACATTTGAGAAAGCAATTTCTTATTACTCTAAAGTACCAGAATCAGAAAAACAAAATGAAATAATAATTAGTGACTTTTCACAGATTCCAGTAGAAATATCAACCGTATTGTTACGTATGCAGCGCCAGCAATTATGGCCTTATCTTATTGAAACTAAAAGCGGGTTTTATATAATCCGTCTTAATAATAGACAAAACAATGATAAAATGCGTAATAAGGCAGTGCAAATTCCTCAAACTAAAGTAAGACAAATTTTAATCAGAGTTGCAGGTGCTACTTCAGAAAAAGAAGCAAAGCAGCGTTTGATAGATATTAAAAAGCGTATAGATAATGGTGAAGATATGGCAACATTAGCTACGTTGTACTCTCAAGATGGTTCTGCAATGAGCGGAGGAAATATGAACTGGGTCAGCCAAGGAGAAATGGTTCCGGAATTTGAACAAGCTATGAATCTTTTACCAGCCGGAAAAGTAAGTATTCCGGTTAGAACAGATTATGGTTATCATTTGATTCAAGTTATAGATAGAAGAGTTAAAGACGTTGGAATTGGTCAGCAAAGAGAAACAGCCAGAAGAGTTTTGACTGAAAGAAAAACAGAAATTGTATATCAGGATTGGGTCAGAAATCTACGTGAAAAAGCTTTTGTTGATTATAAGATAAAGTAATCTATTTAAATAGTTAGAATATATAAAGACTTCAAATGTATGGCAAGCAGCAAACAAATTTAGCATTTTATTTTTTTAATAATTACCCACTTTGATAGTAGTAAATTTATCAAAATAGCTTATATTGTTATAAGATTAAAAATCAGTAAATATGCTGCAAATAGATAAAACATATATCAAATAATTTATTCATTTTACGTATAGATTATCTTTTCATCTTTGATTTGAATATTTATCACTCCATAAATTATGTTGTTATGATTTTAAGGAAAATAATATTTCATTCAATAACAGATTATATACTTTTAAAGTTCACGGAAATTGTTATGTACAATCGATCATCTTTCATTAAATATTTAGCAATACTATCATTAGTCAGCCTTAGCTCCTGCGGAAATAAACCTGAAGCTAATGCGGCTAAAACAGCCCAGCAGACTCCTCCGCTATTGGAGGTAGCAGTAAGTCAGGCAAAAGCACAAAATATAAATGTTACATCTGAACTTGCTGGACGCATTGAAGCTAAAAAAATAGCTCAAGTTAGGGCAAGGGTTTCAGGCATTGTATTAAAGCAAGTTTTTAAAGAAGGCAGCGATGTAAAAGCTGGCAGTGTATTATTCTACATTGACCCGCTACAAATGCAGGCTAATTTGAATAGCGCTAAAGCTAATACAGCAAAAGCTCAAGCAAACTTTGAAGTAGTTAACTTAAAATTAAAAAGATATAAAGGCTTGATTGAAAGCAATGCAATCAGCCAGCAGGAATACGAAAATATTGCAGCTAGTCAAAAGCAGGCTAGTGCAGAAGTGGAGGCCGCTAAGGCTGCTCAAGATACAGCGAATTTAAACTTAAGCTATGCTAAAGTAACTGCTCCAATTTCTGGGCGTATTGGCAAAGCACAAGTAACAGAAGGTGCTTTAGTTGGTCAAGGCGAAGCAAGTTTAATGGCAACTATTCAGCAAATATATCCTATTTATGTGAGTTTTACACAATCAAGTACTGATTCGCTAAAACTGCAAAAATTAATTAAAGACGGAAAATTAAATTCATTAAGTGATGTACACAAAGTTAGTTTAATTTTGTCTGACGGTTCTGCTTATGAGGAAAAAGGCAAACTTTTATTTTCTGATATTACAGTTGATGCAAGTACAGGAAATATAACGTTAAGGGCTGAATTTAACAACCCTAACAAGGTATTATTGCCGGGAATGTATGTTAGAGTAGTAATTGAACAAGCTGTTAATCAAAATGCTATTACTGTGCCTCAGCAAGCTGTAATTAGAGGCGGGCAAGGTGCTTCTATAATGGTTGTAGATAATACCGGGAAAGTAAGTGCCAGAACAGTAAAAACTGGATATTCTAATGGAAATTCATGGGTAATCAGTGATGGATTAAAAGAAGGTGAGCAGGTTATTGTTGAAGGCTTACAAAAAGTTAAACCTAATATGCAGGTTAAACCAGTTCCTTGGGTTGATAATACATTAAATCCTGGTTCTCCATCTTCATCACCAAATGAAACAAATAAAAATAAACAGTAACATTTAGGATTTAACTAAGGAAAAATTTATGGCAAAGTTTTTTATAGACCGCCCTATATTTGCTTGGGTTATTGCAATATTTATATTATTAGCTGGTGCATTGTCTATTACAAAATTACCTGTTGCACAATATCCAAATATTGCACCTCCATCGGTAGTAATTAATGCTGCTTATCCTGGGGCATCAGCAAAAATTGTAGATGAAAGTATCACAAGTTTAATTGAACAGGAAATGAATGGTGCGGAAGGTTTATTATATATTGAATCTCAAAGTCAAGCTAATGGAAATGCTCAAATAACTGTAACATTTAAAACTGGTACTAATCCAGATTTAGCGGCTGTTGATGTACAGAACCGTTTAAAAAGAGTAGAGGCACGTCTGCCTCAAGCCGTAACCCAGCAAGGTGTACAAGTTACTAAAGCACAAAGTAATATTTTATTATTTACAACTTTAGCCTCTACAGATAAAAAATTAAGTCCGATTGACTTAGGCGATTATGCTTCACGTAATATTCTTAACGAATTAAAAAGAGTTCCAGGTGTGGGGCAAACTCAATTATTTGGTACAGAGTATGCAATGCGCATATGGATTGACCCTAAAAAATTGATTGGATTTAGCCTAACCTCTAGTGAAGTTGTTAACGCAATTAAAGCACAAAATGCACAAGTTAGTGCTGGCGGAATTGGGGAATTGCCTAATAATGATATACAAAAAATGACTGCTCCTGTGGTTGTAACAGGGCAATTAGCTAGTGTAGAAGAATTTGGTAATATTTTGCTGCGGGCAAATAATGACGGTTCAACAGTAAAATTAAAAGATGTAGCCCGTATTGAAATCGGAGGACAAGCTTATGCAACATCTGCCCGTTTAAACCGTTCTCCTACTGTAGCGATTGGTGTACAGTTATCACCAACTGCAAATGCACTTGCAACCGCAAATGCTGTACGTGAAAAAATGAAAGAGCTATCTAAATATTTTCCTGAGGGAGTTATTTATGATATTCCTTACGACACTTCAAAATTTGTACAAATATCAATTGAGGAAGTAGTAAAAACATTATTAGAAGCTATGGTATTAGTGTTTTTAGTTATGTATTTATTTTTACAAAATATACGTTATACTTTTATTCCAACCGTAGTCGTTCCAGTTGCTTTATTTGGTACTTTAGGAATTATGTTTGTGTTAGGCTACTCCATAAATGTACTTACAATGTTTGGTATGGTGCTTGCGATTGGTATTTTAGTCGATGATGCAATTGTAGTTGTAGAAAACGTTGAGCGTATTATGAGTGAGGAGGGGCTATCACCCAAAGAAGCTACTAAAAAAGCAATGGGGCAAATTACCAATGCAATAATAGGAATTACTGTAGTATTAATTGCTGTATTTATTCCTATGGCATTTTTCGGTGGTGCTGTTGGTAATATTTACCGGCAATTCACTATATCAATGGTTTCATCAATGATATTTTCTGCATTTTTAGCCCTAACTTTAACGCCTGCTTTATGTGCAACTTTATTAAAACCCGTTGAAGCTGGTCATCATCATGAAAAAACAGGGTTTTTTGGCTGGTTTAACCGAGTATTTTTAAAGACAGCAAATAAATATCAAAGTTTTATAGCTAAAATGCTAAATAAAAGCTTTAGATATATGATTGTATATGCTTTAATTTTAGTCTTTGTTGGTTTTTTATATTTACGTTTACCTACTTCATTTTTACCCATGGAAGACCAGGGCTACTTAATTACAAATGTACAATTGCCGGCTGGAGCAACTTATAACCGCACTTTAGATGTAATAAAAAAAGTTGAAGACTATTATTTTAAACAGCCGGAAGTGGATAGAATAGTTTCTGTAGCGGGATTTAGCTTTTCAGGCAATGGGCAAAATGCAGGTTTAGTATTTACATTGTTAAAGGATTGGAAAGACAGAACTCCGGCACAATCATCAACCGCTGTTGCTGGTAAAGCATTTGGTGCATTATCAGCTATTAAAGATGCAATTATTTTTCCAGTTAATCCTCCTCCAATCCGCGAACTTGGCAATGCAACTGGTTTTACATTCCGTTTACAAGACCGTGGCGGCATGGGGTATGAAAAATTAATTGAAGCACGTAATCAATTATTAGGCATGGCATCTCAAAGTAAAATTCTAAAAGGCGTACGCCCTGAAGGTTTAGAAGATACCCCGCAGTTAGAATTAAAAATAGATCGCGAAAAAGCAAGTGCATTAGGTGTAAATTTTGCTGATATTAATAATACACTTTCTAATTCATTAGGTTCAGCATATGTAAATGATTTTGCCAATAGGGGAAGACAGCAGCGTGTAATTTTACAATCAGATGTAGATCAGCGTCTGCAGGCAGAAGATGTATTAAAACTGCATGTAAAAAACACTCAAGGACAAATGATTCCATTATCAACATTTATTAGTTCACAATGGGGTTTAGGTCCAGTGCAATTAAGCCGTTATAATGGTTACCCTGCAATCAAAATTTCAGGTGATACAAATGCAGGTTACAGCAGTGGAGATGCAATCAATGAAATGGAAAAATTAGCTTCGCGGCTCCCGAATGGATTTGGTTTTGAATGGACAGGGCAATCTTTTGAGGAAAAAACTTCCGGATCACAAACTACAGCATTATTTGCATTATCATTTTTAGCAGTATTTTTATGCTTAGCTGCTCTTTATGAAAGTACTGTAATTCCGGTTGCAGTGTTGTTAGTAGTTCCATTAGGCGTTTTAGGCTCATTGCTTGGTGCTTCTATGAGAGGATTACCTAATGATGTGTATTTTAAAGTAGGATTGATTGCAATTATTGGTTTGTCTGCCAAAAATGCTATATTAATTATAGAATTTGCCAAACATTTGCAGGAGCAAGGAAAAAGTTTAATTGAAGCTACACTAGAAGCAGTGCATTTAAGATTTAGACCAATTTTAATGACATCATTTGCATTTATTTTAGGGGTATTGCCTTTAGTTATCGCAAATGGTGCTGGTTCAGCTAGCCAAAGAGCAATTGGTACAGGCGTAATGGGAGGCATGATTACTGCAACAGTTCTGGCTGTATTTTTAGTTCCCATATTTTTTGTGGTAATTAGAAAATTATTTAGAAAAAAATAATATTTATCATAAAATATTATCAATAGTGTTTAAACTAATTTATGCTACAATTATGTACAGGATAAATAATTCTTAAATTTAAGGGGAAAGTTATGTTGACCGCATCTAAAACTAACAACGTTGCCATACCTATAAGAGAAAATCCATCAGATCAACAAGATTGTATTTATGCAAACGATACAAACATGACAAAATGTTTTGGTAAAGTTTCCCCAGTTATAACATATAACATATAACATATGTGGCAGGTGAGCAAACAACACTGTCTATGTGTCAACATCATGAGCCAGAAATGACAAGCAATCTGAAGAATAAAGGAAATATCACTTGGAGGCAATAATAATGAGTATAAAAAAATATAATAAAATTTCAAGTTATTTTATTTTACCCCTTTCAATAGTAATTATTACCAGCGGCTGCTCTTTTATTCCAGAACAGCCTAAGGTTGCGTTGCCTGTAGCTCCGGCTTATCCATATCAAAATAATACAAAGAGCTCAAATAATATAAAGGCATCTGATATTGCATGGCAAGATTTTTTTAAAGATAAAAGACTGCAAAAATTAATTGAAATTACTTTAGAGAATAATAAAGATTTAAAAAAATCTGCTCTAAATATAGAAGAATTTAAAGCGGCTTATGATATCCAATCATCTGCCTCTTTACCCAATATAAATGGCAATGCAGGCTTATCACGCGGAAAAAATCAAAATTCTGCATCAAATACTAGTTATCAAATTGGCATTAGTCTAACCTCGTTTGAGCTAGATTTTTTTGGCAGAGTACATAGTCTTAATCAAGCTGCATTAAATCAGTATTTAGCGACAGAAGAAGCATATAAAACCATTCAATTAAGTCTTATATCTGAAATAGCAAAATTATACTTTGATGAAAGAGCCATTGAGCAACTTATAACTTTTGCTAAACACACACTAGAAATTAGAGAAAAAGCTTACAATATATTGAAAAAACGTTATGAACTAGGCGATATTTCTGATTTGGATGTACGCTCTAACCAAGTATTAGTAGAATCTGCAAAATTAGCCTTGCTTGGATATACACGCCAGCATAATCAAGTAATTAACGGTTTAGTATTATTAACAGGAAGCTCTAACCCGCTTGAAAATTTACCTCCAGCTGCTAAATTTAATGAACAAAAGCTTATTGAAGATATACCTGCCGGCTTACCTTCTGATTTACTTGAAAATAGACCGGATATAAAAGCAGCAGAGTATCAGCTAAAATCTGCAAATGCTAATATTGGAGCTGCTCGAGCTGCTTTTTTCCCGAGAATTGCACTTACTGCAAATACTGGCTTTGCCAGCAGTCAATTGGGTGATTTATTTAAATCAGGCTCATTTATTTGGTCAATTGCCCCACAGTTAACTATACCAATTTTTGATGCCGGCAGAAACAAAAATAATCTTAAAGTAGCAGAAATACGCACTGAATCATCAATTATTGATTATGAAAAAACCATACAAACAGCATTTAAAGAAGTAGCCGATACTCTAGCCGTACGTGATACTATAAAAAGTGAATTAGAATCACAGAAAAATATAAAACAAGCTCAAAGTGAGCGTTTAAGATTGTCTAATATTCGTTATAAATATGGAATTGCTAATTATATTGAAATATTAGACGCAGAAAGAGACTTGTTTTCTGCAGAACAATCACTTGTGCAGTTGCAGCTGCTTGATTTAAAAAATACTGTAGATATTTATAAATCGTTAGGCGGAGGATTGAATAGTAATGCAGGTAAAAATAATTAATAATTTAGCAAAATATTCTGTATATATTTTGTATGATATAATATAAACTTTATCTTAACAGTAATTAACGAGCATATTATAAATAAACTAGCTTTTTTAGTATGACTGCTAAATTATATGATATTTTCACATGATAAAAGTATATAGAATTCAAATATGGAAAATTATAAATCTATGCCATCAAATAGCAGTTTAATTTCTTTTGGAAATACAGGAGCTAGACTGGAGGACCAAGGGTAATATATAAAACTATTACCTTATAGGCTTTTGTAGTATAATTCAAATATAGCATTTTTATCAATTTTTATATAGAATATTGTATAAAATAGTTAAATATTTTTAAACATGCCTAATTGGTGTAGATTTCACCGAAGCTTACGAATTAGAACTAACTAACTTTAAAAATCCGCAGTCAAATCTTTTAAATGATTGTCTTTGCTGTGCTTTTCGTTTAGTTAAGGGTAGTTTAATTTTTAACCCAGATGTAACTAAAACCATAGGTTCAAACTTTTCAGCCATATAATCTTTAGATGGCAAATACGGTCATCATCGGGCTTGGGATTAAATCAATCCATGCATCTCTGCATTATTAAATAATCTGAATACTCTGCTCCAGCATTAAATAGAATTGCTGTTAGAAAAGATTGAAACTCAAATAGTAGTAAAGAGCAAACAGTTTTATTTGTAATTACAGATGGATAAACTTCTGATAGAGAGGCAGTTAAGGAAGTAACTTAAATAATTCAAGTTAATATTTTAGACAAAAAATCACATCATTAATTACAAAAAACGCAAAACTAAAATACTAAAAAAACTGAGAGTTTTAACAGAGTACAATCTTTGAAAAAAGATGCTGAATCCTAGCTGGTGCCCAGAGCCGGAATCGAACCGGCACGCCCGTTATTCACGTAAGCGGCGGATTTTAAGTCCGCTGTGTCTACCTATTTCACCACCTGGGCACGAAAAAACATCAAAGTATAACTGGAGGCTAGGGCCGGAATCGAACCGGCGTATACGGCTTTGCAGGCCGCTGCATAGCCACTTTGCTACCCAGCCACAACTAAACTTGGAGCGGGAAACGAGGCTCGAACTCGCGACCTCAACCTTGGCAAGGTTGCACTCTACCAACTGAGCTATTCCCGCATGAATGTAATTATGCAATATGCTGCATAATCTGTCAAGTATTTTATGCATATTTTTGAACAAATGTTAAATTCAAATTAGTAAAACTACTAAGAACATATATGAATAATTGTTTTTAATATTGAATCCTATTGAACTTTTGAATAAATAATTAATAAACTTAGCAGCATATAATTTTCTTGAAGTTTGCTTTCAAGTCTATATTTAAATATATTCCATTGCACACTCATTAAAATATTAATCTTATTATGGGTTTGGCAATTTGTCTGT
Organism: Burkholderiaceae bacterium; assembly: GCA_023266335.1. Classification (GTDB taxonomy): domain Bacteria; phylum Pseudomonadota; class Gammaproteobacteria; order Burkholderiales; family Burkholderiaceae; genus JAHFQJ01. Next base: position 143,609 of record JAHFQJ010000003.1, read on the forward strand.
ATCAATAAAATTGATTGCATAACAGCATAATTAAAATATTCTGCTTTGTGTACATACTTTTGAGTTTTTGTTTTGATATTTATTTGAAATTTTGTTATTTTTAAATAAAATAATTTATGCGTATATATTGCAACATTTAGTGCTAAATCATACAATATTCAAATATTTATGTTATAATACACTTGATATTATTTGATAATTCGCTGTAGCAGAAGATTTTGCTCTTTTTAAAATTTAATACTAAAGTGTAGATTATTATTATTTTAGTATTAATTTTACCAGTTCTTAGTTAGGGGATAATTGTGCATACAAAAACAGAAAACATGCCTAAAAAGATACTTTTTAGCTTGATTCTATCATGCTTTTCAATAGGAGTTCAAGCAGTAAGCTTGGGGTCATTACATGTTCTTTCTGAAAAGAATCAGCCTCTAAAAGCAGAACTTGATCTAGGCAGTTTAAGTGAATCTGAATTGCGTGCTTTAAAATTGGAGTTTTCATCTAGTGATAATACAGATTTTAAAGCCTATGGTATACAAAGTACGATAGAAAAGAAAGGTAAAACTTATTTTGCAAAAATTATAACGGCTAAGCCGTTACCCCTTAATGTTTTAGATTTAAGAGTAAAAAGCAGCATAAATGGTCAGCTGATAGAGAAGAGTTATTCTAACCTTTTAAAAGGTTCGCATAACAGACCTATTGATACAAATGATGTAATAAAAGCTAATCCTGTTCCGGCTAAATCAAATAAATCAGCAAAACCCCCTGATTCTCCCTTAGGGCATGACGGTAAATATCGTGTCAAAGATGGGGATAACTTATATAGTATATCAGGTTCGCATTCAAAAAACCTGCAAGACGTAAGCTTAGATCAGGTTATTGTTGCGATTTATCAATCTAATCCACAAGCTTTTAATAATGGCAATATGAATCGCCTACGTTCCGGCAGTGAACTTTCTTTGCCTACATCAGAACAGGTTGCGGGTATTGATCCAAAGTCTGCAAAATTAGAAATAACAGCACGTACTACACAATATAGCAAATACCGTAACAAAGTAATTAATTTTGTTAATAGAAGAACTCCTGAAACTCAAGCTACTACATCCCAAAAAGGAAATGTAACAACGCAGCCTAAGCAAGTGCAGATTACAGAAAATGCTAAAGATAATCTTCAGTTAAAAAAATCAGGTATAAACGATAAAAAAGAACAAGATATTGTAAAGCAATTAAATAATCAAGAATCAAAGCAGCTTCAAGATCAAAATAAGGCAATTGAAGAGTCTAAAAAAGAATTAGAACAAAAAAAACAAATGTTAACCTCTTCTGTAGAGCAAAATGCCAGCAAAACAGAAGTTCCTCCACCTGTTGCCTCATCAACAAACATACAAGAAGATGAAAGGCATACCAATCCTCTTGGTTTATTGACATCTTCAACAAACGCTGCTGCTCTTAGCGGTACAATTGCATCGGAAACTCAAGAAAATAAGACCCAAGGTACGATAGCAACAACACCTGATATTGCAGGTAAAACACAATTAGCTGTTAAAAACAAAAATACAGGGGGCATATGGCCATTTTTGATTATGTTAAGCGGGGCAGGCGGTATAGGATATTTTGTATACAAAAGACGTAAAAAACAAGAACTTGAAGAAGAACAGGATAGTTTGTTTGTGCATGGTTCAAAGACGAATTCTTCTGCATCAGAATATATGGATAATGAAAGTGATTTAAATTCCGATTTTAATAATATATCATCAAAAAATGATAATTTACTCCAGAATGCTTTAAATTCAAAATCAGCAAATAACAGGCATAAAGATCAGCTAGATGAAGGTTTTGATGGAGATTTGAGTAATTTTAATTTAGGGGTAAATGAAAATTTTGCTCAATCCTCAAATGATAATTTAAATAATAATGACGACCATCTGTTTGCTGATAATATACCTTTGATTGATGATTTACATAAAGATAATGATTTATTCAAGGATAATACAATTAATTTGCATAGAGATAATAATCAAGCTTTAATTGAAGATAGCAATGTTCCTTATAAGTCTGAAGTTGGAAAATCGATGGATGATATAAATTTTGATGATATTCCAACTTTATCTTTTGAAGATCAAATAGAAAATCCGCAATCTCAAGGTAATAGCCAAGATATATTAAATACTGATACGTATCCTATTACAGAATCATCTGAACCAATTGAGCACGATCAATTTAAAACAGCAAAAGAGCCTGAGTCGGAAAATAATAAGTCAGAGCAAAAAGATAATGGTTTTTATGAAACTAAGTTAGAATTGGCTAAGGCTTATTTAGATATAGAAGATTTTAGCGGTGCAAGTATGTTACTGGAAGAACTCATAGCACAAAATGAAGATAAAAAAGTGCAAAAACAAGCAAAAGCTTTATTAAAAGATATAAATGAAATATAATTTATGAGAAAAAAGATTAGTATTATTATTTTAGATTTTGGCTCTCAATTTACTCAGTTGATAGCTAGAAGAATTAGAGAGTTTGGAGTATATTGCGAAATTTTCCCATACGATATATGTGTATCAGATATTAAAGGCTACAAACCTAATGGAATTATATTATCCGGCGGACCAAATTCTGTAAATGATGATGGATGTCCTTCTGCACCAGACGGTATTTTTGATCTAGGAGTACCTATATTAGGTATATGCTATGGCATGCAAACTATGGCTAAACAACTTGGAGGAAATGTACGCAGCGGTGGGGTAAGAGAGTTTGGTTATGCTCAGCTACTGCAGACTCAAGATAATTTAAAAGATGATTTAAATTTTTTATTGCCTTTATTTTCTAGAGATATTAATAATGTTGGTGATGGATTATTTTCTAATATTTGGATGAGTCATGGAGATGAAGTAGATATTCTGCCGCAAGGATTTATAAAATTAGCCTATACAAATACTTGTGATATTGCGGTAATGGCGAATTTAGAGAAAAAATTATATGGGGTTCAATTTCACCCTGAAGTAACACATACAAAATTTGGTTTAGAATTTTTACAAAATTTTGTTCTCAATATTTGCCGATGTGATAATGATTGGCAGATGGATTCTATAATAGAAAAATCTATTAAAAATATACGTGATATAGTTGGAAATAAAGGTGTACTGTTAGGATTATCAGGCGGGGTAGACTCTAGTGTGGCTGCTGCCATTATTCATAGGGCAGTTGGTAATCAATTAACTTGTGTATTTGTTGATAATGGCTTATTGCGTTTGAATGAAAGACAACAAGTGGAAGAAGTATTTGCTAGAAATTTTGGTTTGAAAGTCATAACGGTTGATGCCTCTAAATATTTCTTAGATAATTTATCAGGTATTAGTGATCCGGAGCAAAAACGCAAATCAATTGGTAAATCTTTTATTGATGTATTTGAGAACGAGGCAAACAATTTAAAAGATGCATATTTATTGCAATCAGATTTATGTCAAGAGAGAGGCAAAAATTATGATGCAAATATTATGGCAACGGATAATTTTGACGACAATTCAGACATAAATTCAAGTGCCATGAATATAGATTTTTTGGCACAGGGTACAATATATCCAGACATAATTGAAAGTGCAGGAGCTGGTAAAAAAACAGCACATACTATTAAAAGCCATCATAATGTTGGCGGATTACCGCAACATATGAAATTAAAGCTTTTAGAGCCATTACGTGATTTGTTCAAGGATGAGGTACGTAAGCTTGGAATAGCCCTTGGCTTGCCTAACTCTATGGTTTATAGACATCCATTCCCTGGTCCTGGATTAGGTGTTAGAATTCTTGGGGAGGTGAAGCAAGAGTATATTAACTTATTGCAAAAAGCCGATGCTATATTTATTCATGAATTATTTAGTAATAAAGCTAACCAAAAAGATGCTGATTATGGCTTATGTTCCAATAATGAAATTGGAAAAACATGGTATGACTTGACAAGCCAGGCATTTGCAGTATTCTTACCAGTAAAAAGTGTTGGAGTTATGGGTGATGGAAGAACATATGATTACGTAATTGCTCTTCGTGCCGTTCAAACAGTTGATTTTATGACAGCTCATTGGGCAACATTGCCTTATGATTTATTAGCCCGTATTTCTAACCGCATTATTAATGAAGTTAAAGGCATTAACCGAGTAACTTATGATATTAGTGGAAAACCCCCATCAACTATTGAATGGGAATAATAAATTAGATATAAAATCTAATGAATACAATCATGATTATTATATGGGTTATGCTTTACAGTTAGCTGCCCAAGCACTAGCTTTTAATGAAGTGCCTGTAGGTTCAGTCGTGGTATGTAATGATACGGGAAATATTGTAGGAATGGGACATAATAGAACTATTTCTACTTATCAGACGTGTATGCATGCAGAAATGATAGCAATTAATAATGCTTGTGATTATTTTAAAAATTATCGCTTACCAAATTGCAGAATATATATTACTTTAGAGCCATGTGCAATGTGTGCTGGTGCTATAATTCATTCAAGGTTAAGTGATGTTATATTTTCTTCTTATGATTATAAAACAGGCATGGCAGGAAGCTTATATAATTTATTTGAATTATCAATTAACCATCATACCAAAGTTCTTGGCGGAATAAAACAAAAAGAATCTAAAGAGCAGTTACAAAGTTTTTTTCGAAAAAAAAGACAATTAATAAAAATAAATAAATTAAGTAAAATATATCCTCAGTTTTAGCAATATTAGTGTCATTTTATTTATATGGAATCAAGGCTTCTTCCTTAGCAATTTCTATACGCTGCTGTATTTCATTGAGTAAAGTTTCACAATGTTTTAATAATAATTGCCCTTCTTCATATAAATTACACATTTCATTCAAGGTCAATTCTTTATTTTCAGATTTTTGTGAATTATTATTTTTATTTAATATATCATTAATTACTTCTAATCTTTGATTTGCTTGTTCAAAACTTAAATTTTTAATGTGTTTTTGGGTAAGCTTTATTTCTTTTTTATTAGGCATATTAAATCTCTAATTTATATTTTTTATCTAACTTTAAGCTCAATCCATATATTCATTAATATATGGATAGACTACTATAAATTATTGCATTTCTAGATAATCTATTTTTTATTAAAAAAATTTATATTTGATTGTGCAATTTTTTCCTTCCAAATTTCTGGACCAGTTATATGCACTGAAGTTCCTTGACTATCTACTGCAACAGTAACTGGCATATCCTGAACTTCAAATTCATAAATAGCCTCCATGCCTAAATCTTCAAATCCAACTATTTTAGCATTACGGATCGCTTTTGCAACTAGATATGCAGAACCTCCAACAGCCATTAAATAAGCGGCCTTCTGTTTTTTAATTTCTTCAATAGCATCATGACCTCTTTCTGCCTTACCAATCATACCTAATAAACCTAAATCTAACATAGTTTTGGTAAATTTATCCATGCGTGTTGCAGTTGTTGGACCTGCTGGACCTACCACCTCTTCTCCAATAGGATCAACAGGTCCAACATAATAAATAATTCTATTTTTAAAATTAACAGGTAATTCTTGCCCTTTTTGAAGCATATCTGTAATACGCTTATGGGCAGCATCCCTACCGGTTAAAATTTTACCATTTAACAGTAAGGTTTGCCCCGGTTTCCAATGTTCTACCTCTTTTTTAGTTAAAGTATCCAAATTAACTCTAGTACTAGTTTCTAGATTTGGCTTCCAAATTACTTGAGGCCAATCTTCTAATTTAGGTGTTTCTAAAACAGCAGGACCACTGCCGTCTAAAGTAAAATGTATATGTCTAGTTGCTGCACAGTTTGGAATCATTGCCACAGGTAACGAAGCAGCATGTGTTGGATAGTCTAGAATTTTTACATCAAGTACGGTTGTCAATCCGCCTAACCCTTGAGCACCAATTCCAAGGGCATTTACTTTATCAAAAATCTCTAAACGTAGTTCTTCAATACGTGAGCTAGCTTTTTTTTCTCTTAATTCCTCAATATCAATATGGCTCATTAAACTTTCTTTGGCTAATAACACCGCTTTTTCTGGAGTTCCTCCAATACCAATACCTAAAATGCCTGGCGGACACCAGCCTGCACCCATAGCGGGAACAGTTTTTACAACCCAGTCTACAATACTATCGCTAGGGTTTAACATAACTAATTTTGATTTATTTTCAGAACCGCCGCCTTTAGCTGCACAAGTAATTTCAACTCCGCTCCCTGTAGTCATTTCATAATGAATAACTGCTGGAGTATTATCTTTTGAATTTTGGCGTTTGCCTGCTGGATCAAGTAAAATAGAGGCACGTAATTTATTAGTGCTTGAATTATATGCTATTCTTATGCCTTCATTTACCATATCAGCAATACTTATAGATGCTTCCCATTTAGTATCCATACCAATTTTTAGAAATACTACGCAAATGCCAGTATCTTGACAAATAGGACGCTTACCCTGAGCGCACATCAAGCTGTTAGTTAGGATTTGTGCCATTGCATCTTTTGCAGCAGGATTTTGCTCTTTCTCATAGGCTGTACCTAGAGCTTTTATATAATCAATTGGGTGATAGTAGGATATATGCTGGAAAGCATCTGCAATACTTTGAATAAAATCTTCTTGTTTTATGGGTGCTAATGCTTTTAAAATAGAGGAGGTATGCATATTAGTATTATGTTTTATTATTATAGAATTCTATTTTAACATAAGACTTAGAATAAAATATAAAAAAATGCAGCTAAATCTATATAATTTGAATGTAAGAAAAGAATGCTATTTTTTGTAAAAAGTAATAGTTACTATTGCTTTCTTGTGATTACCATCTTACGCTCACCATCACATTCATAAAATTGCTGGTTAGTCATAATATGATTTTGTCCGTCATGTTCAATCCAAATACTATCACTACAAGTGTCAACACCTTTACCCTTTGTTCTTGAGCAAAATAACATTGGCTTTTTAATTCCATTTTCAAAATTTATACAATTAAAACCCTTATGCTTCAATCCTAAAACTATGTAATTAACATTTACTTGTTCTGCAATATTTGGGGTAATTTTTTGTTTCACTTCATCTACCTCTTTGCGTTTATCGCTACAACCAACCAAATTGATTAATACAATAAAAGATAGCAAACACAAGAAAATATAAACATGCTTATGCATTATGGAGGTTTTATACTTAGTATTCATATTGATAATAGAGTTATTTACTAAATAATAGTATATCCTTACTCATAAATTTATATCCAGCTTCTGTTGGGAATTTAATAAATATTTTGTTTAAAAGTTATGCATAAATAAATAAGGCACAACGATATTATATATGTTAAATGTGGTATAATATCGTTCAATTTTATAATTATTTATTCATCTAAGAACAATTAATTATCTAATAAATAATTATAACTATTTTTTAGAATTATTATTAACATTATTAGAAGATTTTTGCACTTCATTAATAACATGTTCAGCATGATTATTAAAGTTGTTTGCAGTAGCACTCACAGCTTGCTGTGTTGCTTTAGAAACACCTTCAAAAACCTTTGTAGTTGCATTAACAGCTGATTTTAAGTAAGACACAAGCGGCTCTGTACCTAGTGGTGCATTTTTACTGATATTCTCAACAGCAGCACATGCATACCTTTGGCAATCTTGCTGAATATCTTCAACATTATTTTGAATATCTTGTTTAACTTGACTGAATAAATCAAACAATTGTTTATTATAGTCGATAACTTGTTGTTGAATAGGCGCTAAGGCTTGAGTAATTGCATTATGTTGTTCTTGCGGTCTGCTGTTAACAATGGTTTTGGTAGCTTGAGTAAAGTTTGAAATACTATTTTTGATTGCCTGTGTATTTAAATCATACATTTTTGCAAGAGCATTGCCAACACTTTCTTGTAAAGCTAAAAAATTTTGTAAGTTTTCTTGAGTAGCAGCGAATGTTTGTTCCATAAAAACTCCTTGAATTAATTAAGTACTATTTGTGCATCGCAAAATGCAATAGCCCATTGTAACATATAAGAATAATTTGTCAATTTTAGTAAAATTATGTTGATAAATTGCCTATTTATTTAAAAAATCTATTTATTTATTGCATTTATTTTTAATTTATGTTGTGATATAGGGTTGTATTAAACAATATACGATTTTATACGTAAAATTTAGAGGGTATTAACTAAAGAGAGGCACTTCATAAGTGTGCAATAATTTCGTTAATCTATGCTTCCTTAAATTTAAAAAATCTTGAATATTTTGCTCAAACTTTGTGGGTTTTCCAAAATTAATTAATTTTAACGCTTGTTTTGATATTTTATCATCTACTCTAAATGCTTGTGAGGTATTTAATAATAACTCTTCTCTTTTTTGACTTAGTTCATTACGCTCTTTAGTTAATCTAGATAATATATGTGTGGTACTTGTTTTTGAAGTATTTAATATTACTGTATCTGTAATTTTTAACCGTGCGGATAATTTATGTAAATCATTTTCAATGATGTTTTGTAAATTATTATTATTTAAAGCCTGCTGTGCTGTATAAGATGCCTTTCTGACTTCATGCACTAAACGCATTTTATTCCAAGCTGTTACAGGCGTTGTAATTGTATTTTGTAAATACATTGTTGGTAAAAAGCGTCTATGTAAAGGATTGGTAACTGGCAAAATATATTTACAAGCAAATGAGCTGACCTTTTTCATGCGTGATAAAGTTTTATGCCACATAGAATCATTCGGCTGTGTTTCTAATCCTCCGTAACTATTCCAATTTTTCCACATATACGATGAAGATAAATCTAATTTTATTTTATGACTGCTATTATTTTTATTTGTTATATTTTGTTTTGAATTTACTCTATTAAAAAATATTTCCCCTTGTTCTGTAGATTTAATATCATGTAAATTAATATATTCAACCGCATAAGGCATATTTTCATCTTTATGACTTGAAAGAAAAATATCTATGCCCTGCTTTAATTTATGTAAATTATTAATATACGCTAGACTATTTTTTTCATCGGAATATTCTACATAATCCTTAATCGCTTCTTCTAGAATAGTTAATAATCCATCAGATAATATCTGCATTTTTGTAATAAACTCTCTGCGGTTTACAGCATGATCAATACCTTTTCCATCTGAACTATTTGGAATTTTATTAAATAAATTCTCTATCATATACTCATAAGATAATTTTACATCATTTTGAGCCTGCAAAATAAATTTCTTAAACAGGTTATTAAACATAGCTAAATTATTTTTGCTATTATCATCAATATTCGGATTTTTGTTGCCAAATTTACCTTTTAATTTTTGGGCAATTGGATAAATAACGCTTTGAGTTTTATACCAGTCATTAGTGCGTTTTTTTGCTGAATTTATTATATCTAAAATTCTATTTTCGTCTGTTCTGAATGCATTTAATCTGCTGCCTTCTTTTCTCGGAATTAGACTTGCTGTACTTGAGGCTATAAATTCTGCCATTTTTCTCTTAAATTCAGCTGAATCTAGATTTTTATTAGTATTAGTAATTCTGTTAACCGATACTTTTGGTTTTGCATCATTTTCAAGAAATTCTTTTATTTTTAAAAGAGATTTGGAATTTTCTAATAATTTATTAAATTTATCATCACTTTGTTTATCATCATTTGTAATTTTAGACATTTCACGGTTAATTTGACTTAATTTTTTATCTATTGCCCATATCATTGCACATATATATATAAAATGTCCGCGCGGTTTACCAAAAGTAGAAGCATTTTCAAAATATCTTATAACGCCAGAGGATATGCCTGCAGTAAATGTTGTAGATAATAGTGCCATTACAGTTACTTGAGCCGCTAATGCACTTTCTGTTTTCTCAACTTGAGTCGCAACAGAAGTAGCTACTTCATCTGTTGCTAAAATAGCTGAATTTGATGCTCTAAAAAATATATGCATTAAAGCCTCATTCGGTTGCTTAAATAACAATGCTATTTTTTTATTGATTACCGGCAATATATCTTTAGGATTGATAAATTCTGCCAAAAACCCGCTTGGATAATTTTTTTGTAAAGTTCCCCATGAAAACTGCCAATTGATATAATCTTGTTTTGGCAGATTAAGATTAATATCACGGTTATACTGCAAACCTTGATGAAATAAAATTTCCTCTTCTTTTAATTGAGCTATTTTTTCTTGTGTAAATTCAAGCTTATTTTGATAGTATGCAATTTGTTCATATGATTTTTTTGAAGATATATCATCAGTATAATTTTTCAATTCAATAATTTTCTGCTTATATTGATATTCCAATTTTCTATGTTCTGCATATACTTCTATAATATAGCTTTGAATAATATCAATGCGGCGTTCAATATTATAACTCACTGCATTATTATGCACTTTGACTGGATCAATTAAAAAACCGGCAATAACACCATCAATTTGTTTTTGGTTCATATTATTAAAATCTTTATATGTATAATGAGTTTCATGATTATCAATCATAATTCTAATAATATTTTTTTCAAATTCATCTTGCGGTAATTTACCCATATATTTATCTAGATTATATTTTAATGCTCTGTCTGTCATTATATGTGAAGGCATGTATATGTGAGTATTATCTAAATATCTTTGGCGGTTAATATTATCCACACCAGCTAATGGAGTTTGAATTCCTCTTCTAATTAAACGATATAATTTTTTTAAAATAGGCGTATGTTCCGCACCTGGAGAAAATATAGCCATAGCAAAATAACCTGCCCTACCAAGCAAATTCTGAAAAAATTGATCTATAAAAGCAATGGCTATATATATTTTATCTTGAGCTTTACTTTGATAAATTAAAGATAATAAAGCGGCAAATGCTTCTAGTAATTTATCTTTAATAATTCCTTTGGCTTTTTCTTTGTTTTCAATTAATCTGCCATCAATATAAATATTCTGGTTATTATCTATTGCTGCTGTGTCAAGTAAATTCATATTATTACTGATAATTTTTTTAAGATTATTAATATCATGACGAATTTCTTTAACTGTTTTGCCTAACCCAACACTAAATAAATGCCCGTATTTTGCCATGGTATGATAAGATAAAGGCTGAACTGCATCTGCAAGAAGCTGAGCAAAAAAATCTAATCCTTGGTGAAACGCAGTTTGTACTGTTGAATCTTCAAAAGCAGCATGATTACCAAGTAACCCGCCTATAATTGCCATGTGTGATAAAAGTGTGTCTTGTGGCTGCCCTAAACCGCCTTTAAAAAATCCCCAATACCTTCTGAATGAATCTTCATGGTCATAAGCCGCTTTTCTGAAATATTTTCCAATTTTTCTAGAATTCGTATTTTCCATACTAAAAGGATTAATATACGTATTAAAAAATCTGGTTACTACATTTTTTTGAGGCTTAACCTTTAATTTATATTCACCAGCAGTATAATTTCTAAGTTTAATTCCTTTATAAATATAATATATAGCTCTATTGGCTCTCGCTCCTTGCCATACTGCTTTATGTTTGATTAATTTATCATATAAATCTAATGCGGGAGTGCTTATGTTTTTTTTAAACTTACAGAGGTATGCTTCTCTGCTAAATAGGGCTTCTTTATCACGCTGGATATATAAATCTGCGTTATAATCTTTAGACGTTTGTCTAAGCCATGAATGTAAATCTGCTATAGATAAATTTCTATCTGTATTATCATTTTTGCCCATGTTTCTGCTTTGACTTAAATCTAATCGAGACGAATATATACTTTTTGCCTCCCAGCAACGGTTTTTTATATTATAATTCAAACAAATAAATGCTGGTTTGGCAAAATTAACGAAATTAACAAAAGGGTAAGATACTTTAGGATTTAACTCTAATAAGCATGTTTGTTTTTTAGCTAAAGCATTTTGAATATGTTCGTTTAATAATGCACCTCCATTTTTACGGCTCTTGGAATTTATTACATCTTGAGTTTTATATATATTAGTTAAATCATACCTGTCAATATGTTCGCCAGAAGCACGGATTAATTTTTTCAAGCCGTGTTTTTGATTTATTCCATCAAGAATATTACGGGCAAGTGCAGGATTATCATGACTAAATTCTTTTACACTTTTACCAACTAAAGTACTTAAAGCGTTTAGTAAATTCTCTTCATTATTATTTTGTTTGTTTAAATGTTCTTGTAATTTATATGTTTTTGCCAAATCAGAAATTTTTGGCTTAATTAACGAAGAATAAAGTTTATGTTTATGTTTACTAGCTGTTATTGTCAATTCATTGTTATTATCACTTTGAATCAGAGATAACATATCATGCAGACTAAAATTATGATTTTTGCTGATTTTACTATCAAATTTATTTATACAAGCCAAAATAAACTGATAAATTAAATCTTTTTGTTTTAAAGATAAATGCGGATTTAAATTTTTACTAATATCGTTTATTAAATATTCTTTATTAATCAAACTAAAATTATTAGCATAAGCAATCGTATATTTTGATAAAATGTCAGTTATATTCACTGCATTTGAATTTAAAGAATTAAAAATTTCCTCTCGATTTTTTAATGAAATATATTTAATTTTGGTTGCTTCTAATTCTTTATTGCATGATTTAAGTTCTTGTTCAGCTTCTTGTAATGGAATATACAAATATAAATTAGATTTATTTTTATGCGGATTGCTTTTTAGCCATTCTTGTTTAAGAAAAAAATTTTTTTCAAAACTAGATTTTTGTAAAAGCAGTCTGTTTAATATTCTATCTGTAATATCACAGTTATCTTGATTAACTAATAAAGCCTGTTTCCATATATTATCAAACTGTGATTTTGTATAACTTTGTTTTTGTTTATCAGTTAATTGCCCATAGGAATAAACTGCATTTAAATTATTTTCACTTATCAAATGCCAAAATACCTGCTGATTATTATTCACCTGATTATTTTCAAGTCGAGGTATCAATACATAAAACTCAGAACCATTATACACAATTAATCTTTGCTTATTATTTGCTAAATTTAAAGCTAAATCTTTATCAATAAGCTTAATATTTTTTATAACAGTTGTATTGCTAAGATGAGGATCGATAATATCAAATACACCCTTTGCACTTAAATACTGATTTTGTTCCAAGCTTTTTTTTTGCTGAGGAATATTGCTTGAAAATATTGCTTTTTCCAGCTTAATCGGGTTATTTGAATTAAGAAAAAACGACATCAAGCCATTTAGATTTTTATAGTCTTTATCTTTTGGTTCGTCCAGCTCAAATTCCTTGATGAGGTGATGCTGAATAGTATGATGTTTTGAATATGCGGAATTATAACGGTAATCTACTTCAGTATATGGATTTGCTTCGATTAGAGAGCTACGCTTTGTAATTCTTGTATTACTAAGATAATATTGCTCTGCATTTTGAGTTTTATTTAAGTAATCTGGAAAATTAATTTTACGCTGTTCCTGTCTGAATGCTTTACCAATAGCCTGTTGTATTTTATTTAAATGTGGCAATCCAATAATCTTACACAGACTTTCCTGAACCTGTAGTTTTGCCTGTTGCATAGGCACACCTAGACTGTTTTGTAATGGCTTACTTAAGTATTTAGCTTTATTTAAAACTAAAATAGCTGGTTTGTTTGCTCTGTGTATAGAAGATTTAGCACCATTAAACATCTGGCTTAGTAAAAATACCACGCCTTTACCCTCTGTTTATAAAAATAAATTTATTAATAAATTAACTAAAACCGCCAAAATAAAGCTAATTTTAAGACTATGGTGCACTTTGTGAGACACATCTTATAGAATTATGCATGCTGGTGTGTATGCATAAAGGAGTATGTTTAATATAAAATTAGCATATCCTAATGTAAAGTGTCAACGGAATATTTAATACTGTAGCTATTTTGCGAAATAATTTGGTATAAGATGCTGTTAATATTTTTTACAAAAATGTAAATTATTTAACATTTGTTAACAATTTTGATGAATAAAAACATGCTGCTCAGTTATTTAACAAAATTTTTACTTATTCATTTTAATTGATATATCTTTT
>JAHFQJ010000018.1 GCA_023266335.1 Burkholderiaceae bacterium
AAATGTTGCAGTTAATAGCTCTAATATTTCTGCAGTTAGTTCTAACTTGATTTCAACAGATTCTAACGTTGCATCAGTAAGCTCAGCTTTAGTTACAACAAATTCAAATGTTGCAGTTAACAGCTCTAACATTTCATCTGTAAGTTCATCTTTAACTACAACAGATTCTAACGTTGCATCAGTAAGCTCAGCTTTAGTTACAACAAATTCAAATGTTGCAGTTAACAGCTCTAACATTTCATCTGTAAGTTCATCTTTAACTACAACAGATTCTAATGTTGCATCAGTAAGTTCAGCTTTAGTTACAACAAACTCAAATGTTGCAGTTAATAGCTCTAACATTTCTGCAGTTAGCTCTAGTTTAACTACAACTAACTCTAACGTTGCGTCGGTAAGTTCAGCTTTAGTTACGACAAACTCGAATGTTGCAGTTAACAGCTCTAACATTTCATCAGTAAGTTCAGCTTTAGTTACAACAAACTCAAATGTTGCAGTTAACAGCTCTAATATTTCTGCAGTTAGTTCTAGCTTAAATACAACTAACTCTAACGTTGCATCAGTAAGTTCGGCTTTAGTTACAACAAATTCAAATGTTGCTACTAACAGCTCTAGTATTTCTGCAGTTAGTTCAGCTCTAAGTACTACTAATTCTGACCTTTCATCTTTGAGTTCTAGTGTAGCTTCTAATGTGTCAACATTAAGCTCTAGTATTTCTGGTTTAAGTTCTGGTTTATCTGCTACTAACTCAACAGTATCTAATTTAAGTACTACATTAGGTGTAATTAGTGCTGGATTAAATAACCTTGCGGGTGTAACGCCATCAAATGATGTATTAGCCGGAACAGCTTCAGGTGCTAATAGTTTAGCAGCCGGACAAAGCTCATTAGCAAGCGGAGATAACAGTACGGCTGTTGGTCAGCAAGCTACAGCAAGCGGTTTAAATACAGTTGCTGTTGGTTATATGGCTAGTGCGACAGGTGAAAAAGGTGTTGCGGTTGGTGTTGGTGCGAAAGCTGGCGGTAGTGTTGCAGTTGGTTATTACTCAAGTGCTGATTTAGGCGGTAGTGCATTAGGTGATTTTGCTAGTGCAAATGCTTCTAAATCTGTTGCAATTGGTTATGCTGCTACAGCTAATGCTGCTAATTCTGTTGCAATTGGTTCAAACAGTGTTGCAAACAGACCAAATACAGTTGAATTTGGTAACCGTACTTTAACTGGCGTTGCTAACGGTGTTCAGTCTACTGATGCAGTTAATAAAGGTCAATTAGATGATGGTATGAAAAATAACCGTCGCGGTATTGCAACTGCATTAGCTGTTGCTGGTTTACCTCAAGTAGATGCTGGTAAAATTGCTTCTGTTGGAGTATCTATCGGTGGTCATGGCGGAGAAACAGCGTTTGCACTTGGTGTTAGCACACGTCTGCATGAAAACATTAAATTAAATGTTGGCGGTGCAGTAAGCGGTAACCAAACTGGTTATAACATTGGTGCTGCATTCCAATGGTAATATAACAATATTGCTGTTATGATAAATATGAAGTCAAATGAATATACAAGTATATAAGTTTGGCTTTATCAAAACTAGAAGTTTAGCTAAATAATTTGATATTTTTTACTAGGTTGTTTAGCTAATTTTACATTAAATTTAATAAAAAATTATGAGAGTATTAAATATAGATAGCTTTTCTGTAAATTTAAAAATTCAAAGCCTTATGTTTATTAGGTTTAGATTTCCAAAATCTTAAAAATAACTATCTAAATGAACACTCTCAAAATTATTTTAATTTTAAGAGAAAAATATGGCTATTCAAGTGAAAAATAGTGATCACACTAAAGCATGCATTGATTTAGTATGTATAAAATGTGGAGTTCATGTTAGAGAGATAGAGCATTATGTTATTGTTAATAATTTTACTTCTAAAAAAGTATCTGTAAATATATGCGATATGGATTTTACTTTAAATGAAGCAGAGGCTATTTCTGTTCATACATCTTGTTTTCAAGAAGATTACCCAGATATATCTAAGAAATTAAAAGAGTTAGGAGAAATTTTACAGGTAGTGCCACATTTTGCAGATAGTTAAAGCTCCTGTATCATATAAATTCAGAAAATTAAAGTACAAATTTAACTAAGCTATGACCTGATAATGCTCTGTAAATATTATCCAGCTGCTCTTGATTATAAACAAATACAGTTACAGTTAATGATATGTAGTGATTTTTACTGGAAGGCTTCATTTCTATACAACCCTCATCAAAAGTAGCGTCTATTTTTTTTATCACATGAGCAATATCTTGAGCAAAACCATCCTGCATTAAACCAATGATTTTAATTGGAAATTTGCAGGGGAATTGAATTAATGTTGTTTTTTTAATGTCTTTTTTATCATTCATATGAATTGTGCAGTTTAATAAAATATTTTTTATAATAATTCATTTCTTGGATAGATTCATGAATATCTGCTAATGCAGTATGCAGCTGTTTTTTCTCAAAACCTTTTATAATCTCCGGACTCCAGCGCTTCGCCAACTCTTTTAAGGTAGAAACATCAACATTTCTATAATGAAAATATGCCTCTAATTTTGGCATATGTTTATACATAAATCTGCGGTCTTGGCAAATACTGTTGCCGCACATTGGACTTTTTTGAGCATATGTATATTTTTTCATAAATTCTAATAATTCTTTTTCTACATCCTGCTCATTCTGCATGCTGGCTTTTACTCTATCAATCAACCCCGAACGCCCATGAGTAGATTGATTCCACCTGTCCATAGCATCTAAAATATCATCAGATTGCTTGACTACATAAGATGGGCTTTCTGCAAGTATATTTAAATTAGCATCTGTAATAATAAAAGCAGCCTCTATTATTTTATCTTGATCCGGATTCAAACCCGTCATTTCCATATCAACCCAAACCAAATTATGCTCGCTTCTTAGGATTTTATTTATAGCTTCTGCTTGATTTATCATATGTATTTACTTTGTATTTGTATAAATAAGGTGTAAAATAGGCAATTATACCATATCCAAGTTATTTGTATGTTACCTAGCTATCTTTTTGTTGCTTTTATCTTAATAATTACTAGCTTGCAAATATATTTAGCCAACCGGCAAATCAAACATATATTTGTAAACTATTTGAGTGTTCCAGCTGAATTTTCTCAGCATACTAATTTAGCACAGCATCAAAAAAGCAGTAAATATAATGTTGCAAAACTTAAAATGAATATAGCTGAATACATAACTGAAACTGCAGTGTTAGTGTTTTTTACCTTGCTTGGCGGACTGCAGTTTATAGATACATATTTAAGCAATAATATTCAAAATGAATATTTATATGCTATATCTTTATTTGCGTGTGTATTTGGAATATCATCGATTATTGGTTTGCCCTTTGCATATATTAAACAATTTAAAATCGAGCAAAAATTTGGTTTTAATAATATGACAATTGGATTATTTATCTCTGACAGCATTAAACAAATTATCCTTTCAGCAGTCTTGCTGCTGCCTTTATTAAGCTTGGCGCTGATGTTGTTTAAACAGCACTACGGCTGGCTTTATGTATGGGGAATTTGGATTGGTTTTAATATTTTAATGCTGATGATTTATCCTAAATATTTAGCGCCTATATTCAATAAATTTACTCAACTAGATAAAAATAAATATCATGATTTAATTTTAAGAATAAATACCCTATTTAATTCAGCTAATTTTCAATTGACGGATATTTTAGTTATGGACGGCTCTAAACGTTCTAGTCATGGTAATGCTTATTTTACCGGATTTGGTAAATCTAAAAGAATTGTTTTTTTTGATACATTATTAAATAATATTAATGAAAATCAAACTCTTGCAATTTTAGCACATGAGTTAGGACATCTTGCACATAAACATATTTTAAAAAGATTAATCAGCTCATTTGGATTAAGTTTTATTTTTTTCTATGCAATTCATTTGTTATATGATTATTTTCCGTTTTATCAGTTTATGGGCGCTATACCTCATTTATTCGGGATAACTTCAATTCACAGCAATTATCCGTTATTATTAGTTTTATTATTGTTAATAATGCCGTACATATCTTTTATATTTACCCCTATCGCAAGCTTAAGCTCACGTAAACATGAGTTTGAAGCAGATAGATTTGCAGTTAAAAATACAAATGCCCAAGATTTAACTAGTGCATTAATAAGTTTGTATAATGATAATGCAAGTATGTTTACCAATGATGATTTATACGCAAAATTTTATTATAGCCATCCGCCGGCGAGTGAAAGAATAAAAGCCATAAATTTAAGTGCTGTGAACATATAAGGCAGATATGAATAAAAAAATAGACAAGAATAAAGACACAACAAACAGCAGATATTATGCCTTAGTAGCAGCAAGTTTTGGTCATAATTATATTTTATATACTCAAGACAACCAATATTTAGAAGCTCGTTTTAAGGGCAAAACCAGCCGTGCTGTAGTAGGAGATATTGTAGAAATTGATATTACTGCCTATTCAGGTAATTCAACCGATTTAAACAATGAAAATAATACAAAACCTAAAGCATCTCAAGCGAGTATCATTAATATTCAGCCACGCAAAAATTTATTATACCGCAGTGATAAAAATAAAAGTAAATCATTTGCAAGTAATTTAGATCATGTTTTATTGGTGGCTGCAACAGAGCCAAGTTTTAATCCAATATTAATTGATAGAGCAATAATTGCCTGCGAAGCTGAAAATATTCCATTGACTATTATTTTAAATAAATGTGATATTTTAGATAAATTAGAATATGCAAGACAGCAGTTAGATATTTATAAAAATCTTGGCTATGAAATTATTGAACTAAGCTCGGTTAATAACCCTAATCAGATTATAGATTTATTCAATAATTACAAGCATCTGCATAAAAGCTGTTTATTAATCGGTCAATCAGGCATGGGAAAGTCTAGCCTCATTAACACATATATGCCGGAGATAAAATTAAAAATACAAAATATCTCAAATAAATTAGACAGTGGCAAACATACAACAACACATACAAAGCTTTATAAATTTTTTGAAGGCGAAAATGATAATAATTTCCGAAATGGTTATATTATTGATTCTCCAGGATTTCAATTATTTGGCTTAGAACATCTATCTAATAGCCAAATCGTGCATGGTTTTAAAGAATTTAAACCTTTTTTTGGCATGTGCAAATTTCATAACTGCACACACACTCATGAGCCGCAGTGTAAACTCATAGAAGCTGTTCGTGATAAGCAAATTTCAGAAATCCGGCTGAATAACTATAAACAAATTATACAATAATTTTATATTTGATTTTTTAAACATTGCTTGAATATCTAAATTTATTAGATTAAAATTCAGCTTTAAATTAACTTAAATGAGTTATTATGGCTAAGGCTACAAAGTATTTAGTGAAAGGAAACGATGGAATGTTTGTTAAGACAAACGGGGGTAAGAAAATCCCTGTTACTACAAAAAATACTGGGTTATCTTCTTTAGCTTTAAATACAATAATAGCTGCAAACTATACTGGTATGTCAAAGGAAAAACTTTTAGTTCAACAGAAAAAAACTAAAGAACGCGACAGTAAACATGTAAAAAGTGGTACATCATCACTTACATCCAAAAGCTCAAGTTTTAAATCAGACAGCGACAGCTCTCCCTAACCATAGTATAGTATAAGCAATTCTAAACTAAATCTGCTAATTGATAAAATAATATAAAGAACGGGTAAATATAATAAAAAGCTCTTAACCAGCAATTTTATCAAGAGACTCTTTTATTTTTTGCTCGGTTTTAAATTGACTTATAGAATATACTGACCATAAAGAAGCTGGCACCCACCCGATTAATGTTATTTGTAAAATTAAGCACATAATGCCGGAAAACGGTCTGCCGATAGTAAAAAAAGCCACCCAAGGTAAAAAAATAGCTAAAAATATTCTCATTTTTATCCTCTATTAGTATAGTTTAGTTAATGATATTTTAAGCTTTTTATAAAAATAAATACAATTCTTAAAACATATGTAGTTACAAATTTATTTATAAGACGGAGGCATTCCTATTGAATAATCAAGTTGAGCTGGTATTAATGGAATATTTATTTTTTCTCGGTCTAAACGGCTTTTTATAGCATGCATTGCTATGTGTTTAGCTTTAGCAAATGTTTTTTCAGAGTTAGGATAGTTAATCCAGAAAAATATGGAAAAATTGATTGAATAAGTGCCAAATTCATAGGCAGAAACATCTACTTCTTCAGTTTTCAATACGTAATCCAATTTACTGATTTCATCATATAGAAAATTGGTAATTTCTTCTAAATTCTGATTATATGAAATAGGAATTTTAATTTCTATTCTGCGTTTTCCGGTTTTATTATAATTAATTAAGGGTTTTTCAAAAATATTACGGTTAGGCAGTATGACTGTTTGCCCATCAAATGTATGCATTATAGTATTACGGAAATTAAGTTTCTCAACTCTCCCGAAATAATCAGTCGTTTTTATAATATCGCCCTCTTTAAACGGCTGCATAAAAATTAAATAAACCCCAGCGATAAAATTTACTGCTAAATCCTGAAATGCAAAACCTAATACAATACCAACTATCCCTGCACCAGCTAATAAAGAAAATACAGCTTTTTCTAAATTCAGTACCTCAAGACAAACTACAACTCCTATACAAATTACAATTCCGCTTAAAAGCATAGGAAGTAATTTTTTTAAGGCGTGTGATTGAGTAAATCGGTTCAAAAACTTGTAAGATATTTTACCTGCAATATTTGATAATATAATAAAAAGCGTAATAATAAACAAAGCAGCAATTATATTAGGAATGCTTATAACAAAAGATTTAACCCAAATATTAAGTTTTTGACTTAGCAATGTACAGTATAAAGAAAAATTTTCTATTACTTTATCTGAAGATATATCTAAATTCATAATTTTGCTTAATATGAGAAATATAACTTATATACTAATGTGTTTTTATAAATTATGCAAAATTAATATATACTAACCGGATTTCAATTTGCAAACTTCGCTTCGGTATCGTCATAATTTATTTCTGCTACCTTGTCGTAAAATGAACGGCAATTAGTATATAATTACAATATATGTGATTAAAAGATTTACAAAATCTATGAAGATAGCCAATCCAATTTACGATACATTTTTCAAATATATGATAGCAAATATAGAAATAGCTAAATATATAATTGAAAATTTACTCAATAAAAAAGTGATGAAACTGCAGCCGATACAGCAGGAAAAAGTAATTCACGGCATAAAAGAATTAAGTATCATAAGATATGATTATTCATGCACTATTGAGCTGGCAGATGGCACACAAAGAAGCATAATTGTAGAGCTGCAGAAAAGCGAAAACTATCTTGATATTGGCAGGTTTCGTAATTATCTTGCTAAACATTATAAAGAAGAAAGTGTTCTAATTAATGGCAATACTGATTATTTGCCCATAATAGCAATTTATTTTTTAGGCTTTAATTTAGAACATAGTAATCCGTTTATTAAAGCTGAATGCAATTTAATTGATTTAAAGACAAATGAACTTATAGCTCATGATAAAGATGAGTTTATTCAAAAATTAAGCCATGATATTTATTTAGTGCAGATTAACCGCATTGAAAAAGAAGCACAAGACAAATTAAGCAAAGTGTTTGGCATGTTTAATCAGCATTATAAAGTAGAACATAATCATAAATATAAAGATGCAGTTCTGGATATACCAGATGAAAATATAGAAGAGGAAAATA
Source organism: Burkholderiaceae bacterium (assembly GCA_023266335.1). Taxonomy (GTDB): domain Bacteria; phylum Pseudomonadota; class Gammaproteobacteria; order Burkholderiales; family Burkholderiaceae; genus JAHFQJ01. Next base: position 7,792 of record JAHFQJ010000018.1, read on the forward strand.
AAAATATTTTTCTGCATTTACATCACATGCTGGAAAGTTCGGAAGTAATGGATGACTTTGAAGAAGCAATCCGCATGAATAAAATTATTAACAATGAAAATCATCTAAAATTTTTGGAAGGAAAACTTAAAGGTAAAGCTGAGGGTAAAGCTGAAGGAGAAAAAACTAAATCTTTAGAAATAGCTAAGGTTATGAAAAAATTAAATTTAGATGTGCAGATTATCATGCAGGCAACCGGATTAAGTCAGCAAGAAATTGAAGGTTTATAAATTTATTACAAATAAGTAAAGAAAGTAAAAATAAATGAAATATTATTCAACTCGCGGATATGATATAAATCAGTCTTTTAGTGATATTTTACTTGAAGGATTAGCTCCAGACGGCGGTTTATATATGCCAAAATTTTATCCGGATATTAAACATAAATTATTAGAATGGAAAGATTTAGAATATGCTGAATTAAGCTATCAAATCTTAAAATTATTTTGTGATAATGCAGATATTCCTCATGCTGATTTAAAAGATATTTGCTATAAAACATATACCAAAGACATATATAAATATGTCAGAGACGGTGAAAATGCCGGTGAAATTACACCGTTAACCATTCTAAAAGATGATGTATGTTTACTTGCTTTATCAAATGGACCAACCCTTGCATTTAAAGATATGGCAATGCAGCTGCTGGGAAATTTATTTGATTATGTCTTAGAGCGTAAAGGCAGGAAATTAAATATTTTAGGCGCAACATCAGGCGATACAGGCAGTGCGGCAGAGTATGCAATGAGAGGCAAAAAGAATATTAATATATTTATGTTATCTCCGCATAATAAAATGAGTGCATTTCAGCAGGCACAAATGTTTAGCTTGACTGATGAAAATATATTTAATATAGCCATTGAAGGTTTTTTTGATAACTGCCAAGATATTGTAAAAGTTGTATCAAATGATTTAGAATTTAAACAAAAATATAATATTGGCACAGTAAATTCAATTAACTGGGCGAGAATTGCCGCTCAAATAGTTTATTATATTAAAGGATATTTTAATTCTATAAGAGCCTTTAAGTTAGAACTTGGTGATGTAATTGATTTTTGCGTTCCTTCAGGTAATTTTGGGAATATATGTGCTGGGCATATCGCAAAACAAATGGGTCTACCGGTTAACAAATTAATTGCTGCATCTAATGAGAATAATGTGCTGGATATTGTGTTTAATACTGGTGTATATAAGTCTAGAACAGTACAGCAAACTTGTCAAACTTCAAGCCCTTCAATGGATATTTCAAAAGCATCAAATTTTGAAAGATTTGTTTTTGATTATAATAAGCAAAATGCTGAAAAAACAAAACAACAGTTTGAGCAATTTTCAAAAACAGACATTATTAATTTTAATGATAGCCATTCAAATTGTTTAGATGAATTTAAGAAATTTGGATTTTTTGCTGCATCATCTACGCATGCCCACAGATTAGATATTATACGCGATATATATGCACGGCATAATATTATAATTGACCCGCATACTGCCGATGGAATAAAAGTTGCCAGACAATATAAGCAAAAAAATATTCCTATGGTAGTTTTAGAAACTGCTCAACCAGATAAATTTGAACAAACAATTAAAGAATCAATTAATACTTTGCCAAATCGTCATAACGATTTTGTTGGCATTGAAAAACTAGATAAAAGAGTTAAATTATTAAACAATAATGCCGATGAAGTAAAGGAATTTATAATGCAGAATCACAATTCAAAATAAATTTTTATCTTTATATAAACAAAGCTTTTCGATGGGGCATATTTTGCATTGCGGTACTCTAGCTTTACAGATATAACGCCCATGAAGAATTAGCCAATGATGTGCATGTTGCATAAATTGTTTTGGAATATTTTTCAGCAATCCAAGCTCCACTTCTAATGGAGTTTTCCCAGGTGCAATACCAATGCGGTTTGCAATTCTAAAGATATGTGTGTCAACAGCCATAGTTTCTTCGCCAAAAGCTACATTTCTAACTACATTTGCTGTTTTTCTGCCTACGCCTGCAAGCTGTTCTAAATCTTTTTGTGAATTTGGAACAATTCCATTATGTTTTTGTAAAAGAATTTCACAGGTCTTAATAATATTTTTAGCTTTATTTTTATATAATCCAATTGATTTTATATATTGGATAAGTTTTTCTTTGCCTAATTCCAGTATTTGGCTTGGAGTATTAGCAATTTTAAATAAAACTTGTGATGCTTTATTTACTGATATATCAGTAGCTTGAGCTGATAACATGACCGCAATCAATAATTCAAAATTACTATTATAAATTAATTCAGTTTTTGGTTCCGGATTTATAGATTGAAAAATAGAAAATATTTGTTTGATTTGTTCTTTTTTCATATAATCTAATCTATTTAGGCAATAATAAAATTATATACAATTTCAAGATAAATGTAAGAATTTAGTTTTAAATAAAAAATCCGGAATGTTTATACTCCGGATAATATTAAACTATCAAAATAGTTGATTTAAAATTTATAACTTACCTTCTCTTTTTAATAAAGTTTCAATAGTTACACCAATTTCCTGCTCACCATTAAACACAGTACCTAATTTTTTCTTATCTAAATGTTCTTGTGCTAAACCATAAGCTTTAGCCGGCAATGGCACATATTTAACTTCTTTAGCTAATTTAGATGCATTTTTTAAATAAAAGTTAGCAAATTCATTTATTTCAGGTTTTGCTAAAGATTTTTCTGAAACATAGATAAATAATGGGCGTGATAACGGATTATAGCTTCCGTCAATTACACTTTGTTCGCTTGGTAAAACTGCTTTTCCTTGTTTATTCACAATTGGGATAGATCTTAACTTGTTTTTATTCTCAATATAGTAAGCATAGCCAAAATATGCTAAACCGCCTACGTCTCTGGTAATGCCTTGTACTAATACATTATCATCTTCAGATGCTGTATAGTCGCCGCGCGAAGATTTTGCTTTTCCAACAGTTGCTTCTGTAAAATAATCAAATGTACCAGAATCAGAACCAGCGCCATATAATTTCAATTTTTGATCTGGAAAGCTTGCTTCAACTTGATTCCAATTTAAAATTTTACCTTGAGCATCTGGCTCCCATATTTTTTTAAGTTGTTCAACAGTTAACTGTTTTAAAAATGTATTTTTAGAATTTGCCGCTACTGTTAATGCATCAAAAGCAATAGGAATTTCAATATACTTGATTCCTGCTTTAGCGCAAACTTCCATTTCACTTTTTAAAATAGGGCGCGATGCATTAGCAACATCTATATCGCCTCTGCAGAATTTTTTGAATCCGCCGCCTGTGCCTGAAATACCAACTGTAACTTTAATTGTATTTTTTTTACTAATTTGAAATTCTTCTGCAACCGCTTCTGTAATTGGAAATACTGTACTTGAACCATCTATTTTAACTGTTGGTCCTGATTGAGCATTTGCTGTACTTATAGCAAATGCAGATAATACAGCAACTGGAAGAATAGATAAAGTTATAGCAAGTTTTTTCATGTTTTATCCTTTTTTAACTCTTTAAAAGTAAAATCTTTTATTTACATTTTCATAATATAGCATAAATATGTCAAAATTATGACAAAATTTGATGTTAGATAATAACTCAGTTCATTTTTCAAATTACTTATTCAATCTCACAAAATATACTTTTCTAATTTTTCTGAATTCAATAAAATTATTCTTATGTTTTCCCTAAATATAACTTAAATTAGTACGAATGAATATATTTTAATATATAATATAGCTTATTCATTAAATATGGTCATATTACATATTATAAATATTATTATGAATTTTATGTAACAAACACAAATTATGTCATTTCAATCGTTAAAACTCACAAATAATATTTTAAAAGCCATTTCAGAAAAAGGGTATTTGAATCCGACGCAGATTCAAGCAGAAGCTATACCTGTAATATTAGAAGGTAAAGATTTATTAGGGTGTGCTCAAACTGGCACAGGCAAAACAGCTGCATTTTCTATACCTATTTTACAATTATTGAGTACAAGCAAAAATCATAATAACAATGATAAAAAAAGACCTATTAGAGGCTTGATTTTGAGTCCGACCCGAGAATTAGCTATACAAATCGGTGAAAGTTTAAAAGATTATGGAAAATATAGCGGAGTATCTTCTACAGTTGTGTGCGGAGGATTGAGCAAAACAAAACAAATCCGGAGCCTGCAAAAAGGAATTGACATATTAGTAGCTACTCCAGGCAGATTATTAGATATAATCAACGAGATTAATCTTTCTCTAAAACATATAGAAATGTTTGTGTTAGATGAAGCAGATACTATGTTAGATATGGGTTTTATTCATGATATTAAAACTTTGCTGGCAAAACTTCCGCATAAACGGCAATCTTTGTTTTTTTCTGCCACCATGATTCCGGAAATTGTGAAATTAGCTAATACAATTTTAGTTAATCCGTCAAAAATTAAAGTAGCACCTGTTTCTTCTACAGCTGCTTCCATAGAGCAATTATTATATTTTGTGGATAAAGAAAATAAAAATAATTTATTAGTTGATATATTGAAAAATGATGAAATTCAGTCTTGTTTAATATTTACTAGAACAAAGCATTCTGCAGACAAAGTTGTAAAAATGCTTGCGTCAAATAATATTAAATCAGAAGCTATTCATGGGAATAAAAGTCAAAATGCCCGTCAAGAAGCTTTGTTAAATTTTAAATCTAAAAAATCCCGTATACTTGTTGCAACTGATATTGCATCGCGCGGAATTGATATAGATCATTTAGAATATGTATTAAATTATGATTTACCCAATGTAGCTGAAACTTATGTCCATCGTATTGGGCGTACCGGCAGAGCAGGCAAAACTGGGGTTGCTTTTTCTTTTTGTGATGCAGAAGAAAAATCATACTTACAAGATATAGAAAAATTAATTAATAAAAAGCTTATAGTTATTTCTAATCATGCATATCCAGCAACATCTGCTCATAAGGGCGGCGGTTCAAAAACTACCCAGAATAAACCATCTCAGCCAAAAAAAATAGTTTCTAATGATAAAAATAAGCATTTCAGTGAAAAGCCTAATTCTAGTAAAAATGCCAAACCTTCTAAATTTAATCAACCTAATAAGCCAAAACAACAGCAGGAAGATAAATTTAATATTAATAGTAAAGTAAGAGATTTTGATAGAAATACAAAGCCTGCTGCGGTTTCTACTGTTAAAACTGTACGGTCAGATAATGGTAAAGGCGGAATGGGAAGTATTAAAAGAAAATTAGCATCTATATAATTAGAATTAGTTAAGATTTATACTGATTGTAGTTCATTTTACGAAATTGAAATCCGATTGGTATAATTGTCTCAAGCCAAGCGAACTTGAAACAAGTCATGGGCAAAAATTAAGATGGATACCTAAATCAACGCCATAATAATTCACCAATTCCAAGCAAATATATATAATAAATGAATAAGAATAATGACAAAAGCAAATATCTATCTGAACAACAATTTATTAAAGTTCGTGGAGCTAGAACCCATAATTTAAAAAACATAGATATTGATATTCCAAGAGATGCTCTAGTTGTTATTACTGGTTTATCCGGTTCCGGAAAATCTTCGCTTGCATTTGATACATTATACGCTGAAGGTCAAAGAAGATACGTAGAAAGTTTATCTGCTTATGCTAGGCAATTTCTACAGTTAATGGAAAAGCCGGATGTTGATTTAATTGAGGGTTTGTCTCCTGCCATATCTATAGAGCAAAAAGCTACAAGCCATAATCCGCGTTCAACTGTAGGTACTGTAACTGAAATTCATGATTATTTACGTTTATTATTTGCTAGAACAGGCACTCCGTATTGCCCCGAACATAATTTAGCATTACATGCTCAAACGATTAGCGAAATGGTAGACAGCATACTAACTATGCCGGAAGAAACTAAGTTAATGTTATTGTCTCCGGTTGTTAGTAACCGCAAAGGCGAACATGCTGATTTGTTTGAAGAATTAATTGCTCAAGGCTTTGTCCGGTTTAGAATACAAAGCGGCGGCGGTACAACTAATCATGCAAATGCAAAAATCTATGAGTCGGATGACTTACCTAAGCTTAAAAAAACAGAAAAACATAATATTGATGTAGTTATAGACCGTATTAAAATTACAAAAGAAAATATTGAAGCAAAAAATGTTTTAGCTCAAAGACTAGCCCAAAGCATTGAAACCACCTTGCGCATTAGTGATGGAAAATTGATTGTGTTAAATATGGATAATAATATTGATGAGAAAGATACATCAAAACAAAAATTATTCAGTGCAAAATTTGCCTGCACTATTTGTGATTATTCAATATCAGAACTTGAACCACGCATGTTTTCATTTAACAATCCTATGGGTGCATGTAGTGGTTGTGATGGTTTAGGTAATTTAACTTTCTTTGATGATAAAAAAATTGCTGCATTTCCTGATTTATCCATTAGTAATGGTGTGATTAAGGGCTGGGATAAAAGAAATAGCTCTACATACCAAATTTTACAAAGCCTAGCGGATTATTATAATTTTGATTTAGATACTCCATTTAATCAGTTAAGCAGTGAAATACAAAATATTATACTCCATGGCAGTCAAGATATTATTACTTTCAAATATACTAGTGAAAAAGGTGAAGGAAGCACATATAAACAAAAATTTGAAGGCATTGTGAATAATTTTAAACGAAGATATTTAGAAACAGATTCGCCGGCTGTCAGAGAAGAATTAACAAAATATCAAAGCAATCAAACTTGTCCGCAATGCCAAGGCAGCCGTTTGCGTGTTGAATCTAGAAATGTAAAAATTGGTTTAAATGAACAATCTCAAACTTTAGATGCAGTTAGCCGCTGGAATTTAGCTAATACATTAAAATATTTTGAAAATTTAAAGTTAACTGGATTTAAACAAGAAGTTGGCTCTAAAATAATAAAAGAAATTGTTTCCCGTTTAAGTTTTTTGATTAATGTTGGTTTGAATTATTTAAGCTTAAACCGTTCTGCTGACACATTATCTGGCGGTGAAGCCCAGCGTATCCGACTTGCCAGCCAAATTGGCTCGGGTTTAACCGGAGTGATGTATGTGTTAGATGAGCCATCAATTGGTTTACATCAAAGAGATAACGATAGATTAATTCAAACACTGCAGCATTTAAGAGATTTAGGCAACACTGTGTTGGTGGTTGAACATGATGAAGATATTATAAAAACTGCTGATCATGTTATTGATATTGGATTAGGTGCAGGTGTTCATGGGGGCAGTGTTATTGCACAAGGTACAGCGGCTGAAATTGCTAAAATTAAAAACTCAATTACCGGACAATACCTGAGCGGAGAGAAATCAATTGCCTTACCTAAAAAACGCCATAAACCAACAGATAAATGGTTAGAAATTAGCGGAGCAAGCGGAAATAATCTAAAAAATATTACAGCAAAATTCCCGATTGGATTGTTAACTTGTATCACTGGAGTTTCAGGTTCCGGAAAATCAACTTTAATTAATGACACACTGTATAATTTATTAGCTAATGAATTGCATAAAGCCAATCATGAAGTTCCTGCATATGAAGATGTAAAAGGTTTAGAGCATTTTGATAAAGTTATAAATGTTGATCAAAGCCCAATCGGCAGAACACCTCGCTCAAATCCGGCAACGTATACAGGATTATTTACGCCAATTCGTGAGTTATTTGCCCAAACAAACATTTCGCGGGAACGCGGGTATCAAGCTGGCAGATTTTCATTTAACGTTAAAGGCGGACGTTGTGAAGCCTGCCAAGGTGATGGAGTTATAAAAGTAGAAATGCACTTTTTAGCTGATATGTATGTGCCTTGTGATGTATGCGGAGCAAAGCGTTATAACAGAGAAACCTTAGAAGTTGAATATAAAGGTAAAAATATTTATCAAGTTTTAGATTTAACAGTTGAAGATGCTTATGCATTTTTTGAAAATATTCCAACAGTTGCACGTAAGCTTAAAACATTATTAGATGTTGGTTTAGGCTATATTAAATTAGGGCAGTCTGCTACGACATTATCAGGCGGAGAAGCACAGCGGGTTAAATTATCATTGGAATTATCAAAGCGCGATACTGGTAAAACACTTTATATATTAGATGAACCAACCACGGGTTTGCATTTTTATGATATTCAATTACTATTAAATGTGACCGATAAATTAAGAAATGCAGGCAATACTTTAATTATTATTGAACATAATCTTGATGTTATAAAAACAGCTGATTATATTATTGATTTAGGTCCTGAAGGTGGCGAGGGCGGAGGGCAAATTATTGCCTGCGGCACTCCGGAGGAAGTTGCAAAAAATAAATTAAGTTTTACAGGTAAATATTTAAAATCATATCTTAAATAGTGCAAATATCATAAATGTTAGGAGTAAGATAATATGAATAAAGCTCTGCTTAACATGCTGGTATGCCCGATTTGTAAAGGAAATTTAGAGTATAGGGCTGAAGAGCTAATTTGTTACATAGACAAACTGGCTTTTAGTATAGAAAATTCTGTTATTAATATTAATCAAGAGCAGGCCAGAGAATTAACATTAGAGGATATTAAAAACCGCCCATTTAAATGATGTTAATAGGCACTGTTTTTATACACATTTTCTAAAATTTATGATATTTTGATGATGATGATTTATCTTATAGGCATATGGGTATCCAAATGGATATAGTGGCTTATTTGGTTGTAACAATACTATTGTTCCTGAAAATTCAAATCCGGCATTCAGCATAAGTCTTACTATATCCCCTTGTACATTGACTTCTTTTTTATCAATAGTAAAATCGCTAATAACAATGCTGCAATATTTCTTGTTTTTTATTATCCTAAATACTTCTTTCATAAGAATAGATATTTTTTCTAGAAAATCTGTATAAGTTGCGCAGTTACCTAAATCCAGCATATTATCTGAATAAAAATCAATTCCTATCCTTCCTCCGTTACGAAATCCTTTACTGCTTTTATCAGAGCGTATACCTTGAGATTTATTTTTTAATATGTTGTGATATGGCGGTGATGTTACTATGTAATCAATTGAATTATCTGCAATATCTAAAATCATATGTGATGCATCTCCTACGATATAATTGAATTTTGCGTTTTGCACATTCTTAATTTTAGACAGTCTATCCAATGCCAAATCTTTATAATCAGAGTTTAAATCAAATCCAATACCTATTCGATCTTGATTTACGGCAGCAATAAGTGTTGTACCGCTTCCACAAAATGGATCAAGTACAGTCATGCCTTTTTTTGTAAAGAGTTTAATAAGTTTTTCTGTATCTTTGATTAAAAATGGAGCAGGGTGCTTCATTGCATCTTTATCTGCACCTGTTTTTTCTGTCATCCAAAAACTGCTTGTTAATTTTAGCCATTCTTTCCCTGTAAGGTCATTTAAAGTGTTGCGCTTATCATAAATACCATCAGTTTTATTTTCATCTGTATTAGATAAAATACATGATTTATTCATTAATTTAATCCCTTCAAAAATGCGTTAAAATCACTTTTACTTACTAACACTTTATCCACATCAGAATATATAATGTATTTCCAGCCATATTCATTAAAACCATCAATAAAAAACTTGTCTTTAATAGAAAGCAATTCTTTTTCACGAGAATCAGGAATTACAATTAATCTAGGAATTTCTTTGTCTGCATTTGAAGCACGCTGTATTGCTGATGTGATATTTGTGCTATTCTCAACTTCAATTAAATAATTCATTTTGTTATTTTTATCAAACCAAATCATATCTACCATCTCTAAGCGTATTTTTTTTACAGTATCTAATTTAAATTCATCTAAATTATGAATATCGGCAAAACTACTCAATGCAGCACCATCTATTTTTTCCGGTTGCTCTCTTTTTCCAATAAAAATTTTATTACCTAATCGTTTACCAATTTGAGCAAGTTTTTTTAGATATTCTGAGTGTTTTGTAAATCCCTTCTCAAATATTTTTGCATTATACAGCCATTTTCCATGGCTTTGAACAGCATATTTCTCAAGGTATATTTTTATAGACTTTGTATCAGGTGTTAAGCCATTTGGAAATTTCATAAAAATATCTTTTATTACATCATCAAATGCTACTGAGGAATAGCGTCTTAAAATAGCAATAATTGTCTGCTCAACTCTTTCAGATAATGGAATATCTGGAAAATTAATATACTTTCTTGGGTTTACAAACCACCAAAAATCTCCAGCAGTTGTATGAGTATTATCTGTGAGTTGGAAAATAGAACCAATATACTGCTTTAATCCATGCTCAATAGTCTTGTCGCAATCATCTATTATTTGTCCAGTAGAGAATAAATGCGGAAAAATACCATTAAATAGTATTTGGTAGGGTGTTGGCTCATTTCTTTGAGCAATCACTTTTATAGCCGCTGATAATATTGAGTTTTCAGCATCATTAGCTTGAACTGGGGATTGATGCTGCACTTGACATGCTTTAATACACCGAATGTAAAAATCAGTACCTGAAGTGCCGTATGGATTAGCTACAACTGATTCTCCTGATCTCAAATTTTGCTGATGAATAAGTTTCTCTATAATAAATCCAGCTTCACGGATAGCTCTTACAAAAGAATTCCAAATGACTATATTTTTATTATGAAATGTTAAAACTAGTTTTCCGTCATCTTTCAATACGTTGTGTAATTTTTTGAGTGCCCCAGTGAATCTTGTTTGGTAGGTTTCAATTTCAAATATACCTTGCTTAACTGTAATTTCTGCTTCAAAATTTGGTTCAAAATCTGAATTATAATGTTTGAGCCAAGCAAGCCAAATGTATGAAAGATCTAAATATTGAACTAACCCCCCATAAGGAGGATCTGTCATAATAAAATCTACCGACTTTTCTTGTATGTAATTATCAATTGAATTTACATCAATTGCACCATATTTAATATCATAAGAATTATCATTTTTACGTTTGTTAGAATAAGAAGTTTTTTTCAAAGAAACTGGATGTTTAAAATAAGTTAATGCAGACTTAAGACAACTCTCTACGGACTGCTTGCCAAAACAGCTTCCTTCAAATACATATAGAGGATTCTGTTCCATCTGCCGCTTAGCACATAAATACGCAGACCTGCCCCAGCTAGTAGAAAATGGACGTTCCGCTCCTGAATTTCTTGGTACATTCATTTTGGTACATAGGTGAACAGTTTGAATAAAACCAAAAAGAAGCTGCTGTTTAATATTTTCAGGATTATCACTTTTAATAATTTGATTAAAAATAAGAGCAAGAACAAAAACATTGCGCTTTGTCCATATATTAGAGAAATTATTACCCCCAATACTTGCAATGAATGAAGCACTGAATGAAGGGGATTTTGGAAAAACTTCATCCGGATAATAAAGTCCTTGTCCTTTGATATCAACAGATTCTGAGAATTTAACAGCCTGTTCATCTAATTTGCCGGCATCTCTTAAATACTTTTTTTCTTTGCCTTTTTCATTAATTGTAATATACCCCACTTCATATATTGAATTATCATTCCATTTAATATGGTGAATATACTGATCTCCATAGCGATATAATTTTTTATAGTCTTTATTAGAATCAACATTTTGGATAATCTTTTGGACAGCATCATAAAAATCTTTTAGATCAAACTTTGATGTCATTACCTGAAGTATAAAAGATGACAGCGGATTTAAATCAAAGCCGATAACCTTTCTTTTTAATCTTAAAGCCTCAAGAACCGACACGGCACTTCCACAAAAAGGATCTAGAAATACTCCATTTTCTGGGGTATAATTCTCGATGTATTCAGCCCAAATGTTGTGGGGTTTTTTACCCCAATATTTCATAGCTGTATATATAGGCGGTCTTGTTGTTTCAATTAGTGCATAGTCAATATCTTGTCTAGCAATCATTATTTATATCCTTTTAAATAAACTTAAATTATTTTTACTTTGAATTATATACTTTATTAGTCTATTAAAACATTTGTATTATTCAAACTTTAATATATTTTGCCTAATTCTATTTTTTTGTCTAACATTTGTCTGAGTTTCACATATTTATATACATAAACTATATTCATCAGAAGATAGCTTATTCCTATAGAATAAACCGCTCCGTATATATGAAATTCAGGTATAAGAATATTGCATAAAATCAGCATAGATACTACACCAAACACCCATATACTTCCAATTAAAATATAACATTTATAGTGTAAAAATATATTGTAAAATAGATAATTGAGTAAAATAAATGGAGCTATGCAGACTGCTAGATTTAACACATGTGCGCTTTTAATATATCGGTCATCTAATAAAAAATAAATTATATATTCTGATAAAATCATACAGCCTACAATTCCGCATAGGCTAATGCCTAAAATAAAAAAAATAATCTGCTTAATTTTTCTGGGTGTTTTATATGCAAAAATTAGCCGATTAATTAAAACTATCAATATAGACTGTACAACTAAAATAAAAGCATCGCTTAACTGCATTGCTGTTGAATAAATACTTAGTTCACTAAAAGACACATATTTTTCTAAAAAAAATCTGTCTAATCTTAAAAATAAAAAGCTAGTGCTTAAACCAATTCCAATTAATGCGCCGTTATATAATAATTTTTTTAAAATAACTTTATCAAATTTTACCCACCGCATTCTTTGTTCAGAATTAAAATATGCTGAATGTAAAAATACACTAAAAGCTATTAATTCAAACAAATAAGCATAAGCAAAATATTCAAAGCTGAATTTATAAAAAGCTATGCAATATACTGCACATAAACGGATAATTAAACCCAAAAATCTGGCTAAGCTTATCCAAATATATTGATTTATAACCATAAACCAACATATAAATATGCCGCCTACTTCCATAAAAATAGGCATGAGCATCAATATTAAAAATACAAAACGGATTTTATCATCGTTAATATAAAAATATGCAATAAATATACCAATAATAAATGAAAACACAGTATAAAAAACTCTTAAATACCAGCCGTGAGTTATAATACTAGGTCTTAAGTATTTATATCTGCTTAGTTTCGGGATAATTAATTCTGAACCAGCCCAGCAGGTTAAACTGCCGAACATAACTACTAACGAGGCGGCGTAAGTATATTTACCATAATCTTCTAATGATAAACTCTTAGCCATAATTTTTAAGCATAATAGAGTTACTAGTAATTGGGTAATTTTTTCAATTATTGAAATGCTAATATTAAATTTAGTGGAATATACAAAATTCTTCATGAATAAATATTATCTTCCCAACAAAAAGCTTTTAATTTTAGATAAAATTTTCTGCCTTTTGGGAATCCAGCTTCCGTTAAAATGATGTAAAGCATAGCTATTAGGTGAATCATTACAAAAATAATCACTAGGATAAATGTGTATATCATCAGCTAAAACTTGATAGCTATCGTCAACTTTTATATTATATTTATTAATTAACTGCTCACTGATAGATTTAGTGTTAGTGGTTAAATTCATCTGATTATTAATAATAAAATTTTTACTTTCATATTCTTTAAGCAAACTGCTAATCCATACACCATTTTTTTCTGAACCCATAACTGCAGTAATGGGGGATAAATGCCCTTTAAAATTTTCAAAACCGCTAAATGCGCTATGCAATAAAAACTCATCTAAATTTTTAAAAACTTCTACATCACTGTCTAAATATATGCCGCCTTGAGTATTTAAGGCATATAATCTTACATAATCTGTAACAAATGCCCACTTTTTACATGCATATGCTTGTTTAGCATAATTATTTATATTTAAATCAAAGTTATCTTCATTCCATTCAATAAACGTATAATCAGCTAAATGCTTTTTCCAAGATGCCATGCATTTTAAAACCAATTCAGGCTTTTTATTTCTTCCAAACCAGCAGTAATGAATAATTTTTGGAATTTTTTGCATATTATAGGTGTTCTAATAAAATGTTTTGAATTTGGATCGAGGAAGTACCATCGCCGTAAATATTTTTAATCTGGCTCATATATTCATATTCTGCTTTATTATCCAGCAATTTAATAACATTTTCAATAATATCTTTTTTATGTGTACCAATTAATTTTGCAATTCCAGCTTCAATGGCTTCAGGTCTTTCAGTTGTATCACGCATGACTAAAACCGGCTTACCTATTGCAGATGCTTCTTCTTGAATACCGCCGCTGTCGGTTAAAATTAAATAGCTATTTATCATTAAGTAAACAAAATCTAAATATTCCTGCGGATACAATAAAAATATATTTTTACATTCTTGTAATATTTCTTTTACCGGATTTTGTATGTTAGGGTTTAAATGCACGGGGTAAACAATTTGTACATCATTTCTATTGGATAATTCTTCTAATGCATAGCATATTGATGAAATCCCTAAACCAAAATTTTCTCTGCGGTGTCCGGTTACAAGAATTAGCTTTTTATTTTTATCAATAAAATCAAATTTTCCGGATAATTTATTCTTTAAATTTTCATCATTATAAATTTTTTGCTGAATTAAAAGCAGAGAATCAATTACTGTGTTGCCTGTAATATACAAATTTTCTTTATAGCCTTCATTTAATAAATTTTTCTTAGCTGCAGCAGTAGGGCAAAAGTGAAAATCAGCAATATTTGCCGTAATTTTGCGGTTTATTTCTTCCGGCCATGGTGAATATTTATTGTTAGTTCTAAGCCCAGCTTCAACATGACCAACTTTAATTTTATGATAAAAGCATGCCAATGAAGATGCCATAGTTGTAGTCGTATCGCCATGTACCAATACAATATCAGGTAAAAAATCTAATAATACTGATTTAAGACTAAGTAAAATATTAGAAGTTAAACTTTCCAAGGTTTGATTAGACTGCATTAAATTTAAATTATAATCCGGCGTTATGCCAAACAAATTTAATACTTGCTCTAACATTTCTTTATGTTGCCCTGTTATACAAATTTTTACATTAAATAAATTATTATGCTTTAATGTATGAAAAATGCTTGCCATTTTTATAGCTTCAGGGCGTGTGCCAAAAATAAGTAAAACTTTTTTTATCATGGTTTAGTTTTTATAAAAATTAGGATTATATTGAGTGGTTTGTTATAGGCATATATGAATAATTTTAACAACAACACAGATATAAATTCAAGTATAATAATTATTACTGTATTTATGCTAAGCATAATAAATTTAGTTAATTATGTATTTTACAAATTCTAAAATGCAACAAACCATTGCATTGTAAAATAAGGGAATTTGTAGTAATATTGCCCATGAATATCAAATAAACATAGACATGCTTATGAGTATAAAAATAACATTAGAATTAATCATTAATTCTTTTAGAAAATGAATAAAAAATTACCTAAATCTACAGAAGTAGATGTATACGAATACATAACTAAAGAATTAACATTATTAGGCTGGAATGTAAAAAATCCGCTTAGGAATGATAATGGGGAAGTCTATAAGCAAAATGAGTGTTTGCATAATAAAGATATAAAAGAATGCCTAAAACTAGATAGACCTGAGGCGATTGTTATATTAGAAGAGAATATTTTCTGGATTATTGAAGGTAAAAGGGATAAAAATAAAATAGATACGGCTATTTCTGAAGCAAAAATATATGCAGAGAAAATTAATAAATCTAAAAAAATTAAATCTCTTATAATAAGCGGAATTGCTGGAAATAATGACGATGGATTTATTATAGAAAATCAGTTTTTTAGAAATGAAAGCTGGGAATCAATTTTATTTAATGATAATAAAAAGAATACCTTACTTTCAAAAAAACAAGCCCAATATATTTTAAAATATAGTGATAATAACTATAAAGATTTACCAGATTTACCAGATTTACCCGAAGAAAAATATATAGCTGCTGCTGAAGAAATAAATGAGATTCTGCATGATGCTGGAATTAATAAAAATAAGAGAGCAAGATTTATTGCAGGAATAATTTTGTCTTTAGCCTCTGATTTTAAAATGGATATAAATCAAAGCAATGCTTGCTCATTAGTGGAAACTATCAATACTTCAATTAAAGAAAAATTAAGAGAAGCTAAAAAAGATAATTTTTTAAATTTCATAAAACTTGAATTACCATCTAGTGATGAAAATCACACAAAATACAAAAATGCCATAAAAAAAACTTATAATCAGCTACAGACTTTAGATATTAAAAATGCAATGAATTCCGGTAATGATGTACTTGGCACATTTTACGAAAAATTTTTAAAATATGGTAATGGCGCAAAGGAAATAGGAATTGTTCTAACCCCTAGGCATGTCACAAATTTTGCAGTTAAAGTTTTAAATATTAAAAATAATGATTATGTTTTAGACCCAACTTGCGGAACAGGGGGATTTTTAGTTTCAGCTCTAGATTATGTAAAAAAAACTTCTAATAAAAACCAAATTGATAATTTTAAGAAAAATAATTTATTTGGAATAGAGGAAGATGATGAAGTAATTGCTCTTGCTCTTGTAAATATGATATTTAGAGGGGACGGGAGACATAAGATAAAAGAAGGAAGCTGTTTTTATGTTTCCATTGATAAAGATGAAAATAACTCTGGAATAGTAAATCCTTATAAGAAAGATAATAAAGTACAGGAAAATAAAAATCCTAGTATAACAAAAGTGTTAATGAATCCTCCATTTGCCTTGAAAAAAGGAGATGAAAAAGAAAGTCATTTTATAGAATATGCTCTTTCACAAATGATTGACGGAGGACTATTATTTGCAATTATTCCTATTTCCGTATTGGTTGAAAACAGCGGCAAGAACTGGAGAAAAAATCTCTTAGATAATAATACTCTTTTAGCAAGTATAACCTTACCAGATGATTTATTTTATCCAGTGAGTGTTGGTACAATTGGTCTTTTTATAAAAAAAGGAATTTCTCATGATTACAGTAAAAATGTATATTTTGCTAGGGCAATACTAGACGGCTTCAGAAAAAAGAAGGGGAAAAGATTAAAAAATTTAAAAGTAAAAGACATAATATCTGAAATAACTGATGAACTACAAGGATTTATACATTTTAATACAGATAGCACTATTGTAAATATTCCGGAAATTAAAAAAATATGTCCGCTAGACATAAATGATAAAAATTTAGATTTATCTCCTGAGAATTATATAGATAGCAAAATCCCAACTATAAATGAAATTCAGCAAGGGGTAGATGAATTAATAAGAGAAAATATTGCTTTTAATATAAGATTTTCTCATAAATTTACCAAATAGTTATATGAATATAATTGATGATTTATTTAATATTGAATATGGGCAAAAAGAATACCATAATAAAGAATGGCTTGAAGGTTGTGAAGGTAAAACAATTTTGATCTCTTCTAAAGGCACAGATAATGGAATTTACGGCTATTTTGATATTAAAGCTAAATACCAATGTCCTATAATTACTATACCTAGTACAGGCTCTATAGGATATGCCTTTGTTCAGAATTATCCGTGTTGTGTTGATGATAATTGTTTAGTATTATTGCCAAAAGAGAAATTAGAAATAGAGTCATTATATCAAATTGTTTTTCAATTAAGAAATAATATATGGAAGTATAAGTATGGAAGGCAAATAACCCCAGAACGTATTAAAAAACAAGAAATATTTTTATGTGAAATAAATAAAAAATATAATTGTTATAAGGAAAATCGTCAATATACTTATATTAAAGAATTTAAAGAATTACAACTTACTGAAAATGTTAAGCTAGGCAATATTTGTAATATTAAAAAAAGAAATGCTCCGCCACAAAATTCTATTAATCTTGAAGGCAATATACCCTATATAACAACTACTTCTAAGAATAATGGCATTAGTCATTTTACAGATGAAGAACCTAATTTTGATAAAAATTGCCTTACTGTGGCATTGAATGGAAGTGTTGGGGAGGTGTTTTATCAAAATAGAGATTTTTTAACAAGCGGGGATAATGCCGTACTATATTTAAAAAATGAATATAGTGATAATTTATCGGATAAAGAGAAGTATTTTTTATTACTATATATAGGAATTTTTATAAAAAATGAGAAATGGAAATATAATTATTATAGAAAATTATCTCAAGATAAATTAGGTAGCATAGCTATATTAGTTCCTAAAATAAATGATAAGATTGATATTAAATATATCGAGAATGTAATTTATAGTGTTATATTAGAATAATATATTTTAATAAATAAAATATTATCTATTATTTGCCCCCTTTTATTTTAGGATAATTTATATATACAAACTGAAAAACAAGCATAATAATATAAGCTAAAAATACACAATATAGCATACCAGTTATATTATATTTCTGTACTAAAATACCGCTAGTGCCAAACATAGTAACGATACCAATTATCCATATAAATATTTGTGTTTTATAAGCTTTTTCTCTTAGCCACCATAAAGTAAATACTTGATTCATAAATACAGGTACAGCTAAAAATATCCCTAAATTTAATAATGAAACGCCGTGAGTATATTGTTTGCCTAAAATTTTGATAATTAATGAATATGAAATAAATGGTAAAATTAAAGCCGTTAAAACAGATGCAGCTATCATAACTGACATAATTTTATATAGTCTGACTTGTGCTTCCTTATTGTCTCTACAATTAAAAATAAAATAAGGACCTAAAATGCTGCAAATCATAATTCCAATATTTAACCATGCATCATTTAGCTGCATAATTGTTGTATATAATCCAAGGCTTTCGTAATCTACTAATTTTTCTAATAAAATTCTATCAAATCTTAAAAATAGATAATATAAAACTAAACTTGTTCCAATTAACATACCATCTTTAAATAAAGATTTAAATATTAATCTATTTAATTTACCCCATTTTGGGCTTTTTTGATGTTTAAAATAAAATAAAATCGTAAAAAAGCTGATAAAAACTGCTTCTACTGCATAAGCATAAGCAAAATGATGCATTTTTACCCAAGTAAATTTACTTAGATATAAAATAGTAAAAAATCTGCCGCATAAACCAATTGTTCTTGCAATACTAAACCAGAAATTTAACCGGTTTGCAGTAAACCAGCATCCTAAAATATAAATAGATTCGCCAACTAAAGGACCAATTATACACAGCAAAAATGTAAGTCGGACTTCACTATCATGGATATAGATAAAAGAAAATATAAAAGATGTAATTAAACAAACAATACCAAAAATTACTCTTAAGTAAAATCCGGTAGTTATAATATTTTTTTGAACAAATTTATATTTACTTAATTTAGATATAATCAATTCACTGCCGGCAAAATAACTTAAAGTTACAAGCACAGTGCTAAGGCTGTAGGCATAAGCAAATTTGCCGTTATCTTCAATGTTAAGACTATGGGCTATAAATCCTATGCATGCAATTGACAGAAGCATTTGTAGAATGCGCTCAACCATTAATATAATAATATTTAGACTTAAATTTGCATGCTTTTTTATCATTATATTTTCTATAGTTAGTTACACTTAATTTAAACCGCACCATAATCATCGCAGTCATGATGATGACCATTATAGTAACCATGCCTGTTTGGGTGATGATCATTAATTACAAAATTACCAATTCTATGAGCTTGGTTTGTTCCTTGTAAATTCTGTCGCGAATCTTGATTTAAGATAGAGGCAAGCTGTGCATTACTCATATAAGGATTCTCTCGCCGCAATCCTTCAATTCTATTATTAACTGCTTGGTTTGCCAAACTAAATATATCACCGCCGCCGTGATTTATTCATCCAGGATTAGGATTTTGATTAAACGGGTTATGAATCGGCGGTGGAGTTGGCATTTGAGGCTGTGGAGAATTCTGTCTTGCAAATTCCTGCTCTAAATACATATTTGTAAGCTGATGCGCAATAGCATTCCCATGATCGGACACTCTAGCTTCATTTAAAAATAATTGCACATGCTGCAGTATATTTTGTTCTCTACCCTGCAGATTACCTACAAAATTATTACGTTGTAAAGATGCAAATACATCAGCAGACAGCCGCGGATTAATATTTAACACAGGAGGTTGATTAATACCACCAGCCATAGAATGCGGAAGCATATTCGGCTGTTGTTGGACATTATTGTACACACCAGGCCAAAAAACACTTCCCATCATGTGCTGTGAAACCATATTTGGGATATTCATAAAATCTCTTAAAGAAGGGCGTCGACCTAAAATTGATGGCGGAGCAAAGTTTGGTTGCTGTGTTGAATAATGAAGATGGTATGGATTTGCTGGAGGATAAGCTGGATTTATATACGGACTGCCCTGCGGCTGATGTCCATTAAAACCAGTGTATCCATAATTATTCATGGAGTTAACTACCCTATCAGCCAAGTGACCAAACATATAAACCTCCAAATTTACATATTAATTATAATGTATTATATCATATATTATTAAATATATTTTAACTTTAAATTCAAATATTATTTAATTTAGTATAATACCTAATCCTTCACAATCTACTCTAATACACATATAATAATATGTCATTTATTCTTTTATCTCAATGTATGATACAAATTGACCCAGTTGCTTTTAAAATAGGCAGTTTTGCTATCCATTGGTACGGATTAATGTATTTAATCTCGTTTGTGTTAGCCTCTTTTCTTATGCGTTTTCGTATAAAAAACTATTCTCATTATAGAAATTGGACATTCAAAGAAGTAGATGATTTAATGTTTTACTGCATTTTAGGCGTAGTAATTGGCGGAAGAGCCGGATATGTATTATTCTATCAATGGACTTTTTATAGCCAAAATTTACAAGAAATATTTAAAGTTTGGCATGGAGGAATGTCTTTCCATGGCGGTTTAATTGGAGTGATGACAGCCATTTTGCTATTTTCTTATAAATCTAAAAAAACTTTTTTCACAATTAGCGATTTTATTGCACCCATTGTGCCGGTTGGGTTATTTTTTGGGCGTATCGGTAATTTTATTAATGGCGAATTATGGGGAAGAATTACATCTTCAAATTTAGGTATCATATTTCCAAAAGCAAATGATGGTTTAACCAGACACCCGTCGCAATTATATCAAATGGCAGCAGAAGGATTAATTTTATTTATAATTATGTGGGTATATTTACGTAAACCAAGAGTTTCCGGCACTGCTTCCGGCTTATTTTTATTTTTTTATGGCACTCTTAGATTCTTTACAGAATTTTTCCGGGAACCTGATGCATTTTTAGGCTTGCAGGCATTGGGCTGGACAATGGGGCAATGGTTATGTTTACCAATGATTGCTTTAGGCGCAACAATTTTATTTTTAGGTGAATTAAAAAATATATGGTCAGGAAAAATTTCGCCATTTAAACGTAATAAAGATATAAAATTAGATAGCAATAATGCATATCAAAATTCTAAAAATGAAGAAAAATAAAAATACTTATGAAACAATACCTAGATTTATTAAACTTTTTGCTGAATGAAGGAAAATTAAAAACAGATAGAACAGGTACAGGCACATTAAGTACGTTTGGTTATCAAATGAGATTTGATTTAAATGTTGGCTTTCCCATGCTTACTACTAAAAAATTGCATTGGAAAAGCATAGTACATGAGTTATTATGGTTTTTAAATGGTGATACCAATATAGATTATTTACAAAAGCATGGCGTAAGAATTTGGAATGAATGGGCAGATGAATATGGAGATTTAGGGCCAGTATATGGAAAACAATGGCGTAGCTGGCAAACACCAAATGGTGAATATATAGACCAAATTCAAAATTTAATTTTTAATCTTAAACATAACCCAGATTCAAGAAGACACTTAGTTGTAGCATGGAACCCGAGCGATGTGGATAAAATGGCACTTCCTCCTTGCCATTGTTTATTTCAGTTTTATGTGTGCGAAAATGTTCTATCATGCCAGCTTTACCAAAGAAGTGCAGATGTATTTTTAGGCGTTCCATTTAACATTGCAAGTTATGCACTATTAACATATTTAGCTGCACATCAATGCGGGTTTGAAGTAGGAGATTTTGTTTGGACGGGTGGAGATGTGCATTTGTATACAAATCATATTGAACAGGCAAAATTACAGTTGACTAGAATTCCTGCAAAATTACCGCAATTAAAATTATTAAATAAACCAAAAGATATTTTCTCATATCATTTTGACGATATTGCTTTACTAGATTATGTGCCTCAAGACTCAATTAGAGCAAAGGTTGCAGTGTAATGCAGATTTTTTTATTAACTGGCGGAATCGGTACAGGTAAAAGTTTAGCGGCTAACCATTTATCAAAGCATGGTGCTGGTATTGTAGATACCGATGAAATTACCAAATTAATTACCGCAAAAGACGGCATAGCAATTCCAATGCTGGCAAATGCTTTTGGCAATAAAAGCTTAACTGAGAATGGGGAGCTTGATCGTGATTATATGCGTAATCTGATATTTAATAATGAAATTGCTAAACTTAAATTAGAAGAAGTATTACATCCTTTAATCCAAGTTTATGCTATGCAGAAGGCTAAGCATTTAGAGTACATCAAGCCGTATTTAAAATATATACTTTATGTTGTTCCTTTGTTCATTGGCAAAAATCAAGCTTTTTGGCATTCTCAAGTGCAAAAGGTTATTACGGTAGAGTCAGATTACTCTGTGCGTATACAAAGAATTATGCATCGGGGTTTAAGCCAAGACATGGCTGCTAAAATAATACAGCAGCAGCCTGCTAATGAGGAATACAGAGCATCTGCTGATTATATAATCGAAAATAACAGCAGCTATGCAGATTTTATATCTAAATTAGATGATTTAAACATAATTTTAAAACGGAAATTGCATACCGCTAGGCAACATATCTTTTAACCCGCCCATATTATTTTGCGTTTTATCCTTTATTTGTTCAAATGCATGAGTAAATGCGGCCGATACTAAATCTGCTACAGTTGCTGCATCTTCTTCTACATCATCATTATTAATGTCTTTAAAAAGGCTGTGATCAATTTTTACATTTATAATTTCATAACTGCATGTCATCACTACTTCAACTAAACCAGCACCAGATTGACCTGTAACGTGAGTTTTTCCTAATTCTTCTTGGGCTTTTAATAATTCTTCCTGCATTTTTTTGGCTTTTTGCATAAGTTGAGCCATATTTTTTCCACCAAACATTATGTATCCTTTTATTAGTTAATATGTATAGCTAAAAGACTAAGAAACTATATATAATTATAGTAATCACAATAAAATCATTATAGCATTATTTTATATGGGAATAATAAAATTGCAGTTTAATCAAGCTATTAATTATGATGAATATGCATTTGCACAAAAAATTATTGCACATAAATTTTTTGAATGGATTATTAGTAAAAATATATTTAATTTAGAATTAAAAGATACAAAAAAAATATTGGAATTAGGTTGCGGCAGCGGGTTTTTAAGTGAGATTATCTTAGATTATTTAATTGAAACAGGAATCACAGCAAATCTAGAGTTGGCAGATATATCAAATAATATGCTGGATATGTGTAAAAATAAGTTATCAATTATTCAGCATAAAAATCAAAATCAAAAAAACATAAATGTATCATATATTAACATTAATGCTGAATATCTAAAATTTAATCAAAACAACAGTGATATAATATTGTCAAATATGTGTATGCAATGGTTTGATGATATAAATTTATATATTAAAAATAATATCACAAAAGTCAAATATCTTGCATTTACCATACCAACCTCAAACAGCTTTAAAAATTGGCGGCAAATACATGATGAATTGGGTATAAAATGTGCCTTACATCAATTAATATCACCACAAATAATTAAAAAATACGCCCATATAAAACATTTAGAATTTGTAAATATACCCTTGGAGTTTCAATCCATAAGGCATTTTATTCAGCATTTTAAGCTTATTGGAGCTTATGATAAAAAGAAACTCTATTCAATTTCTGATTTGCGTAAATTAATTGATTACACTCAAAGTAAATTTTTGACAAATTATGAAATTGCAATTGTAATGTGCGGAAATGAGTCGGAATTAGGATAGATGCTGGCTAGTTATATTTTATTTTCTGCCATATTTGTTCTTTTTCATTATCCGGTATTTGGATTACAATGGTTAAATTTATACAAATTATCAAAATATTAATATATAATAGCCAAAAGTTTTAGAATATAACAGCTATTTATATAAGCTTTAAATAAAAATGCATAATTTAATGCATGAATAATTCAGCTTTAAAATACACGATAAATTTAACTAATATGACTGATATGACTGATGCCTGCCAAAATTTAGAAGAAATAGAAAATATGCAAACTAATACGGATAACAAAATATCTGTATTAAATTCAGTAAATTTTCCTGCTGATTTAAAAGATTTTAATATAGATAAATTAAAAGCACTATCGATGGAATTAAGAGATTTTATTTTAGAATCCGTATCTAAAACCGGTGGTCATTTATCTTCTAATTTAGGAACAGTAGAGCTTACAATTGCAATTCATCATATATTTAATACTCCATATGACAGATTAATCTGGGATGTGGGTCATCAATCATATCCGCATAAAATATTAACCGGACGCAAAGATAAAATGCATACTTTACGTCAATTAGACGGCATTTCCGGGTTTCCAAAACGCAGTGAAAGTGAATATGATGCATTCGGGACAGCGCATTCTTCAACCAGTATATCAGCTGCTATGGGCATGGCAAAAGCTAGTCAAATAAAAAAAGAAAAACGTATATCTATAGCAGTAATTGGCGATGGCGCTATGAGTGCAGGCATGGCATTTGAAGCAATGAATAATGCTGGTGCTGATAAAGGACTACCCTTATTAGTCATATTAAATGACAATGATATGTCAATATCTCCGGCTGTAGGAGCATTAAATAAGTATTTAGCCCGTTTGTTAAGCGGTAAATTCTATGCTGCTACAAAAAAAGGTTTAAATAAAGTTTTAAAAGTAGCTCCGCCCGTATTAGAGTTAGCTAAAAAAGTAGAAGAACATGCTAAAGGCATGATTACTCCAGCTACATTATTTGAAGAATTTGGATTTAATTATATCGGACCTATTGATGGGCATGATTTAAATGCATTAATACCAACTTTAAGAAATATTCAGCATATTATTCAACAGGGGCAAGGACCTCAATTTTTGCATATTGTTACTAAAAAAGGGCAAGGTTATAAACTAGCTGAAGCTGATCCTATTTTATATCACGGACCGGGTAAATTTAACCCCCATGAAGGCATTACATCAAATTATTCAGTTTCTTCTAATAAAACATATACACAAATATTTTCAGATTGGGTATGCAAAAAAGCAGCTGAAGACAATAAATTAATAGCAGTAACTCCTGCAATGAGAGAAGGTTCAGGGCTTGTTGAATTTGAAAAACAATATCCAGACCGTTATTTTGATGCCGGCATTGCCGAACAGCACTCAGTTACGTTCGCTGCTGGACTAGCTTGCGAAGGCTTAAAACCAGTAGTTGCAATTTACTCAACATTTTTACAAAGAGCATATGATCAGTTAATTCATGATGTAACTTTGCAGAATTTACCCGTAATATTTGCAATCGATAGAGCTGGTCTAGTTGGTGCAGATGGGGCAACTCATGCAGGTAATTATGATTTGGCATATTTACGCTGTATTCCAAATTTAAGTCTATTGGCAGCAAGTA
Source organism: Burkholderiaceae bacterium (assembly GCA_023266335.1). Classification (GTDB taxonomy): domain Bacteria; phylum Pseudomonadota; class Gammaproteobacteria; order Burkholderiales; family Burkholderiaceae; genus JAHFQJ01. Next base: position 33,496 of record JAHFQJ010000018.1, read on the forward strand.
ATGCGCAGGAACTATCAGATATGCTGGATATAGCTTACGCTCAGAATAATCCTGTAGCCGTGCGTTATCCAAGAGGAAATGCAATTATTGACAATAATAATCAAAAAATTATATGGGGTAAATCTTCTATACTTTACACAGCAAATTTTGAAGATAATACGCAAGTTAAAACGGCAATTTTAGCTTTTGGTTCAATGGTTAACCCATGTTTAAATATTGGCAAAAGAATAAATGCAACTGTAGTTAATATGAGATTTATCAAGCCGATTGATAAAGAGTTAATCAAAGACATTTGCAAAGATTACACTCATGTTATTATGGCGGAAGAGGGCTGTTTAATGGGTGGTGCAGGCAGTGCATGCCTAGAAGAAATTTCTAAATTAAAATTAAAAAATATACCTAAAACTTTATTATTAGGTTTGCCAGATGAATATATTGACCATGGAGACACAGCAAAATTACTGGCTCTGAATGGTTTAGATGAAAATGGAATTTATAGTTCTATACAAGATTTTATAAATTAATTATTAACCTAAAATATAGAATATTTTGCTCATCTGGATTTTAATGCAAGGTTAACAACGACGTAAGCGTAAGTTCAAGTAGATAGAGTATGTGAGGGCATATATTTAGGTAAACCCATTGACATTACGCATATATAACATATAAACTTTCATAATATATAGCTAAAATTGCTTGGAATGATTAGTTTATATATTTAAATATTTTTTATAAAAATAGCTAACATCAGGAAAATATGCAGATAATAAAATTTTTGTTAATGATTTCACAAATTATAAGTGGGTTAATTATTATTGGTTTAGTTTTATTACAGCATGGCAAAGGTGCAGATGCAGGTGCCGGATTTGGCGGCGGAAGCTCTAACAGCGTATTTGGCGCAAGTGGTTCAGCAAATTTTTTATCTAGAACCACAGCAGTATTGGCTGTAGTATTTTTTACTGCAACTATAGCTATTAACTGGTTTAGTGGTTATAAGCCTTCATCAAGTTTATTAGACCAGTTATCAAAAAAACCTCAGGTTTCGCAAACTCAAAAAAAATCTAATCTTAATGCTAATCCTGTCTCTGCTAGTGAAGTACCAAAATAATTTAATATGAAAAAATATTTGCTTGCTGGATTGCTAGTATGGTTACCTATAGGTATAACTGTTTGGTTGCTTAAACTTGTATTTGGAAGTATTAATTCAATTTTTAAATCATTATTAATTTGGTTTCAAGGTTTATTTGGAATAAATATTCCTCCAATATTATTAGAAATAGCCAGTATTCCCGGTATTGGCTTATTGGTTATTATATCGATAATATTTTTAACTGGGTTATTTGCGGGAAATATTGTGGGTCAATGGTGGATAGAATTATGGGACAAATTTGTAAACCATATTCCTATCGTTAAATCTATTTATTCAACCATTAAAAAAATATCAGATACTTTGTTGTCAGACAATGGTCAATCATTTAAAGAAGCTGTACTAGTAGAATATCCAAAAAAAGGTATTTGGACAATTGCCTTTGTTACCGGCACGCCGGATAGTGTTATTACTCCAGATCCTATTATTGCGCTCCATAACGATATTAGCCAAAATAATAATTATGAAAAATATATTAGTGTATTTGTACCAACAACTCCAAACCCTACGTCCGGTTTTTTATTAATTGTTGAACGTAATGATGTAAAAAATTTAGATTTAAGCGTAGAGCAGGCATTAAAATATATAGTTTCTATGGGTGTTTTACAGATTGAATCCAGCGTCACTGAAGATGTAGGCGAATGCCTAGAAAAATCTAAAGCAGATACTAAAATAGATGCTTAGTTTCCACATTCTTAATAGTTTAATAATAATATTATGTCTCAATTTCAAAAAATATCTAATCTCATAGACTCTTCTATTTTATTATTAAAGCAGAAAAGTCAACCTGCTTTAGTAACATTTATTACAGCTGGCGACCCTATTATGCTAGACACTGTGCAAATTATGCATACTATGGCAAATAATGGGACAGACATTATAGAATTAGGTGTGCCTTTTTCTGACCCTATGGCAGATGGACCAACTATACAAAGATCGTCTGATAGAGCAGTTAGGGCTGGAGTAAGTTTAATTGATATTTTAGATATAGTTAAATCTTTTAGAGAAAAAAATAAGACTACACCCATAGTGTTAATGGGATATGCTAATACATTCAGTTATTACAAACAAGTTTTTGGAATAGATAAATTAGCAGACAAAATACAAGCTAGCGGAGTTGACGGAATATTATTAGTAGATATGCCTCCGGAACATGATAAAGATAGAGAAATATTTGCAAAACACAATTTACATAATATTTATTTAATTTCCCCAACTACATCTAAAGAAAGAATGGAATATATAAATTCCCATGCTAGCGGCTATATTTATTACGTTGCTCTAAAAGGTGTAACAGGTGCAAAAACCTTGGATATATCAAGTTTGGTTGATTATTTGCCCACAATTAAACAAAATATCAATTTACCAATTACTGTCGGCTTTGGTATTGATAACCATGAAACAGCGGCTAAAATTTCAAAACATGCAGATGGTATTGTGATTGGAAGTAAACTTATTAGCATTTTAGAACATACTCCAAAAAATCAGCAAATAGAAGTTTTAGCACAATTTATTCAAAATATATCTAATGCTATAATAAAGTAATTTTTTAAATTTAAATAGTTATATATGACTAAAACACTAAATGTAAATCTTAGCTATCATCAATATCCCATTCATATTGGCGAGAATATATTAAATGAAGTTAAATATTTTCAGCCTCATATTAAGCAAAATCAAAAAGTTTTAATTGTTACTAATACCACAGTTTCTCAATTATATGCAGATAAACTTGCTAAAACCTTATCAGCTATTACTCCACATATTTATATCGCAGAACTGCCGGATGGAGAAGAATATAAATCTTGGCAATATTTAGATATTATTTTTACTAAGCTGCTTGAACATGATTTTGACAGACAAAGCATTATAACCGTATTAGGCGGTGGTGTAGTTGGAGATATGGCAGGGTTTGCTGCTTCCAGCTTTATGCGGGGTATAAAATTTATACAAGTGCCGACAACTTTATTATCCCAAGTTGATTCATCAGTGGGAGGTAAAACAGGAATTAACCATGCTTTAGGTAAAAATATGATAGGGGCATTTTGTCAGCCTCAAGCGGTGATTGCAGATATTTCAACATTAAAAACATTACCAAAGCGTGAATTAATTGCTGGAATTTCAGAAATAATTAAGCATGCCTGTATTGCAGATGTTAATTATTTAGCATGGTTAGAGGGCAATATAGAAAATATGCTGAATTTAGATATAAATAGTTTAATTGAAGCTATTTATGTGTCATGTAAAATCAAAGCTGATTTTGTGCAAAAAGATGAAAAAGAACAAAATATACGGGCATATCTTAATTTTGGTCATACATTTGGTCATGCTATAGAAACAGCTATGGGTTATGGTGTATGGCTTCATGGTGAAGCTGTCGGATGTGGTATGATTATGGCAGCTCATTTATCTCAATTACTTGGATTTATCAATCAGGAAGAACAAAATAGAATTAACACTTTAATCAAAAAATCCGGATTACCCATATATAGCCCGCCTATAAAAATATCTGAATACATAAAAAACATGAGTAAAGATAAAAAAAATCATGCAGGAAATATTCAGTTTATATTATTAAATGGTTTAGGTCAGGCACATAAAACTACAGTAGATTTAAACTTAGTTAATAAAGTTTTATTAGAAAATGGAGCAGTGTTATAATGAATAGTTTCATAAAAAATTTATTCCTGCTAATTTTAGCATTAAATAATTTTAATATTAGCTATGCAAATTCTTCAAATTCAAATATTGATTATGAGAGTATAATTAAACATGAAAAGCAAAAATTATCTTTGATAAAACAAACAGCTAATGAACAAGAAAAAGAATGTTATAAAAGGTTTTTTATAAATAATTGTATCAATAAAATAAAAAAAGAGTTTTATAAACAAAGTGATGAGATTGAACATAAAATTCTAGGTTATAAACAAGAAATCCGCCAGAAAAATTTTGATGAGGAACAGTTACGCATAAAACAAGCTAATCAAAAATTTGAGAATGAGGCAATTGACAGAGAAATGCAAAAACAGAAAAATATTGGCGAATTTGAATACAAACAAAATAAAGATGATACAAGAATTAAAAATTAATGGATTGCATAAATAAAATGATGACTAAAAAAACCGAACCAAGAGAATTAATCAGCTTTGATTTTGCAATTAAGTACTTATTCCGCAATAAAGCTAATTTTGCGGTATTAGAAGGTTTTTTAACTGATTTATTTGAAAAGCCAATTCAGATACTGGAATTATTAGAAAGCGAAAGCAATAAAATAAATATTGATGATAAATCGAACCGTGTTGATGTGCTGGTTAAAGATGATAAAGACGATATTTATATTATCGAGCTTCAATACGGGCATCAGAATGATTTTATTGAACGCATAATCTACGGCGTAAGTAAAGCTGTCATAGAGCATATGCGGGCAGGCGAAGCCTATTCAAACA
>JAHFQJ010000032.1 GCA_023266335.1 Burkholderiaceae bacterium
TTCTGTAGAAATGGTTGAACTTAGTATGAGGTTATGGGTACATGTTAATAAGCCTGAAGAATTTGCTAAATATCAGATTATTTTTAAATCAGCTATACGTATTTAACTCTCTCAAATATTCTATATTAAAAATACGTAGGCATGTTTAAATAAGTAAATAATACAACATATTTTTGCTGGGAGCAAAGAAATAAGAATAGCTGGATAGTCTCTTATAAAATAAATTAAAAGTAAAAAGAGCAAAGCAATAATCAAATTACTTTGGTATATAATTTGGATTATATTATTATATTATACAATAATACGTATTTTGCTAATTTAAATTCCTAACTGTTATTTTTATGATAAAACTCCATAGAGAATAACTTTTTCTGGCTTATCTTAGCTTTGTATTATAAAATTTAAATAACATAAAAATTCAAGTATTATTCATGTTTATAATTATAGTTCTAGCTATTTTAAGTCAATGGTTTTATTCTAGTTTATCTGCTTTACAAGCTAGATTTTTAGAGCTTATAGATTTGGGTGTAGACAAAGTTAGGCTTGCTATACATAAAAAAGCTCATTTAAGAAAATTTACTTATAAAATACCACGCTTGTCATTTTTAATTTTATTTTGGTTAGTATTATTAATATGCTACACATTAATACATCATTATGCTGTATGGTTGTCGTATGCTGTATTTTATATCCTAGCTTTAATTTGCATAAACATGCCGATACAAAATCCATGGCAGACGGAATTTAAAAGTAAAGGAATTTATAAAAAATGGCTAGAATTATTTGCTGTTAACGGCAATGATATGGCAAATCAGCAGGCTAACAAAGATAATATCTCTAATTTTGAAGCATGCGGAAAAGCTATGCTGTCAATGTGGTGCTATTCTTTTATATTACCATTGCTATTTTTCTCTCTACCTTACGGGGATATTATCTGTTTAAGCTGGATTATGTTGCGCTATGTATGTTTACAATTAAACAATACTTATTTAATTTGCATAATTGAATGGATTCCAAGACATATTATTTTGATTTTAAGTGCAATTATCGGCAATTTTGAATCTTGTATTAGTAGTGCCAAACAAGAAAAAAATTCTCAAAGAAATATACAAATTACTGCTGACAAAGATATTGAAGGCTGGCTATGGTCTGGTGTGAAAGGTGCAATTAATATAGATATTATAAACTCTAATTATCATTATCAGCAATTTTTAGTTTTTTTATCTAAGTTAGTCTTGGCAGTTATTATCTTATATATATTAACTAGTTTTTTATAAAACTAAGTATAACTAAAAAATTAGATAGCTTATAATATTATGTGTATTAAAAGGCAACTCATTAAGTTATATGCTAGAGATAAAAAGTAAGATAATAATAAAAAATTTATTTTATGTTTTATTAATTATTATATTTTTATGTATAGTTAATTATATAAGCGGAATTATAAACATAATTCAATATGGAGTTATGCCATGGCAAATTGAGGATAATCAGCAGTATTTGTATAGATTTAGCAACTACATTCTGGCTTGGCATCATAACAATATCCCGCTAAATAATCAAAATCAGCTTAGCCGTTTATATGTTAGAGGGCTATTAATTTCTTTAACATTTACATCAATTAGTGCAGCAGCTATATATTTGTATATTAAAGCTAAATTCTTATATAAAAACTCAAATACTAAAACTCATGGCGATGCAAGATTTGCTAATAGACAAGAGATTGTCCAAGCTGGGCTTCTACCAAAAATTCCAAATAAAACAGTGATTGATAAAATAATTAATGAAAGCAATAAACCAAGTATTTTGTTGGGTAAATTCAATAACCAGTTTTTAGAGTTCAATCAGGCAAAATTTGTTGCTTTAGCCGCGCCCACCCGTGCAGGTAAAGGTGTTGGTATTGTTATTCCAAATTTACTGCATTGGAAATCAAGCGTTGTATGTTTAGATATTAAAGGTGAAAATTTTGATAAAACTTCTGGATACCGTGCTGGGTTCAGCCAAGTTTTTAAATTTAATCCTTTTATTACAGATACGCATGGCTATAATCCTTTAACCTATGTGAGCAGAAATCCAAATAAAACCATGAGTGATATCCAAACTATCGCAAGAATTTTATGGCCGATTAATGATAAAGACCCAATTTGGAATGACAGCAGCTGCAATTTATTTCAAGGATTGGTTTCATATTTATTAGACCAAGAGCAATATATAGACTGCCAAGTTAATATGTTTAATGTATTTAAATTAGCCGGAGATATTGGAACATTCAGCTTAGAAATTTGGAACAAATTAGTAAAAAGCAGTGATATAGCTTTATCTGAAACAACTGAAATGGCATTAAATAGTTATTTTAGTCTTCCGCAAGAAACCAAAACTTCAGTATTAGGTACATTTAACGCACAAATGCAGATATTTAGCAATCCAACCGTAGCTCATTGTACTAGTAGAGATGATTTTAATTTAGATGAAATACGTAAAAAAAGATTAAGTATATATGTTTGTATTGGGGCTAACCGTTTGTCGCAAGCTTCTAAATTATTAAATATTTTCTTTTCACAGCTAATTCAATTAAATACAGATGAATTACCGGAACAAAATCCTGAATTGAAAGAAACTGCTCTAATTTTATTAGATGAGTTTACAGCCTTAGGTAAAGTAGATATTATTGAAAAAGCAGTTAGTTATATTGCAGGATATAACTTACGTTTGTTATTAATTTATCAAAGTGAAAGCCAGTTATCATCGGTATATGGTGAAGATTGTGCTAGAAATATCATCACAAACTGCGGCTGCCAGATATTATTTGCTCCTCGTGAACAAAGAGATGCAGAGGAATACAGCAAAATATTAGGAAATACGACTATTAATATAGAAAATTATAGCTATACCCTAGGCGGAAAAGACATGCACGGTAGAAATATTTCTATAAATCAGCAGGAACGTGCCTTAATGCTGCCGCAAGAAATTAAAGAAATGGGAATAGATACAGAAATTATTATAATAGAAAACTGTAAACCAATTAAGGCAAATAAAATTAAATATTATGAAGGGAGTATTTTTAATAAAAGATTGTTAGATAAATTTACAGTTAATAATATAAAATAGATGAAATGTGTTGTAGTAAAAAATTATAATCACGGAGATAATATGACAGAAAAATCAAGACCAATCTTCTCAAAAATGCTGGATAATTTTAAAAAAGTATATGGAGATGGTTCGCTCAAACACGTAGCAGATGTAATTGGTGGCAAAGTAGCTGTAAATATTGAAATGGGAATAAAAGACCCAAATACAGGTTTTACTAATGGCTGTGCAATTCGCATGAGTTATGCATTAAATTATTCTGAAAATAATATCACACGGGGGATATGGAATACAGTTTCAGGAGCAGATAAAAAATGGTATATTTATAGAGTACAAGATTTAATCAATTACCTAACTCAAAATTTTGGCAGTGCTGACAAAGTTATAAAGCATCCTAAATCGGAAAATTTTTCTAATATGCAGGGTATTATTGTTTTCCAAGTAGACTGGAAAGATGCCACAGGTCATGCAAGTTTATGGAATGGAGAGAATTGTTCAGATCATTGTTATTTTGATAAAGCAAGCGAGGCATCTATATGGTTTCTAAAGTAATATTTTACGCAGCATGTTTTTATGCTTTTTGCGGGAATAATTTAACACTAGCACAAACTGGTGCTAGGTATCAATATTCAGGTACGCAGTATTTAAAAAATTATGCCTTAAGCTCTTGTATTGCTAATGGCTATCAATCACGTGAAATTATTAAAGATTCATCAGCTTCAGCCAATGGCTATCAAGAATTAGGAAGCTTGCCGCTAGAGGCTTATACTGAAGCCTCTTTGCTCAGTAAAAAATTCCTTGCCAAAAATTATCCAAGCATTACATCAGAAAATCTTACTCTAATGAAATGTATAGATTTATATCATAGTAAAGACTTAGGCAACATTATAAAGAAATATGTTAAAAATTTATATAAAAAGAAAAAAGAAAAGCATATAAAATAATGTATAAAATACCCATATCAATTTTAGTCGTTATTTATAATCAAAAAAATGAAGTTTTACTTTTACAAAGATATGATAATAATAATTTTTGGCAATCAGTAACCGGCAGTTTAAATAGTTTAAATGAGGAATTACATATTGCTGCTCAAAGAGAGGTTTTTGAAGAAACAGGAATAAAAATTGAGTCTCATATTGATATACACATTAACGATTTTCAGTCCTCACAATTATCGTTTAATACTTTATGTAATTTAAAATATAATGTTAGCTATGATATATATCATCAATTCAGATATAAATACCCCCCGTTTGCTTCAACCAACCAAGAACACTGGTTTGCACTTAAAATTGAAGATCAAAAATCTCAATATATTAAATTGAGTAGTTATGAACATATTTCATTTAATTGGGTGGATGCACAAACGGCTAGGCAAAAATGTTTTTCACCCAGCAATTCTATTGCTATAAAAAAAATACTTTAATAATAAATAATAAATAACAAATATATGAAGCTTCTATTCTCTAAAGATTTTTCACCTTTTTTTATAAGTCAATTTTTAGGTGCATTAAATGATAATATTTTCCGTATTTCATTTAGTACTTTGATTACTTATTATGCGGGTGTGTTAGGTGTACTGAATAACCCTGCCTACGCTTACATATTATCCGGATTATTTATTATTCCATTTTTAACTTTATCCAATATTTGCGGACAAATTGCAGACAAATTTCCAAAAAATAAAGTCATGATTTGGGTAAAAAAATTTGAAATATCAATTATGGTGCTAGCAATTCTTGGATTATGGCAGCATAGCTTTTATACATTATTATTCTGTGTGTTTTTATTAGGCGTGCATTCTACATTATTTGGACCAGTAAAATACAGCTATTTACCTGAACATTTTGCCAAAAATGAATTAATTGAACCAAATGCTTTAGTGGAAATGAGTACCTTTATTGCAATTTTATGCGGCTCAATTTTAGGTACTAGTTTAGCTGTATATAGTTACAGCATTGGTTATATTCAGTTAATCGGCATATGTTGTTTATTTTTGTCTATTGGCGGTTTAATTGCTGCAAAACACGTAAAAAGTAAATCTGCTTCTGATGAAAATTTAACCATAAAATATCATTTATTTAGCCGTGAAAGCATTAAAATAGTTTATAACAACCAGGTGCTATGGCTTTCGACGCTGGCAATTTCATGGCTATGGTTTATTGGCATAATATTTTTAAATAGTTTTTTTTCTTATGCCAAAGATATAATTCATGGCAATGAAAATGTTTTAACTTTGTTATTAGCAATTTTTTCAGTTGGTATCGGAATTGGCTCAATTGTATGTGAAAGATTATCCCGAGGATATATTGAATGGGGATTAGTACCAATTGGTGCTATTGGTATGTCTATTTTTATGTTTGACCTTTATTTTGCAAGCACAGGCATTATTTCTATACAAAATCATGAAGCAGAATTAGGATTATTAGAATTTATTCAAGCATTTAAAAATTGGCGTATTATCATGGATTTTTTTGCCGTCAGCTTTTTTTCAGGCATTTTTAGCGTGCCGCTGTACGCAACCATGCAGGCTTACAGCCCAGCTCAATACCGCTCACGTGTGATTTCAGTAAATAATATAATGAATGCTTTATTTATGGTTATTGCTTCTTTAACCGGCGCTTTATGGCTAGCATATTTAAAATTTTCCTTACCAAGTTTATATTTATTTTTAGCGGGATTAAATTTAATAGTCGTAATATATATTGTATATACTATTCCTGCATTCTTTTTACGCTGTATTATGTGGTCAGTTACTCACGTATTTTACCGCATGTCTATATATAATTTACATAATATCCCTTCTGAAAAACCTGCGGTGCTGGCATGTAATCACGTTAGCTTTATGGACGCTATAATTATCGGCGGGGTGGTAAAGCGCCCAATCCGCTTTGTCATGGATGCGCAAATTGCAGATACAAAATTAGCTAAATATATTTTTAAGCTGGCAAATGTTATACCTATTGCAAGCGGTATAGAAAACAAACAAATATTAATTAATGCCTATGAAAAAATTGTACAAGCTTTAAAAAATAATGAGTTAGTTTGTATTTTTCCAGAAGGTGAAATTACCAGAAATGGAGAAATGAACAAATTAAAATCCGGCATTTTAAAAATTATTCATAAAACTCCTGTAGAAATAATTCCAATTGCAATTAGCGGAATGTGGGGCAGTTTTTTTTCAAGAGCAGATGGAAAGGCTTGTATTAAACCATTTCGCAGAGGATTTTTTAATAAAGTAAGTTTTAGTGCAGGACAGGCTATTTTACCACATGAATTAAACTTAGAAGATTTAAAACAAAAAATATTAGAATTACGTGCAGAAAAATAATAATATAATAATGAATAATAAGCAAATTGATAATCAAACTGAACTGATTAATTTATTAAATGATGATGCAAAATATTGCTGGCACCCGTTTACACAAGCTCAAACTTCACCAATTCCATTACTGATAGAAAAAGCTAAAGGCAGTTATATTTATGATTATGCAGGAAAAGCATATTTAGATGCAATTTCAAGCTGGTGGGTAAATACGCATGGTCATAATCATGAATATATTATTCAAGCTATACAAAAGCAGGCTAATAATATGGCACACGTAATTTTTTCAGGCATTACCCATCAGCCTGCAATAAAATTAGCTAAAAGTTTAGCCCATAATTTACCTCAAGGTTTAGAGCATATTTTTTATACGGATAATGGTTCAACAGCTATTGAAGCAGCTTTAAAAATGGCAATTCAATATGCATATAATAAAAATCAAGAAGCTAAAAACATATTCCTTGCATTTGAAGGAGCTTATCATGGCGATACTTTTGGAGCTATGTCAGTAGGTAAAACCAGCGGTTTTTACAACCCGTTTAAATCATGGCTGTTTGATGTAAATTTCATTGAATATCCATATATTAATTTAGATAGTGATATAGAAAAATTAGAAGTTTTAGAAAAATCTATCTTAGATAAATTACAAAATTATTTAATAGCTAAGCATAATCAAATTGCAGCATTTATATTTGAACCATTAGTACAAGGTGCTAGCGGAATGCGCATATGCAGAGCCGGATTTTTAGATAAAGTTATACAAATCTTCCAAAAGTATAATATTATTTGTATTGCTGATGAGGTAATGACTGGCTTTGGGCGCACAGGAAAATTATTTGCTTGTGAATATTTAAGCAATAAACCTGATATTATGTGTTTATCCAAAGGAATAACTGGCGGTAATTTTCCACTAGGAGTTGCAGCTGCAAACAGTAAAATTTATAATGCATTTTTAAATAATGATGTAATGCAAGCTTTTTTACATGGACATTCATATACAGCAAACCCAATTATTTGTGCAGCAGCTTTAGCAAATTTAGAATTATTTGAAACAAACAAAAATGATATTTTTAATCATATAAATGATATATCTTATACTTATAAACAAGAACTTGATTTACTTATTGCTAATCTTGCTAAATTTAATCCAGATATAAAATTAATTAACCCTAGAATTATCGGATCAATTTGTGCTTTTGAGGTTAATATTAATCAGCACTCTTTAAATAATAATTATGGCTCAAATATAGGGCAGTTAATTAGAATAGCAATGTTAGATAAGCAGGTAATTTTACGCCCGCTAGGTAATACAATTTATCTGCTTCCGCCATATTCAATCACTCTACAAGAAATAAAAGAGATTTTTGCAAAAATATATGAGGCGTTGGTTGATGTATTAAATAATTTTAATACAGCTGATTTTGTTAATAAAAAAGATTTATTCTAATCTATGCACAATATTTTCATAATCATAATTTTATTATAACTCTGAATAAATTACTATAAAATGGCGACATATTTAATTATTTAAAAAATCAGATAAATTAAAGGATAGATATGATGAATATATATCAAATCTTAGATTATTATCAGGAATAATAAAAGATAAGATATACAAATTTATAGGTAATAAAGGTAAAAGATATTATATATGGCTTTATGGATTGCTTAAGTAAGCAGTATGATATTGTTAAATAATTAATATTTATTTTACGTATTTATCTCTAATTATTCAATTCCCATCTTTAAAGACCTTGCAAAAAATTAAAAAACAGGTTATAAATATAGTTATGAATAATCGTATATGCTTTTACTTCTTTTACTTTTGGTTCTCATACCCTTAGCGGCAGAGAGGTAAACTTGCGTATATAAGTAAATACACTCACAAAGCCGCCAAAAGGCGGTTTTTCTTTTTGTACTTCTAGTAAATTTGGAGAAATGAATGCGGCATAATACAGATGATATAAGGGTAAGTCAATTGACAGAATTAATACCGCCTAATGCTGTGATTACCTCACAGCCATGCACTGAAGAAATTTCAGATGTAATTTATCAAGCTAGGCAGTCTGCTCATCGTATCCTTCATGGTATGGATGATAGACTAATTGTTATTATTGGACCTTGCTCAATCCATGACCCTAAGGCTGCAGTTGATTATGCAAACCGCCTTAAAGCTGCACAGAAAAAATATGAGAAAGATTTATTAATAATTATGCGTGTTTATTTTGAAAAGCCGCGTACTACAGTAGGATGGAAAGGCTTAATTAATGACCCTTATTTAGATGGGAGCTTTAAAATAAATGAAGGTTTACAAATAGCACGTAAGTTACTATGCGATATTAATACTATTGGTTTACCTGCTGCAACTGAATTTTTAGATGTAATTAGTCCCCAATATATTGCTGATTTAATTTCTTGGGGAGCAATTGGAGCTAGAACTACCGAGTCTCAAATTCATAGAGAACTAGCTTCCGGTTTATCTTGTCCAATTGGATTTAAAAATGGTACTGATGGAAATGTTAAAATTGCTGTTGATGCGATTAAGGCTGCAACTCAACCTCATCATTTTTTAGCTGTTACAAAAGATGGACATTCTGCTATTGCTTCAACAACTGGAAATGAAGATTGTCATATTATTTTACGTGGCGGGAAACAGCCGAATTACGATGCTGAATCTGTAAAAAATGTATGCTCAGTTCTATGTCAAACGGGAATATCGTCAAAAGTTATGATTGATGCAAGCCATGCTAACAGCAGTAAAAAACATGAAAATCAAATTTTAGTATGCGATAACATTGCCGAACAAATTTCAGGCGGTGAAGATAAAATTATTGGAGTTATGATTGAGTCAAACCTAGCTTCTGGACGTCAAGATCATATACAGGGGCAGCCTATATGTGAACTTATTTATGGACAATCGATAACAGATGCATGTATTGATTGGGATTCAAGCGAATTAATTTTAGAAAAATTAGCTAAATCTATACAAAAACGCAGAATTGTTCAAGAATTGGCAGGTTAGAATAAATTACAGCATATATTTTTTAGATATACTCGTCTCAATCTTAATTTGATTGAGACAGTATCCAAGTCGCAGAATTTAAAGATTTATTTGATTGTAGATGCAGACACTTTATTAACTTCTTGTATAGCCTGCTTTTTCAAATCTTCAATTGCAATTGGCATATATTTACTTTGTAAATTTTGTATGGTTGCCTGATTAATTTTACCTTGCTCTGTTAAATATTTTTTACCTGATTCGGTCTGGAAAAATGTATTGATAGCTTTAATATCTTGGGTAGAATATGACTTGTCATATTGCGCAGTTTGTTCATCAATAAATGCTTTTTTAAATTCAGGGGTGTCAAATACTCCGCCTACTTTAGCTTGCAAACTTGGAATAGATTTCTCTAACTTCGGCACTAAATTTTTTTTTTGTTCATTAGTCAATTTTTTATCTACAACCAATGCACCTTCTAATACAGTAGATACTCCAAGCTTAATATCTTCTTTTAACCGAGTAGACATTCCGTCTGCCATTTTATTCATGCCTATTGAATTAAATAGAGCATCCAGCGCTGCTTTTTTATCGCTTGTCTGAGCAAATGCAGCTGAACATAAACCGGCACTCAAAATTAAGATTATTTTCTTATACATGCAACTTTCCTAAAAACTTTATGATGTTAAATATTATAAAAAGAACATACTATATGGTAGCTAGTATGCGTGTATTCTATAACAAGCCGTTTTGTCATTATATGTCTGCAGGGGAATTTTGACAAGCTGTAGGGGCTATTTCTTTGTCGATTAAATATAATTGACATACCCATTTTTCACCACTTCCAGGTAAACCAACAGCCGGAGTTCTGTAAAGAAGGTATTTACCTGCTATTTGAGAACTTACTCCGCTATTTTTAAATTGTATGTGAATTACAAGATTACCAGTATTGCCAATTAATAAAATAATATTTTGTATATACTTAGTTTGTGAAGATAAATTAGAAGCTATCGGATATATTTGGTTAAATTCAGCTTGCGTTGGAAATCTTCCATTAGTTGCAATAAATTCTGCAACATAAGATTTAGAACCACCTGCTATATTTATACCTTCTGTAAGCTGAGACCTAGCTATGTATGTATTGTATTGAGCAGTTGCTATAATAGCCAAGATGCCTATTATTCCTATGACTATCATTAATTCAATTAATGTAAAACCTTTTTTTAAGCTTTTAGCTATATTTCTCATGAAAAGCCTTTTCTTATAAGATAAACTAGATATATATTTTCTAGTTTTTATATAATCAGATTTACGACAAGGCAGAAGCCGCATATAAAATACTAGGCGGAAAATCCATGAGTCTACATATAATAATTTCGTCCATACCATAAACAGAAATCTAATAAAGATAATTATAAAATAAGCGGTGGAAATATCTTATATTTATCACACCGCTTAGACTGAACAATTATTATCTGCAGCTTGCAGGAAGAACATCTTTAGGGATAGCAACAGCTGGAGTACATGTCCATGCAGTGCCTTCACCTGTAAGTGGGGTTGTTAAAGCTATGCTTGAGCCGGATAAAAGACTGCTTACGCCTGTGGTTTTGAAAGTAGCAGTTAAGAGAAAGTT
>JAHFQJ010000019.1 GCA_023266335.1 Burkholderiaceae bacterium
TGTAGAAATGGTTGAACTTAGTATGAGGTTATGGGTACATGTTAATAAGCCTGAAGAATTTGCTAAATATCAGATTATTTTTAAATCAGCTATACGTATTTAACTCTCTCATTTATTTTTAAACTATTAAAAATTTTATAATATTTTAAAGGATATGTATGGTACTCAGTGTAAAATCAACTACAGCAACCAGCAACAAACATCAAAACAAAAATTAAATGAGGCTATTCACGTTGCTTTCGAACCATTGTCAAGATTAAACACTTTGAAGAATAGCATTACTATTAATGATAGTGCTGCTAATTTTACAGATGATTCTCTTACGCAAGCAATGGATGAGATAAAAAGTATTTACGATGAATTAAAAAAAACATCTGATACTGATACGCTACAAATTCAAAATCTTACTAAAAGGTATGACACTTTAATGAGTAAGGAAAATGTTACAAAAAATATAGAATTAGGCAAAGGTTTATTAGAAGAAGATGAACGGGAAAAACAATGTGCTACAATGTAGCTGTTAATAAATTTTAAACGTAGCATACTTTAATTTTTGATAAAATTAAAGTATAACGAATAAAAGCAGGTTGAATGCAGCTTGCTTTTGCAGTTATAACAACACATCATAAATTTAAGTTTCTGCTATCTTCTAGCTCCTGCAGATATTCTTTTGTAATATCGCCTGTAATATAACACCCGTCAAAGCATGAAGCATCAAATTCCTGAATATCTGGGTTAATATCGCTTACGGCTTTTTTAACTGCCTCTATACTTTGATAAACTAGTTTATCCGCATGAATGAATTCACAAATTTCCTCAATATTACGGTTGCTGGCAATTAATTCTTGCGAGGTCGGCATATCAATACCATATACATTCGGATATTTTACCGGCGGTGCGGCTGATGCAAAAATAATATTTTTAGCTCCCGCCTGCCTTGCCATTTGCACAATTTCTAATGATGTTGTACCTCTGACAATTGAATCATCAATAATTAATATATTTTTATCTTTAAATTCAATATTCAAAGTATTTAATTTTTGACGCACAGATTTTTTTCTAATTTCCTGCCCAGGCATAATAAAAGTTCTGCCGACATAACGGTTTTTAAAAAAACCTTCCCGATAAGACAATCCAAGTTTGTTCGCAAGCTGCATTGCTGAAGGACGGCTTGAGTCAGGAATTGGCATAACTACATCTATTTCACTAATATCTACATTTTTTCTAATTTCTTGAGCTAAATATTCGCCCATACGCAATCTTGCTTCATAAACAGGCACACCGTCAATACATGAATCAGGTCGTGCTAAATAAATATACTCAAATATGCACGGAACAAGTTTAGGTTCAACACCAATTTCATGCTTATTGTAGATACGTGAATTAACCTTATGCTCCATATCAATAAATATAGCTTCAGACGGTTTTATATCACGTTCAAATTTAAAGCCTAATCCGTCTATTGCTACAGATTCAGAAGCAAACATATAATCAATGCCATTTTCAGTTTCATGAGAACCTAATACTAGGGGTCTAATTCCATAAGGGTCTCTAAATGCTAATAATCCATAGCCTGCGATGATAATTAGTACGCTATAAGCACCTTTTACACGGCAGTGTACTCCCTGCACTGCTTTAAATATCATTTCCGCAGTTAATGGTAATGAACTGGAATTTTTATGTAATTCATCTGCAAAAACATTTAATAAAATCTCTGAATCAGAGCTAGTATTAATATGCCTTCTATCATTTTCAAACATTGATTGTCTAAGTTGAGCTGTATTTGTTAAATTACCATTATGTACTAACATTAATCCAAAAGGAGCATTAACATAAAAAGGTTGGGCTTCTTCTTCACTATCTGGATTGCCGGCTGTCGGGTAACGTACCTGCCCTAACCCAACATTACCAGGTAAAGCACGCATATTGCGGGTGCGGAAAACATCTTTAACTAAGCCATTTGCTTTGTGCATGAAAAAATTATTATTGTTCATAGTTGCTATGCCAGCTGCATCTTGCCCTCTATGCTGTAATAATAATAAGCTGTCATAAATAAACTGATTAACAGGACTATGGGAAATAATGCCGCTAATTCCACACATATGCAACTTCCTTTTATTTAAAGTCTATACAAAAATATTTGTAAAATTTTGGAAATGAGTAAAAAAGAATGCTAAAATTACAGAGAAATATAATCAATACAAGTTCAAGATGTACAAGCAATTCTAAAAACAATCCGTACTTATTTTCAAAGAATAAGCTTGTATTATACTCTTTATATAAATAATGTGGAACTGTGGAAAGTTACTTTTAAGGGAGTGTTTAATTTAAGTCTATGTTTACAGTTAAAGTATTTCGGGTATCATATATCTATCCCTGCACCTTACTGTAAAACTTACTAAAATAGGCTAAGACGAAGATGAGAATATCTGAAATATTCTCAAGACTTGAAATATTAACTTTCTATAATTTCAAAAGAATAAGTCATTTCTGCAGTTTTGGAAAGCATAGCAGCGGCGGAACAATATTTATCATGGGATAATTTTATAGCTTGTTCTACTTTATGTTTATCTAATGATTTTCCGCTGACAACAAAATGAAGTTTTATATCAGTAAATACTTTTGGGTCTGTTTCTGCCCTTTCTGCGGTAATTTTAACATCACACCCCATAATATGTTGTCTAGCTTTTTTTAAAATTAACACAACATCAAAAGAACTACATCCAGCAGTTCCTGCTAATAAAAGTTCCATTGGACGAGGTGCTAGATTGTTTCCGCCAGCTTCTGCTGCTCCATCCATAGCTATTATATGACCAGTTCCTGTAGAGGCAATAAAGCTCATACCTTCACTTCCCAGCCATTTCACTTTACATTCCATTTTCTACCTTTATAAATACGCGTGATGTTATATTATTACTAATTACTACACTCTCTACACTTGAATTTAGACAGCTTCTGCGCCTGCCTGAGCTACCAAATGATCCTGTTCTCCGGAACCACCGCTAACGCCAATTGCACCAATCACTTTTCCATCTTTTATGATTGGAATTCCGCCTGCAAAAATCATGACTTTGCCGTCATTCGATGCATGAATGCCAAAAAATTGATTGCCGGATTGGCTATGTTGAGCCAATTCTTTAGTAGAAATATCAAAGGCACGTGATGTATAGGCTTTTTTAATAGAAATATCTATACTTCCAATCCATGCATTATCCATTCTAATATGTGATATTAAATTTCCGCCGCAATCAACAACAGCAATATTCATAGGCTGGTTTATTTCTATAGATTTTTGTTCAGCAGCACCAATAATACGGCGTGCATCTGCTAATGTTAACATATATTTGTATCCATTCTTAAAAGATTATTCTCGCAAATATTTTTATAATAATCAAGCTTAGCCATATAATATGGGATTTCTCAATTAATATCTTAATATATTAACCTCTCATACCGCAAAATTGTCTAGGTTTTGCTTTTACTATATACTATTCAAATACTACTAAACAAATAAAATTATGCATAATAAATATGCTTTTTTGAAGGGAAAGCTGAATATATTATTTGGCGGTTTTGATATGCCGCTGCTTTTAATAATATTAAGCTTATTTGTGATTAGTACATTTACTATTTATTCTGCAAGCATTGGAAGCCCGGTTGATATGGGTCAGCATGTAAGGAATTTATGTTTTTCAATATTTATTATATGGCTTACAGCACAAATTCCCCCAACATTAATTATGCGTTTTGCCATTCCAATATATACAATTGGTATTAGCTTATTATTAGCTGTAATGATGTTTGGTTTAATTAAAAAAGGCGCTCAACGCTGGTTAAATATTGGAATCACTTCCATACAGCCGTCAGAGCTTTTGAAAATAGCCGTACCAATGGTGCTGGCTTGGTATTATCATAAAAGAGAGCATAGCATAAAAGCAATTGATTATATTGCCGGATTAATCATTGTAGCCATTCCTTTTATCCTCATTGCTAAACAGCCGGATTTAGGCACAGCTGTGCTTGTGCTGGCGGCTGGTTTTTATGTGATATTTTTAGCTGGATTTCCATGGAAAATTATTCTGCCGCTAATTATTCTAGGAATAATAGCAATTATTTTGATTATAAGTTTTCAGCAAACATTATGTTCACCAGAACAAACATGGCAGCCATTGCTGCATGATTATCAAAAACATAGAATTTGTACACTATTAGACCCAGCTTCTGATCCATTAGGCAAAGGGTTTCATATTCTTCAATCAATGATTGCTATTGGTTCGGGTGGAGCAACAGGCAAAGGGTGGCTAAACGGCACGCAAGCCCGATTGGAATTTATCCCGGAAAAACACACAGACTTTATATTTGCTGTTTATTCTGAAGAATTTGGATTAATTGGCAATCTAATTTTACTCTCAATTTATATATTATTAATTTTTCGCGGTTTATTTATTGCCTCAAATGCAAATATAACATTTAGCAGGTTAATTGCAGGAGCAATTAGTTTAATGTTTTTCACTTACGCATTTGTAAATATCGGAATGGTTAGCGGCATATTACCAGTTGTCGGCGTTCCTCTTCCCATGATGAGTTATGGAGGCACGTCATTTGTAACTCTTGGAATGTGTATTGGAATTTTAATGAGTATAGAGCGGCATAAGTCTTATGGAAAATATGGCTAACTGCATATTTATATTAGATTATTTTTTACCACACTTTTCAAAATATTTGCCAAATTACTGGTTTATTGGATTAAAATTATTCTTATATTAACTAAAGGTAAGTTATGATTAATACATATAAAAAAACTGCATTATTTTTTACTCTATTAACTGCATTATTTTTTTCTAATGCACATGCAGATACATACAGCACAAGCAATATCAACAGCTGCAAAATACATAATCAATTTCCTGTATCCGGAGAAACTATAGAATATGAAGGAGAATGTAAAGATGGATATGCTAATGGAGTTGGCAAAGTAAAATGGTTTGTAAACGGCAAAATCCATCAAATAAGCGGCGGTAATTATGTAAAAGGTAAACTGGAAGGTGAATGCAGTGTCCAAGTTACCGGCAGCAAACACTCTTTTACCGGAGTGTGTAAAGATGATATGCCAAGCAACGGTACGTATATATATGAAGATGGTACTACATATAGCGGTGAGTTTGAATACGGCAGACCAAAGAAATCCGGCTTAAAAAAATAATATATTCTAAGTCTTAAAACTATATATTGTTAAGCGTACAGCGGTATAAATAGAACACAATTAATTTACTAAATTTATACCATTAGGCAATATTTCTATGATGCCGTGCTGTTGTAAAATATCTGCCAAAATAACATTAGCCTCTATACTAAAATAATTAGGAATTGATAATAAATGAATAATATCATTTGCAGAGGCTACTTTACTGTAATTGACTGCCATAGATAAATCTAGAGCTTCCGGAACTTCTATAATATAATTCTGCATTCTGCAGCGCAGCAAACCTTCTTTAGTTAATCTTTTGGTGGCAATACAGCCAATGGTATGTGCAACACCAGAAGTTATACCTAAATTTATACAAGCACTATTCACAACTTCTAAAATACTGGTATTGCTGGTTAAAACATCTTGAAACAATAAACTAAAACTGCTGTTAGATTCTTGTGAAACCCAGTAATAATATTCATTATTTTGTTTAAAATAAGCAGTAATGCTAATTACTGGCAATTCTAAACCGAAAAATAAAGCTCCAGATATATCAATATTACATAACTTCTGATTTAATGGACTAATTACATCAAATTCTTTTTCTTTTAAAGGCAGTACCCATTGTTTTTTAGCTAAAATATTTAAAACTTTACTGATAAAATGATTTCTGGTATTTATATCATAAGTCGCAACTGCTATATTAACAGACCCATTACTGAACTGAAAAATATGCTTAAATTGTGCTAATGCGACCCAAGCTTGCGGACTTACCCATCCAACATGATACCCGTCAATTTTAAAAGGAATATAGCCTTTATTAATTAAATAATCTATAGATAGATGTGCAGAAGCAAAACATTTAGAAAGCTGTTGGAGCATATATAAAATACTAAAAAGGTTTTAACACAACTAAATATGTAATGATTAATAATAATATTACAGGGATTTCATTATACCATCTATAAAAAACATGGGAATGTTTATTGTTATTTGATGCGAAATTATATAATATTTTTTTACAGCTATGATGGTAACCGCATAATAAAAATACAAAAAATAATTTTGCATGCATCCATGTGCCTTGCTTACCCATTTCAAAATATAGCGCTAAACCAAATGCTAATGCAAATAATGCTATTATTGTCATAAAACGGTATAACTTACTCGCCATTAACAATAATCTTTCATAAGCAATTTGGTTATTTTCTTGTGCTAAATTTACAAAAATCCTAGGCAAATAAAACAAACCTGCAAACCAGCTCACAACCATGATGATATGAAAAGTTTTTAAGTATAACATATTATTTATTATATTTAGTTTTTATATTATATTATAGTTTTTGAATTTAACAAATATTTAATTAAATATATGCAGTATTCAGTATATTATAAATATAAGTTATAAACATACTGAATAAAATTAGGATTTATACTAAAGATAAAGGTGAATTTTTATTAGTTTCAATTTGAGTCATATCAAATTGTTCCAATACTTGAGGTTTAAAGCTTCTTATAATTGTTTTATAAGTTTTTAACTCAACTGGTTTATTTAAAAGTTGTTGTAGTTTATTTACATCAGTATGTACCCACAATAATTCTTTAGGTGCAAGTGATTGATTGATTACATCAATATCTTGTATAAGATTATAAGGAGTAAATTCTTTTAAAGAAATAATTTCTGCTTTTATATGATTTAAATTATTATCCATATTCTGCACTATATTTTCCTGCTCTTTATCAGAAAACTTTATTTGTTTAGCATACCATTCCCAAGTTAATTCTGGTTTGACTTTAGGAACATTTTGAGTATTTTCCTCCGGCTGGATATTATTAGTAATCGATGATGTAGCAATAATTTTTTCTTTATTTACATCATTCAAGATATTACCTATAATTTCACCAGCACTTAGTTTAGAATCTAATACATTATTAGTATCTGAATTACTATCTAAAGATGATTTATTATTTTTATCTCTAGGTTTATGTTTAGATTTAGATTCTTGAGAATTTACAGGTGCTTTAAAAGCTATATCTGAAGCAGTTTCCGGTTTAGATGCAGCATTTGACTTAGTATTTACATTTGCAGCTTTGATTTGTGTGAGTAAATCTTGAGGCGAGGTTTGCTCTAACCAATCCTCACTATTAGATGGAGATGCTGCAGAGGCAGATTTATTTCTTCTGTTTTTTTTGTCATTGGGTTTTAATTCATTAGCTGAATAATCTTGATTTTTCTTTTTCCTTAAATCCTCTTTTGAGTTTCCAATTATAATATCCCGCATAGCAGCATTTGGCATTACTTCTTCATGATAAGGTTTAGAAAAATCTTTCCTATATCCCCTGTTTTTATTTTTAGAATTATTTTGATTTTTTTCTATTTTTTCAGAAGATTTAAACTCTTTTTTTTGTTTAGTTAATTGTTTAAACCAATTAATTATTTTATTCAGCAAACTTGGTTTTTGTGAAAGAGGTGCAGGCTGCTCTGGTTTAATCATTTTAACTAACGCCTCTTTTCTAGGTTTAGGAGCTTCATCTAAAGTTTTCTTTGATGCATTAATCATCAAGTTGTCTGTATGGTAATCTATATCTGCTAATTTATAGCTTACATCTATATTTTCTAATCTAGAATCTTCGCTTTTTATTGCCTCAATTTTGTAATGAGGTGTTTCCATACGTTTGTTTGGAATGATAATTATATCTACTTTAAAACGGCTTTCAATTTTAACAATTTCTGCTCTTTTTTCATTCAATAAAAAGGCCGCAACTTCGATTGGTACTTGACATGTAATACTCGCCGCACTGTCTTGTAAAGATTCTTCTTGAATAATTCTTAAAATTTGTAATGCACTTGATTCAATATCACGGATATGCCCCGTACCATTACAGCGCGGGCATGTAATATGGCTTCCTTCGCCAAGAACAGGTCTTAATCTTTGCCTTGATATTTCCATTAAGCCAAACTTAGAAATTCTTCCTATTTGAACTCTCGCTCTATCTTGATGCACCGCTTCTTTAAGCCTATTTTCTACATCCCTCTGATTTTTTTGACTTTCCATATCAATAAAATCAATTACAATTAATCCGCCAATATCACGTAATCTTAATTGACGGGATACTTCATCGGCTGCTTCTAAATTGGTGCGCAAAGCAGTTTCTTCAATATCAGCTCCCTTATTAGCTCTAGCAGAATTTACATCTACTGAAACTAACGCTTCTGTATGGTCAATTACAATTGCACCTCCAGAAGGCAGATTTACCATTCTTGCATGAGCTGTTTCAATTTGCTGCTCTATTTTAAATCTAGAAAATAACGGAATATCATTTTTATATTGCTTAATTTTTGCAGCATAATCAGGCATAACTAAATTTACAAAAGATGTAGCCTGTTCGTAAATTTCCGGCGTATCAATTAAAACTTCATTAATATCCGGCTGGAAATAATCACGAATAGCACGTATAACTAAACTTGATTCAAGATATATTAAAACAGGTGCTGGATTACTATTTACTGCTGTTTCAACTGCTTCCCATAATTTTAATAAATAATTTAAATCCCACTGTAATTCTTCTAAGTTGCGTCCTATTCCTGCTGTTCTTGCAATAATACTCATACCGCTAGGGATAGAAAGCTGTGCTATCAATTCTTTTAATTCTTCTCTTTCTTCGCCTTCTATTCTTCTTGAAACACCGCCGCCTCTTGGATTATTCGGCATAAGCACAAGGTAACGCCCAGCCAAAGAAATATATGTAGTTAAAGCTGCGCCTTTATTTCCTCTTTCTTCTTTATCCACTTGTATAATTATTTCTTGCCCCTCTTCTAATGCATCTTGTATTTTTTCTGTGCGTAAATCAATACTTTTAGTAAAGTATATTCTATTAATTTCCTTAAATGGAAGAAAGCCATGCCTGTCTTCACCGTAATCTATAAAACATGCTTCAAGTGAGGGTTCAATACGCGTAATAATACCTTTGTAGATATTACCTTTTTTTTGTTGGCGGGATGCATTTTCTATGTCTATATCAACTAATTTTTGCCCATTGACAATTGCTACTCTTAACTCTTCTTGTTGTGTAGCATTAAATAACATTCTTTTCATATAGTATGTACTCCGTAGTATTGGTGTTATGCCAATACATTTATCATACATATACACAAAATTCTAAAAAATAACTATACACCCATAACTATTAAATTTGAATATTTATTCTATAAAAATACTTACTATAATAATCTGATTTCAATGTGCGAACTTCGTTGTCGTCAAAATGAACTACAATTAGCATATTACATTATTTTATACAATTTTCATAAATTTTATCCAAATATAAATATATTTTTTACGATGTATACAAACAGTATTTAGATAAACTGATGATTAATATTTGACATATTTAATCTTTAACTTAATTTTTAATGTCATAATTTACTTTGAATTATACATATCTCTAAATTAATTAAATAATTTATATCTTATAGCAAATCAACTACGGTTTAATTAGCTTAAGCATAATGAAATAATTACTAAAAATATCAATTATCATTTACTTTATTCATAATATGAACTATTATTTTTACAAAATCTGTTATTTTATTTCAAGCATATAAAATAAGCCTTTATATATTTTAACCATTATTTTAGGTAAAATATATTCAGCAAAAACAAACTATTATTTATACTTTTAACATATAAAGCTTATTTAATGCGGTTAGAATTATATGTTTTTTCAAGAATTTTTACAATATATGTACATGATTAATATAACCAAAAACTTTTGGAACTTGTCTAACGTGTCTAAAAATATATTCTGATTAATTATGTATATCTAAATAAATAAATATCGAATAAATACACGCAACTTCTGTGATTATAGCACAATATTATTGTTATATCTATTATGTGTTTTATTTATTTAACATTTAAACCAAACCATATATAATAAAATTATATAAATATTATTTAAATTTAATTTAAAGGGTTACAATGACTGAAATACCAAATCAACCTGCGCGTAAAATTACAATTTCAACCACAACATATAAAGTAGACATAAAACCCTATAGTGAACCTACAATAACAATAAATCCGCAGCATGCACGCAGAGCATCATTAAGTTCAGCACCGCCAAATTATAAAAAATATCCTGAATATGCTGCAGAAGAAGATGGTCAAGGCTATAACTCAGATTCTTCTAACAGCTCTATTCGAGCAGTATGCGGTGGAAGGGGAAAACCTGAAGCAATACAATCTGCTGCAGATAAAATGAATAAGCAAATTTCCGAGGCACAAAAATATATACAATCACAAGGCGGCAGGATAGTGAATTGGGGAAATTTGTCCAGTTTTGCACTTCCGTCAGGTAGAAATAAAGATGATGATAATGATAGTTCATCAACCATTGCAGAATGTGGAGATGATGATTATAGATTGTAAAGTGCTGAATTTAATTAGATTAGTAAAATATACAGTGCTGTAATATTTAAAAACTAAATACTAAAAGACAAACTAAAGTCGGCATTAATGCATATAAAAGTAATTTTAGCGGTTTGATAATTCCCGATTTAAAATTAGATTGTAAAATGCTTGCACCAATTGGGTTTGGAGCATTTGCAATAATTGTTAAACCGCCTCCAGCAATAGCACCTGATACAATTGAATATTTAAAATCTGCATTTAAGCCATGTATTAAAGAAGCCAAATAAGTAATAGCTGCATTATCTGTAAATGCAGTTAAGGCTGCTGCACCAAAAAATACATTTAAACTATCCATGCTAAGCAATAATGGCTTTAACCACCAGCTTTGATAGCTTCCCATAATTACTAAACTGGCTAAAAATCCGCAAACCATAATACTTTGTTTAATCATCAGCGGTTTTAGGAATGATTTATTAATTTTTATTAGGGTAAAAAATACAGCTAAAATTATTATTAAAGCTGATATATAATGTGAATATATAATAATTCCAGCTAATAATAAAATATGAATTAAACTAATATGCAGCGGTATTATTTCCTCTTTTTTTATATTTGAATGCTCTATATACTGCAAAGATAAATTTTTATAAAATACAACAGTTAAAAATAATGTATTAATTAATACAATAATGATTGATTTTATTCCAAACATATTAAACACAAATGCTGTATTCCAATTCCAAGCATTCGTAACCATTAGAATTGGGGGTGCTGCAAATGATGTTAATGCTCCGCCTACTGAAATATTTACAAACAATACTGCTATTGTGGCATATTTAAATTTTTGTGATAGATTTTTAGAAAAAAAGTGCTGATTTAACATTAATGCAGCTATAGTCATAGCAGCTGGTTCACTGATTAAAGAACCTAATATAGGTATAAAAGACAAGCATATAAAATATAATATAATACCTTTTGACAGTTTAAATTTTTCGCATAAGATGCTGGCTATATTTTCTGATACAGAATTTGCAATATGTATAATGGGTTTTGTTCCTGTAACCATCATTAATGTTAATACAAAGAATGGTTCAGTAAAACGCAAATTTGTTAAATAATTTAAAGAATTATGAAATCCTTGTAAAATTATCATAGCAATAATAAACAAACATGCCCAAATTACAAATATAAGTTCTATTTCGCTTAATATATGACAAATTGCACTTTTAATTTTATGATTTTCATATTTGTGCGACAACTTTTTAAAAAATCCGGCAAAAAATGTATGAATAACCGCACAAAAAAAAATAACTGTACTTGCTAATTCCATGCGGGTAAATTCAGCAGTATTATTTATCATATTCAAATATATCTAATATTTCGCTAATATTGCTTATAATATAATCTGCATTCCAGCTGTTTATATTTTCATTATCGCCTAAGTATCCGTAAGCAGCAGCAATACTTGTCATATTAGCAGCTTTGGCGGCTTTTGTATCTCTGACATCATCGCCTACATACCAAACATTCAAATCACTATGAATACCCATCTGCTCACATGCAAATAACATAGGTTCCGGATGCGGTTTAGGGTAAGCCGTAGTATCACCGCATACAACTGCATGAGGTGATGGTATATTATATTTTTGTTTTAATTCTTCAATTAGAGGTAAAGTTAATTTAGTTGATTTATTTGTAACAATTCCCCATGGTATTTTATGCTGCTCCAGCTGATTTAATACCTCAGCTATACCATTAAATAAAACGGTGCTTTCGCAGATATTATGCCTGTATATATCTAAAAATTCTAATTGGTATGACTTAAATTCAGGCTTATCATTAGTAATTCCAAAACCAGCCCACAATAAACCTACAGCACCTTGTGATGCGAATTTACGTAAATATTCCGAAGACATGGCCTCTAAATTACGTTTAGCCCGCATGATATTAATGGCTGAAGTAAGGTCAAAAGCTGTATCTGCCAGTGTGCCGTCTAAATCAAATAAAATTGCTTTAGGATAAGGCAGTGATTTGATATTTTTAGCAATTGCCTGATTTTTATAGTTATCGCTAGATTGACTTTGATTTAAATTATCTATCATAATTATTAATTAAGATTTAATATAAGCTTTGTATTAAACGTGAATTCATGTCTCTATGAAGTTAAATTAGCAACATGTATATTATCACAAGTATACAGCTTTTGCCTATCTTCATCACTATCGTCAAAATATAGGGTTACAGAATTATGATTACCTGTACTAAACTATATCCATATCCACCATTATTTAGCACTACTTTAGCTTTTGTTCCTTCAGGTATAGAACAATCAGCTACACATGGAACTTTTATAACCGTGGTTGCTTTCATATAAAACTTTCCTGTTCTGAGATATTGACACGAATGAATTTTGACGTGTCAATTTACTTTTGAATAAAAATACAAAGCCAAAAACTTAATCCTAATACTTGCTAAGTAAAATAGAGAAGTGGAAGGAATAAGTTAAACAACCTTTATCAACAAATGCATAAATCTTAATTATGGATATAAACCGCGCATTTCACGTGCCTGCAAAATTCTAGAACAAGCTACAATATAAGCTGCTGTGCGTAAACTTACATTTTTATCTTGAGCAACACCCCACACGGCTGTAAATGCTTCAGTCATAACTCGGACTAAGCGCTGATTAATTTCATCTTCTGTCCAAAAGAAACTTGAAAAATCTTGTACCCATTCAAAATAACTTACAGTTACCCCGCCAGCATTTGCTACTACATCAGGAATAACTAAAATACCATTATCTTTTAAAATATCATCAGCATCAGGAGTAGTTGGTCCATTTGCACCTTCAACTATAATTTTAGTTTTAATTTTATTAGCATTTTTTATGGTAATTTGATTTTCAAGAGCCGCTGGAATTAAAAAATCGCTTTCTATACTCCAAAAATCATCTTGACTAACAGCCTGCCCATGAGGATAGTTATATATACTCCCGCTTTGAGAAGAGTAAGATAATAATTCCGGAATATTAAATCCGCTTTCATTAAACAGGCAGCCTTTATGATCCTGCACGGCAATAATTTTAGCGCCTGCTTCACTGAATAATCTAGCTGCAATCCCGCCTACATTCCCAAAACCCTGCACTACAACTCTTGCATTTTTTAATTCAATGCCTAAGCGTTTAGCTGCTTCAGCTCCTGTTACAAACACCCCGCGCCCTGTTGCTTCTTTGCGCCCTAACGAACCGCCTAATGCAACTGGTTTGCCTGTAACTACTCCTGTAGATGTACTGCCTAAATTCATAGAATAAGTATCCATCATCCAAGCCATGATTTGCTCATTAGTGTTCACATCTGGTGCAGGAATATCTTTATTTGGTCCGATAATAATCCCAATTTCACTAGTATAACGTCTTGTAACACGCTCTAGTTCTTTAATATTTAAAGTTTTTGGATCTAAACGTATACCGCCTTTAGCACCGCCATAAGGAACACCAACGGCTGCATTTTTAATAGACATCCAAGCAGATAAAGCCATCACTTCAGATAAAGTTACATCTTGGTGAAAACGTACTCCGCCTTTGCCTGGACCGCGTGATGTGTTGTGCTGAATTCTATAACCTTCAAAATGTGCTATAGTGCCATTATCTAATTCAACCGGCACATCAACAATTAAAACTCTTTTTGGTCTTTTTAAAGTTTCAACCCAACGTGATAAAGAACCTAAATATGGTGTTACACGCTCAATCTGTTGTAAATAAATTCCCCATGGTCCTAAATCATTAGGATCAAGATAAGATGGCAATTGGTGACTGCTCATACTAACCCTCTATTATGTGTGTTTTAAATATTAATTAACGTTTTTCAACAGCAAGGATAATATATTTTACCTTAAAACTCAATCGCTCTTTGTGCATGCACTTATGCAAGTTTTGCATAAGTATTCATGAGGCTATGTATAAAAATTAAATATTTGTTATGCTTTCTAAATATCTTTGTGCATCTAAAGCAGCCATACACCCACTTGAGGCACTAGTAATTGCTTGCCTGTAAATATGGTCTTGTACATCACCAGCCGCAAAAATGCCCTCAATACTTGCTGCTGTGGCATTTCCATTTAACCCGCTTTTAGTTACGATATAACCATTTGCCATTTCCAGCTGATTTTTAAAAATGGAAGTATTAGGTTCATGACCAATTGCAATAAATACGCCTTGTAATTCTATGTGTTCTATGCCGTTTTCAGTATTAATTCTTATTCCAGTTACACCTTCTTTATCATTCCCAGTTACTTCATTTAAAGATGCATTAAATTTAACTGTAACATTTCCGTCTTTAGCTTTTTTCATTAATCTATCAATTAAAATTGGTTCGGCTTTAAACTTATCTTTACGGTGAATTATAATTACTTCTTTGCAAATATTAGATAAATATAAAGCTTCTTCAACCGCAGTATTTCCTCCGCCAATTACGGACACTATTTGATTTTTATAAAAAAATCCGTCACAAGTTGCGCATCCAGATACGCCTCTGCCCATAAATTTTTGCTCTGACTCTAAACCTAAATATTTAGCTGAAGCTCCTGTAGCAATAATTAGTGCATCGCAAGTGTAAGTTGTGCTGTCGCCTTCTAAACGTATGGGTTTTTCTTTAAGGTGAGCGGTATGTATTTGGTCGAATATTATATTAGTATTAAAGTGTTCAGCATGCTCTAAAAATCTTTGCATTAATTCTTGACCTTGTACGCCTTTTCCGTCAGCAGGCCAATTTTCTACATCAGTAGTTGTCATTAATTGCCCGCCCTGCAGTAAACCTGTAATAATAACTGGACTTAAATTAGCACGGGCAGCATAAATTGCAGCAGTATATCCGGCAGGACCAGAACCTAGAATTAATAATTTATGATGCTGAATATTATTTTGCATGGTGTATGCCTTTCATAAAACTTTATATGAAAAATTATAACATATACTTATACTAATCGGATTTCAATGTGCGAACTTCGTTGTTGTCAAAATTACTGTTCACAAGCTCACGGCTTCGCCCTCGATGTACCAAGATTGTACATAGTGTCTTAAATTTATTCCTGCTGCATTGCCACAAAATGAACTACAGCTAGTATATCACAATTGGTTTATGCTAATGCAGAGGTAAAAACTAGAGAAGGTTAGCCTGAAAATCAATACAGAACTATTGCAATATAGTTTAAGATTGTGTAGAATATTACTCTAGAGTGCGGCTGTAGCTCAGTTGGATAGAGTACTTGGCTACGAACCAAGGGGTCGTGGGTTCGAATCCTGCCAGCCGCGCCACTCTGCCTTGTGAACTTATTCATGCTTATTTTGTCTAAACAGCATGTCTTACTTGCATAGCTTAATATGTTACGTAAATCTAATACTTCTTTTGCTGGTACATCTTTATCTGGCATTTCTGCATTTTTTATTTTATACGCCTTTAATACTTATAGTGTATGTGCTCAGAGCATACCGCCGGTAGTAAAAAATAATAACTGCGTTACATGCCATACAACTAATAAAACTTTGATGGGTCCGTCATGGCAAGATATATCAGATAAATATAAGCCGGATGTTAAAGGTAAAGATATTATAAACGCATCGATAATGAATGGAACAAGCGGGAAATGGGGTGCTGTTCCTATGCCTGCTAATCCGCAGCTTAAAAAAGAAGACGTAGAAGCAATATCAAAATGGATACTGCAGCGATAGATAATTTTGCTTTTTTAATTTAAACCTTCATCTTTCCATTACTGCTTGTAGTTCTATATACTGGATTGTTATTTTTATTTTCATCTAAATTTGTGATATTGTTTTTATCAAGTTTTGTATCTACTCCCATTTCTTCATTTGCTGTTTTAACTTCTGGGTTTTTTGGCTGTTTTAATACATGCTGCTGTGTAAATGCAGAATTACTGTGCAAAATTTGTGTATTATTGCTATATCTATATGCATCTTGTCCTGACAAAGACTGTTTAAAAGGATCTAGTGATTCATCAGAATGCAATGCCTCATTTTTATTATAGCCTTGCTGAAGATCTGTTTGTCCAAAAAGTTTTCTTTGGGAATATTCATTTATTTTATGATTTTTAAATAAATCAGAGTGAATTTTTTTCGCTATTGTTAAACTATGATTCTTAATGCGTTCATATATTTTAGGAATATCATTTATATTTCTGAAATAAAATATAATAATGGCGATTAAAATTATTAAAAAGATTAGTATACTCATACACACTAGCCTTAAAAAATGAACTATATGGATATATTATACGATGAATTGAAATATATGCAAACTTACAATTCTCTAAAAAAGTTAGATGAATAAAGCTCAAGCAATTTTAGTCAAGGCAGACGCAAAATTTTATTTAAGATATACTATAGCTAAATAGGTTAGGGAGAGTATGAGTGAATATAAAAATATTTGCTGAAAATCCAGCATATGTGTTATTACATATTTTAATTATGTCATCCTGTATTATGACTAATGCAGATGCTCAACAAAATGATAAAAATAATAATTTTGTAACCAGCAATAATAAAAAATTCATTAGCATTAACCAAACTGAACAAGACGAAATTGCAAAAGTTACCAGCAAACAAGATATATTTATTCCTCATCCAACTATAGCAAGTCAAAGGGCTAATATAGCAGGTTATTCAAATGTTAGTTATAAAAAAAAAGTACAAAACTATTCTTATGATAAGCCAATAGATAAAAATGAATATTCTGATGCAAATAATAATTATAATGCTCAAAATAATATTAATACATATAGTGCAGTTAATACTTTCAAAAAACCTCAAGATAAACCAAACCAAGCCCAAAAAAATTATACGAATATTAAAAATGGGCGAAATGATGCAGATTATAATACTAATCAAACACCAAGCACGGCTGTAGCAACAGTCAATAATTATGAGCAGCAGGAGGCAGTAATTCCGTTTATCGTTGATGCAGTACAATATAAGCAGCAATCCAGCCTATATTATACAGATGGCAATAAATATGCGGGTCAAGCTCAATATAATCAGCCGTCATATTCAACATCTAATACTAATTATCCGGATAGTAATGCGGCTAATAATTATTCTAATAGTTCTATTTCTAATGTAATCTCTACTTACAGCAGCTCTATACCAACAAATATTAATAATCAGAACGCATGGGTAGCTGTTGATAATGCTTCAAACAATTCTAATTTTTCTAATTATGCCTTGAAAACCTACTCAACTATCAGTAATGCAGCCGGAATTTTATTAAATAATGCAAAAAGCCTATTAGGCATTCCTTACCGCTATGGGGGCAACACACCTAATAATGGCTTAGATTGTTCAGGATTTGTAAGATATGTATATTATTATACTTTAGGCGTTGCTTTGCCAAGGCGTTCGGCAGAAATTGGTCAACTAGGTATATCTGTAAATTCTCAATCTTTAAAAGCTGGAGATTTAGTATTTTTTAATACTAGAGGAAGCTTATCTCATCTTGGTATTTACATGGGTAATGGTAGCTTTATTCATGCTCCATCAACTGGATCAAGAATTAGAATTGATAGCTTAGGAAGTAAATATTGGTCAGCCAGATATGAAGGTGCTAAAAGAATTGTTTCTTTGGAATAAAAAATATAGTATTTTATAGTACTACTAAAAAGTCAAAAAAGAGAAAAGCCCTGTAAAATTAATTAGTTTAAAATTAGAGGGCGTTTTTATGCAAAAAATAACAACTACTTTTGTCTTTAAGATTGTGCTTGATTACGCTGATATTTGCCAAATCTTTGATTAAATTTCTCAACACGACCTGCAGTATCCATAATTTTATTTTTAGCACCAGTATAAAACGGATGTGATTCAGATGAAACTTCAATTTTATAGTAAGGATATTCAACTCCCTCTATAGAAATAGTTGCCCTAGTTCTAACAGTTGATCCAATGATAAACTTATTGTTGGTAGAAACATCTTCAAAAACAACATCACGGTACTCTGGATGAGTATCTTTTTTCATAAAAACTCCAAAAATATTTGCATATAACTTGAAATTATAAAATATAAGTCAGCAAAAGTAAAGCAATATACAGCTTTACGGTTAAATAATTAGGCTGAATTTTTAATATTAACTTCACTAAATTTAATTAATGCATTTTGAGTGTTTATATCATTCTTTCTTAAATTTAAACTATAGTCTTTATTCACTTCAATTTTTGATAAATCATCGATAATTTTATTATTCTCATCTAATATTTGTATATTAAAATCAAAATTTGCTGCTAAATTTAACTTAGGATTGAGCAGTGCAAATTTATCTTTGTTTGCATAATGCTCATTTATTAAATACTTAATCTTTAAATTTATGCTGGCGTACAAATATTGTCTAACTTTATATAACATATTTTCCTGCTTTTGCAGGTAATTATTAATTAGATTTTTTAGTGTAATGGCTTTATGCTGCAGTTCTTCTAAATGCTGCATTTTAGTTTTACCCAATAAATCGACACTGGCTGTTGGTGTTGAAGCTCGGTAGCTGGAAACCATGTCTGCTATAGTAGTATCTGTTTCATGTCCGATTGCGGTAATAATTGGAATATCGCTGTTAAAAATAGACGTGGCTAAACGCTCTTGATTATATGCGGCTAAATCTTCTAAACTGCCGCCGCCTCTGCCTATAATTAAAACATCAGCTAAATTATCATGATTTGCTTTTTCTATTTGTTTGATAATTGTGCTTTCTGCATGCATTCCCTGGACTAAGCATGGATAAATTATAATTTTAATATGCGGAAATTTTAAATACATATTTTTGATAATATCTTGTAATGCAGCCGCTTCTAGTGAAGTTACTACGCCGATAGTTTTTATATTATCCGGAATAGGGTTTTTATGTTCTGCATCAAACATACCTAAATTCTGTAGTTTATTTTTAAGTGCAAGAAAAGCTTCGTATAATGCACCTTCGCCAACTGGTTTTATGCTGTCAATTACTAATTGTATTTCGCCTCTGGCTGCATAAAGCTCAACACTAGCAACAACTTCAACCTGCTGCCCTTGATTTGGCATAAAACTAGCGTACATTGCTTTGCCCTTAAACATTACTGCTTTAATTTGGCTATGGCTATCTTTTAAATTAATATACCAATGCCCGCTATTGGCGATAGTTACACTGGCAATTTCTCCTTTTACCCAAATACAGCTGAAATGATGAGCTAATATTTCTTGGATATTTGCAGTAAGCTGCTGGATAGTGAAAATGGTGTAGAGCATTGTTTGTATAATAATGATTATTTTTATTTTATGCTATATATTATTTATATAAATATCAACTGAAAGTTTTACTAAATGTACTCATCTTTATCAATAATTATTTAAAATTTGTATTATTTATGATGAATTATAGAAAAACTTTTAACACTAATATATAATTGAATAGCATAATGATTATTTTATAAAGATGTAAAATAATTAAATGCTTTAATTAATTAAGATGTATATTTATTACTATTCAAATAGTATAATTAAATATATTTGATATTAATTAAAATATATAAAATTATTATGAATAAGCTACTATCTATTCCTATTCTAAATCTAGAACTAGCAGCTAAAGATGCTGGACTAGAAATAATTTCTATTGCGGCACAACTTTCTAAAAGTGAAAAAACTATAAGGGAAATTTGTCGTGGATTAATGACAATCCCTCAGTTAAATAATTTTGCAAAAAAGGTAAATAAACCTTTTGGATTTTTTTTACTAGATAATCCAATGCCCAAATATCAACCTAAAATTCCTGATTTACGTACTAGAAATAAAATTCCATTGAGTAAAAATTTTTTTGAAATATTTAAAGATATTTCTTATAAACAAGAATGGTATAAAGATTATCTTTCTAGTATAGCTACAGCTGAATTAAGTTTTGTCGGTTCTTTTAATCAAGATTCTGATATTACTGATATAGCTAAAAATATGCGAAAAGTTATAAAGTGGGAACAAAATCTCTTATCAATAAAAAATTTTGATGAACATTTCAAGCTACTTTGTGAAAAAATAGAAGATGTTGGAATATTAGTAATGAGAAATAGTATTGTTATAGACAAGACTAATTCAAGATTGGACCCTGAAGAATTTCTTGGCTTTTGTATTGTGGATAAATTAGCTCCGGTTATTTTTATTAATAGTGCAGATAAAACTAGTGCTAAAATTTTTACCTTAGTGCATGAATTAGCACATATTTGGCTTGGTGTAACAGCCGTATCTGATAATAGCTACAATAATGATATTGAAAAAAAATGTAATGGTATTGCTGCTGAATTCCTAGTGCCGAAAACTAATTTTGAAAAAAAATGGGAATCAAATAATTTAATAGATTTAGATTATCAGATAGAAAGCCTAAGTCAAATTTTTCAAGTTAGTAAAATGGTAATTGCAAGAGTAGCTTTAACACACAATAAAATTTCTGGTGAATTATATAAAAAAATATATATAAAACAGATGGAAGAAATTAAACATAAACAAAAGCAAAAAAAAGCAAAATCTGGCGGTCCATCAGCATACGTTATGAATCCAGTAAGAAATAGTAAAGTTATAACAGCTACTGTTAGCAAACTATTAAAAAGAGGGGATATAGATTTTAAAGAAGCAAGCTTATTATTAAATACCAAAATGAACAAAGTTATGAATTATGTCTAAAATAGAATTACATGGTAATGAAATATTTTTGATAGATGCAAACATATTAATTGCAGCTAAAAATTTATATTATAATCCTAAGTTTTGTAGTATTTTTTGGGTTAAATGGTTAAAAACAGGCATTGATACTGGTAAATTGAGAAGTATAGATAAAGTAAAAGCAGAACTTGAAGATAAAAACTCAGAGGATTTTTTATCTAAAAAAGTTGAAGATGGTTTTTTTGATAATTTTTGGATTAGCACACAAGATATTGTTATCGTCAATCATTATAAAAAACTCCAAAATTGGGCAAATAATGAGTGGGTAAAAAATAAACCATTAGACAAATGCCAAACTGCTTTAGAAAATTTTGCACAATTTGAAAATGCAGATCCTTGGTTATTATCGCTTGCCATGTCTAATAAAGATTATGTTATAGTTACAAATGAAATTTCTGCTCCTAACTCAACAAAAAATATTAAAATACCAGATGCAGCAAATGCAGACAATTTTAATATAAAAGTATGCAATTTGTATGATTTGTTAAATAAACATTCTTATGAAAATCAAGATTTTTGTTTTATAAATTAAATCTAATATAATCTCTAATTCGTTATTTTTATGTTCTATAGCCAACTCTATCCCCCTATACCATTCTGCTCAACACAATTTTTCATGTTTATCGAATAAGTATAAAACTCTTTTTACTTATGTTAGAATTTGTCAATCATAAATTTTATGTATAAAAGGATATAGATATGTCAAACTCAAATTTACATTTGGAAGATATAGCCATAGTAGCGGCAAAACGCACAGCCATTGGAAAATTTGGCGGAACATTAGCTAAAATTGCAGCAAGTTCTTTAGGCGCAAGTGTTATAAAAGACATTCTAACCAATACAAAAATTGCTCCGGAATATGTACAAGAAGTTATTATGGGTCAAGTTTTAACTGCAGGGTGCGGGCAAAACACTGCTCGCCAAGCCAGCATAGAAGCAGGATTACCGCACTCTGTGCCGGCTATGACAATTAATAAAGTTTGCGGTTCCGGCTTGAAAGCTGTGATATTAGGCGCTCAAGCTATTTTAAGCGGTGATGCACAAATAATTATCGCCGGCGGACAAGAAAACATGAGTGCAAGTTCTCATGTATTGCCAAATTCAAGAGACGGCTTTAGAATGGGTAATGCTGCCTTAATTGATACTATGGTTCATGATGGATTGTGGGATATTTACAATAATTATCATATGGGCGTTACAGCTGAAAATATTGCTAAACAAAATGGTATTAGCCGTGAACAGCAGGATGAATTTGCAGTCAATTCTCAAAATAAAGCAGAAAAAGCTCAAAAAGAAGGCAAGTTTGATGCAGAAATTACGCCAATCCATATTCCGCAAAAAAAAGCAGAACCAGTTGTCTTTAGACACGATGAATATATCCGTTACGGTGCAACCTTAGAGCAAATGGCAAATTTACGCCCAGCCTTTGATAAAACAGGCACAGTAACAGCGGGTAATGCTTCGGGTTTAAATGATGGAGCTGCTGCCGTTATGTTAATGCCGGTAAGCAAAGCTCAAGAACTGGGTTTGCCTATTTTAGCCAGAATAAAAGCTTTTGCGAGCTGTGGTATAGATCCTGCAGTTATGGGTTTAGGTCCAATCAATGCCAGCACTAAATGTTTACAAAAAGCCGGCTGGAGTGTTCAAGATTTAGATGTATTAGAAATTAACGAAGCTTTTGCAGCTCAAGCAATCGCAGTAAATAATGCAATGGGCTGGGATACTTCAAAGATAAATGTAAACGGCGGAGCAATTGCGTTAGGACATCCAATTGGAGCTTCTGGATGTCGTGTGTTAGTAACTTTAATTCATGAAATGCAGCGTCAAAATGCTAAAAAAGGTTTAGCATCTTTATGTATCGGCGGCGGTATGGGAATTGCATTAGCTATAGAAAGGTAGTCTACAAGTGATTAGTGGAGTTAAGCAAAGCATAAATTGCTCTAGAATTGGGCAAAATGGTTGTCTAAATGTTCTTGGTTTTAAGAAATTTGATACTAGTAAAACAAAAGTTAATTATGTTGGGCTGACATGCGGTCTACATGACACATATGTATCTTTTAATGATATAACAGATAATGATAAATTATTTTTACATTCTTTGATATATCCATCGTGTAAATCTAAAATATTTTATTGCACATGCGCTTCTTTAATCAGTGATGATTTTGAGACTAAAAATAAAAAGAAAATACGATGCGTAAGTTTATGCATGGAAGAATATGAAAAACTCAAAAAAAAGAATAGAAAACGCAAAATAGATGAAATTAGCGAAGAAGAAAACCAGAAGTTACATGAACTTCAAATGGAATTAATGGCAATGCGAAGCACCAATTAATACTAACGTACAAAAATTTATTATAATTAAAAAAAGGAAGAGGCATGAGTGAAAATCAGCAAAATCAAAAAATTGCATATGTAACCGGCGGTATGGGCGGAATTGGCACTGCTATTTGTCAAAGTTTAGCTAGGGACGGATTTAAAGTAGTCGCCGCCTGCAGTCCAAACCGTGATCCGTCAATTTGGCTGGAAGAACAGAAAATTTTGGGATTTGATTTTATAGCATCAGTTATTGATGTAGAAAGTTTTAAATCGTGCCAAAAAGCTGTTAATGATGTCATAGAACAACATGGCACCATTAGTATATTAGTTAATAATGCTGGTATCACTAAAGATTCATCTTTCCGTAAAATGAGCTTTCAAGAATGGAATGATGTAATAAGCACAAACTTAAATAGCTTGTTTAATGTAACTAAACATGTTATAGAAGGCATGATTAGTCAAAATTACGGCAGAATTATTAATATTTCGTCAGTAAACGGACAAAAAGGGCAGTTTGGACAAACTAATTACAGTGCTGCTAAAGCTGGAATGCATGGTTTTACTATGTCATTAGCTCAAGAATTAGCAAGTAAATGTATTACCGTAAATACTGTTTCTCCTGGCTATATTGCTACAGAAATGGTGCAGAAAATTGAACAAAGTGTTTTAGACAAAATAATTGCTTCAATTCCGGTTAAACGTTTAGGTTTAACAGAAGATGTTGCCAGCATTGTATCATGGTTGTCAAGTGAAAAATCCGGATTTGCAACAGGCGGTAATTTCCCTATTAACGGCGGTTTACATATGTGTTAAATTACTTTAATTAAATAGGTAATTAAAGTGTGAGAAATGTTAAATAGAATTATTGATCTTAATCAAAGAAAAGTAAATAACGATAGTTGTATTTTTTGCCAAGATATATTTGAAGATTTAAAAGATAAATCTTTATGCAACTCTTCACTAGGAAGCCTGCATAGTAACCATCGTTATACGATGAATGGTAAAAAATATTCCTGCGTACAGGCTTACTATCAGCATTTAGATGCTGAAAATCTTACTAAAATAAATGAGGTGAAAAACAATGCAGCAGCATTATAATGTAAAGCTTAGCGCAAAGCAGGCAAAATCTGGTATTATTGTAACTACCGTCGCATCAGAAAAATTAGCTGATGTGCATTTGGCTAAAATTTTTTCTCAAGAAGAAATTAAACAGCTTCAGACAATTGCAAAATTAAGCAAATTTGAAGCTAAACCAAAAACTACTATTCAAGCAAATCTTAATAATGGAGCAATTGCAGTAATTATTGGCGTACAAAATTCTGATATAGAACAAAATGCTGCCTCATTTGCAAATGTACTCGGCAATTTAGTCAAAGATTATAAACATCAAAATATTAATATTATTTTAGATAATCTTGATACTAAAAATTTACATCAACTTGTCATTGCATGGCATAAAGCTAATTATAATTTACATGACAGGCATGACTTAAAAAAAGAATTTAAAAAAGAAAAAAATGTATCTAATTTAGATATTACGGTTTTTAATCAAGATAATAAATCAGATCTGAACACACAATTATTACAAAGCGTATCAACAATTGAAGGCATGCTTTTAGCTCAAGATTTAGCTAATTTACCTCCGAATATTGCTACCCCAAGCTTTTTAGCTCAAACTGCTCAAGCTATTGCGAGTAAAGAAAATCATATTAGCGTAAAAATTTTAGATAAAAAGCAAATTGAAGCTTTAGCTATGAATTCATTCTTAGCCGTAACTCAAGGTTCACAAGAACCGCCAAAACTTATTACATTAGAATATAAATCTAAAGCTAAATCACAGGCAAAAAGTAAAAAATCTGATGCGCCAATTGTATTGGTAGGTAAAGGCATTACATTTGACAGCGGAGGTATTTCATTAAAACCAGGTGAAAGCATGGATGAAATGAAATATGATATGTGCGGTGCCGCTGCTGTTTTAGGCGTTTTTAAAGCTTTATCTTTAATTCAGCCCAATGTCCATGTAATTGGAGTTATTCCAAGTTGTGAGAATATGCCGTCTGGAACAGCAACTAGACCAGGTGATATTGTAAAAAGCATGAATGGCTTAACGATAGAAATTTTAAATACAGATGCAGAAGGAAGATTAATTTTATGCGATGCATTAACCTATGCACAAAAAATTTGTCAACCTCAAAAGCCAAAGGCAATTATTGATATTGCTACACTAACTGGTGCATGTGTAATCGCATTAGGACACCATAATACCGGATTATTCTGTAATGACAGCATATTGCAGCAGCAGTTGCTTGAAAGCTCAAAAGCAACCTTAGACAATGTATGGGCAATGCCGTTAGATAGTGTTTATAAAGAGCAGTTAAAGAGTAATTTCGCAGATTTAGCCAATATTGGGGGCAGACCTGCCGGCAGTGTAACAGCAGCATGTTTTTTACAGCATTTTATTGATGAAGGAAATGCTTGGGCTCATTTAGATATAG
Organism: Burkholderiaceae bacterium; assembly: GCA_023266335.1. Taxonomy (GTDB): domain Bacteria; phylum Pseudomonadota; class Gammaproteobacteria; order Burkholderiales; family Burkholderiaceae; genus JAHFQJ01. The sequence goes on from JAHFQJ010000019.1 coordinate 26,150, forward strand.
CAGGTACTGCTTGGAACAGCGGTAAAAATAAAGGTGCAACAGGCAGACCTGTTAGCTTATTAGTTGATTATGTTATAAAACAGCAATCTTAGTTCTAATTAAGTAAAGTCAAATTGCATCATTGCAGTATAAATATTAATTCCACCGTTATTATCTATACAGAAACATGTCATATCTGCCTGCATAGGCAGGTATTTAGAGCTTTTTTTACTGAATTACTGCCTATTCAAGTAAGAATTTAATATGCTATTTTATCTATCTACAACTAAAAACCTCTAATATTTTTGTCTATTTTCCCCTGCCCTGATAAAGCATAATCAATCCAAATAGTTTATAATATAATTTATTACATCGCTAGCCTTGATTATAAAATTTAAATATTATGACTATAACTCTAGCCTTATCTAAAGGGCGTATTTTTAGTGAAACTCTGCCTCTTTTAAAAACTGCCAATATTGAAGTTTTAGAAGACCCTGAAACCTCACGTAAACTTATAATTCCAACTAGCAATCCGGATCTGAGAATTATTATGGTACGTGCAACTGATGTACCAACATATGTACGCTACGGTGCGGCAGATATTGGCATAGCAGGTAAAGATGTTTTAATTGAATATGGTTTAGATGGTTTATACACTCCCATCGATTTAGAAATTGCAAAATGTATAATTGCAGTTGCTGCTCCGAATAATTTTGATTATGCTAAAAGAATTGAACAGGGGCGCATAACAGTTGCTACGAAATATGTAAAAACAGCACAAGAACATTTTACTCATAAAGGTGTTCATGCGGATATTATTAAACTTTACGGCTCAATGGAATTAGCTCCGCTGGTAGGTTTAGCTGATGTTATTGTTGATTTGGTTTCTACCGGCAATACACTAAAAGCGAATAATCTAAAAATGATTGAAAAAATATGTGAAATTAGCTCAAAACTCATTGTGAATAAAGCAAGTTATAAAACTAAACTAAAAGATATACAAAGCATAATCAATATATTTCAAAAGGCAAAGTGATGAATAACCATGTTTTAGATATTTCTATGTTAAATGCTGACAGCAAAACCTTTTGGGCAGATTTGGATCAAGCCGTTCAATTAGATACAGCACAAGACATTTCAATTCAGCAGACAGTCAATGACATTTTAATGCATATAAAAACTGATGGCGATAAGTCTTTAATTGAATATACTAACAAATTTGATAATCGTGAATTAAGAGTAGCTCAAGATTTTTGTTTAAATCCTTCTCATCTTAAACAAGCATTCGATAATTTAGAAGAAGAACAAAAACAAGCTTTGCAGACTGCATATAACCGCTTATTAGAATATCATCAGCGTCAGCGGGCAATTTCCGGCGAATCATGGGAGTTTTATGATGAGCATGACAGCTTACTAGGGCAAAAAGTTAGCCCGATTGATAGCGTAGGCATTTATGTACCGGGCGGAAAAGCATCTTATCCGTCATCAGTATTAATGAATGCAGTGCCAGCAAAAGTTGCAGGTGTTCCAAATATTATAATGGCAGTGCCTGCACCAAATAATTATGTCAATGAATTAGTTTTAGCAGCTGCTTATTTAACTGGGGTGAATAAAGTTTATACCATTGGCGGAGCGCAGGCAATAGCAGCCTTAGCTTATGGAACTCAAACTATTTCTGCTGTGAATAAAATCGTTGGTCCGGGTAATGCTTATGTTGCTCAAGCTAAACGCCAAGTTTTTGGCAAAGTTGGCATTGATATGATAGCAGGTCCTTCAGAAATTTTAATTATTGCAGATGGAACAGTAAATCCGGATTGGATAGCCATGGATTTATTTAGTCAGGCTGAACATGATGAACTAGCACAAAGCATTTTAATTAGTTTAGATGAAGAATACAGCCAAAAAGTTATTCACAGCATGAACAAACTAATTGAAGATATGCCACGTAAGGAAATTATTATACAAAGTATTAATAACCGCGGATTAATTATTAATGTAGACAATATACAAGCTGCTTGTAAAATCAGCAATTATATAGCTCCTGAACATCTAGAAATTGCCAGTATTAAACCGGAGGATTATTTGCCCTTAATTCAAAACGCTGGAGCAATTTTTATTGGTGCATACAGCAGTGAAGCTTTAGGCGATTATTGTGCCGGACCTAACCATGTGTTGCCAACTTCCGGCACAGCAAAATTTTCATCACCCTTAGGCGTTTATGATTTTCAAAAACGCAGCAGTATACTACATATCAGCAAAGAAGGCGCTCAAACTCTGGGTGAAACCACCAAAATATTAGCAACTGCTGAAGGCTTACATGCACATGCTAAAAGTGCAGAATTTAGAATGCTTAAAACAATGTCATAACTGCGGAAGCAGGTATCTATGGATTCCCCGCATACGCGGGAATGACCATAGTTTGATATTAGATAATAATTTAGTTTATTTTTCAAATTACTTGTTCAACCCCCAAATAAAGCGAAGTTCGCAAATTGAAATCTGATTAGTATATAATTACATGATTAAATTATATTCAGTAATCATGTATACCACATTAGCAGATTGGCTGCAGCATCTTGAAAATGCACATCCTATAAATATAGATATGGGGCTTGATAGAATCATTCAAGTAAAAAAACTACTAAATTTAAATGAAAATATTCCAATTATCACTGTAGGTGGAACTAACGGCAAAGGCTCAACTTGCGGGTTTTTATCCAGTATTTTAACAGCTGCTCATTATAATGTGGGGCTATATACATCACCACATTTAGTTAAATTTAATGAAAGAATTAGAATTAATAACTGCATGATTGAAGATGAAGAATTAATTCAAGCTTTTAATTATATTGAAGAATTACGTCAGCAGGCAAATGTAAGTCTAAGTTATTTTGAATTTACAACTTTAGCTGCTATACATATTTTTAATAAAAATAATTTAGATGCGGTCGTTTTAGAAGTTGGATTAGGCGGACGCCTTGATGCTGTGAATGTTTTTAATCCGAAATGTACAATTATAACCAATATTGGCATTGACCATACTGAATATTTAGGCGATACGCGCGAAAAAATTGCTTTAGAAAAAGCAGGTATTATGCGTGAAAACATTCCTGTAATCTGCGGAGATAAAAATCCGCCGTCAACTTTAATTGAATATGCACAAAAAATTAAGGCTAACCTTTATTTAATTGATAAGGATTTTTCATATACCAGCCAAGAAAATCAATGGAATTTTTATTCTGAATATAAAAATATTGCCAGTATTTCACACCCCGTGCTAAAAGGCATGAATCAACTTCAAAATGCAAGCTGTGCAATTATGGCATTAATACTGCTTAAACACACTTTACCCGTATCTAATCAAGATATAAGAATAGGGTTAATTGAAATTGAGTTAGAAGGCAGATTTAATATTTTAGCGGGACAGCCTGCTATAGTTTTAGACGTAGCTCATAATGCTCATGCAACTGTTGTATTGGCAGATAATCTTGACCGCATGGGGTTTTACACCAAAAATATTGCTATATTTGGAGCAATGCAGGATAAAGATATTCCAAGCATGCTTTATCCGCTGAAAGATATTATTGATGAATGGCATATTTGCGAATTACCAACCCTGCGCAGTGCAGACTTAGAACAGCTAAAGCAAGCCGTTAACCTAGTATGTCCAAATAAACCCGTCTTTAATTATGAGAATTTTTATCAGGCTTATAAAAACATTAAACCAAATTTACCCAAAGAACAGCGTTTAATTATATTTGGCTCGTTTTACACTGTAGCCGAAGCCTTAAAATGTGTGGGGTTAAGCGATAAAAAATTAACAGAAAATAATATTTACAATAAAGCTATAAATCAGGCTGAAGCATGTATGAAGCGTATTAAATCATATGTAAAAAGAAACGGACGTATAACCCCATCTCAACAAAATGCACTAGATAATTTATCTGAACAATGGATAATTCCATATAAGCCTGCATTATTAGAAAATTTGCTGCAAAATTTAGTTTTAGAAATTGGTTTTGGAATGGGAGAAACTACAGCAAAAATTGCTCAAACGCTTACTCAAACCAATTTTATAGCTGTTGAAGTCCACACTGCCGGTGTTGGAGCACTATTAAAACGTATTCAAGAACAAAATATTCAAAATATTAATATTATTCAGCATGATGCTTTTGAAGTCATAAAAAATATGATTCCGGATAATAGCTTATCTGGTGTTCATATTTTCTTTCCTGATCCATGGCATAAAAAAAAGCATAATAAACGCCGTTTAATTCAGCCGGAATTTATTAATATGCTGTTGCCTAAACTTAAGCAGGGTGCTTATATTCACTGTGCTACAGATTGGCAGAATTATGCAGAACATATTTTATTGACCTTAAATCAAAATGCTGATTTAATTAATGCCTCAAATAATGAAGGCGGGTATGCAGAAAAACCAAGTTATAGACCAACTACAAAATTTGAACATAGAGGTATAAAACTTGGGCATGGAGTTTGGGATATTATATTTATTAAAAAATATTTAATCCAAGCTTTAAGTAAAAATCAGCCATAAAACTATGCTACAATAAAATATATAAATTTATACTAGAAAAATGGATAATATCCCCTTGTGGGCGCAAGCCTTATTAATTATTTTACTTTTATTATTTTCTGCTTTTTTTTCAACATCAGAAACAAGTATGATGTCGCTAAATAAGCACCGTTTAAATTTTCTTGTAAATCAAGGGCATAGAAAAGCAAAGCGCACAAAAAAATTGCTGGATAAAACAGAAGACGTATTATCTGCTGTCTTAATCGGCAATAACATTATTAATACATTAGTTACTGTACTTGTAACAACTTTAGCAGTTTCTGCATTTGGGGATAATCAAACCGTTCTTTCTGTAACTACTGCTATTGTTTCAGCTTTAATTATTATATTTTGTGAAATTATTCCAAAAGTTTTAGGTGCAAGCTTTTCTGAAACGATTGCTTTTAGAGTAAGCGGGATACTGAGAATAATTGTCATTGCCATCTATCCAATAATAGTGTCCATTAATTATATAGTTAAATTTTTATTTAGAGTATTATCTATAAATACTTTAGAAAAAGAAACTGTAACCCCTCAAGAAATACGTGCTATGGTATTAGACAGCAGTATTTTTAGTTTACATTACCGCAATATTTTAATAAATTTCTTTGATTTAGAAAAATTAAGTATCAACGATGTAATGACGCCTAAATCAAAAATTGAAGCTATTAATATTAATCAAGATATTGAATCAATAACTAAACAGCTTAAAAATTGTTATCACAATAAATTACTTGTTTATGAAAAAAATATTGATAAACCGCTTGGTATACTTCATATTAGAAAAACTATTTCTTATATAGAAGATAATAGCTTATGTATAAACACAATTCGTGGTCTATTAACAGAAATTTATTATATTCCCCAGCATATATCTGCTATAAAACAACTGCAGTATTTTCAAGATAGGCAAGAAAGAATGGGAGTTATTGTAGATGAATACGGCGAAATTCAAGGCTTAGTAACACTAGAAGATATTCTTGAACAGCTCGTAGGAGAATTCACAACAAGTATTCCAAGAGTGGATGATTATACCAAAGATAAAAATGGATATTATATTTTAGATGCAAGCATTAACTTAAGAGAATTAAACCGGAATTTAAAAACTGCTTTTGATACTGACAGTGCAAAAACTTTAAATGGCATGCTTATAGAATATCTGCAGGATATTCCAGATTCTGATGTGTGTGTAAAAATTGCTAATGCTGTAATAGAAATTACACAAACAGATGAATATGCTATAAAGAGTGTAAAACTTAAAGTAATATAACTTAAATACTAAAAAAATTGAAAACAAGCTGCAATAGTTGTTTTATCAAGGCTACTCATATTATGATTGTCCGCGTACAAATTGTAATCTATCTTTAAAATAATTGCTTTGAGGAGATTCTTGAATATTTTTATTTAAAAAATGGGCTGTTCTTAAGCTATACACAGGCATAGTTCCTTGTCCTTGATTAATTGAAGTTAGGCAGTAATTACTATTACGCGCCACTTCTTGTAACATTTGAACTACTTCTTGTGTATTATAAAGATTACCTGTATGAATTCTGCCTTCTAAAACAGCATTTTTATTATCACCAATATCATCAACTAAACTATTCACACCTATAAATTCTTTAGTTCTACGGTCATAAAAAATTCCTTGATGATGCCCAATATTAGTTTTTCCTTCTTCAATAGGTGACGTTAAAATTAATCCGCTTTTTTTAAAGTTTTTTACAAATTCCATGGCATAATCAGTACATGCTTCCAGCCATTCTGACGGTTCGCTATATTCATCTTTTAAACCGGAAGTCAGCAACGGATTTCCTTGTAAATATTTATACATACTTTCGCGTAATTCAGCATTATTTTTATTAACATTTAATAAAGTATGTACTACAAAATCTATTTGTGCTTGATATAATTTTTTATCATGATATTGGATATTTAAAAAAGGATTGATTGCATTTTTATTTTCCAGAACTTTAAAAGTATTAGGAATAGATGAAGTGCTTCCATCATTTCCATTTGTACGATAATCTGATTTTAAATTCTGCACTGACTTATAAAAATGTTCCATATTCGGGTTATGGTAAGCATGTTCAGCCATGCTGTTAACCAAATCATGAGGTGTAAAATATTCTTGTGTTTTGCTCTTTAATTTTAACTGATTAATTTTATTTCTTATTTCATCTATATTTTGAATATGAACTCTTAAATCATCTGTACTCATAGATTTAGCATTTTCTATTAGAAAGTAAAATGCGCTTTGCAGTGATAAAGTAAAGTTTTCTAAGCGTGAACTACTGCCAAATAATTGCTGATTTTTACTAATAATTTTCTCAAGTGAATGTAAACCGTTTTGACTTGCAGTAATAACCGTTTCAGAACTAATTAAATCAATATTATTTAAATTAATTGTATTAGAAAACTTTTCAAGCTTTTCTTTAAGCTGAGATAAAGTATATTCATTTTTAAAATGTATCCCATTTAATAAAGATACATATGCACAAGGTAAATTATTATTTTGGCGGTATAATTTTTGATGATCTGTATAAGAATCTTTTTCTACATATCCGGCAACAGCATTTGCTGATTTTCTAATTTCTTTATGTTTATTACCCGGAAATAAAATTTTTAAATTATCCTTTAAAGCCTGTGCCGGATTAAATTTATGTTTATGTTTTTTATTCCGTGTTATATTATCTAGCGGCCGTTCTGCTGATTTTGTTTGGTCTGGTAAATTACTGCCATTTAGCGGATATTTAAGGCTAGATAGGATAGAATTATTCCTATATTTTCCTGTAGGTGTAAATGACTTTTTTGAGCTTCCTAAAGCATAATATTCCTGAGTATGCTGGGAAACAGAGTTAGAAGCTTGGCTTAACCTGCGTGGGGATGAATAAGAAGAATATGCACCTAATGATTTTAAAGAATTTAATGAATTAGTTCGAGTAAACGCATTTGTTACATAAGAAGCTGTTTTCTGCACCAATTGTCTAGGGCTAATCATTCATGTCTCCTTTAGACATCATTTTAATAAATTATGGTAAGGCATTCTTACTCTTTATTAATTTATTAATGATTTACTTATATTTTAATATTGATAGGTTTTTATTAATTCTTGAATAAAACTATTTTGATTATTATTAATATTCATAAACAATTCAAATTTTTCTGCAGGATATAGATTAAAGAAATTATCTGTATCCAATAATAAAGCTAATAACTGCTGTCCCTTTTCATCTCTTTGTTTAAACGAGTTTGTAATTAAATCTTTTTCTTCTTCCTTTAAACATATCCATTTATCTAAGTTTTCTCTCACAAAATCAGCAAGATATGTGCTTTTAGATTTTCTTATTCTATCAATTTCTTTTTGAGAACTGGCTAACTCTGCAAATTGAAACCTTAAAATTTTACTATAAAAGTCCTTGAGATTTTGAGATTTTCCCTCTATATTTATATATATTTTATTATTATCACATATGTCTTTAATCAATTTGTATTCATCTATTTTATTTGTCGGCATTCCATCTTCTAAAAGAATATAGTCATTTAATGTTTGATTTTTAGGCAATAACATTCTTAACTCTGCATAATATAACGAATGAACATTTTCTAAAGTTTTAGGTAAATTTCCTTTATTTTTTCTTAGTTCTTGAAATATATATGTAAATATTCCTTTAACTAATTCATAAAACCTTTCGCCTAATAATTTAGATAAATCATTAGCTGTATATAAATTAGCAACAGATTTTAAATGCTCTGAATCAATTTTTCCTGAATAATCATCTTTTTTAAACATTAAATTTAATGGAATACCCAATAATACATGGTCTAAGTAATTTAGTAAATGTATTTCCCACTCTTCTGTAATTAAGAGTTTACCCATATCATCTTGAATAATCAAATTACTAATCTCTTCTTTATATTGAGCGTATATAGTTCTGTTTAAAATACTAAGAATTCTGGTTGTAGTTCCATTTACACATTTTAACTCATTTTTATCAACTATTTCTAGAAGCCCGTCAAAAAATATTTTATTTTTTGAGACGGATTTAGATTTGCTTAAACTATTAAATATTTCATTAAGAGAGTTTAATAAAAATTGCGTTCTAGGGTATGAAATATACGTAACAAAATACTTATGCCATTCGCCATTCTGTCTAAACATATTCTTTAAACGCTCCGGCATATGGGTAAAGTGCTTAATTACTTGAGATAAAAAAGCATCAACTTCCAAACATTTCTGGTCTGCTAAAAATTGTTGAAATTGTTCACTATCTAAAAGAGGATACTCTATTTTTATACGTATCTTTATTTCTTGTTCATCATCAAACTTAAAATTAAATTCTTTACTGGATACTGTTGTATTATTTTTTAAATTTGTATAAAAACGATATTCTGCTTCTATTTCTGCTTTTAAACTAGATAAATTCAGTTTAAAGAGTTCAGGTTTCAAATACCTTAAACATAAACTCCCATAGGTTCTATTTCTTGCAGGGGTTTTAGCAGTATTTTCATTACTATTTTGATTTTGGATTGTATCATATAAACCACCATAAGATTGATGATTTGCAGAATAACTTCCATCATTATGGTTATAATAATTCGGCAAAACTTGTGGAGCTTGATTATTAAGATGTGTTAAACTTGGATTAAATGCCGGCGAATGATGATGTTGAAACATTCTTTCATTTGCTCTATTTGTTGCTCTTTGTTCATAAGCTGAATTTTCTGCAATACTAGTTGATACATAGTCATCATAATTAGTTGTAATATCCGGATACCGGCGTTCCGTATTGACAGTAGGATATAAATTATTATTCTGTCCATAAAAATGGCTGTTGTATGAATTTGTGTTGGAAAGAGATGATGTTTTATGATTTCTACGCCATTTAGAGTAATCAAAACCAAACATATGCCATAGCGGATCTTTCAATACCGCCCCTGTGCTGGCAAACATTAAGCGGTTTTTTAATGTATTTGGTACCATAATTAAAATTCCCCTTATAACTTAAATAATATAAAAATTAATAAAAATATTTGTGTATATTTTGTCTCTTTTAACCCTGATTTTTTAGAATTATCTATTACTCATTACACTTGAATATAGATCTGCATTGGTATTAAAACCATACGTTGCTATTATTTTATTATATGCCGAATTTATTTTTTAGAGCATTCATTCCACCCATAGCTTTAAGCATTTTCATCATGCCTCCCCCTTTTAATTTTTTCATCATGCCCTGCATTTGCTCAAACTGATTAAGAAGTTTATTTACTTCCTGAACAGTTGTACCAGCACCCAAAGCAATTCTGCGTTTACGCACAGCTTTAATAATATCCGGATTTCTACGCTCCTTAGGTGTCATGCTGTGTATAATACCTTGTGTACGTTTGAGCTGTTTTTCAGCCACACTCACCTGATCAGGACTAGTTTTAGTTTTATTAAGCATTTCAGCGGGGAGCTTATCCATAAGCATACTTACCCCACCCATTTTTTGCATAGTCTGAATTTGTGTAAGAAAATCTTCTAAATCAAATCCTTCACCTTTTTTTATTTTTCTAGCTAATTTTTGCGCTTCTTCAACATCAATATTTTTCTGAACTTGTTCAATAATAGCTAAAATATCGCCCATGCCTAAAATACGTTGAGCAATACGTTTAGCATCAAATTCTTGTATACCATCAATTTTTTCAGATATACCCATAAATTTAATAGGTTTTTGCGTAATGTAATGTGCAGATAAAGCAGCTCCGCCCCTTGAATCACCATCAACCTTACTTAATACAATGCCTGTAATTTCAATTCTTTGACTAAAAGCTTTTGCAGTATTAACAGCATCTTGACCCTGCATGGCATCTACTACTAATAATGATTCAATCGGCTTTAAATAATCATGCAGGCTTTGCAGCTCCTGCATCATTTCTTCATCAATACCAAGACGACCCGCCGTATCCACCAATAACACATCAACATAATTTTTTTTAGCATAATCTAGAGCATTTTTTGCAATATCAATTGGTTTTTGTTCTGGAGTAGAAGAAAACCATAAAGCTTGTGCTTGCTCACTTACATATTTAAGCTGCTCAATTGCAGCCGGACGGTAAATATCGCAAGAAACAGTCATAACCTTCTTGCCCAAATTATCTTTTAAATATTTAGCTATTTTACCCGTTGAGGTAGTCTTACCTGAACCCTGCAAACCAGCCATTAAAATAATTGCAGGAGGCTGAGATGCAAGATTTAATTTAGATTTTTTTTGAGAATACTCGGCTATATCTTGTTCAGATGAAAATTCAGCTGTGGAATCATCTTTGGATGTACCGTTTAAAATGTGTATAATTTCCTGTTCTACAATACTAACTAATGCTTGCCCTGGACTTAAGCTATTTATAACTTCCGCACCCATGGCTTTCTTTTTAATATTTGACATCAGCTCTTTAACTACTGACAATGCCACATCTGCTTCTAATAAGGCTAATCTTATTTCACGCATCATATCTGCAGTGTTGCTTTCAGTTAAACGGGTTTCTCCCTTGATAGTTTTAATAATTTTACTTAAACGCTGACTTAAGCTTTCAAACATAAGCATACCTCAAAAATATTGTATATCATTTTAACATAAATTATCTAACACATTACTATTATTGAGAGAGTTAAATACGTATAGCTGATTTAAAAATAATCTGATATTTAGCAAATTCTTCAGGCTTATTAACATGTACCCATAACCTCATACTAAGTTCAACCATTTCTACAGAACGGGA
>JAHFQJ010000020.1 GCA_023266335.1 Burkholderiaceae bacterium
AACTAAGATAGTATCACGTTCAGAATAGATGGTAGAATTAAGTATGAGATTATGAGTACACATCAATAAGCCTGAAGAATTTGCTAAACATCAGGCTAACTTTATCAAAACTCTCTATAGATAACACTCTCTTATATAGTAATTAAGAATTTGTTTCTAATCTGTAAGGTGGTAAATAAGAGCTAAATAGGCGTCAAGTAAAAAGCAATAAGATCCGAAAGTGATATAAGCAGAAAGGGTTGGAATTACATCAGAATACGAGGAAAGCGGAAAAACTGCGAGGCTTATCCGCATAACAACAATCAAATGACTGCACTTGCTTCCATATCTTTTAATTTATAAAACATCGCCTGCGTGTTCGGCGAGTCTAGAGCGTTCTCCGCGTGCTAGTGTGATATGACCTCCGTGTATCCAACCTTTAAATCTATCCACAACGTAGGTTAATCCGGAAGAACCTTCAGTTAAATATGGGGTGTCAATTTGAGCAATATTTCCCATGCATACAATCTTGGTGTTTGCACCTGCTCTTGTAATTAAGGCTTTCATTTGCTTTGGGGTTAAATTTTGTGCCTCATCGATAATAAGAAATTTATTCACAAATGTTCTTCCGCGCATAAAGCTCATACTTTTAATTTTAATTTTATTGCGGATTAATTCCAAATTGGTAGCTTTGCCCCATTCACCTGAGCTGTTATCATTTTGCTGTAAAACTTCTAAATTATCATCTAAAGCGCCCATCCAAGGCTGCATTTTCTCTTCTTCTGTACCAGGTAAAAACCCAATATCTTCACCTAACGGAACAGTAGCTCTAGTTACAATAATTTGGTTGTATATTTTATGCTCTACTACTTGTTCTATAGCTGCAGCTAACGCCAGTAATGTTTTACCTGTGCCGGCTTGACCTAGTAAAGTTACAAAATCTATATTGGGGTTCATGAGTAAATTTAGAGCAAAATTTTGTTCTTTATTACGTGCAGTTATGCCCCAAATATTATTTTTATTATGAGTATAATCAGTTAGCGTTTGCAATAACACGCTTTTACCGCCGATATCAAGCTCCATAACTTGAGCATAAAACGGTATTGAACCATCCTGCGGATCTAAATATACCATTTGATTTAAATAAAATTCTGAAACCAATGGACCTTGTAAGCGGTAATAAGTAGTACCAGTTTTAGGGTTTTGCCATGACTCCATATTTTTGCTATGTTTAGACCAAAAATTATTCGGCAATTCCATGTATCCGGAATATAATAAATCTAAATCATCAACCACATGATCGCTATAATATTCTTCAGCTGGTATATTTAATGCGTTAGCTTTAATACGCATATTAATATCTTTTGATACTAATATAACTTGTGTATGCGTATGCATTACCTGCAATGCTCTTACTACGCCTAAAATATAATTGTCTGCTTTAGTATTTACAAAGCCTTTAATTTCTGGAACAAGCAATTCTTGGGTTTGAAAAAATAAAGTACCAGTTGCTTCAACATGTCCAGTAATATTCAAAGGTATGCCATTTGTAATATTTGGTTTAGCTGCTAGCAGTTCATCTAAAGTGCGGCTAATAGAACGTGCATTTCTGGCTACTTCACTTAAGCCTTTTTTATGATTATCTAATTCTTCTAAAACCATCATGGGCAAATATACATTATTTTCAGTAAATTTAAATAATGAACTAGGGTCATGTAATAACACATTTGTATCTAAAACAAATAGTTTATTTATTTGTTTATTAGTATTTTTTCCATCAAAATTAGGCTGGTAAGATTTAGTTTTTTTACTTTCTTTTTCTTTACTTGCCTTGGGTTCATTTTTATCTGAAAGAATAAAATTAGAATTTTTATTTTGCTTATTTGATTTTGGTATAAGTTCAAATTGATTTTTATCAGGTTTAATTTCCGATTTATTTTTGTTCAATTCCCTTATCTTTTCTGGCTTATTAATTGTTTTAGAATTTTCTGTAGAACTATTTTTACTATTTTTAGCATCTAGGCTATCGCCCAACACATTCGGCTGTTTAGGTAATGGCATATTAGTTCCTGTGTTGCATTAGTTGTTTATTATATTGTATCACATAAATCAAATTACGTTTTGAGAAAGCTTGATAACACCGCGTATCTGGGAAATATTGGAGCTATATTGCAACAAATTTATTCATCATCAATATCTTTAATATCTTTATACACACACATATATCTATATTCACAAAAAGAGCATTTTGTGCTTGGCACTGCAATAAACGGCTGCTGATTGTGATATTCTGTCATTTTACAAGTAAAATCATGCATAAGCTCAATTGATTTTTGCTGCAATTCTTCCGTATTAAAAGGCTCAATTTCTTTAATATCTTTATCTTTTAATAATAAAAAGCTTGCATATATAGAATAGTCTTTGTGTTTGGATATAATATTTTGAGCGTATAAATAATTGTAAACCAGCAATTGTATATTATATATTTCATCATTTTTCACCATATTTGATTTCCATTTATAATCAATAATTTTTATACTTTTATGATGATGATTTATATCTATTCTATCCAATTTTGCATTTATATTAATATTATGATTTTGAAGATTAATATTACAGGATAAATTTAATTCTCCAGCTAACCATTGATAATTATTATTTACATTATTTGACTGCCATAAATTATATTTGTCTAATTGCAGTAGCCATTGCTGTTTCATTTCATAAGCTTTAGCATCTAATTTTTGTTGTGAAAAAATATTTTGACTGGCTTCATTCAGATAATGATTAAATGGAATTTTATTATTTAAATTAAATTTATGATGAGCCTGATATAAAATTTCATGCACCCATGTTCCGTAATCAGAAAAATTACTTTCATCTATAACATATGGTTGATTTAATTTTGCAACTTTACTTAAATAAAATTTATACGGACATTGATAAATACTCATTATGTCATAAGTATTTAAATGACTTATCTTTAAATTACCAAGTTTAGGAAAGCTGTCATAAAAATTGTATAAATTAAATTGATTATGATTAATTTCTGCATTAATGTCATCTTTTTTAAATAAACTTATAGATGAATTATCATTTATTAATTTTATAGCATCATAATTGTGTATTTTTTTCACATGATTAAAGCAACATAATTTTTCAAGCCAGCGGGATAGGGACTGTTTATTATCTTGGTTGTCATAGCTTTGGTAAATAAATTCTATATTTGCTGCTCTTAAATTTATATCCAGATTATTGTTAGAATTTTTATTTTCTAAATCAGAATGCATATAAATTAGTTGTAATAAATCCAGTGCTTGTTTAGAAAAACGCTTTGATTTGGTTTCTAACCCTAAAGAGTGTCTGATATTTTCATTTAAAAATGAATTATGTTCTTGAGATGATGGAAGCTGATTATCATCACAGCCAATAAACCACACTGCTTCAAAATTACGCAACCGCGCTCCGTTTAAAGCAATAATATGCACTTTTTGCTCTGCTTTATCATATAAACCTGCAATATGTGCCTGCTCTAACACATCTTGTAAAAATACTATCCATTCATCTAATGAATAATAATTATCATAATCTGCTTGTGTTAATTCATTTAAATAATCCAAAAAGCTATCTAAATTGTGTTCAAAAATATCTAGTTTAAGCCATTTACACCAATCGTAAAAAATATCCAGCCATTTTTCTAACTTATAGCCCTGTTTTTTGCCTTGTTCCCATAATTCAATATGATGAAAAAATATCTTTATATTTATCTCACTTGAATTTATATCTGTGTTATTAAATTTTTTAGTTAAAATATTTTTAAAATAATACAAATCTTTATTATGCAGATTTAATTTATCTAAACTTGCAGTTAAATTCTCATCAAAGATATTTAATTCCTTAATCCAATTTAAATCTATTTTTTTATTTTGTAGAATATTAATCCATTTAGATATAAAAGAAGCAAGCATTGAAGTAGACATTTTCCAGCCGGTTTCATCTGCCATAGGTATGCTGTAAGCCTGCATCAATGATTTAATGCGTCGCATTGCCGCCCTATCTTGAGCAATTAATGCTAAATTCTTTTTCCCTTGTTTAAATGCATAATTAACTGAAAATAATATATATTCAGCAATTTGCTCTAAATTATCGCATTCTATAATAGATAAATTGTTTAAATTCAATGCTGTATTTGAAAATTCATAATTTTTATATTTATTTTGACTAGTTTCAGGAAATAAATTTTCTAAAGCATGAGAATTAAAATCAGTTTGTATAACTAAAATTCTTTCCGTTTGCTCTAATTTAGAAAATACGTCTAAAATATGATGCAAATTATAATCTTCTTCATCAAAACTAATATATACAATATTTTTATCAGAATTTTGAAGTGTATATTCTGCAAAATTACGGCTCTCTTCCCACGAGTAAAAGGGAGCATAATTTATGCTAATTGTATGCTTCCAAATATCCAGTAATATTTTTGATTCTATATCAGCTATTTTTTTACTTAAGTTGATGTATTCAGTTTGTATTTGTTGTTCCAAATTAGCTTGAATTATATCTAAATTTAAACTATCTATTTCTACATCTAAATCAGCCTGATATAAATACTTTTCGCTCAATTCATGACATGTTTTTACCGTAGTTTTTATAAACTGCCATTTTTGAGCTATACTTCTAGTGTTAGTAATATCCCACAAATTATCATTGTTTTTAAAAAATTGATAAAGATTGATACATTCTTTGTAATCATTATAAGCTCTATAATTAAAATTATATTCTTTAATGATATGATTTAATGTTTTAATATCAGGTATATATTTTATTTCTAAATTATTATTATCGCTTTGATTTTGATAGTTTGCTAACTCATATTCTAAAATTTTAATATGGTTGGCTGTTGGAACAATAATTATTAAATTTCCTAAATCAATATTATTAGCTTGACTAAATAAAATTATTCTTTCAGCTGCCTGCTGCCAAAATTTAGGATTAGATTTAATTTTATGTTTATCTATAGTCATATGCAGTTTTTATTTAATTATAGTGTTCAGATAAATAGCCCCAAATTTTTTGCAAAGTATCTTGATTTTTATGTGTAATATTATGATTATTAGATAGATGTTTATATAATCTAATTTCTAAAGTTGTAGATAAATCTTTGCCTTTTTCTACATTATCAGCTCTAACTAATATGCCTTTTTCAAGCTCGCTATGAATAGCTGTTTCAGGTAAAAATGCTGTTCCATGACCTTCTATAGTCATAAATTTTAATGCTTCTGCCATATCTGTTTCATAGCATTTATCTAAACATATACCTTGTTTGTCAAGCAGATAATGACTCATTCTGCCTAAATATGCATTTGGAGTATAGGCTAAAAATGGCACAGGCGATTGCGGTTGTTTATTAATGATACAATGCAAAGGTTTGCCTTGCCAATCTGAACGGCTATAAGGAGCAAATTTTTCATAGCCCAAACAGATATGATGATATTGATTTTTATTTAACTCAATTGGTTGATATGGATGATGATAAATCATTAATAAATCGCAACCTCCTTCTAATAACATCATTACACCATCATGCACATTAACAGCACGAAGTCGGGAAGGAATATTGCCAATATTTGCCTGCATACGGTAAAGCCATTTAGGGAAAAAATTTAAGGATAGATTATGCGGCACAGCAAATTCAATAAAATTAGTCTGGGCATGCCTTAGCATATGCCTTGCTTCATTAGCTTTAGTTAAAATACTTAATGCTTGTTCATAAAATAAAGCACCAGCCGGAGTTAGTTTAGTCGGATAACTTGTCCGATCAATTAAATCGCTGCCAACCCAGCTTTCAAGAGATTGAATACGCCGTGAAAACGCCGGCTGGCTAGAATGTCTTAATGCAGAAGCTTTGGAAAAAGACCCTACTTCAGATAAAGTAATAAAATCTTCTAACCATCTAATATCCATAGCAGCCTCTATAGTATTTATTTAAAAAATGAATACGAATTATATCATATTAAAAACTTAATTTAGCCCGTTGTGGTTTTTATTTAAGTCGGTATAAGTCAAATAAAATAAACTCCTAATATTACAAGATGAATTACAAGATGACTAAATAATTTTCACTCCAAATTTCATTCAATTCGATTGAGATAAGTGTATCTTATAGCTAATATCTGCTATAATCTATCTTTGTATATGATGTCTGTTCAGGTTATTATGAAATATGTTGTTTTTGAAGATAATAAACAGTTAATAGTTGCAAATTTTATAAGCAAAACACAAGATAGCAATAACTATTATGTTGAATTATCTTCAGGAAAACAAAGTAAAATTAAAGCTAAAGATATTATTTACAGTTGTGATAGTAAAATTAATACTCACGAGCCTGAAGAAATAGATTTGCAGTTATTATGGGATTGTGCGCCAGCGGAATCAATTCATGCACAAGATTTATCCAGCGAATATTTTGGAGAAAACACTGCTCAAAATACTTACTCCATAATTCAGGCACTACATAAAAACCCGATTTATTTTAGTAAAAAAGGGCAGGGATTTTATCAAAAAACAAATCAAGATCAGTTAAATATATCTTTGCATGCAATTGAAAAAAGAAAAGTACAGGATAATTTACAAAAAGAATATCATAATCAGCTAATTAATGGAATTTTGCCTCAAAGCTTTAATAAAATTGCCCTAGATTTATTATTTAGTCCAAATAAAAATAGTATTGAGTGGAAATCAGCTGAAAGTGCCTCAAAACAAATTAATGTAGATGTTCAGAGATTACTCATTAATCTAAAAGCAATTGAAAATACAAAAGTTTATCATGAGCAGCTTTTTTTAAGAGAATGTTTTCCCAAAGGTACAGATTTTAATATCAATCAAAACTATAGTTTGCCGTTTAAGTTGGATAGTTTAGAGCAAAATACCAGTTTACACGTATTTTCAATTGATGATTCCAGCACTACCGAAATTGATGACGCATTTTCTGTGAAATTTAATGAATACGGCTTTGAATTAGGCATACATATTGCTGCTCCTGCTTTGGGAATAAATGTAAATGATGCCTATGATTTAATTGCAAGGCAAAGATTATCAACTGTATATTTCCCGCATGATAAAATAACTATGCTTCCGCCGCAAATAGTAGAAGCTTTTACATTGTCTGAAGGAAAAGTATGTCCGGCTGTATCTTTATATATGCAGGTAGATAAAAATTATAATATTAGCAATATCAATACTAAAATTAATGCAGTAAAAATTCAGCATAATTTAAGATATGATAAATTAGAAAATATTATTACTCAAGACGCGATTATTCATAAAACAGGTGATTATTTATATAAAGAAGAATTGATTGAGCTCTGGAATTTCGCAAATCACTTATTTAATAAAAGACAAACTATAAGACAAAACTTTGGTTTAAAGCCGGAAAATAAGCACCAAACTGATTACAGTTTTAATATTACTAATGAAAATGGCATAGAAAAAGTTGAAATTAAACAACGCGTACGTGGTTCTCCGCTTGACAAAATAGTATCAGAGCTTATGATATTAGCTAACTCATCTTGGGCGGAAAATTTAAATGAGGCTGGTTTAACCGGTATGTTTAGAACCCAAAAATCGTGGGGGACAATGAGAACGAGAATGCAGCTAACTATGGCACCCCATGAAGGTCTTGGTGTAGAAGGTTATTTATGGTCTACTTCTCCGCTAAGAAGATATAGTGATCTTGTAAACCAGTGGCAAATAGCGGCATTCGCACAACATGGAAAAACAGCGAAACTTGTTGCTCCATTTAACCAAAAAGATAATGATATTGCATATCTAGTTTCAATATTTAGTGATACTTATGCTGTATATCACGAATATCAGAATAAAATGGAAAGATATTGGTGTTTGCGCTGGATGAAGCAGGAAAATATAAAATATATCGATGGAATTTTAGGAAAAGATGGAAATATAAAAATGCTTAGCATTCCATTTAGCGTTAAACAATCAGAGTTGGCACAACATCAAAGAGGTAGTATAATTTCTTTAGAGATACTTGAAATAGATGAAGTAAGCCTTGAAGCGAAAGCACGTGTATTAAGCATTAGTGCGCCACAGGAGCCATAACATGACAAAGAAAAGAAGCAAAAAGAATGATCCGCTAAAAGAAGTTTATATACTGATTGGGAAATTTTTACCTAAAATTAGATTATCTTCGCCCTTTAGAGACATTTTTACTGCTTCAAAGAAAGATTTTTTTAATCAGGCATTGTTATTTTCTGTAGTTTTTCACGCAATTTTATTAACATTTAAATTAACAATTGAAAAATATCCTATTACTAAAAACGTTGACACTCCGTTAGAAGTAAGCCTAGTTAATAGCCGCAGTGAAGAAGCTCCAGATAAAGCAGATTTTTTAGCCCAGCATAATCTGCGCGGGGGCGGAGAATATGATAAACATGCATTTACCACTCCATTGCCTGCAATTAACGATGGAAATGGTGAGTTAATTAAACTAATCAAAAGGCAAGAGCAAAATAGTGAAACTCACCAAAAGCAAATTTTATCTGAGCAAAGTTCTTTTACCGTAAATCAAAATAATAATGCTGCAAATAAGCAAAGTGAAAATACAAGGCAAGGCAGAGATTCTCAAACTATTAATCAGGAAATTGCGAAATTAGAAGCAGAAATAAACAGACAAATACAGCAAATGGCAAAAAGACCTAAACGCATGGCTTTTACAGCGGCAAATGCTAAATCTGTTGTATATGCAAAATACTATGATAATATCCGCGGTGCAATAGAAGAATATGGAACTGCTTACTTCCCTAAAGATAGCAGTGGAAATCCAATGTACGGCGAGCTAATACTTATCATTAGAATAAATAAAGAAGGCAAACTTGGTTATAATAAAGACCAATATTATGCGGCTTCTGTAGAAGTTGCACGGAGTTCTGGTAATCCATTGCTTGATAAGAGAGCTATGGAAATAGTAAAAGCATGCGCTCCATTTGGAGCATTCCCTTCAGATATGGCACAATCAATAGATATATTAGAAGTTATATCAACATTTAAGTTTAATAAACAAGGATTTGCCACTACACTGCAGGGTAACTAAACTATAAAGAAGAATTGTCATGAAATTTGCAAAAAAATATTATATACAGCTGATAGTTTTTAGTTCTTTTATTTTTGCAAACACGCATTCATTTAGCCAAGAAGCTAGGAGCGAAGTTGGTGCAAATAATAATGAATCAAAGACAGAGTCTGCTCCAAAATCAGAAGTAAAAGTTTCTGAACCTCAAAAACAAGAAGTTAAAGAGCCAAAATTAGATAGAACAGAACGAATAGAGCCTAGAGAAGCTAAAGAAGAGCATAAATTTCCTGAAATAAAATCTGTCAATAAACTTGAATATTCTATTAATGACAGCATAATAAATTTATCTAATAAAAATAATAATTCAGAAGATAAAAAGAAACATATCTTAGAGTTATCTTCTCAAATCAATAATAAAAATATTAACAATAAAGATATAAAAACAGAAAAAAATGAAAGGGATGCTAAAAATATCAAAGATAAAGAAGCTAAAGAAAATAAATCTAAAGAAGATGAAAAAAAATCTAATCAAAGTACTAAACAATCTGCACAGCCAGCGAATACATTATCTTTAGACAATACGCAAAATGTTCCGGAAAATAATATAAAAAATGATATAACTCCATCACACATAAAAATTGATAATACGGCTATCAAAGAACCAGAGCATAAAGATATTCAAGATAATACTATTTCTCAATATGGTAAAATTATTGCAAAAAAAGATTTGCCGGATAATATAACTGCATGGGTGGTTGAAAAAAACTCTCGCAGGATAATTTTATATACAAGTGCTAACAAATCTATCGTAATTCATGGTATAGCATGGAATACTAAAAATAAACAGAATATTAATCAAACCCTATCCGGCTATTTAGCCATTAATAAATTGGTGCCGGTGAATAATGAGACACCATATTCTAATAACAGTACTGATAATTTAAATGTAGCAGCAACTCAAAATAATAATTGGCAAGATAAAAAATTTAGTACTCCCGATATAATTACAGCATTAAGTAATATATATGGAATTAAAGAGGGTAATGCTAATATTTTAGATACAGTATATGTTTTTTTCGACCCACGTTGCCCGTACTGCAGACAAGCATATATAAGATCTAGAACTTATATTGCAGGCGGAAAAAGTATAAAATGGATTCCTGTTTTAGTATTAGGTAATGATGAACAAGCTCAAAAAAATGCAGGAAATTTATTACAATCTCCAGTGAAGCAACAAGCAGACTTACTCAAAAGAACTTTGGAAAATAAAGAAAATTTTGATATAAAGCTTAATTCTAATACAAAACATTATTTACTTGTAAATAAGCAATCTTTAAGTATACTATCAGCTAAAAGCGGTATGGATAATATTGCAGTTCCTGTGGCTTTCTTTTTTGACAAGCGCAGCGGGAAAACTAAATATTTAAAAGGGATTCATACGCCGGAAGTGCTGCAGGAAATATTCAAGGGAATATAGCCATAACATAGTGCGATATGAAGAATGCCATTCCCGCATAAGCGGGAATCTGAATTGACTTTTCCTTACTTACACCTACCTCTAATTTATTATCTATTGGCTAGCGTTTTTATCCAGCTGTATTACTTTGATGCATATTATTTCCGGTTATTTATATTATTTTTTTCAGATTTTTCTTTTTTAGAATTTTGTTGATGTGCATTTGCCCAAGCAGTTAAATCTATACGGATTTTTTCTAAGACTGGTTCCCAATTTTTATATTCAGTTTGGCGGTATAATTTAGTTTTTGGATACCATGGGCTGTCTGTTCTATCCATTAACCATACCCAATGCGGATTTACATCTAGCAACACCCAAGTTTTAATGCCTAATGCTCCTGCCAAATGGGCAGTCGATGTGCAGGTTGTAATAACTAAATCTAATTGTTTAATAATTGCAGCTGATTCATCAAAATTATCAATATTTTTAGTTAAATCAGTTAATTGCAAACCTTGCTGATTAGCTTCTTTAATTTCTTTATCTGAATTAAATTGTAATGAATAAAAACTTATACCTTGAATATCTTTGAACCTTACATAGTTATTTAAACCAACTGAACGATATGGATTACGCTGATGAGTTGGATTTCCTGTCCAAATTAACCCTACTTTTAATTTATTATCGTTTTTGAAAATATCTCTGTATTTTAAAATAGCCTGTTTAGATGGTTGAATATACGCTGATGTATCAGGGATAGTTTCGATGGTTGTGTTAAACAGCATGGGTAATTTTAATAAAGGCACATGATAATCAAATTCTGGCAATGGGCGCTGTTTATCATCAATTATTGGACAGTTAAATAAATCGGAGAATGAAGATATAAATAAATCTTGTAATGCAGTAAAACAGCAGTATATGACTTCTCCGCCTAATTGATTAATTTTTTCTGCAAATAAAGGAATATATCTGCAAAACTGCAAAGCATCACCAAAACCTTGCTCTCCCCATAAAAATATTTTTTTACCTTTAATATTTTGTGTTCCAGCCCATTCTGGTTTTATTAATCCATGATGCCTGCTTTTTAATTCACTTGAACCATTCCAGCGATGTTCATGCAGTTTCCAGCCTTCTTCATAATTCCCCTGTACTAATTTAACCATAGCTAAATTCCATTTAGCACTTTCATAATTAGGATCAAATTTAACGGCGGCTTCTAATGCTTGTTCTGCACCTTTTATATCTGCCATTTCTTTTAATAACAAGCCAAGATTATTATAACTAATTGAATATTGAGGTGATAATTTAATAGAATTTATATGTGCTTTATATGCTTGATTTAACATATCCATTTTTTGCAGCACACTGCCGTAATTTGTCCATGCCATCGGGTTTTTAGAATTTTCTGTAATTTCTTTTTCAAATAATTCTTTTGCCTTGTTTAACTGATTAGTTTCTTTATATGAAGCACCTAGATTATTTAACAGCATTGGCATATTAGGCTCTAATTCATATGCCCTTTCATATAATGGAATAGCCTCTTCAAATTTATTTTGGTACTGTAAGGCTAATGCTGCATAAAAATATAAATCTGCATTATTTGGCTGTGTTTGCAGACTTAGATTAGCAATTTGTAAAAGAGTATTATAATCTTGTATTTCTAATAAACTGCGGCACCATTCATATAAATATTCTGTAACTAAAGGATAATGCTGATAGATTTGTATATACACATGACAAGCCAATATATGTTTATTTTGTAAAACTAAAATACGTGCTTTTTCTACCATAGCAGAATAAAAATCAGGTTTGATATTTAAGGCTTGAGCGCAAGCACTAAGAGCTTTATCTAAATCATTATATTTAGAATATATGTGAGCTAAAAACGTATATGGCATAGGGTTATTAGGTTCTTGAGCCAACCATTTATTTATCTGCTCAACTGCCGGCTCTAAATTATTATTATTAATATAGTTATTAATTATATTAAAATTTTCACATATATTTACATTTGCATTAGTAGTAGTCATCTAATATACCTATTTATTTTTAAATTAACTCCATTGAGACCAGCCGCCATCTACACATATACTTTGTCCTGTAATAAAAGACGCCATATGGCTAGAAAAAAATGCGGCGGCGGCAGCAACTTCACTTGGTTCAGCAAAACGCCCTAAAGGAACTTGTTCAGTAAGTTTTTTATGAACTTCTTCTATACTTATACCAAGATTTTTTGCTCTTTGCTGATTAACTTGAGCTAATCTTTCAGTATTAGTGTACCCAGGCAAAACATTATTAACCGTAATATTATATTTGCCTACTTCGTTGCTTAAAGTTTTAGCCCAGTTTATCATAGCACCACGCACTACATTTGATGCGGCTAAATTATTGATTGGAGTTTTTGCAGATACTGAAATAATATTAATTATCCTTCCCCATTTATTCTGTATCATATGCGGAAGAACCATTCTTGCAATTTCACTGCTGGAAATTAGATGAGTGTTAAATGCATTGATATAATCTTGGCTTGTTGCTGTTTGAGCTGTATTTGGCGGAGGACCACCTGCATTATTAACAAGAATATCTATTTTTTGTGTATTGATATAATGCTGAACTAAATCTAAGCTTTTAGCTTGTGATAAATCTATTTCTAAAATATCATGCTGAACTACAGAATTTTGATTAAGTATATATTGCTCATTTTTTAATTTATCTAAATTACGGGCTGCTAATACAACTTTAGCTCCCATATCTGCAAGCATTTTAGCTATAGCTAAGCCAATTCCGGAACTCGCACCACATACCAGTGCCACTTTACTGTTTAAGTTAGTATTAAATAGATTATTCATTATAATAGGCTAGTAATTGTTAGATAGACTATTATTATTTGTTATTTTTATAATCTAGTCAATTTAGTATGTTGAATAAGCATAAAGATGTTGCTTTATTTATATACTAATCGGATTTCAATTTACGAACTTCATTGACGTCGTAATTTATTCCTGTCGCCCGCCGTAAAATGAACTGCAATTAGTATACATACACTCACTTGCATACAGCCGGCAAAAGATCTTTTTGTAAAGTGCTGTCAGGAATACATGTCCAATAAGTTCCTTCGCCATTGCTTGGAGTTTGAAAATCAATATATTTATTTTGTAATAACGCACTAGTTCCCGTTGATTTAAAAATTGCTCTCATTACAAAATAACCGGAAACTGAAGGCAGAGTTATGCTTTGAATATGTTTAGTTTTAGTATCAGTTGCTGAAGTAATTGGGTACACTTCTTGTAGTTGGGCTAATGTAGGAAAAGTGCCGTTATTTGATTTTAGATCTGCAACTACAACCTTAGCACCGCCTAGTGCATTGACTGCTTCTGTCATTTGTGCTTTAGCGGTCTGATTTGTATATTGAGGTATCGCAATTATTGCTAAAATTCCGATAATAGCAATTACTATCATTAATTCAATTAATGTAAACCCATATCTTATATATTTTTTATTCATATTTCACCCGCTTGTAATATTGTTTATATTAATCAGCTTATATAATCATGCAAAATATCTTGTACTATCTTTTATATCTGAACTTTTAAACCCAGCTTTACGTAACCGGCATGAATCGCAAACTCCGCATGCTTGCCCTTTTTCATTAGCTTGGTAACATGAAACTGTAATGCTATAGTCAACTCCTAAACCAGTGCCAAGCTGAATAATTTCAGCCTTAGTTAAATCAATAATTGGTGTGTGAATTTTTAATTTATGCCCTTCAATACCGGCTTGGGTGGCTAAATTTGCCATATTTTCAAAGCTTTTTACATAAGCGGGGCGACAATCTGGATAGCCTGAGTAATCAACCGCATTAGCCCCATAAAAAATATCATTTGCTCCTAAAACTTCAGCCCAGCCTAAAGCAATAGATAGCATAATTGTATTACGTGCAGGAACATAAGTAATAGGTATGCCTTCGGTTAAGCCGGATACAGGAACATCTATATTATTATCTGTTAATGCAGAACCGCCAAACTGTCCTAAATTTATTTCAAAAATTTTATGCTCTTTAACTTTAAAAAAATCGATTACTTTCTTGGCTGATATTAATTCTGCAATATGTCTTTGTCCATAATTAAATGATAAGGCATAACACTCAAAGCCCTGTTTTTGTGCTATTGCTAAAACAGTCGCAGAATCTAAGCCGCCGGATACTAAAATTACTGCTTTAGGTCTATTGTTATTTGCCATATTAATTCTCTACACTAAAAGCATTATACAAATCATCCTGCATAATGTTTTGATATTCACTTAATGCATTTTGCATCAGTTCATCACTAGGTTTTACTACATAATGCATATGTTTATTATTCATTATAGGACATTTAAACGATAAACAAGCAGCATGAAGTGCCTGCCTCTGACTTCCTGCAAATATGCCATGATAATTTTTATTATTGTAAACCGCATCGCCTAATAATGGATGACCAATATTTGCCATATGCACTCTAATTTGATGCGTACGCCCCGTGTCTAAATCACATTTTAATAAACTATGGCTTTGATTAGCACTAGTTGGAATATTAGCTAATCTAGTGTAATAAGTAATAGAGTGTTTACCGTGTTCGACTATTGCCATTTTTGTTTTATGAGTCGGGTGTCTGCCGATCGGAGCATTTACTATACCTTTTAATAAAGGCAATCCATGCACAATTGCCAGATATTGGCGTTTAATGCTGCGCTGCTGTATAGCATTTGATAAAGCAGTTTGAGCTTCTAAGGTTTTAGCTATTACCATAATACCTGATGTCATTTTATCTATACGGTGAACAATACCAGCTCTAGGTAAGCCGGCAGTTTGCGGGTAATGATATAATAGTGCATTTAATAAAGTATCCTGCCAATTAGCTGGTGCAGGATGTACAACTAAACCTGCGGGTTTATTTATTATAGCCAAGTATTTATCTTCATAAACTATATTTAGAGGAATATTCTGCGGAATAAAAGCTAAATCTTGAGGTAAAGCCACGGCTTTAACAACTATAATATCGTCCAGTTTTAGTTTATATTTAGCACTTAAAACTATATTATTATGATTAAAATTATTCGTAACACTGATATAACCTAAACTTAGCCATTTTTGCAAAAGTGTGCGGGAAAATGGTAATTCTGATGCT
The DNA here is from genome assembly GCA_023266335.1 of Burkholderiaceae bacterium. Lineage (GTDB taxonomy): Bacteria > Pseudomonadota > Gammaproteobacteria > Burkholderiales > Burkholderiaceae > JAHFQJ01. The sequence continues at coordinate 15,686 of JAHFQJ010000020.1, forward strand.
AAAAATTTATCGATTCTAATGCCTACATTCGATAAACCTTTTACTTCTAAAATAAATTCATTGATGAATTCAGAATGGATATTATTTATTTGGTACATTGATTTTTTAATTTGTTGTGTTGATTAACTTGAAGATGATATGGTATTTCTAAACTGTATGAATTTTCTTTTTATACATCACATAGATTAATTGATATTGATAGTTGCATATTACACAGTATATAATCTTTAGTATTATATTAGATAATCATGATTTTGTATGTACATATAAAATGATTCATCTTGAGTTTATGTCTCTGCGCTACGGTTAAAATATATTGTTCGCATGCTTTGCCTCATAGATGTACTATTTGCATTACCTGCGTCATGTTTTTCCCTAAGTCCGATTGAGAATATGTATAAATAGTGCATATTTTTTAGTTAAAAAATCAAATGTAAATTGCAGAAAGTATTAAAATAAATATGTTAGACAATAATGCAAATAATATAGAGAACATAGAAAATCCTGAAAATAACCCGCAGAATTTTATAATATCCATCGTTGAACAAGATTTAAAATGCGGAACTTATAAAAGCCGCTTAGATAAAAATAATAAGCCATTACCTGATATTATTACCAGATTTCCGCCTGAACCTAATGGTTATCTGCATATAGGTCATGCAAAAAGCATTTGCCTAAATTTTGGATTAGCTCAAAGATATAACGGAAGATGTCATTTGAGATTTGATGATACAAACCCAGAAAAAGAAAGCCAAGAATTTGCAGATGATATTCAAAATGCAGTAGAATGGCTTGGATTTTGGAATAAGAATAATACAGAACATTTATATTATGCGAGTGATTATTTTGACATATTATACGAATTTGCTGAAATTTTAATTAAACAAAATTTAGCGTATGTTGACAGCCAAACCGGCGAACAAATTAAATTAAACCGCGGAAGCTTAATTCATGGCGGTATAGAATCTCCATATCGTAACCGGAAAGCTGAAGAAAATCTGCAGATTTTTCAAGGCATGAGGGAAGGTAAATATACCGAAGGTACGCACGTGTTAAGGGCTAAAATTGATATGTCCAGCCCGAATATTAATATGCGCGACCCTATTATATACCGCATAAAATATGCCCACCATCACCGCAGTGGGGATAAATGGTGTATTTACCCGATGTATGATTATACACATTGCATATCAGATGCTCTTGAAAATATTACTCACTCAATATGCACTTTAGAATTTGAAGACCATAGACCGTTATATAATTGGATTTTGGAAAAACTTAAAGATGCAAAAGCTTTACCTGAAATATTACCCAAACAATATGAATTTGCCAGGCTTAATCTTCATTATGCACTAACCAGCAAAAGAAAAATTTTGCAGCTTATCCAAAATAATATTGTAGACGGCTGGAATGACCCAAGACTTGCAACATTAGCCGGAATTAGACGCAGAGGCTATAGTCCCTCAAGTATAAAATTATTTTGTGAAAGAATTGGAGTTGCTAAAGCAGACAGCTGGATAGATTATAGTGTGCTGGAGCAGGCACTAAGAGATGATTTAGACCCCATTGTCCCAAGATTAACTGCTGTATTGAAGCCGCTTAAATTAATTATTGACAATATGGCTGATGATTATGCTGAATTATGCAGTGCCGCAGTTAATCCGCATAACCAAGAACAAGGCAAACGTAATTTTACCTTAAGTAAAGAATTATGGATTGAGCAAGATGATTTTATGCCGGAACCTTCTAAAGGATTTTTTAGATTATTTGTAGGGAATAAAGTGCGTTTAAGACATGGTTTTGTTGTAGAATGTACAGGATATGATGTAGATAGTAATAATAGTGTAATAGCTGTGCATGTAAATTATTTTGAAGACAGTAAATCTGGAACTGAAGGTTCAAATAATTATAAAGTTAAAGGCAATATTCATTGGGTTGATGCAAAAAACTCTACGGAAATTCAAGTAAATTTATACAATCACTTATTTACTGACCCTCAACCAGATGCAAATGGCAAAAATTTTTTAGAATTGATTAATCCAAACTCTAAAACCATAGCCTATGCATATCTTGAAAATAGTGATATATCAAATAGTATAAAAAATGAAATGCAGATTCAATTTGAAAGACATGGATATTTTGTAAAGGATATTCAAAGCACAGAACAAAACACTATTTTTAATAGAATTACCTTACTAAAAGATTCTAAGCATAAATAATTGTAGGCAATATCTGGAAAAATAGCAAAACATAGTACAGCTCTAATTAGTTTGGTTATAAATACAAAAATAGTAAAATAAATCGAATATGTTGTATTTTTTCTGTCTAATTACATAAGCAATAAGTATAACAATACATATTGCTGTTAACAAAAAAGGATTCATGATGAAAAAACAAAAATCAGCACTACTAACTTTATGCGGTATTGCTTGTATAGCCTGTTCAATTCAAATAGGAAATGCTGCCGAGGCAAGTGCAACTCAAGTAAGCAATGGATATGAAAACACGCAAAAATCTGCTGATGGTAAATGTGCTTCAGGCTCATGCAGTGCCAATCAAAAATCTGCTGATGGTAAATGTGCTTCAGGCTCATGCAGTGCTAATAAAAAATCTGCTGATGGTAAATGTGCTTCAGGCTCATGCAGTGCTAATAAAAAATCTGCTGATGTTAAATCTTCTACGGCAAAACCTAACTAATGCTGAGTTATATGAAATAATTAATACATAAAATTGTATTTTAGTTATTGACCACATAGTCGCAATGTATAAAGTTGCGGCTGCAGGCTTTGCTTAGGCTTTAATAAGTTCTTGAGTAAGCTTGGGTAATTTTTTTAAATAATCACTCCAATTTTCTAGACTGTTTCTGAAGTTTTTATTATTTAATATAAGAATAAATTTTTCCCATACATGAGTATCAAAATTATCTACGTTACCATTAATGTCATTAATATTTAACCATAAATTTTTTATAATATACTTATGCTCTGCTTGAAAAAATTCCAAGTAATTTGTTAAAAATCCATTTACTTTGTCTAAGTGTACATTATTAGACTGTGTGTATGCTTGCCATATCATTGGTATTGATGTTAACTGCGCTCTAATAAATGAATCTTCACCCCTTACCCATAAAATATCAAATAACTGTAAAATATTATCAAAATCACTTTGGCTACAGGCTTTTAATATATTTATTTTATATGTGAATTTAATATTATTTTTATTTACGTATTCTATAAATACATTGTATACGCTATCTGGCATATATATATTCAGTTTATAATCTAAATTAAGGCAAGTATTATATAAATCTTGAATTACTTGTGTTACCTTATGATTAATATATGCAAATATAAATATATTGATATTTTTTTGATCCAACCCAAAATAGTTTATTTTATATTTTTCACATAAATTTTGCTTATCTGCGGCGTTAATTTTAATAAAATCTCGAGTAATCAAACCTCCAGTTCTGCTTGTAAACCCGGGAGTAAAAAATATACGTTTATGCTGACCAATAAAGGCATGTAATCCATGATATTCATTTGCCCATTCCTCAGTTGCTAAATAATCAAGCTGTATCCACTTAACATTAGCCGGCATATCATTTTGATATTTTTCCGGTAATTTACATGCAAATGCATTGATTACATAACTTGCATTATCATAATTAATATCATTATTTTCCCAATAAATCACATTTATATTGTTTAAAATTATTTTACTATTTGTAATTGATGGATTAAGAAAAATATCATTTTGAGCTATATAGTAAAGAGACTTTAAATCATCTATATATAAATTAATATTATAGTTTATATCATCAAAAGCTAAATTTTGAGCAAGACGCCAACAAACACCAATATCACCAAAGTTGTCAATAACTTTACAAAATATCGAAATTATAATCATAAATTAAAAATAAATTATTAAGTTAAATAGTTAAATTTCTTCTAATATTTTCATACATACAAATTGCAGCTGCAGATGCGGCATTTAATGATTCTAAATTTGAATTTTGCGGGATACCAACTTTTATAATGGATTTAATATCTAGCCAGCTTTTATCAATTCCATTGCCCTCATTGCCAATTACCCAAATATGCTGATTTGGCAAATCAATTGTGTAAATATTTTTTTGTGCATTCTGAACGGTTACCATGATATTAGCATTTTTTGTGACAGATTGTATATTGGCTAATTCTAATAGGTTAACTTGGAAAATATCCAAGCAAAAATGTCCGCCCATAGCTGCCCTTAACACCTTAGGGGAGCAGATATTTGCACCGCCAATTGCTAGAACCCATGAATAGTTTGCAGCGGCTGCTGTACGGATAATATTCCCCATATTCCCGCTATCTTGAATATTATCTAAAATAATTCCACTGGTATTTAAATTTATATTTTTAAAATCTTTAATGAGCTGTTTAGTATCAACAACCCATAATATATCATCATTAGGTAAACTTGTTAATTTACTCCAAATATTATTAGTTACAATAAGCAATTTTTTGCACGAATTATAGAGCTTAGTATTTAAATTATTTTGTAAATCATATAATTTTTCTTCGCTAATAATACAATATTCTGGTTTTATATTAAAATCAGCACCGCGTTCAATTAGATGAATGCCTTCTAAAATAGTTTGATTATATTTACTGCGGTAATTATTATTAGAAATAATTTGCGATACATGCCTGATATAATTATTATGAATAGAGTTGATAATAGCGAAATGCATTTTATAAAAAAGTAGATTAACAACCTATATTATAATCTAGAATTTATATTTATTTTCTAAGTTAAGAATACTTCTTTTTTATAATTTCTAGTGGGAGCAATAATTGAAGTTGGTTTAAGTTCCCTATTTTGTTCTACTATAGCATAAACTACTGCACTACACTGTTCTTTGCCGATGCTACCCTTGCAGGTTAGTTTCATTATAGACCCCGGCTCTCCCGTTGGATGCCCAGCAGAAGCACAATCCCTAGTGCATGTTACATATCCGCCAAAACTAATGTTTATTGAATTATTCGACATCTTAACTACCATAGCTATCCTTTCTTGATAATAAATAGCAAAAAAATTTAATTTATAGATTATTTTTGTTTATAGACCGGTAATTATAATATTGCTAATTGATAAATTCAAGTAGTATAATGTCGGTTCATTGAATAATCTTCTGCAGCTTCGCTTTTAAATAAAAAATATAGCTATAATTCAAAAACATGGTAACAAACAAAAATACAATTATCCAAAATATGTGCAGCCTTAACGATATGGTGAGGTATGGAGTAACTTTACTTAATCATAGCGAATTATATTATGGTCATGGCTACGCAAATTCAATAGAAGAATGTATACAAATGTGTATGCACACACTGCATTTAAACTTTGATGATTATAAAGAATTTAAATATGCAAAATTATTAGAAGAAGAAAAATTGTCTATTTTAGAATTATTTATGGATAGATGTTATACCAGAAAACCTTTAGCTTATCTTATTAACAAAGCTCCGTTTCATGGTTTAGATTTTTATGTAGATGAAAGAGTTATTGTACCGCGCAGTTTTATTGGAGAATTATTAGTTAACGACGGATTAAGCCCGTTTTTAACCCAAGAACCTCAAAGAATATTAGATGTATGTACCGGCAGTGCCTGCTTACCAATTATTGCGGCGCATATATTTTTAGATGCCTCTATTGATGGAATTGATATTAATAATGATGCCTTAGAAGTTGCAAAAATTAATATTGATAAATTTAAATTAACCCAGCGTATCAATTTATATAAAAGTGATGTGTATGAAAATTTAGGCATGGAACACTTTAATCAGTATGATATAATTATAACCAATCCTCCGTATGTAAACGCACAGTCCATGAAAAATTTGCCCAGAGAATATCAGCAGGAACCAAATATAGCTTTGCATGGCGGAACTGATGGAATGGATATTATCAGAAAGATTCTAGCTCAATCTAAACCATATTTAAAATCTAATGGCGTATTAGTAGTTGAAATTGGCAATGAATACGAAAATCTAATTGAAGCCTTTCCAAAATTAAAACCGATTTGGCTGCCGGTTAGTACTGGAGAAGAGCATGTTTTTCTAGTTAATGCTAAAGATTTATAATATACTAATCAGATTTTAATTTACAAACTTTGTTATAAAAAATATGCAAAATATAAAACAACAAATAGCACAGACTGCTTTGAATAAATTGTTAGAAATTGTGCCTCAAAATGCTATTATTGGTATGGGAACCGGCACTACAGTTAATGAATTAATCAATTTGCTGAAACCGCATGCAGCTAAATTTAAGGGTATGTTAGCCACAAGTTTGAACACTCAAAACCTTTTACAAAAAAATAATATAAATGTCATCTATACTGAAGATATACAAGAAATTGATATTTATATTGACGGTGCAGATGAAATTGACCCGCATGGCAATATGATAAAAGGTGGTGGTGGTGCTTTAACGCAAGAGAAAATTATTGCAAGTATGGCAAAAAGATTTTTTTGCATAGCTGACAACAGCAAAAAGACAGCTATTTTAGGCAAATTTCCATTACCTGTGGAAGTTATTCCTATGGCATATCCAATTGTGATGAAAAAGATAAAATCGTTATATCCGTATACTAACATCAAACTAAGAACCAATAAAATAGACAGCAGCATTTATCTTACTGACAACACATGCCATATATTAGATATAAGCGGTCTGTCTATAGATAACCCATTAGCATTAGAAAAAGAATTAAATAATATTGCAGGCGTAGTGTCAAATGGAATTTTTGCAATGCAGAAAGCAAGTTTGTTGTTTACAAATAAATCTAACATTGATATAGAAGATAAAATCGGCGGCAATATTGAAACTATTATATATAATTAAATAAACTTATACTAATATCTGATTAGTACACCATCAATAATCCGCATCTAACTTAGGTAAAATATATGTTTTTTGATTATAATACAGATATGATTCTAGGAATTAATATAGATCATATTGCAACATTGCGTAATGTTAGAGGAACAGCATATCCAGACCCGGTAACAGCAGCAATATTAGCAGAGCAAGCCGGAGCAGATTTGATAACACTTCACTTAAGAGAAGATAGAAGGCATATAAAAGACGAAGACTTATTAAAAATAAAGTCTGTTTTACACACAAAAATGAATCTTGAATGTGCCGTGACTAAAGAAATGCTGGATATAGCGTGTAATGTAAAACCTCATAATGTATGCTTAGTTCCTGAAAAAAGGCAAGAATTAACAACAGAAGGCGGTTTAGATGTAATAAATAACTCTTCTGCGGTTAAAGATGCAATTCAGCAGCTTAAGGATAGTAATATTGAAGTATCCATATTTATTAACCCGAATATAAAACAAATTGAAAAATCTATCGAGCTAGGGGCAAAAATTATTGAAATTCACACCGGTGAGTATGCAGACTGCATAACACAAGAAAAGCAAAATAAAGCATTTAAACGCATATTGGAAGCAGCTCAATTTGCTGACAAAAATAATATCAGAGTAAATGCAGGGCATGGATTGCACTATACAAATGTTCAATTAATAGCATCTATCGATGAAATTAAAGAGTTAAATATTGGACATTCCATTGTTGCACATGCTGTATTTGTTGGTTGGCAAAATGCAGTTAGAGAAATGAAAAGTATCATCAATACAGCTAGAATAAAATATTTAACAAAACATTATGGTAAAGATGGTTTAGCATAAATACTTCCATAATATGTCTAAAATAATAGGTATCGGAACAGATATTATAGAAATTAAACGCATAGCAGATGCATTAAAAAAAAATGAACGCTTTGCTAGAAAAATATTGGGCGAGCAGGAGTATTTAATATGGCAAGGGAGAAAACAAAATATTGCATTTTTAGCTAAAAGATTTGCAGCTAAAGAGGCATTTTCTAAAGCTTTAAAAACGGGGTTTAGAGGTATTTTGACTTGGCATGATATACAAATATTACCACACAAAAATGGTTTAGGTGCGCCAGAATTTACATTTAACAATAATGTGCTAAACTATATAGAAAAAAATGACTATTTGTGCCATGTTAGCTTATCTGATGAAAGAAAATATGCAATTGCATATGTTATTGTAGAGAAACAATCTTAACTTGGCATTTAGTAATAATAAATGTAATTATTAAAATTAATAGCGAGGATAAAAACTATGGCAAAGACAAAAAATCTAACGGAAGAAGAAATACTAAAAATGGGCGAAAAAGACTATATGAATAAAGCTCAAGTAGATTTTTTCCGCCAAAAATTGGAAGCATTACGTGATGATATTTTGAAATACGCCAATCAAACCACTGAAAATCTTAGGGAAACTGTTTTTGCTCCTGATCCTGTAGATAGAGCAAGCATAGAAGAAGAACATGCGTTGGAACTACGTACACGAGATAGAGAACGTAAATTACTTAGAAAAATTGAACAGTCGTTACTAAAAATTGAAGACGGCAGTTATGGATGGTGTGAAGAAACCGGTGAGCCTATTGGCATACAAAGGTTAATTGCAAGACCTACAGCAAACCTTTCACTTGAGGCTCAAGAAAGAAGAGAGCATAGACAAAAAATGTTTGGCGAATAATATATTATAAATAAATTATGGAAAAAAAACACGCGTACGGAATTGATTTTTTAGTTGGGTTATTTGTTTGCTGCGGTATAATATCTTTATTATTTTTTGCTTTAAAAGTCAGCCACATAAGTCGCAATAATCAAATAGGATATAAGGTTACTGCCAGATTTGATAATATTGGAAGTCTAAAAGCAGGCGCTTCAGTAAAAAGTGCTGGAGTAATTGTTGGAAGAGTAAATGACATTGTATTTAATGATAAAGTATTTCAAGCTCAAGTTGGCTTAACTTTAGATTCTGCATACAAATTTCCTAAAGACAGTCAACTTAAAATTGTTACAAGTGGATTATTGGGAGATCAATATGTTGGCATAGATGCAGGAGCTGATAAAGAAATCTTAAAAAATGGAGATACAATAGATCAAACTCAATCTGCTATGGTTTTAGAAGATTTACTTGGTAAATTCTTATATAATAAGGCTCAAGAAATGGGTAAAGAAAAATAATATATATGAAATATAATGGTTTTTTAATTATTTATAGCTATAATTTGTACATTATCTGCATATCATGAAAAATAATATCCTATTTAAAAAAATAAATTTTCTATCTGCATTAATTCCATCTATTATACTTATTTCTTGTGCTTCTATCGATCCGGCAGAAAAAGTAAATAGGAAAATATTTGCATTCAATGAGAAAATTGATGAATATATAGTCAAACCAGCAGCTTCCGGCTACAGTAATTTTATACCTAGTCCGCTGAAGGCTGCAATAAACAATATTTATAATAATATTGAAGATATATATTCTATAGCAAATAATATTCTTCAGCTAAAACCTAAGGGAATAGCCGAAGATACCATGAGAGTTGCTATCAATACAGTATTTGGCTTAGGCGGAACTATTGATGTAGCTAGTAAAGCAGGCATTCCAAGGCATAAAGAAGACTTAGGTCAAACTTTGGGATATTGGGGTATTCCTAATGGTCCATATATTATATTGCCTATTTTAGGTCCTAGTACATTAAGAGACTCTATTGGAACTGCTGCTACAATTTCAGCTGGACCAACAATGTTTTTAGATGTAAATTTAGATGCCGCAGCAATCTCATATAATGCCCTTAATATAGTTAGAATAAGAGCAAATTTATTAGATTTAACTAACAGTGTAGATGAACTAGCTCTTGATAAATATAATTTTGTAAGAAATGCATACCTGCAAAAACGTAAATATGACATACTTGACGGTAATACTCCTGATGATTTAGAAAATGATGAAGTTCCCTTACCATCGTCAGATCCGTCAATCGATAGAAATGCCTCAGCTGTTTCAGCTGGCAGTATAAGTGAATTTAATGCTAGCGCTACTGCAGTTAACAATTGATATAATTTTTACATCAGGCATTTTCAATATTAATATAAATCTAGAATTTTGCATTTTTAACCCTATAATATAATGTGTTAATGTGTTAATGTGTTAATGTGTTAATGTGTTAATGTGTTAATGTGTTAATGTGTTAATGTGTTAATGTGTGTTTTTACCAATTTTAGGCTCAAGACCATTAATTAAATTAGATATATTAGATTTATGTTTATATAATAATATCAATACCATACTTAATATAATATAAAAATCCAGACTAAATTTATATACGATTAAACTAGTCAGCATAACTGAAATAGAAGCAAATACCGCAGCTAATGAAGAATATCTAAAAATAACGGCGGTTAATAGCCATGCCATTAAAGCAATTAAACCAATAATTGTATTCAAAGCTAATAAAACACCAGCTGCAGCTGCAACACCTTTACCGCCCTTAAATTTTAATAGCACAGGATACACATGCCCTATAAACACACATAGACCACTATATATAATAACATGCACATCTAAATTAAATATATGCTGTAAATAAATTGCCAAGCATACTGCAATATAACCTTTTAAAAAATCGCCTAATAATGTAAATATTGCTGCTGATTTATTGCCTGAACGTAATATATTGGTTGCACCTATATTTTTTGAACCAAATGTACGAGGGTCTTGTAATTTAAATATTTTAGCACTTACTAGACCAAAAGATATATTACCTAATAAATAATTTAGGCATAGTACAAATAAAAACATGATTTTTAAATCTTAAGTATAAGAAGTGTAATTATTACACTTATTTTTGCAAAGCTCAATTTGTATGCAATGACCTATACTTATTATACTTAAATGTAAATCCGCCCTACCATTAATATTTGTTCTGCTGCTTTTTATCAAAAACTCGGCTAGAAAATGATTTATCATAAATCTTTGTAGTATCTTAGTCATATTTTTCATATTCCCCTCAATTTGTATAACTGATTTTTATACATATGCTATAAATAAAATAAGGGGGAAGATTATGAACATTTCCACACAGATTATAAATAGAGAGCTTAGTATTATTCAATTTAACCATAGACTACTTGCACAAGCACAAAATCCGGAATTACCATTATTAGAAAGATTGCGCTATTTATGCATTGTTTCATCAAATCTTGATGAATTTTTTGAAACACGTTATGCCGGCTTAAAAATTAAATACCAGCAAAATATGTATGTAATGGATGAATGTGGGCAAACACTGGCAAGCATAATACATGAGATAAATGATCAAATTAGAGAATTAGTGAATGAGCAATATATCTGCTATGACGAATTAACAATATTACTTGCTAAGTATGATGTATATTTTTATCAATCATTTAACTGGGATGCAGAACAAAAAGACTGGGCAAAAGATTTTTTCATTAATAATATTATGCCAGTTTTGATGCCTATTACTTTAGATCCTGCACACCCGTTTCCATTAGTATTGAATAAAAGCTTAAATTTTGCAATTACTATGGATGGAACAGATGTATTTGGCAGAAAGCCAGAAATTATAATATTACCTGCACCCCGCAGTTTGCCTCGTTTAGTGCATATGCCTCATAAAATTGCAAATAGTAGATATAGCTATGTATTTTTATCGTCTTTTATTCAGGCATTTTCATATTTATTATTTCCTAAACTAAATATTACAGGATGTTATCAATTTAGAATTACAAGAAATTCAGATTTAGCACTAAATGAAGATTTATCCAATGTGCTGGATTTAAGAATAGAACTGCAGGGGCATTTAAGCACAAGACATCTGCAGGATGCTATGAGATTAGAGGTTGAACAAAAAATGCCGAATGATATTATTACAAAACTAATCAAAATGCAGGATAATATATTAGAGAATCACAAAAATGACTCTGATATATATTGCTATCGTGTAAATGGTCCGGTAAATTTAGTCCGTTTACTGCCGCTAATTGATGAACTGAATTTACCTGATTTAAAATTTAATATTTATGTCCCAATTTATCCAAATAATTTAAAAAATATAAACTGGTTTGATTATTTAAAACAAAAAGATGTTTTATTACATTTGCCTTATGAAAGTTTTGATCCTTTATTAGATTTTATCAATCAAGCTATTCAAGATGAAAATGTTGTATCTATTCAAATGACTTTATATAGAACAGGTAAAAATTCACCCATCATACAAGCTCTTATTAAAGCAGCACAAATAGGCAAAGAGGTTACAGTAATTGTAGAGTTACTTGCCAGATTTGATGAAGAAACAAATATTTTTAGCGCACGTGAACTAGAAAGATATGGAGTGCATGTAGTATATGGTGTGGTTGGATATAAATGCCATGCAAAATTATTATTGATTACCCGCAACGAATGGGGAGAAAATGGCTGGCATTTAAAACATTATGCTCAAATTAGCACGGGAAACTATCATACCAAAACAGCAAAATTTTATACAGATTTTTGTTTATTTACTCATCACAAAGGTATATGCAATGATATTCATCAAACTATCCGTTCAATTACTGGAATAACAGCGGCTATCAATCATGAACATATATTGCAGTCTCCATTTAATTTACATAAAGCTTTATTAGATTTAATTAAAAATGAGCAAGAATATGCAGAAAAAATCAATAAAAACTCTAAGCATAAAAATAAATCAAAGAAAAAAATAGGTGAAGAAAATAAATATAATCTTAAAAGTGAAATTATTCTTAAGATAAATTCACTTGATGAACTGCAAACTATTGATGCATTGTATAAAGCAAGCCAAGCTGGAGTTAAAATTACTTTAATTGTGAGAGGAATTTGCTGCCTGCAGTCCAACTTAAAAGATATTTCAGAAAATATAACCGTGATTTCTACCTTGGGACGATTTTTAGAGCATCACCGTATTTATTATTTTTCCTGTAATTATGAAAAAAATATAAAAAGCCGTAATAAATTATATATCGGAAGCAGTGATTTAATGCATAGAAATTGCTTCAAAAGAATTGAAACTTTAATTCCTGTTTATGACAAAGAAATAAAAGGTCGAATCATACACGAAGGTCTCATACCGCATATACAACATAATGCATGGCATATGGAACTAAATGGACATTATAAACTACATAATACTACTGGATTAAGCCCACAGCAGCATATTATGACGAAATATTTTTAATATCAAGGGTTTTGACTTGGCAGCCTAAAAAATTGAGTTATAGTCTATAATCTAAATATGTTGTATAATTAGGCTCGCTGAAAGATAATATGTTAAAATGGGTGTATGGTCTATGCTATTTTAACAAGAACTTCAAAACTCTAATTAAGCTGTAGTTGTCTCATTAGATTTGAGTCAAAGCAGATGCAGATATTCAAGTATAACATCTTATCTGTAAGTAAGTTTGTTGTACATAAAAATTGTAAATACTTAAAGTTAAAAAAACAAATGGAATAACAAAGTATTTTAATGATATAAATAGAGGTATATACCATGATTTCTCTGTTGCACTTTACCAAACGTAGTGTAAAACACTGGAAAATATACAAAGCTAGCTTATTAATGGCAATATTACCAGCAGCATTGGTTCACGCACAAAATACGGGATATAATAATTCTTACCAACAGTATTACCAGCAGCAAAGCGGCTATTACGACTATAATAACGATGCTAAAAATAATCAAAACTATAAATCCCCGTATGACTATAAAAATAGTAATGATGCCTTAGCTCCTGCTCAAATGGTTGAACGTAAAAATGTTAAAAGCAGTAATGGTAAATTGCTGGGTTTAAGGGGTATTGATGCTTTATCTTTAAAATCTAGCGTGGCATTAGTTATAGATCAGGATGCAAATCGTGTTTTATATGAAAAAAATACTCATGCCGTTTTACCAATTGCATCAATTACAAAAGTTATGACATCTTTGGTAGTATTAGATGCTAAACTTCCTATGGATGAGATTTTAACTATAACTGATGAAGATGTAGACTATCAAAAACATACATCTTCTAGGTTAAGAGTAGGGCAAAGATTAACACGTCAAGAAATGCTTCTGCTTGCATTAATGTCGTCTGAAAACAGAGCTGCATCTGCATTGGGAAGATATTATCCAGGCGGAAAGCCGGCTTTTGTTGCTTCTATGAACCGCAAAGCAAAAGAATTAGGAATGAATGACAGTAAATTTGTGGATAGTAATGGTTTATCCAGCCAGAATGTTTCAAGTGCTTATGATTTAGGGAGAATGGTATTTGCAGCATCTCAACATACTGTTATTAGAAACTTCTCAACTAATTTAAATTACAATATTGTGAGTGCAAATGGAAGTATTTTGCCATATAAAAATACTAACCGTTTGATTAAAGAAGGTAATTGGGAAATTGGCATGCAAAAAACAGGCTATATTTCAGAAGCTGGAAAATGCTTAGTTATGCAGGCTAAAATTATGGGGCGATCAGTAATTTTAGTTTTACTTGATGCAGCAGCTAGTGCGGCTAGATTTAATGATGCATTACGCATTAAAGCTTGGCTGGAAAGCAGTGTTAGTGAAAATGAAAATCACAATAAAAACAAACATTCTTAGTATATCTGCATTGTAGAATTTATGGCATAATTACATATTAAATATGCAAATCTACCATGAATTCATCTATGCAGAATAAAAATAATTTGGACGACATATGCCAAAAAAGTAAGGATGCATATTTAAATGATATGCAGTTTTTGCGTTTATATAAGCTTTATAATAACCGTAAATTTTTACATGATTACACTGAAAAAAGAATTATTCAAAATTTGCAGCCAATTAATATAAATCCGAAGCATATTATAAATTTAGGTTCAGATTTAACTAATAATATAAAAAATTGCTTCAATTTATCAAAATATAATCTGTATAAAAACACCCCAAAAATAACTCACATATTAGAAAGTTCTTTATTACACAAAGAAAAAAAAATAGCTAAAAAATCATTTAATATTAATGTTTTAGAAAAAACAAAATTTTTTTTAGGATATGATTTAGGAAGCGAAATTTATTATACAGGTTCTATTTTAGAAATACCCCCCCATATAAAAGCCGGCAGTATAGATATAATTTATAGTAACTTAGCGCTTAGTTATTATGCTAATTTACCTGAAATAATAAAAACGTGGTCGAAAGTTTTAACTAATAATGGATTAATCATTTTCAGTTTATTTGGAATTGGAACAGCAAATAATTTACCATTTACCCTACCCTTGATAGATATGCATGATATTGGGGATATGCTGATACATAGTAAATTTTCCAGCCCTGTTATACATGCTCAAAGAATAAATTTAGATTATAAAAATTCTAATACAAAAGCTATCTTAAAAGATTTACACGCATTTGGGTTATTATTTAATAAAAATGCAGATGTGGAAAAATTAGGCAATAAAAAATTGTATAGTTTATTTTCACAAATAAATAGTATAGAATTAGAGATAGTATACGCTCACGCATGGAAAATCGATAATAATCATGAAAGTGCTATTGATAAAGAACTAATTATCAGTCTGGATAATTTGCATAGAAAATTTAAATAATTTTACAATTAATCTAGATATTTTTCATAAGTATTTAATAAATATGTGTATTTATTAAATAAATGTATATGATTTTGTGTATTTTGCTCTGGATAAATATGGATAATAAATATCAGCATACTCCAAAAATCTTGCAGAAGATTTTAGTAAAAATATTAAAAAAATTTAATATATATCAAGATTTATGTCCAATTGATTGGTCATCACCGATTAAATTTGTAATAGAATATGATGATAAAAACATTAATAATTATATTACTCAAGATTTTATTAAAATTGCGTATACTGATGGTTATCTAGTATTTATATGGGATTTATTTTATAGTAATATTGCTAAAAGCTGGCATTTTCTTAATGAACTTAATAATCCGCTGTGTCAGCCATCTATATTATTACACACAGATAATATAGAAAAAAGAATTATTTTGTGGTCAAAAGAAAGTTATCAGGGTCTTACCTATGAAATAGTAGATGAGTGGCTGCAAAAGTTTATTTATATATTGAGGCATGTAAAAAGCCATGTTTTAAATAACAAAGAATTATATCCGTCAGAATTATCTCAAGATAAATTTTATGAACATTACAGCAGTATGCTATAGGTATTGCATGTGCATGTATGAGAACTTAAAATAAGTTATGAGCTATTATACAAATAAAGGTAAACATAGTGAAAATTCACAATAATGATTTAAGCTGTATTGCATCTTATATGAAAATTTGTAACCATGTTTCAACTTTAGGTCTAAGAGATAGAAATGCTAAAAATTAATGATATTACTATTGCTTATAATAATAAATTGATTGTAGACGGATTGTCTTTCAACTTATTAAAGGGTGAAATTGGCTGCTTGCTTGGGCCGTCTGGTGAAGGTAAAACGAGTGTATTAAGGGCAATAGCAGGTCTTCATCACATAAACAAAGGCAGTATTATAATCAATAATACAGAAGCATCTAATTCAAAATTAAATATCCCTCCACAGCAAAGAAAGGTTGGTATGTTATTTCAGGATTATGCTTTATTTCCTCATCTAACTGTTGAACAAAATATTGGATTTGGTATAAGAAAGCAGCAAAATTATCAGGATAGGATAAATGAATTACTAGACATGGTGCATATGCATCACACAAAACATAAATATCCCCATGAACTTTCAGGCGGACAACAGCAAAGAATTGCATTAGCACGGGCCTTAGCTCCAAAACCTAAATTGTTGCTGTTGGATGAGCCGTTTTCTAGTTTAGATAGTAGTTTGCGTGAAGAATTAGCCAAAGAAGTAAGAAATTTAATTAAATCTCATGATATTACTGCTTTATTAGTTACTCATGATCAAGCAGAAGCATTTGCTATGGTTGATAAAGTTGGTGTTTTATATCAAAAAAACATGCAGCAGTGGGATACTCCATATGATTTATATCATAAACCTAATAACCCTTGGCTTGCTGATTTTATTGGCAAAAGTGTATTTATTGACGGAAAAGCTGAAGAAGAATTCGTCGATATAGAACTGGGCAGATTAAAACATAATTCTCAACTTTCAGGCAATGTGAAGGTTCTTTTAAGAGCAGATGATGTTATTCATGATGATAACAGCTCAACTAAAGCAATAGTTATATCTAAAAATTTTTATGGTGCAGATTTTTTATATACTTTACAATTAAATTCTGGGCAACAAATTTATGCTTATGTGCCAAGTCATCATAACCATGGAATCGGTGAAGCAATTGGTATATATTTAGATGTAACACATGTTATGTTATTTAAACAAACCAATTAAGGAATAATAAAAAATTAGTTATAATTATGTCATTGTACTTGCATGCATTTATGTTTGTATCTTGACAGATGTACACTACCGCATTTTAACCTATAAATTTACTATCTTATATGAATACACATACTAATAACACAAATATTCAAGAAATTGCTATACAGCTGGCTAAGCAAGCTAAAAATGCGTCTAAAAACTTACTTAAATTACATCCTAATTTAAAAAATCAAATGCTTTTAAATTTAGCTGATGATATAGAAAAACAACAAGATGTCATTATTCAGCAAAATGAAATTGATGTAAAAAATGCAAGTGCAAAGGGTATGGATAAAGCTTTTATTGATAGGTTAACCTTGAATATGCTACGTATAAAATCTATGGCAGAAGGAGTTAGACAAATTGCCGGTTTGCCTGATGTGGTTGGTGAAATATCAGATGTAAAAATACGCCCGAATGGAATGCAGATTGGTAAAATGCGTTCTCCAATTGGAGTTATTGCAATTATTTACGAGGCTCGCCCTAATGTTACAATTGATGCAGCTGCATTATGTTTTAAAAGCGGAAATACTTGTATTTTAAGAGGAGGCTCCGAAGCAATAAATACAAATAAAATTTTAGGACAAATTCTATCAAAAAATATACAGGTAGAAAATGCTATACAAGTATTGGATATTGCAGACCGTCAAATGATTACAGAGCTGGTTCAGCTGCGAGACTACATCGATGTGGTAATTCCAAGGGGCGGAAAAGGTTTAATTGAGCGTCTTATGCAGGAAAGCAAAATACCAATGCTAAAACACTTAGACGGAATTTGCCATACCTATATAGATAAAGATGCAGATATAGAAATGGCTTTAAAAATTAGTTTTAATGCAAAGTGCCAGCGTTATGGAACATGTAATACCACAGAAACCTTGATTATACATTCTCATATTGCACCGGATATTTTGCCTAGTTTAGCTAAATTATATAAAACAGAAAAAGTTGAATTAAGATGTGATAAAATTAGCTATGCTATTTTAGCTAAAGAACAGTATGAATATCTTACCGCAGCTAATCACGAAGATTGGACAACAGAATATTTAGCCCCAATTTTATCCATTAAAATAGTTGATAATTTAGACCAAGCAATAGAGCATATTAACACTTTTAGTTCAAAACATACTGATTCAATTATCACTCAAAATCATAACAATGCAATGTATTTTTTAAAAATGGTAGATAGCGCCAGTGTTATGGTAAATGCAAGTACAAGATTAGCTGATGGTTTTGAATATGGGTTAGGTGCTGAAATTGGTATATCAAATGATAAGCTGCATGTAAGAGGACCCGTAGGTTTAGAAGGGTTGACTAACCAAAAATATATTGTTCTGGGGCATGGAGAAATTAGAGAATAAAATTCTATGCAATTATCTGTAACATCTAATAATAAAATTACAGACTCACAAATTAGTAATAGTGCTATACTCCATCCCCATGCAGAATTTTTGTCAAAGAGCATACTACAGGAAAATAAGGTATGCTATGAATGTTCTAATAAAAATAGTATCCTATCCATAGTTTGTAAAATGCATCAAGATTATGAAAAATTTTGCAGTATTGCATGCTTAACTAAACATGAAAAGAAAGAATATAGTAATGCAGATATTGTCATTAAATATTAAATATAATCTTAACTTTTGATAATTATTAATATTTTTAGCATTTTTCCTGCACGTATTTGCTGGGAGTTGGGTATAAACTATCATGTTTTTTGATTTTGTTTATATTTCTAGAAGTAACTTTTTCACTATTTTTAATTAGCCAGTCAGCCCAATTTCCCCACCAGCTTCCGGCTATTTTATTACTATTTTCGATAGTTTTTAATTTATCATATTGGATTAAATCAATATTTGTTATGTCTTCAAAAACATAATAATTCCGCTTGCTATCAGGCGTTGGCGGATTCACAATACCAGCAATATGTCCGGATGAAGAAAGGATAAAAGTAATATCAGCATTAAACTTTGTTAAATATTTTACACTTTTAAGAGCGCCATGCCACGGAACAATATGATCTTCTTCACAACCGACAGCATAAACTGGAAAGCCGCTCATCCGTTTTATATCGATTTTTTCACCATTCACAATTGCATTATTACTAATAATATTATTTTTTAAGTAAGTATTTTCAATATACCAGCAATACATAGCACCAGATAAGTTTGTTGAGTCACTATTCCAATGCAGAATATCAAAAGATGCAGGATTTTTGCCTTGTAAATAATTTTCTGTCACATATTTCCAAATTAATTCCTGTGGACGCAAAGCATTAAATACGCTTGCTAATTCAGCACCTGACATTAAGCTTCCATCGATTAGGCTAGGTTTTCGATAGTTAAACTGATTTTCATCGATCAATAGTTTTAATATGCCGGAGTCAGAAAAATCAATTAAAGCTGTAAATAAACTTAATGAAGCAATTTTAGTATTTATATTTTTATCAGCAGCGATGGCACAGCTTATCAATGTGCCTCCGATACAAAAACCTACAGTATGAACTCCAGCTTGCTCTGATAACATATAAATGCAATTTTGAATTGATTGGATATAATCATCCCATGTAAAATTATTATCTTCTTCTTGAATATTTTTCCATGATATTAAGCAAACATCAAATCCTTGCTCTAATAAATATGCTACAACCGAATTATGCTTTTGTAAATCTAGTATATAATATTTATTAATACAAGGCGGAATTATTAAGACAGGATTTAACTGAGTAATCTTATCATTTTTATAGCGAATTAATTCAAATAATGGTGTTTTATAAATTATATCGCCGTTAGTTGATGCAATATTTTTACCAATCATAAAATAATCATCTTTAGTTTGTGTAATATGTCCTTTTTGTAAATCAGACATATAATTGGTCATACCATCAATGATTGACTGCCCGTTACTATCAATAATAGACTGAATAGCTTGCGGATTAGTTGCAATAAAATTACTTGGGGCAACAGCATCGAGATATTGTTTGGTGAAAAATGAACACTTAATTTTTTCATTTTCATCAATATCTAATTTATTAATATTTTCGATAATATTCCGGCATGTTAACAAATAGCTGTTAGCTAAATATTGATATACACCATGATCTTGCCATAATTGGCTGCTAAAACGGCGGTCTTTTGCTGATATATTGCTGTTAAGTACTGTTTCCCATATTTGTTCAGCTTGGCTAAACATAATATTATACCAATTAAATACTGGGTTAGAATTACCAAAACTGCTAAAAAAATTTAAATTTGTATTAGTGTTCGGTTTACTATCAAAATTATTATCTGTATTTGAAGTTAGAGGATTATTTTGTGTGTAATCAATCATAAATGGCCACATCATAATTTTTCTTATAATATTTATACGTAGACTTTCAGTCTAACAAAAAATACTGTATAAGACAAATTTTTGCGTTTGCAGTAAGATGTACATAATTAGATTGGTAGGGATTATGTAAATAATATGATAGGATATTAATTTTGAGAGCGATACTAATAGGGAGTTTTTATAATATTAGCTTGATGTTTGGCAAATTCTTTCAGCTTATTTATGTGTACCCACAACCTCATAGTTAATTCTACCATCTCTTCTGAACGCAATACCACTTTTGTTATTATCGTCATTTTTCCTAAATGATGTATTACTATTATTCTGCTCTATTTTAACTGTATCCTGCTTCTCTTTTACTTTATAATTCCTTTTATCTCTTCACTTCCACATAGTTTACATTTACACATCTTTTTATTTTTCTTATCTTTAACTATCTTTAAATAACACTCTAAATTTTGAGAGTGTTATTTAAAGATAGTTAAAGATATAATAAGTAAAGAATTAAAATTTAAACCAGATGTGTAAATGCCAAAGATGCGGTAGTGAGAGCTATATAAGAAGCGGAAAAGTAAGAAACAAGCAAAGATATGAGT
>JAHFQJ010000021.1 GCA_023266335.1 Burkholderiaceae bacterium
TTCTCTTACTTTCCCGTTTTTTATATACTTTTCATTTCCACATCTTTTGCATTTACACATCTTTTTAACTCATCTCTTTATTTTCTATTTTATCAGTAACTATCTTAGTTTAACACTCTCGATTTTTTATCTTATCTGCTCTAGACTTTTTATGTAATAACTTAAAGAGTTAAATTATATGCCACATTCTACGACAAAAGAAGTAAACCGCCACTCTACTCCTTCTTTTAATTATAGCAGACAAATTAAAGATCCTAATTCTGCACTAATTCGGCGTGCTTCAATGCCCGTAGCTTCTCGTAGGCAGATAATTGATAAACTGCCCATTCGAAATAACTCAGATGTAATGATAAACCTAACCTCTGCACATAACCCGCGCAACCGTTTATACTATACTCTCGGAAGTACCTCTATTAGAAATTCAAGCCGTGAAAAAATAATTCATCTTTCTAGTCCGATAAATGTTCCTAAGACTCATAATTTAGCTCTTAGCGGTTATATATATACTAAATTATCTCAAGACGGTAAAGTGGTGAAAATAAAATTCGTGCCGGATTTATACGAAACACTGGCTAAATTCAAAAAACAAAGCAGTAATTTAAAAGGTAAAATTTTAGAAAATCCAATACAGTTTATACAAGATAATCAGGATCTTCTAGCTCTCATTATTCCTAAAATTA
Source organism: Burkholderiaceae bacterium (assembly GCA_023266335.1). GTDB lineage: Bacteria > Pseudomonadota > Gammaproteobacteria > Burkholderiales > Burkholderiaceae > JAHFQJ01. The sequence goes on from JAHFQJ010000021.1 coordinate 681, forward strand.
TAGATATGGGTAAAAAATTATTAAAAGATAAGCAATTTACAGAGCTAAAAAAATTTATCACAAGAAATCCAGCTGCACTTATTAGCCTTTTAGCAAATAAAAATTTTATTGTACCTGTTGCCTTATCTTTAAGTCCAATAATTACTGATTTTATTAAAGCATGCCGACCTTTTACATTAGCAACATATGATTTACCGCCGAGAAGGTATAAATTGATAACTTAATTAATAATCTAAAAAACATCAGCTGAAAGTCTATCCGCGTAAAGCGGATATATCTTCAGTTTTAATATCTTTCATTTTGCGGAAGAGTATGACAAGCAAGGCTAAACCAATTGCAGATTCAGCAGCTGCCACTGTTAGTATAAAAAATACGTAAACCTGACCATGTAAATTGCCAAGATAAGATGAAAAAGACACAAAATTAATATTAACAGATAATAATAATAATTCTATTGCCATTAGTAATATAATTAAATTTTTTCTGTTAATAAAAATTCCAACTAGTCCAATAACGAATAATATTGATGACAATATCAAATAATGAAAAATACTAATTTCCATAAATAACCCTATTCTATTTAATTTATATTTTGTAATTAATTCATTTTAGAATCTAGTAATACTATTCTATCTTTTGCTTTTACTTCAATTTGTTCTGAAACATTCATAGATTTAGTATCTTTTCGAGAATGTAATGTAAGTACAACAGCAATTAAAATGGCTGCTAATAAAATACATCCCGCTACTTCAAATGCTAATAAATATTCAGTGAATATTAATTTTCCTAAGTCTCTAGTATTATTGGTGTTTGTAAAATTATTATTCTGATTAGCAATCAATGATTTATTGCTTAAAAGTAATCCTGATTTATATAATATATAAATAATTTGAGCTAGTAATATGCCACCAATTGTAACTAACATAGGCGAATAAGATAAAACATTATCTTTTAACGCGGATAATATTTTAATATCCAGCATCATTACTACAAATAAAAACAGCACCATCACAGCACCAATATATACCAAAATAAGAATCAAACCTAAAAATTCTGCACCTTGAATAATAAATAGCCCAGATGTACTTATAAAAGAGAGTATAAGGAATAATGCTGAATGTATTGGATTTTTTGCTATAACCGTCTGTAATGCGCTTACACACAAAAGACCTGAAAAAATAAAGAATAATATACTGGTAATACTCATGTTAATATGCCTTGGATTAATTATTTATACTTTGCATCGGTTTCTTTTCGTTTTGATATTTCAGATTCATAGTTATCACCAATGGCTAATAATATATCTTTAGTCATATATAAATCTCCTCTTTTTTCGCCATGATATTCTAAAATATGTGTTTCAACAATTGCATCTACTGGGCAGGCTTCTTCACAAAAACCGCAAAATATGCATTTGGTTAAATCTATATCATATCTTGTTGTACGCCTTGTGCCGTCTTCACGCATATCAGATTCAATGGTAATTGCCATTGCCGGACATACTGCTTCACATAATTTACATGCAATACAGCGCTCTTCACCATTTTCATAACGCCTTAATGCATGCAATCCACGAAAACGCGGAGACATAGGTGTTTTTTCTTCTGGAAAAGGAATTGTAATTTTTTTAGAAAATAAATACTTACCTGTTAACATTAAACCTTTAATTAGCTCTTTTAAGAATAAACTATTTATTAGTGATTTTACTTCTCTTAACATAATTAATCCTTAAATTTTAATGCCATATAGACCATGGAGAAATTCGCCATGCACTCACTATAATAATCCAAATTAGGCTTAGCGGAATAAAAATTTTCCAGCCTAAACGCATAATCTGATCATATCTATAGCGCGGAAAAGAGGCTCTTACCCAAATAAACATGCATAATATAAAAAATACTTTAGAGGCTAGCCAAATAAAACCGGGAATAAAACTTAAAATTTCAATTGGTGCAGACCATCCGCCTAAAAATAGAATTGATACTAAAGTTGATATTAAAATCATGTTTGCATATTCTGCTAGAAAAAACATTGCAAATGCCATTCCGGAATATTCAACCATATGTCCGGCTACAATTTCTGATTCTCCTTCAACTACATCAAATGGATGCCGGTTTGTTTCAGCAATTCCAGATATAAAATAAATTAAAAACAAAGGAAATAAAGGCAGCCAATTCCAGGATAAAAAATTAATCCCTTTATCCGCAAAAATACCCAGCTGCTGTGCTTTAACAATATCTTGTAAATTTAAAGTATTGGATACAATTAGAACTCCGGCTAAGGCTAGCCCCATTGCTAATTCATAAGATACCATCTGTGCGGATGCGCGCATTGCTCCAAGCAAAGCATATTTTGAATTTGATGACCAGCCGGCTAAGATAACACCGTAAATACCTATAGATGTTATGGACATTATATACAATAAACCTGCATTAATATTAGATAAAGAAACTCCATCACTAAATGGTATAACCGCCCATGCAGCAAAGGCAGGCATTATAACCATAACTGGTGATAAAATATAAAGAAACTTATTTGATTTTATGGGAATAATAATTTCTTTGAATAATAATTTTAATACATCAGCAATTGGCTGCAGGAAACCAAAACCTACTCTATTTGGACCTTGTCTAATCTGCATCCATCCGATAAACTTACGTTCCCATAATGTTGTATATGCTACGCAGCCTAAAATTGGCACAACAATTATAACTATTTTTAATAATGTCCAAATTACAGTCCATAAAACAATGCCGAATAATCCTTGCCCATAAGAATGAATTAAATCTAGTATATGCATAATTTAACCTGATAAAAATATTATAAGTTATAGGGACACTTTTTCTATAGCAATATCACCATATAATCCATCTAACTGTCTAGCTGCATCGCAAGAACTAGGTATTAAAATTACTTTTTTACTTATTAATTTATCAGAATAAATATTTGCGTTTACCATAGTTTGACCTTGCAATATTGTAACTAAATCACCCTCTTGTAAATTTTTATTCTTTAATATATCCGGATGTGCATAAATATATCTTGCTCTTTTAGCTAGTTCTGTTTTTTGTAATGACGCACTATGTCTTACAACTGCATCTGTATGATAAACAGGATTATATGAAATTCTTTCAAAATGAACCGGCTCATGATATTTAACAGATTTTTCAGCATCTATGTTTAAATTATTTTTATTTAAATTTAATAGATATGCATTAAAATCAAAATTAATTTGAGATTTTACATCTTCGCTTGATTCATAGTCAAATCCGTTTAAGTCTAACCCATCTGCTATAACTTTTAATACTTTCCAAGCGGGTCTTGCCAACCCAGCCGGCTTGGATACTCCATAAAAGCTTTGGGAAGTACCCTGCATATTAACAAATGTGCCTGATGTTTCAAATGGTGCAGCAATGGGTAATATAATATCCGCATATTCTAATAAAGTACTCGAGATATAACTTGATAAACATATTACAGTTTTTGCCTGCTTAAGTGAATTTTTGAGTGACTGTATGTGGCTGACATCATTTTCTAAATCAATACCCATTAAGATATACGCATCTAGGTTACTGTAGTTTTTATTAGTATATGCACCTATTTGATAAGCAGAAACCATATTATTAGAATCGGGCAATACAATTAATTTAGCTCCTATTTTTTTAGAAATACTATCACATATATCATGAATTACACTGCGTTTTGGATGATATATTACGTTTGCACCTAATGCTATAATTTGCTTATCTGCATTTTGTAATAAGCTATGTGATAATTCTTTAGCCTTTTCAATTATACTTTCAGATAAATGGCTAACTCTATCCTGATTTTCAAAAATAAAATATTTTACTTGAGTTAAGAATTTTACCCATAAATGAGGGGGGATAGCATTATCTAATTCTATAGGCATTAACCAGTCTTGTGCAGAATATGCATTTATTGAATTAACCAGCATGCCTAACTTTGCAGCTTTTCTTACCCTTGCACATAATACCGGGTGGTCATTACGGAAAAATGAGCCGATAAAAGTAATTTGTGAATATTTATCTGTATTTGAAAAATCACTAATTAATAATTCATTTAAAGCAATTGATGTTTGATTTTCATCATTTGTTAAATCAGAATGTTTAAGGCGAAAATCAATAACGTCACTGCCTAAACCATTCACTAATTTTTTTAATAAAAATATTTCTTCACTGGTATGTTGAGAATTAAATAAAGCACCTATATTTACCGCGTTTGGATTGAAGTCCGCCTTGTTGCTGGCATTTTGCCCTAAATCAGGTTGAGATAAGTGCGTATTATTAGATTGTAACTTAGAATTATTTTTCACATCTACAATTTTATTAGTAACCGTTTGTAAAGCGTAACTCCACTCAACCTCATGCCACATACCTTTATCATCTTTAAGCATTGGGTTTTGTAGGCGGTTGTGATGGTATAAACCCTCATAAGAAAATCTATCTTTATCTGAAATCCAGCACTCATTAATATCTTCATTTTCCTGCGGTAAAACACGCATAACCCTGCCATCTTTAATCTGTACAACTAGATTACTGCCTAAGGCATCATGACTTGAAATGCTTGATCTGCGTGTTAGTTCCCAAGTACGGGCAGAATATCTGAACGGCTTTGAAGTTAATGCGCCAACCGGGCATAAGTCTATCATATTTCCTGATAATTCAGAATTTACATTTTTTCCAATAAAACTGGTTATTTCTGAATGCTCACCACGACCCAGCATGCCAAATTCCATAATGCCTGCTATTTCTTGACCAAATCTTACACAGCGCGTACAGTGAATACAGCGGCTCATTTCTTCCATTGAGATTAATGGACCCGCATTTTTATGAAATACAACTCTCTTTTCTTCCTGATAGCGCGATTTCATTCCCCCATATCCAACAGCCAAATCTTGTAATTGACATTCGCCGCCTTGATCACAAATTGGACAGTCTAAAGGATGATTAATAAGCAAAAACTCCATTACAGATTTTTGAGCGTCTTTTGCCTTTTGTGAATGTGTAAATACTTTCATTCCTGCAGTAACAGGTGTAGCACAGGCAGGGAGAGGTTTGGGGGCTTTTTCCACTTCAACTAAACACATACGGCAATTAGCAGCAATTGATAATTTTTTATGGTAGCAAAAATGAGGAACATATTGACCAGTTTTTTTAGCTGCTTCCATTAACATGATACCTTCCGGCACTTCTATGGATTTTCCATCAATTTCTAGTTGAATCATACTATTTTCCTAGATAGGGGCGTGCATTTTATAATTCTTTTATTTACATATTATATAATAATTTCATTTAATCTATATACTAATTGGATTTCAATTTGCGAACTTTGTTGTCGTCATAATTTATTCCTGCCGCCTTGCCGCAAAATAAACTACAATTAGTACAGCATTATAAGTAATAGCCAAACATATTAAGTTTTAAGAAATTATTTCAGCATATTAAACAGCATTTATTAACACTATAAAACACCAGATTATAGCACTAAATTAGCATTAGGTGGAAGAGTGTATACTTCAACCAGAACGGCAGAAGCAAAAATTATGATGCAATCAGTGCGGACAGGTATCTAGGCTTTTGATATTTCATCTAATATAAGTTAAAATAGTGATGTACCTTCTACAAAAATATAAGAAAGGCAAATCATGGAACATAAATTACCGGAACTACCATATGTATTTGATGGGTTAGTGCCGCATATTTCTAAAGAAACTATAGAATTTCATTATTTAAAACATCATCAGACCTATGTTACAAATCTTAATAACTTAATTAAAGGCACAAAATTTGAAGAGTTAAGTTTAGAGGATATTATTAAACAATCTGACGGCGGAATTTTTAATAATGCTGCTCAAGTATGGAATCATACTTTTTACTGGCATAGCTTTAGCCCTGTATCTGATATACAGTCACATACTTTAAGTGATGAATTAGCTCTATCTATTAATGCCAAGTGGGGTTCATTTGATGCTTTTAAAGAAGCATTTACTAAAGTTGCGATTGGTACTTTTGGAAGCGGTTGGGCATGGTTAGTCAAAACTCCTAATGGTGAACTAGATTTAGTTTCTACGAGTAATGCACATACTCCATTAACTACGGAAAACAAAGCATTATTAACTTGTGATGTATGGGAACATGCGTATTACATAGATTATAGAAATGCTAGACCTAAGTATTTAGAAAACTTTTGGGAATTAGTTAATTGGAAATTTGTAAGCGAAAATTTTTCTAAATAATTGATACATACTCACTTTAACTAGATTTATTTTTACTCAAATTCAAGTAAAGATTCTTATTTTTTGTCTAATTAGAATGCTGGATAGAGATGTGTAACAGGTATCCCGCATTCATTTGTTTACATTCTAACTCATAGTTTTAATCTTGGTAAAACTAACAAGAAAGTTGTGTCATCTTCGTTTAATAATCTTACAAAACCGCCGTTTGCATTCATAATTTCCTGAACAATTGCTAAACCCAAACCAGAGCCCTGAGTGTTTAGATTATCTGCTCTAAAAAAACGGTTAAATAAATTATTGCGGTATTTGTCAGGTATGCCTAATCCATTATCAATTATTTTTGCCCATGCAGTTCCAGAAGTAGCTCCCGCAATTATAGTGATAATAGAAGAGTAAGTGGGTTCTAGTTTAGAGTTTTCAGAGGTTTTACGATATTTGACGGCATTTTCAATTAAATTATTTATAGCCTCTTCAAGCATTAATTTATCTACAGCAACATATGAATTATATGTATCATTACCTAGCTGATTTTCAAATCCAAAATCAATATTATATTTAAATGCTATATCCAGCCATGTGCTGGAGATATTAAAAACTAAATTATGCCATAATACTTTTTCAATTTTTAAATTTTTGCTTTCAAATTTTGCTAGTGATAATAATTGATTAGTTAATTTAATCATTCTATTAACACTCTTGCTTAATATGTCAATATTATGATTTTTAGATAATTGCTCTACCTGCAATTTAATAATGGTTAAAGGAGTTCTTAGCTGGTGTGATGCATCAGCAATGAAATGTTTTTGTCTTTTAGTAGTTTTCTCAAAATTCTCCGTTATTTCTTGGACAATTTCTATAATAGGATTTAATTTGGGAATATGAGGTATGGTAATATTTTTAGCTTTGTTAATATCTGAATTATATTTTTTTAAATAATCTACAGCTAAGTTTATTTGTTGATTTTGAGAGTTCTGCATATTACGAATTGTAATAATGTAGATTAAGTAAATAATAATTAACGGAATCCAAACAGACAATAATATATAGCGTGAATTTACAGCACGTTCGTGAAAATCTTCAACCATTTCTACACGGATTAAATTCCCAAGCTGATGTTTTGGCTCTAAACGATTAGTTTGTAATCTTACTCCACGATAACCTTTACTGTTAATTTCTGTATAAAAAAATCTGGCATTATCTTCTGTATTAAATTCAAATGCCTGTATTTCTGTATTAAAAATATTATAGTAGCCAGCTAAATAATTTTTATCTGCATATAATCTAATATAATTATTTGGAAATTGTTTTTGCCAAGCTACAACTAAATAAGCCGCATGCTGCTCTAAACCAGCACCTGCAGTTTGTGCATTACTCAAGCAATAGTTTGCCTGTAAATATAGCTGATGGTCGAAAGTTTTAGTACTTTTTTCAATTAATATATAAGAAGATATTAAGCCTAAAATTAATAATAATAATAAAACAAATAACCAGATATATTTTTGAATTAATAACTTAATATAGTTACAATAAACTTTATATACTGCTTTAAACATTCTATTATTTTACCTTTAATTATGCTCATCTTACTTAAATTGAGGTCTGTTCCGTCGTTAAAATTACTGTTTTGCGGCTTTATAGATTTTATCCCTATTTTTAGATGATACATTTATTAATTTATCATAAGGGCATATTATTTTTATACTCTAAAGACTGCCATAAATAAAAACTTTCATCTTTATCTAATAATCTTCTGCCTTGCCAAACTAAAATTGAATTATCAGGGGGTACTATATCTATATCTGATAAATTCTTAGTGTATGGCATATAGCTTAAAATAAATTTACAATTATTGCCTATTTTAAATTTTGCCATATAATATAACGATGCCATTTGCGGAGCCTGTAAATTATGTGATTTGACGCAAGAATCTTTCACATACAAATTAATAGTATTGAATACATAGCGGTAAGTTTTAATTTGATTTACTGCCGGAAGCCATAAATGCACTATTACCACCCAACTTATGGTCAAACCAGATGCCATTAAATATGAACTTAGCCAAATTGGCGGATTTAATAAAATTTTTCTATATATAAATAACATACTAAGCCAGACTAAACTGGCAATACCGGCAAATATAACCGCAGTTATGCTTATATCATGGTTTACATGATATAAATATTTAATAACATGAATATTATCCTGCCAATTAATCCAAATTATCCATAGTGCGCATAATAATAATGAAAACAATATAATATTAAATCCAATAATCGCTTTATGCATAGTTATAGAAATTTTAGCAAATGCTAAACTTGCTAAAATACACAAAACCGGAATAGCATATAAAAAATATCCTTGGTGTAGTTTAGTATCAAAAATAAAAATAAAAATAGAAATAAAATTTAATATCATTAGTTTTTGTACTACAGATTCATTGCGCCAATATAAAAATGCATAAAAAGCAAAAGGTAAAATTGGCCAAGTGAAAGTTGGATATTGTATAAGTAAGATATTTAATCTAGTTATGATACTTTTATAATTTATGCTGCCAATTAAATTAAAATAAAAGAATGAAATTAGAATGGGTAAAATAGAAATTACTATTTTAATTAAGAAAAAATATTTTGAGTTTATATTATCATTTATATATTTAAATCTAAATAATACATAATCTAGCCCGTTAAATAATAATATAAAATACATGAATACTGCTAATATACTATGATTAAAATATAAACTAATCAATAAACATAATGCATTTAGAAATAGCATAACCAATAATCTACCTTGGTAAATTATCGTATAACACAATAAACTAGTAAGAAATATGCCTAAAATAAAAGGGGTAGTCTCATGAATACGTAAAATAGCGCCAATACAAGAACAAAATAATAATGCACCAATATCTGCCATGCATTTTGCATATTTATATTTAGAAGGCTGTCCTCCTAATGGATATTCATAAGGCACAAAATTTTTATAAAAGCACAGTTTAAAAACAGATTTCCAAATTAGAAATATACTGCCTAATAATAATAAAGTTGCTCCAATTCTTACTGCATGATCAACTCTAACGGATAAAAAAATAAAGAATTTTGCAGTTATAGCACTAAACAAATAGTATAAACTTCCGGTTTTTCCCCAAGATAATAATGATATTGTCTTATTCCACTCAAAAAATGGAGTATCAATCAGTTTATAAATGCTCGTAAATCCAATTACATCTTCATTTTTCCACGGATCACGATTAAAAAATCCATAAAACACATATACTAAAATAGTAATCCATAAAAAAACTCTAGAAAATGGCTTTACTTGTTTATCGGATAAACGCGGATTAGGGGCATAAGCATTATTAAACAGCATTATATTTCTTATCTTATTTAAATTTATATCTGTGTTTTGGTTAAAATCATCAATTCTTGTCTCCGCTTTGACCTAAATCTGGTTGAGACGGATATATTATAATATAGTTTTATTTGTTTTTGTTTTACAATATTTTTATAAATTTACGCCATGTACAACTAACAAGAAATAATTTTAGCTATATCTAAATTATTACTGGGTCTTCTGTTAATGATAATATAAATAGTATGGGATAAAACTTGGAATTGCTCAAGTAATTTGAAAAATAAACTGAATTATTATCTAATATTAAATCGTGGTCATTCCCGCGTATGCGGGAATCCATAGATACCTTCCTTCGCAGGTATGACACTCGTTCTAATAGCCGGATTTACACGTTAGTATGATTAATGACATCAAATTAGTTGCTCAATCCCCTCTTTTGATGCACAGTATCCGTAATCTGCATATGCTTTAAAATTTTTGCTAAAATGTGCTCTGCTGTTTATATGTGCCGGTATCGGAAAACTGTCTGCAATATATAATCCTTCATCATTTGCTCCCATGCTTTCTATTAAACTTTTATGCATCTGCTTCTTTAAACAGCATAAGTTTGCACTTTGTCTTACAAATGTTTCTCTTGTTCCCAAATTTGGAAACCACTCTTGATAGTGTGTCTTGAAATATGACCATATCTGCTTGTCTCCGCATAATCTTAAATATTCACTGGCTATCTCAATTGCTAATAACTATTCATCTGTAAGCTTCGGCTCAAATCCTTTGCTTCTTAATTTTTTATCCCCCAATATCTTTTTTAACTCTGCTTCTACTATGCAGTATACTTCTATGATAAAATTGTGTTCGTGCATAAATGTTTTATTTTTGTTTCAATAACTATATTTTAAAACATTTATGCACCTCTTTTAACTTTTACCTTAGTTGTACATGGCGTAAATCTTTACTCTTGCCTTGATAAAACTAACTCATTTATAATACTTACAGGTTAATTAAACAATAATAAAAATATGCAAAACTGGGAAGTGGTGATTGGAATGGAAACCCATGTCCAATTAAAAACAAAAAGTAAAATTTTTAGTAATGCCGGCACCGCTTTTGGCGCTTCGCCTAATAGTCAAGCAAGCTATGTTGATTTAGCCCTTCCCGGCACATTACCCGTAATTAATCAAAAAGCCATAGAATATGCTATAAAATTTGGACTAGCCATTGATGCATATATAGATAGAAATAGTGTTTTTGCCAGAAAAAATTATTTTTACCCAGATTTACCTAAAGGTTATCAAATTAGTCAATTTGAAAATCCAATAGTTGGAAGTGGTACTATTGATATTTTATTAAATAATAATTCAAAAAAGACTATCCGTATTACCAGAGCGCATTTAGAAGAAGATGCGGGTAAATCTGTGCATGATTTATTTAGCCTGCATACGGCTATAGATTTTAACCGTGCAGGAACTCCATTATTAGAAATTGTAACAGAACCTGATTTACGTTCTTCACAAGAAGCAGTTGCTTATGCAAAAACATTGCATACTTTAGTCACATGGATTGATATTTGCGATGGAAATATGCAGGAAGGTTCGTTTAGATGTGATGCAAATGTATCTGTAAGACTTAAAGGAAGTGATAAACTTGGTACACGCTGTGAAATTAAAAATTTAAATTCATTTAAGTTTTTACAAGAAGCTATTGACTATGAAGTAAAACGTCAAATTGAAATATTAGAAGATGGCGGCAGAATTATTCAAGAAACACGTTTATATGATGCTAATGCTAAAGAAACACGCAGTATGCGTTCAAAAGAAGATGCTCAAGATTATAGATATTTTCCTGATCCTGATTTGCTGACTATTCATTTAAGCCAAGAATTAATAAATATGAAAAAATCAGAACTGCCTGAATTGCCGCAGCAAATGAAAGAGCGTTTAATTAAAGATTATGCATTATCAGAATATGATAGTGAGTTTATTATACAAAATTATGCAGCTGCACAATACTTTAAGCAGGGAATAGAAAAAAATATTAAACCAAAAGCATTAGTAAATTGGTTAATGGGAGATATAACAAATGCATTAAATACTCAAAATTTGGATATTAGTCAAAGTCCAATTACTCCAGAGATTTTAGCAAAATTAATTGCCAGAATTGATGACGGCACAATCAGCCAAAAAATTGCCAAAGAAATTTTTGCTTTATTGTGGGAAAATAATCATCAGGATATTGATAATATTATTGAAAGCAAAGGTTTAAAACAAGTATCTGACAGCGGAGCTATAACTGCAATTATACAGCAGGTAATCAGCAATAATCCAAAAATGACTGCAGAATATAAATCTGGCAAAGAAAAAGCATTTAATGGTTTAGTTGGTCAAGTTATGAAAGCAAGTATGGGTAGGGCTAATCCAGCTCAAGTTAACCAGCTTCTTAAAGAAGCTATAGATAAAATATAATCAAAAAATTATGACAAATAATATTAATAATTACAATCATTATCCAACTTTACAGGATACAGTGGGCAATACTCCGCTTATCCGTCTGCAAAGGATAGGATGTGAAAATAATAATTTAATTCTTGCTAAATTAGAAGGAAATAACCCTGCGGGTTCTGTTAAAGATAGACCCGCTTTAAACATGGTTATTCAAGCTGAAATTTCAGGTCAAATTAAACCCAGTGATACATTAATTGAAGCAACTTCAGGCAATACAGGCATTGCTTTATCTATGGCTGCTGCTATCCGCGGGTATAAAATAATTTTAGTCATGCCGGATGATTTATCTAAAGAACGCTGGCAGACTATGGCAGTGTATGGAGCAGAAATTGTCCTTACTCCAGCACACTTAGGCGGCATGGAATATGCTAGAGATGTAGCTGTACAAATGGAAAAAGAAGGCAAAGGTAAAATTTTAGGGCAGTTTAGTAATAAAAATAATCCATTAGCCCATTATCATAGCACAGCGGTGGAAATATGGAGGCAAACCAAAGGGGAAATTACTCATTTTGTCAGTAGTATGGGAACTACAGGTACTATCACAGGTGTATCACGCTATCTTAAAGAGCAAAATTCAAATATAAAAATAATCGGAGTACAACCGGCTGAAGGCGCTAAAATACCTGGCATACGTAAGTGGAGTGCTGAATATATTCCTTCAATTTATGATAATACTTATATTGATGAAATTCTAACCATTGAGCAAAAACAAGCAGAAGATATGGCGAAATATGCTGCAAAAATAGAAGGGCTGTTCTGTGGAATATCAAGCGGAGGAGCATTATATATTGCTGACAAAATTGCTGAAACAACTGAAAATGCAAGAATTGTGGTAATTATTTGTGATAGAGGAGATCGATATTTATCAACCGGCGTATTTTCTGAATAATTGAATAAGAGTAAAAATAAAAAGGTCATTTTAATGAGTAAATCTAACTATACTATTATTATTCCATCACGCCTACATTCAACCCGTTTAGCTCAAAAAGCATTGTTAGAAATTGGCGGTAAGCCGTTAGTTATACAAGTTGTATTACAAGCACAGAAAACTAATGCCCGCATAGTAGTTGCAACTGACCATCAGGATATTGCAAATGTATGCAAATCATATAATATTGAATACTGTATGACGAGTTCAGAACACCAAAGCGGAACGGATAGACTGGCTGAATGCGTAGAGAAATTAGGTTTAAACTGTGATGAAATCGTAGTTAATGTTCAGGGGGACGAACCATTTATGAGTCCGCAAATTATTGACGATACGGCTCAAGCTTTAGTAAAAAATCCTGAATATAGAATGTCTACATCTGCACATTTAATTAAACATGCGCATGAAGTGATTAATCCGAATGTAGTAAAAGTAGTATTTAATGCAAAGAATAAAGCTTTATATTTTTCACGTGCTCCTATTCCTTGGAATAGAGATGCATGGCAGGATTATAGCTTAAATACTGCTCAAAATAATGCACAGGAAGCTTTAGGAAATATGTGGAGACATATTGGCGTGTACGGATTTAGAGTTGGTTTTTTAAAGAAATATCCAACATTACCACCGGCACAAATTGAAAAAAGCGAAATGCTTGAGCAATTAAGAGCTTTATATAATGGATTTGATATTTATGTTTGTCCAACTGATATAGTGCCGGAAGCAGGAATAGATACTCCAGAAGATTATGCAAGAGCAGTGAATAAATGGCAAGAGATATACAACCCATAAATAATACACCATATCCTTACTTATAACTAACTAATCAGATTTCAATTTATGAACTTCGCTTCGTTGCCGTCAAAATTATACCTCAATGTACTAACAAGCACATGGTCGTCATAATTTATTCCTGTCGCCTTGCCGCAAAATGAATTACAGTTCGTATGTATAAAAAATAAAGTAGTGTAAATTATTTAATTCATATGCGAATTTTGCTATAATTATGCTTTAGAATTCATATAAAATATCTATAACATGAAAAAATATGCTTTATTGTCAGTTTCAGAAAAAACAGGGATTTTGGATTTTGCTCAAGGTTTATGCAGATTGGGTTATACAATTCTTTCGACTGGAGGCACAGCAAAATTACTGCAGCAGCACAATTTAGATGTTGTTGAAGTAGCTGATTATACTGGATTTCCTGAAATACTGGATGGTAGAGTAAAAACTTTAAATCCTAAAATCCATGCAGGCATTTTAGCTATGCGTAAAAATGAAGAGCATATGCAGGCATTGCAGCAACATAATATTGATGTAATTGATATTGTAGCAGTAAATTTATATCCGTTTACACAGGCTATTTCTAATGAAAACTGTACATTAGCTCACGCCATTGAAAACATTGATATTGGCGGACCAGCAATGTTAAGAGCTGCCGCAAAAAATTATACAGATGCAGCGGTTATAGTTGACTACAATGATTACAGCCTAATTTTAGCAGAATTAGCAAAAGATAAAAGTATTTCAATCAACACACGCTTTAGATTAGCACGTAAAGCTTTTACACATACAGCCCAATACGACAGTGCTATCAGCAATTATTTAAGCAGTGTATGCAGTAAAGATGAAAGTATAGATAATTTTGGAGAAACGAAACCAAATTTAAGTCAATTTCCACGTAGTTTAAATTTAAATTACCAGAAAGTGCAGGATTTACGCTACGGAGAAAACCCGCACCAGCAATCTGCATTTTATAAAGATATAAAAGCCGCATCAGGTACTATCGCAACTGCTAAACAATTACAGGGCAAAGAATTATCTTATAATAATATTGCTGATGCAGATATGGCTTGGGAATGTGTAAAAACCTTTGAGCAAACTGCTTGCGTAATTGTGAAACATGCAAATCCATGCGGAGTTGGAGCTGCTGAAAATATATTAACTGCATATCAAAAAGCATGGCAAACTGATACAACATCTGCATTTGGCGGTATTATCGCCTCAAATGTATCTATAGATAAAGAAACAGCCCAAGCAATTTTACAGCAGTTTGTTGAGGTAATTATTGCCCCTCAATATAGTCATGAAGCCTTAGAGTTATTTAACAAAAAACCTAATATACGTTTGCTACAAATTGAAAAAAATAATCAAATTCAAGCACTTGATATTAAACGTGTAGGCGGGGGTATATTACTACAAACTGCAGATTCTCATTATTTAAACATAAATGAATTAAAAATTGTAACTGAAAAACAGCCAACATCTGAACAAATGCAAAATATGCTGTTTGCGTGGAATGTTGCTAAATTTGTAAAATCAAATGCAATCGTATTTTGTAAAGATGGTCAAACTTTAGGCGTGGGTGCTGGTCAAATGTCAAGAGTAGATTCTGCACGTATTGCCGGCATTAAAGCTCAAAATGCTGGTTTGAGTTTAATTGATAGTGCTATTGCTTCTGATGCATTTTTTCCGTTTAAAGATGGATTAGACGTAGTGGCTGATGCTGGGGCAAGTTGTATTATTCAGCCGGGCGGAAGTATTAGAGATGATGAAGTAATTGCCAGAGCTAATGAAAGAAATTTAGTCATGGCATTTACAGGCATTAGACATTTTAAACATTAATATATATATCAACATGAATACTCTTTTAGATAATTATACATTCCCATATTTACCTTTTGAGGTATGTGATAATTTATTTCATCTTCAAATAGAACCAAAATATAAAAAAGACGGAAAATTCGATAATTATTTTTTGTTAACGGCAACAGCACAAAAAGAATGTGATTCAAACAAAACAAAATTTAGAATGCAGCTCCACTATACATTAGGTGATGTGGAAAAAATTAGAGATAATCATGCTTCTCCATCTAACCATCTAATTATTTGCGGTATGATTGATGGTATAAATATAAAATTAGTAAAAAACATAAGGAATTCTGATGGTAGTTGTTCTACTATAAATTATCCGGAACAAAATCCTATTGGAATAAATATTAACAGCATCAATGAACATGTAGAAAAACATAACCTAAGACCATTTTTAGGTATTTGTGAAGTAGAAAAATTAAGTAATATCCAAATAAATCCTGTACATGTAAATGGTAAATTAGAAAGCTATTTCATATTAACAGCATCACGAAACAATGGTGAGAAAACAAAACAAATCCTAGAATTATGGGATGAAGAAAGACCAAACATAGGTATAGGTAAAGATATTATTTATGGTATTGCTTCAGGCGGCTGTGTAAAATTAATGAGAAAGCCATATTATGGAGGTCTTGATATTCCATTTGTTCCAATTAGTTCAGAATATTAGTTCGCAAATACCGTTAATTTGAGAAAACATATCTTTCTTACTAAATATTCAAGTTAAAAAATATAGTTAAAGTAAAATTGATAAAATACCTCTTGTTCTTGATTAAAATATTATTAAATAAAAATTTAAAGGAAAAAATGATAGTAGATAATCATGAAGCTTTGGCAAATAAAGCTGAATTATTCGCTCAAACTGTGCCATATATTAAAAAATATCAAGGCAAAACTATTGTCATAAAATATGGCGGTAATGCCATGACAGAAGAAGCCTTAAAGCAAGGATTTGCTAAAGATGTTATTTTATTAAAATTAATTGGAATAAATCCAATTGTGGTACATGGGGGCGGTCCTCAAATTGATGCTGCACTAAAACGTGTAGGCAAAGAAGGGAAATTTATTCAAGGCATGCGTGTTACTGATGCCCAAACTATGGAAATAGTGGAATGGGTATTGGTCGGAGAAGTTCAGCAGGACATTGTAATGATGATTAATCAATTTGGAGGTAAAGCAGTTGGGTTAACCGGAAAAGATGGAGGATTAATTAAAGCCAAAAAAATGCTGATTCCAAGCACAGAAAATCCAAGTGAAATGCTTGACATTGGTCAAGTTGGAGAAGTAATACAAATTGATGCAAGTGTAGTAAAAACTTTACAAGACGGTGAATTTATTCCAATAATTTCTTCAATCGGTTTTGGCGATGATGGTTTAGCATATAATATAAATGCAGATATTGTGGCAGGACATCTTGCTAAAGTACTTGATGCTGAAAAATTAGTTATGATGACAAATATAAAAGGCGTACTAGATAAGAATGGCAACTTGCTGGATAAGTTAAGCTCAAATGAAATAGATAATTTAATTGCAGATGGCACACTATCTGGCGGCATGCTGCCTAAAATATCATCTGCATTAGATGCAGCTAAATCAGGAGTAAAATCTGTTCATATAATTGATGGTCGTATTCCGCATGCATTATTAATGGAAATATTAACAGAAGAAGCTTTTGGCACTTTAATTACAAATAATTAAATTAAAATTAAGCACAAAATCTAAAGGATTTTATGGATAATGACAACATTCATCTCACTTCTATAGTACATAAAAATGCACAATTGGGTAACAATGTAAAAATTGGCGCAAACACTATTATTGGAGAAAATGTAGAAATTGGGGATAATACTGAAATTGGTGCATTTACTATCATTGAAGGTATAACTACCATTGGAAATGATAATTACATTGGTCACCACAGTGTAATTGGCGGTAAGCCTCAAGATATGAAGTACGCCAATGAGCCAACAAAATTAATAATCGGCAATAAAAATACTATTCGTGAATTTGTAACTATTCATACAGGGACGATCCAAGATAATGGGTGTACAATTGTTGGAAATAATAATTGGATTATGTCATATGTACATTTAGCCCACGATTGTAATTTAGCTGATAATATTATTATCTCAAATAATGCTCAATTAGCCGGACATGTTCATGTGGATAATTATGCAATTATTGGAGGTATGAGCGGCATCCATCAATTTGTAAGAATTGGCGAGCATTCCATGATAGGCGGAGCTTCTTCTTTAGTACAAGATATTCCGCCTTACGTTATGGCAGCAGGTTCTAAAGCAGTTCCTCACGGTATAAATAGTACTGGCTTAAGCCGGCGTGGTTTTAGTGATGATATAATCAGCAAAATTAAATATTTGTATAAACTTGTTTATCGTGAACATTTAAGTTTAGAAGAAGCTAAGCAAGCTATGGATAGATATATAAATTCAATTGACATTAATGAAGAAAATAAAACAGCATTAAAAAAATTTGAAGATTTTATTAAAACCTCAAAAAGAGGTATTATAAGGTAACCTTTTAATCTAAAGGTATAATTAAAAAAAGGCAAGCAAACTATGTTAATCTTTCAAAGAACCGCTTACATTGTAATATTTTGTATATTATTTTTAATATGTTTACGTAATAGCACACAAGTAATATTTGATATTTATGTAACTAAATTTACTAGCCCGCTGATTGTTTTGTTATTTTTCTCATTTATTTTAGGTATTATCGTTGGAAGCTTAGCTATATTACCAAAGGTTTATAAACAGCGTAAACAAATTAAAAATCTCCAAAATGCGCATTTAGCTAATAATCATTCAAATCAAAATAATAATCTTTAGTAACTTGCCTACTACTTTTCTTACCCAATGTTTAGTCAATCTCATATTACATAAAATATCGCATAAACCCTTGTTTTGTGGCATACTAATGTTTTGAAATAGTATTATATAAACAAGTATGCAGAACTATAACCCGCAGGATATTGAGCAAATTTGGCAGCAGAAATGGACAGAACAAAAAATATCATCACCAACTTTTGATGATAGCAAAGAAAATTTTTCTATCCAATTACCTCCGCCAAATGTTACGGGTAATCTGCATATGGGGCATGCGTTTAATCAAACGGTTATGGATACGCTAGCAAGATATGCAAGAATGTGCGGGAA
This sequence comes from Burkholderiaceae bacterium, assembly GCA_023266335.1. GTDB lineage: Bacteria > Pseudomonadota > Gammaproteobacteria > Burkholderiales > Burkholderiaceae > JAHFQJ01. The sequence goes on from JAHFQJ010000021.1 coordinate 19,542, forward strand.
AAATACTTTATGGATACCAGGCACTGATCATGCCGGCATTGCTACGCAAATTGTGGTAGAACGCCAACTAGAACAGCAGGGTTTTAAAAGAAAAGAAATGCACCGCTCTGATTTTATAAATAAAGTATGGGAATGGAAGGAAAAATCCGGCGGAATAATTGCTGAACAAATTAAACGCCTTGGAGCTAGTATTAGCTGGGAATATGAATATTTTACTATGGACGCTAAAATGTCCAATACAGTAATTGAAGCTTTTGTAAAATTATACAATGACGGCTTAATTTATCAAGGACATCGTTTAGTAAACTGGGATCCAAAATTACAAACAGCAATTTCTGATCTAGAAGTAACAAGTCAAGAAGAGCAAGGCTTTTTATGGCATATTTCTTATGCACTAGATGAAGCTGATGATTTAAAAAATATTACTCATCTTACTGTTGCAACTACTCGTCCAGAAACACTATTCGGCGACACAGCGGTTATGATAAATCCGCAGGATGAACGCTATAGCCATTTAATCGGCAAACTGGTTAAACTGCCGTTGACACAGCGTAAAATACCAATTATTGCAGATAATTATGTAGATATGGAGTTTGGAACGGGTGTAGTTAAAGTTACTCCTGCCCATGATTTTAATGATTATGCTGTTGGACAAAGGCATAATTTAAATCTTATCAATATTTTTAATTTAGAGGCAAGCTGTAATAATAATGTATCAAGTGAATATATTGGATTAAATCGCTTTGAGGCACGTAAAAAAGTATTATGCTCTTTAAAAGAACAAGGATTATTAGTTAAGGAACAGCCTCATACTTTAACTGTTCCACGTTGTGAAAGAACCGGCGAAATTATTGAGCCAATGCTAACTAAACAATGGTTTGTAGATTTAACTAAAGAAACACAAGAAAATGGCAAACAAGGCGGTTTAAATGCTATTACAAAGCCGGCTTTAGAAGCAGTAACCAGCAATGAAATTAAAATAATTCCAAGTCAATGGCAGCAAACATATGAGCATTGGCTAAATAATATTCAAGATTGGTGTATTTCACGTCAATTATGGTGGGGGCATCAAATTCCAGCTTGGTACAGCCAAGATAAACAGCAAGTTTTTGTAGCAAGAAATTTAGAAGAAGCTAAAATTCAAGCTCAAAAATCTGGTTACAACGGTGAATTAGTGCAGGATGAAGATGTATTAGATACATGGTTTTCATCTGCATTAGTACCTTTTTCTTCTTTGGATTGGATAAATGAACCTGATGCAGACAAAAATAAATTGCTCAAATATTTTTTACCTTCAAGCGTGCTGGTAACCGGCTATGATATTATATTTTTCTGGGTAGCCCGCATGGTGATGATGACTAAATATTTTACACATCGAAACCCATTTAATACAGTCTATGTTCATGGTTTAGTGCGAGATGCTGATGGCAAAAAAATGAGTAAATCTGAAGGCAACACTCTTGACCCTGTAGATTTAATTGATGGAATTGACCTAGATAAACTTTTACAAAAACGTACCACTGGTTTGCGCCGCCCTGATACAGCACCGCAGGTAATTGAAAAAACAAAGCATACTTTCCCTGAAGGAATACCTGCTTTTGGTACAGATGCTCTGCGTTTTACATTTGCAAGTTTAGCTAGTCTTGGACGCAGTATTAATTTTGATGCAAAACGTTGTGCCGGCTATCGTAATTTTTGTAATAAATTATGGAATGCCACAAGATTTGTAATCATGAATGTTGAAAATAAAGATTATGGACAAAATTTCAATCAAGAGCAAATTGCTGAAAATTTAAGTTTTGCCGATGTGTGGATGTTAAATAAATTACAGAATGCAAACAATGAAGTACAACAGCATTTTTCTGCTTATAGACTAGATTTAGCTGCAAATACATTGTACCAATTGGTATGGGAAGAATATTGCGATTGGTATTTAGAACTTGCGAAAGTGCAAATGCAAAAAGGCAATTCAGATCAAGCAATAACTACTAGATATGTATTATTATATATTTTAGAACAAATTTTATGTTTAATTCATCCAATTATGCCATTTATTACAGAAGAATTATGGCATCAGATAAAATCTTATACTAATAAAGATGGAAGTATAGCTTTGCAGCACTACCCTAAAAATGTAGATTTACTGCAAAATATAAATATAATATCAGAAATCAAACAGAACTATAATGAACATATGGAATTAATGCAGACTATTATTCATGGTTGCCGTAATTTACGCAGTGAAATGAAAATTGCTCCCAGTGAGAAAATTGATTTAGATATTGAAAATAAAAATTCATCTGATAAATTAAGTATTTTACTTCCATATATTCAAACTTTAGCAAAAATTTCTAAAATAAATATTTATCAAGAATTTTTAGATTCTACCTTGCCAATCGTGGCTTTATCTGATATTGCCCTGCGTTTTAATATTCCTGTTGATATAGAAGAAGAAAAATCCAGATTAAATAAAGAAAAAATTAAATTAGATCAGGAAATAGCTAAATGTAGCGCTAAGCTTACCAATCCGGCTTTTATTGATAAAGCACCTAAAGCGGTGGTAGAACAAGAACAAATAAGATTAAGCAATTTTAATAAAAAATTAGAGCAAATTCAACAACAATTAATACAGTTAAGGTAAAATGGTTTGCTCAATTTCGTTTTAAATAATTTAAACCAGCTAAATATTTTTTAACTGCAATAACATGATAGAAAATATTAAGCCATTATACTACATATATCATTATTAAAAATTGACAATCTATTCTATAAACTGCTATCTTGACATTATTTCATATTCAAAACGCATATAAATTATGATATTAATAACAGGCGGAGCAGGTTTTATTGGTTCTAATTTTATTCATACATGGTTAGAGCAGTTTGATGAAAGTATTATAAATATTGACAGTCTAACTTATGCTGGGAATTTACATAGTTTAGAAATATTAAATAAAAAAGAACTGCATAAATTCATTCTTGCTGATATAAATCATTTTGAACAGATTAGCCAGATAATTAATACATATAAGCCAAGAGCAATTATCCATTTTGCAGCTGAAAGTCATGTAGACAGGTCAATTCATAACCCGCAAAATTTTATTAACACCAATATAATCGGTACATTTAATTTATTAGAAGTATCTAAACAATATTATAATAATTTAGATGAAAAACAAAAAGATAATTTTAGATTTATCCATATTTCCACCGATGAAGTATACGGAAGTTTATCATTGAATGAGCCGCCATTTACTGAACAAACACCGTATGCTCCAAATAGTCCGTATTCTGCAAGCAAAGCGGCATCAGATCATTTAGTCAGGAGCTATTATCATACTTATGGTTTACCCTGTATTATTACTCATTGCTCAAATAATTACGGCTGTTATCAATTTCCGGAAAAATTAATCCCTTTGGTTATTTTTAATGCCTTAAATAATAAAAATATTCCCATCTATGGTGATGGTTTAAATATCAGAGATTGGCTTCATGTTGAAGACCATTGTCAAGCAATTATCAATATTCTGGCTCAAGGTAAAATCGGAGAAGTTTATAATATTGGCGGCTGTAATGAAAAAACCAATTTAGAGGTAGTAAATACTATTTGTAATATTTTAGATAAATTACAGCCTAGGGCTGATAAAAAATCTTATGCAGAGCAAATTAATTTTATTAAAGATAGATTGGGACATGATAAAAGATATGCAATTGATAATAATAAAATTCAAAATGAGCTAAACTGGGCACCTCAATATAATTTTGAGTCAGGTATATATAAAACAGTTGACTGGTATTTAAATAATCAAGAATGGGTAAATAATGTAATTTCTGGAGAATATCAAAATTGGTTAAATATTCAATATTGAAATAATTAAGAGAAAATAAAAGCTATTTCCCATTTATAATTACGACTTATGAAAATTAAATTGATAGATTAAAAATCTAATTGCTATTAGAATATAGAGATTAAAAATCATATAAATAATCTATGAAAAACCGTAAAGGAATAATTTTAGCCGGAGGCAGCGGTACAAGGTTATACCCAATTACTCAAGGCATATCTAAACAACTTTTACCATTGTATGATAAGCCAATGATTTATTATCCGCTATCAACATTAATGCTGGCTGGTATAACAGATATATTATTAATTAGCACTCCAAATGATTTGCCACAATTTCAAAGACTGCTTGGCGATGGTTCACAATGGGGGGTTGATATAAACTATGCAAAGCAGCCAAGCCCTGATGGATTAGCCCAAGCATTTATTATTGGTAAAGATTTTATTGATAATCATAATAGTACTTTAGTATTGGGGGATAATGTTTTTTATGGTTATCATTTTAATGAAATGCTTAAAAATGCCTGTTCTTTTACTGACGGTGCAAGTATTTTTGCTTACCATGTGCATGATCCGGAGCGTTACGGTGTAGTAAGTTTTGACAAAGAATATAATGCTTTAGATATAGAGGAAAAACCTTTAAAGCCAAAATCAAATTATGCAGTTACAGGGTTGTATTTTTATGATAATAATGTATGTGATATTGCTAAAGATATTAAACCATCTCATCGTGGAGAATTAGAAATCACTGATGTAAATATGACTTATTTAAACATGGGAAAATTGAAAGTTGAATTGATGGGAACTGGTCAGGCATGGCTTGATACTGGGACATATGATTCTTTGTTAGAAGCAACCACATTTATTGCAACATTACAAAAAAGACAAGGCTTAATGATAGCCTGCCCTGAAGAGATTGCATATAATAATGGCTGGATTGATGCAGTTAAGCTTGAAAAACTAGCTCAAAATTTTATAAAAACCCATTATGGGAAATATTTAATGCAAATTATTAATAAACCATATCATAAAAATTAATCAAAATATAAAATGAAAATCACTTTAAAAAATATTGGTGTATTTAAACAAGCTGAATATGAAATTGGAGACCTAACCATAATTTGCGGGCAAAATAATACGGGTAAAACTTATGCTGCCTATTGCCTATATGGATTTTATGACTTTTTTTGGAAAGCTTTTTCTATTAAAACAGCAGATAAAGATATTAAAAATTTAATTGCTAATGGTGTGATTAATATTGATATAGAGCTAAGTAAAATTATACAAGAATTAGATATTGCCTGCAAAGAATATGTAAAATTTTTGCCTCAAATTTTTGCTTCTAATAAAGATTACTTAAAAGATGCTGAATTTAATATTAAACTAGAGGATAACGAGATTGATATTCTTGATACATATCAAAAAAAACTTGGTACAGCAAAGAGTACTTTAATACAAATTAATAAGGAATCTAAACAAAATCAAATATCTATAAGATTATTAATAGATAGACAAGAAGACAAATTTGATGTAGATGATGTATCATTTATTAAATTAATAAAACATGCTATTAGTAACGCATTTAAAGAGATCGTATTTACTAATACATTTCGCAGAGCATTTATTGCTAGTGCAGAGCGTACCGGTGCTGTAATTTTTAAAGATGAATTAAATATTGCCCAAAATAATTTATTTAGGCATGCCGCTAAAGCTGGGCAAAATGCAGATATGAATCCAATTGAATTAATAGAAAGTATTTATGGCAATGGTGATTATGCCCTACCTGTGAGAAAAAATATTGATTTTATACGTAAATTAGAAAGTATTAGTAAAGATAAAAGCTATATTGCATCTAATGAAAAATATAAAGATATTTTAAAAGATTTTTCAGATATTATTGGCGGTACGTATAAGGTAGGTAAAGAGGGATTATATTATATTCCTAATACATCTTCCAGTGTAAAGCTTACAATGGGGGAAAGCTCAAGTTCAGTACGTTCTATGCTGGATATTAGTTTTTATCTTAATCATATTGCTCAGCAAGGTGATATGCTGATAATTGATGAGCCGGAATTGAATTTACACCCTTGTAATCAAATAAGATTAGCGCGCTTATTTGCAAGATTAATTAATATAGGTATTAAAGTTTTTATAACCACGCATAGTGATTATATAATTAAAGAGCTAAATACTTTAATTATGCTTGATTATAAAAATAGACATGGTAATGCTAAAAGCATACTAAAGAAATATGAATATAAGGAAAGTGAGCTAATTAATTACAAGCAAGTTAAGGTATTTATTTCAGAAAAAAAATTACAATTAATTGGGGGAAATGCTAGAAAAATAAAGTTACAATGCTTAAGCTCTGCAGAAATTGATGAATTTTATGGCATACAAGCCGAAAGTTTTGATGAAACAATTATAAAAATGAATAAAATTCAAGAAGCAATTATTCTGGGAGATGAGTAATTATGTTAGAACTTTTAAGGAGTATATTAGCGGATAATATCATACATTCCACAGAAAATAATATAGCTATACTAAAAGAAAATAACAAAAATGCTTCTCTGAAAATTATAAATATTACTAATATTTTAGAAAGTGATATTTTGCTCCACCTTGATAATGCTTGTTCTAATACAATTTTTAAAGGTACTAATGGCGAAAATAAACGTTGTGATTACGTTTTGACTAACAATAAAGCAGCTTATTTTATAGAAATAAAATCAACTAAAAATCCGGAACATAAACTTATAGAATGCACACAAAAATTCAAAGCAACGGAATGTATACTTGAATATATAGATTCAGTTATTCATATAATTTATGAACAGCCAAAAATATTTAATAAATTAGAAAAGAGATATATTTTGATATATAAAGCCACTCCAATTGCTAAAACTCCTACCAGACGTCAACCAGATAAGAGCAATAAAAATAACTCCCCAGAACATATGCTAACTTTAGCAGTAGAAAATGAATCTAAAATACATATATCAAAATTAAAATCTGACAATAAGTAAACTATTTTTTTACTACTTCAAGATTTACTGACGCATGCCCATGATTAATTATATCCAAATCTTGTGCCGCTACATAAGATAAATCTATAATACGGCTGTGTGCATAAGGTCCTCTATCATTAATTCTCACAATAGCAAATTTATTGTTTTTAGGATTAGTAACTTTAACTAAAGTTCCAAACGGCAAAGTTCTATGGGCTGCTGTATAGGAAAACATATTAAATTTTTCTCCATTTGCAGTTTTCCTGCCATGAAATTGTTTACCGTACCAAGAAGATAAACCTTTTTGTAGAGAATTTTTTATTATTTCAAAAGTTTGCGATACATTTTGCGGTAGGGCTTGAGATGCTTTGTAAATTCTTTCATTAATTATATCTACAAGCTGTTTATCTGAATAATTGATAATCATAGCTTGATTACTATTTTGGTTTGAATCTAAATTATCATTCGTATTAAAATTATAACTAGGTAATATAGGCAAGCTGGAAGTGTCAGCCAACACATTACTGTTTTCAATACTAGAATTATCAGATGAGGTAATTATTGTTAAATCTGTTTCTATTTTTTGGTTAAACTCTTTATTTTCATCTGCATGAGCAGATATATTAAGACTGCCTAAAATAAATATATATATTAAGCTAGGTAAAATCTTTTTAGCTTGCCTAAAATGAGGTTTCAATTTAGTATATAATTGCCGTTTACACATATAGTCCTATAAATAAAATGTTAAAACTTAATAACCTCAATATTTATGTGTTGCCTGTTACTCCGTTTCAACAAAACTGCAGCGTTGTCCAATGCACTAAAACATTTGAAACAGCTATCATAGATCCAGGGGGAGAAATAGATAATATACTGCATTTTATAAAATCTACAGAAAATATGCAAATTAAGTATATTTTACTCACTCATGGACATTTAGATCATTGCGGTCAGGCTAAAGTTTTATCTGATAAAATTAATATTCCGATATATGGTCCTCAAAAAGAAGATATTTTCTGGCTAAATCAGCTTGAGCAAAGGCAGAAAAGCTATACTGCAGCACAATATGCTTTTGAGCCTACAAAAAATTTTATTCCTGATTTTTGGCTGGAAGAAGGGCAACAATTAAGACTGGGTAATCATATAATCGATATTATACATACTCCAGGTCATACACCGGGGCATATAGTTTTCTATATTAAAGAATTAAAAATAGCTTGGGTTGGTGATGTCATATTTAAACAAGCGGTTGGAAGAAGTGATTTTCCAAGAGGAAATATAGATGATTTAATGCACAGTATTATAAAAAAATTGCTGGTATTAGGCGATGATTACACTTTTATTTGCGGACACGGCGAAATATCAACATTTGGGCATGAACGTAAATATAACCCATATATACAGCCGTATTTGAGTATGAAGGATAATTAACTATGAGTCTAGCTGTTTTATATTAAAATATGAGAGTGTTCATTTAGATAGTTATTTTTAAGATTTTGGAAATCTAAACCTAATAAACATAAGGCTTTGAATTTTTAAATTTACAGAAAAGCTATCTATATTTAATACTCTCTAAAATATTATGTTTAATATTTTTATTAAGCCATTTTTTATGTGTATTTTGCTATAATAAGAAATGTAATACCCCAATAAATTCAAAAATGTACCATAAAAAACTAATACAAATATTAGGCTTTACCCCTAAAGAAAATACAAAAGGAATTTTTTATAAAACATATCCTGCTACAGGGAATTATATTATAGAAATTGATTTTGAAAATCAATTGATTAACTATGGCAATAAAATAAAAATAGAAAGTAGAACAATTCAAAATTTTTCCCTGCTAGAAAATTTTGTAGTTTTAGAATGTATCAATCGTTTACTTGAAATAGGATATAAACCTGAAAATATTATTCTTGAACCAACTTGGAAGCTAGGTCATCAACAAAAAGGACGTTTAGATATTTTAGTCAAAAAAGATAATAAATCTTATCTAATGATAGAATGTAAAACATTTGGAAAAGAATATGATAAAGAACTAAAAAATATACATAAAGATGGCGGTCAACTTTTTTCTTATTTTCAACAAGATACAAATACTGAAATTTTAATGTTATATACTTCTGAATTAAATGAAACTCAGATTAGTTTTAAAAATGAAATAATAAAAATTGAAGAAGAATATAGAAGCAGCGGAACTGTAAAAGATTTTTATGAAAAGTGGAACAAGTTAACTAAAAATAATGGTGTTTGGGAAAATCCGCCGTATAATTTTAAGCCTCAAGCTTTGACACTCGATAAATTAGTTAATATAAAACATGAAGACAGCAGTTTTATATTTAATCGTTTTCTTGAAATATTAAGGCATAATGTTGTTTCTGATAAACCAAATGCATTTAATAAAATATTTACCCTTTTTCTATGTAAAGTTTATGATGAAAAAAGCACAAAAAATAATCAAGAATTAAAATTTCAGTGGCTAGAAGGTATTGATGATGATATTAGCTTTCAAATTAGGCTAACTGATTTATATAAAGCAGGCATGAAAGAATTCTTAGAAAAAGAGGTAACTGATTTCTCTGCAGATGAATTTGAAAATGAATATCAATCTTTAGAAGAGAATGTAAAAAAGAAACTAATAGCACGTATAAATAAAATACGCTTAGAAAAAAATAATGAATTTGCTATAAAAGAAGTTTATGACGAAAGTTCTTTTAAAGAGAATGCAAAGATTGTAAAAGAAGTAGTAGAATTATTACAGAGCTATAAAATTCGTTATAACAAACGTCAGCAATATCTTTCAGATTTTTTTGAATTACTGCTGACTACTGGATTAAAGCAAGAGTCAGGTCAATTTTTCACTCCTGTTCCGATTGCGCAATTTATTATAAAAAGTCTGCCTATAGATAAATTAATTACTCAAAAATTAGAAAAAGGTGAGCATAACCATTTATTGCCTTATATAATTGACTACGCAGCTGGAAGTGGTCATTTTATTACCGAGAGTATGCATGAAATACAAGGTTTAATTAATCAAAAATATCCTGAAAATTATACTAAAGATATAGCTAAAAAAATTGAATCTTGGCAAAATGATCATTTTGATTGGGCTACACAATATGTTTATGGAATAGAAAAAGATTATCGTTTAGTAAAAGTTGGAAAAGTAGGCTGTTATTTGCATGGAGATGGCTTGGCTAACGTAATTTTAAGTGATGGCTTAGCTAATTTTGAACATAAAGAATATAAAGGAGTTCTAAAAAAGACTGATAATAATTTTCCCAAAGAAAATAAGCAGTTTGATATATTAGTTTCTAACCCGCCTTATTCAGTTTCAGCGTTTAAAACACCAGCTAAAAATTACTATACCGAAAAAGATTTTGATTTATACGGCAGCATTACTGACAGTAGTTCAGAGATTGAAACTTTATTTATTGAACGAGCCAAACAACTGCTCAAAGATGGCGGAGCTGCAGGAATTATTTTACCAAGCTCTATTTTAAGCAACACAGGAATATACATCAAAGCTCGTGAGATTATTTTACAGTATTTTGAAATCATTGCTATTACTGAATTAGGAAGTAATACCTTTATGGCGACAGGCACTAATACAGTAACGCTTTTTTTACGTAGAAAAAACAACTATGACAGCATTAATTTAAAAACTTCTATTGAAAAATTCTTTTCTAATTTTATTGATATTACGCTTAATGGAATTGAAAAATCTATTTCTAAATATGTTAACCAAGTTTGGAATTTAAGTTTTGATGATTATATATCTTTAATTAAAAAACAACCAAATAATGCGGTACAGCAGCACGAGTTATATATAGAATACTGCAAAAAATTAAAATCTAAAAATGAAAATGATTTTTGGCAAAAACTTTTGAAAATAGAAAATGAAAAATTATTCTATTTTATTTTAGCTTATCCGCAAAAAGTAGTAATAGTTAAAAGCGGACAAAAAGAGGCAGAAAAACGTTTTTTAGGCTATGAATTTTCTAGCCGTAGAGGAGCCGAAGGCATTTGCCCTACTCAAAGAGGCAAAACTATAGCCGAATGTACTAAACTTTTTGATGAAAATGAATTTGAAAATCCAAAAAAAGCAAGTACTTATATTTACAAGGCATTTCAAGGAGATTTTGATTTTATAATTGATGAAAGCCTACAACAAAATATTTCAAGGCATAATTTAGTAGATATGCTTACTTTTGATAGAGTAGATTTTGAAAAGAATATTTCTACTTCTATTAAAAAAAAAGTAAAGATTGAGAGTAGGTGGAATACTATTGAGATTGGTGAAATTATTCTTGAACAACCAAAATCTAAAATTAAAGTAGGAACAGCGAAAGACCTTGAAAAAGGAGATTATAAGTTCTTTACAAGTGGATAAAGTGTACTAAAATATAACGATTATTTAGTTGATAATGAAAATATTTTTCTTTCAACAGGAGGAAATGCCATAATAAAATTTTATTTTGGCAAAGCAGCATATTCTACAGATACTTTTGTTGTAAAAAGTAGTAATGAATATACTATAAAAACTAAATTTATATTTCACTTCCTTGAAAGCATAGTTAGCTTTATTGATGAGTACTATTTTAAAGGTGTTGGTTTAAGGCATCTTCAAAAGCCTGATTTCAGAAAAATTAAAATTCCAATTCCACCTCTTGATATTCAACAAAAAATTATGAGAGTGTTCATTTAGATAGTTATTTTTAAGATTTTGGAAATCTAAACCTAATAAACATAAGGCTTTGAATTTTTAAATTTACAGAAAAGCTATCTATATTTAATACTCTCAAAATTATTTCTGAAATAGAGATTTTAGAAAACAAAGAACAAAAAGCTAGAGAAGAAGTTATAAAACTAAAAAATTACATTTCAACGATTATAGAAAATATAAAAGGTACAAAAATAAAATTGTATGACATAACTACTAAAATAGGAAGTGGATCTACACCATTGGGCGGAGAAGGTGTTTATAAAGGCAAAGGAATAACATTTATTAGAAGCCAAAATATTTATGATGGTCATTTTGTTGTGGACGGTTTAGCTTATATTGATGAAGAACAAGCAAAAAAATTAGATAATGTTACAGTTGAAAAAAATGATATTTTATTCAATATAACAGGAGCATCAATAGCAAGGTGCTGTATTGTGGAAAATAAGTATCTGCCAGCAAGAGTTAATCAGCATGTTTGTATAATTAGAGTAAATAAAAATGTTTTACCAAAATATATTCAGCAAATTTTGGTAAGCAAACAATATAAAGATAAATTGCTGCAAATAGGCAAAAGAGCAACATCTCGAGAAGCTATTACCAAGTCTCAATTGGATAATTTTGAAATTTCACTTATGTCGATTTCCGAACAACAACAAATAGTTGCTGAAATTGAAAAAATTGAAAATACCATACAGGAATTAGAAAAAGAAATAGAGAATATCCCAAAGCAAACAGAAGCTATTCTTAAAAAATATCTCTAAGAAATTATGTATTTAATCTGCTAAATAGATATTTTTTAGCAGAAAATTTGAGATAACTTTAATTATTTAATATAACTCATAATTAACCTCTAATTTATTACACAAGTCTTGTATCTCTTGCGGATAAAAACCAGCATTAAACCGTCCAAGCTGATTAATTGGTTTTGCCGGGTTTGGTCCGCCATATTTTACAGTAAATTCTGCATAGGTATTTACCGGGTCAAGATTTTCTTTAGAACACAAATATTCAAACCACTTATTGCCTATAATTACATGTTCTAATTCATCATGTAAAATGATAGCTAAAATTTCAGCACCTTTTTCATCTTTAATTTGAAGTAATTTTTCATATATTACCGGTGCCATATCTAGCCCTCTTGCTTCAAGCGTACGCGGAACCATAGCAAGTCTTGCTAATAAATTATCTTTAGTTTTAACTGCCATATCCCATAGTCCGCTATGAACGGATAATTTGCCATATTCTGTATTCAAAGTTTTTAGATATTCATTTAATAGATAAAAATGCTTAGCTTCTTCTGTACAAACCTTAAACCAGTCTAAATAATAATTAACCGGCATATTTTCAAAACGCCATATTGCATCTAAAGCTAAATTTACTGCATTAAATTCTATATGAGCTAACGCATGCAGCATAGCTGCTTTTCCATCATTATTATTTATACCTCTTTTAGGCACATTTTTATGATTAACAATATTAAGATTAGGCTGACCAGCATTCAGCAAAGATTTATCCAATATTAAACTAATATCTATATGAGAAAAATTTAGATTAGAATTTAATTCGCTACCTAAATTAAATGCAGATATTTTTTGCTGGTAAGAATTTAACTTCCAAGTTTTAAAAGCCCAAGTACGCAGTTCCATAATTTAAAATTATTTTAAAATATTAAAAATTAATCACGGAAATTATTAAAATCTAATGGTTCATCGCTTACTTCTTTTTTGAGTAGAGCAATAGCCTGCTGTAAATCATCTCTTTTAGTGCCGGTAATTCTTACACTATCGCCTTGAATGCTAGCTTGAACTTTCATTTTGCTTTCTTTAATGACTTTGGTAATTTTTTTAGAACTATCTCCGGATAAGCCTTTTTTAACCTTTATGGTTTGTTTAATTTTATCGCCAGACATTTTCTCTTTTTTTTGCTCATCTAAAAAACGTACATCTATGTTTCTTTTAGCCATTTTATTTAATAGAACATCTTTTACTTGGCTTAGTTTAAAGTCATCATCAGCAAATAAGGTTAATACTTCGTCTTTATGCTCAATTCTGGCATCAGAACCTTTAAAGTCAAAACGCGAGCTAATTTCTTTATTGCTTTGTTCTACTGCATTTTTTAATTCTACTGCATTTGCCTCGCATACTACATCAAAAGACGGCATAATATTTCCTTTGAAATTTTTATGTTAAAATTAATTATACATTAATTTCATCAATAAAATATGTTAAATCCGCAAAATCCTCAACAAGTCCGCAGTTATTTTTATAACTCTTGGCAAAAACATCAAAAAAAAGAACTTTTAACTGATTTGGAAAAATTAATTTGTGATTGTATAATTTTACATCCGGAATATCATAGTATTTTGAGTAATGCAGAAAGCGTTAATAAAAATTATGAGTTGAAAGATAATCCATTTTTTCATTTATCTATGCATTTAACTATACTTGAACAAGTAAATATTAATCAGCCTATTGGAATTGCAAATATTTTCCATTCTTTATCAAATAAATACAGCCGTCATGATGCAATACATCTAATGATTAACTGTTTGCAGATTACATTAGCAAATACTAATCCAGATAATATAAAAGATGTTGAAAAAAATTATTTATCCAAATTAAATGAAATTATTCATGTAAATTGAGATATATTTCTAATAATTGCAGATTTAAATTATTAAGTTGTAGTGTAAATAAAACCTTTTATGTTTGCATATTTAACTTTTCTTATATTTATAGTACCATCTCTGTAGATGTACTTTTATACAATACGTCATAGAAGTTTTAATTTAAATATACTCTTTTAAAGATTTCATAAAAATGAAGATACAATTTATTTTACTTGGGATAATAAGCACCCAAATTATTGGGTGTGCATCAATTGTGAATGGTCAAAATCAGAGTATTTCTATAGAAACTAAAACAGATTCCGGAACAATTTCCGGGGCTAGCTGCAAATTATCAAATAACAAAGGAACTTGGTTTGTAACTTCTCCTGGTTCAACAACTGTTCATAGAAGTGCTGAAGACTTAGCCATTCGTTGTGAAAAAGAACCAATTGAAGCTGGAATAGCGTCTATTAAATCATCTACTAAAGGCATGGCTTTTGGCAATATACTTTTTGGCGGAATTATCGGTGCTGGTGTGGATATTTCTACAGGTGCAGCATATGATTATCCAACACTCATTACCATTATGATGGGTAAAACATCTAATGCACCGCCTGCTGCTGCACTCAATACATCACAAACTCCTGTCAACGGCAAATAATACACCTGCCATATCAAATACTTCCATAAAATGAGGTGTAATTTTATATATGGCTAATTTTAATTTGATTAGTAGATACGTTTAATCAATAACTAACTTTTATTTAACTTTTTATATTTGAAAACAAATTTACCAAATAAAAAAAATATAGTACAATATCTAGGTCATGCATTTATAGCATGTTGCTTTGTTAGTAATTAAGTGTTTACTTATTTAAAACACTAATTATTCTGTTATTAGGCTTTGCACAAACATTTTAATATTAATGATGTATAAAAAGTATACTTAGAAAACCTAAATATACTTATATTATTTAGGAAAACCCAAAAAAGAAAGGTTATACGATGACAATTCAAGCATTTTTGCAAAATTCTCATTTATTTGGGAGTAATGCACCATATGTTGAAGAACTTTATGAAGCATA
>JAHFQJ010000004.1:0-136155 GCA_023266335.1 Burkholderiaceae bacterium
ATCCCGTTCTGTAGAAATGGTTGAACTTAGTATGAGGTTATGGGTACATGTTAATAAGCCTGAAGAATTTGCTAAATATCAGATTATTTTTAAATCAGCTATACGTATTTAACTCTCTCGTATTTTTAATAAAACATAAAGCCTTTGACTATAAAATTAATTTAGGCGATGCTCAAAAATTAAGCACGAGTTACTATTTATCTTTAGAGCAAAGGTTATTGGTTAGTAATCTTGTTCAAAAAATGGAATATGATAATAATAACAGCCATCATGGTTATGATGATTCTGCACGAAGCAGTCAGGCAACTAATCCTAATGATTTTATTTATAGATTTAATCAATTAAAAACTGATGGCGAAATATTTCACTCAGGGAAATTTCAGTTAGCTCAAAGTTTTTTAGAGCAAAATAAAAGTGGTACAACAACAAGCATTTTTAAAGACAAAAATTTTATAAGTCAAACAGATGCAGTAAATCTGTTTAATCAATTAATGAGTTTTGCAGCTTCTGTCCCTTTAACAGACAAGTCAGCTAAAATTAATTTGTATAACAAAATATCAAAAGTAATTGGACATGTTATATCAGCTCATACTCCGGTATCTTATAAAAGTGAGACAGGTACAGGCTATGCTAATGCAAAAACTACTACTGATAAAATAGCTCTTTATGCAAAATATCCTGATTTAAAAAATATTGCAGATATTAAACAAGCATCTAGAGATGAAGCTATCAAATTAATACGGGAAGAAATAATACCTCACAGATAAAAAGAGGTAATATAATTCATTATGTAGAATTTTTTATATATGATATTATTTATGTATAATCCAACATATAAATAACATTAGCATGCACAACTTCATCAACATAAAACCTGAACATAAAAATATTTACAAACAGCGCTGGCAACATTTGGCGGATAGTTTGCCGGATAGCAGCCTAATTTTAGTTGGGAGCGGAGATAATATATACCGCAATAGTGATGTAGATTACCCATTTAGAGCCTCTAGTAATTTTTATTATTTAACCGGATTTACTGAACCAAATGCGGTTTTATGCCTAGTTAAAAAGCAGGAAGTAGTTTACAGCATTTTGTTTGCTTTACCTAAAAATGAGGCACAAGAAATTTGGCATGGCATACGCTGCGGTTATGAAAATGCAGGCAAATATTTAGGAGCTGATATTACATATAGCATTGATGATATTCATCAAATTATGCCTAAATTATTAGCACAAATTAGTAATTGTGTTATTGAGTTTAATGCTTTTTATGATAATAAAAAATTGTGGCGTGATATATTATTTGAATGGTTTGAACCCCTAAAATCTATGCAGCGTACAGGGCATAAACTGCCGCAAAATATTATAAATTTACATGAACATATAAGTGAATTGCGCTTGTTTAAAGATGATTATGAGCAGGAAATTATGCTGGAAGCCGGCAAAATATCTTCGTTAGGTCATATCAAAGCAATGCAGACTTCAAAAGCAGGTATTCAAGAGGATTATTTAGAAGCAGAATTAATCCATACATTTAAGCAAAATAAAGCTCAAAGTATTGCATATAACAGTATAGTTGCGACAGGGGAAAATACTTGCATTTTACATCATAGAGCTGGGCAGAGCATTTTAAAAGACGGAGATTTATGTTTAATTGATGCTGGCTGTGAATTAGACGGATACTCCAGCGATATAACTAGAACTTTTCCTATTAATGGAAAATTTAGTAAAGAGCAGGCAGAAATTTATAATTGGGTTGTGGCAGCACAGCAAGCTGCTATTGATATAGCAAAACCCGGAATAACATTCGAACAAATACATACAACTGCTTTAGATATATTAGTATACGGCATGCTTGAAAGCGGATTATTAGATAAGAAAAAATACGGTACGGTTGAAAATGCTATAGAATCCGGAGCTTACCAGCAGTTTTATATGCACAGAACCAGTCATTGGCTAGGTCTGGATGTACACGATGTGGGCAGATATAAGCAAGAAAAATTAAATGAAACAAATCAAAATAAAAGTTTAGAATTTATATTTAATCCGCAGGATAATCTACAGGCATCGTTGTTAAACTTAGCTGGTAAAAAAACTAGTATCATTTTGCAAAAAGGCATGGCATTAACAGTTGAACCAGCTATTTACATTCGGGCAAATTTAAATGCAGATTCAAAATATTGGAATATTGGTATTAGAATTGAAGATGATATTATTATTAGTCATCAGGGTAATCACATATTAACCCGAGATGTGCCGGTTGATATTAAATCAATTGAAGAAATTATGTGCAGCTGTAGCTAGATGCAGTCTATTTCTAGTTATGCTTGCTTTATGCCGAACTTAAAAGTTAAAAGATTAACTGCTGATTAAATACTAGATAAACCTGCAATCAGCTGTTTATTCTTTTCAAATTGAATGCCGCTAATTAGATTAGCTATTTGCGTTATTCCAAGTAAATTATCTAATGCCGTATTAAAATCTTCATTAATAATTATATAATCTGCATCAGTCACATGCATGATTTCTTCTTTTGCACCCTTTATACGCAGATTTATAACATCTTCACTATCTTGAGCGCGTGATATTAATCTATTTTTTAATTCCTGCATACTTGGAGGAAGAATAAATACATAGATTACATTTGTGATAGCTGCAAATATTCTTTTTATCTGTGATGCACCTTGCCAATCTATTTCTAGTAAAATCTGTTTATTCTGCTGTAATTCTTTTTCCAGCCATATACGGCTTGTGCCATAATAATTACCATGAACCTTAGCATATTCTATAAATTCATTATTAGACTTCATAATTTCAAATTGTTCTATACTAACAAAATTGTACTCCCTGCCATTTTCTTCGCCGCTACGCATTGCACGTGTTGTATAAGATATGGATAAATCAATATCCGGATTTTTTTGCAGTAAAGCTTTGACTAAAGAAGATTTACCAGCACCGGAAGGAGCTGCAATAAGGTAAATAATCCCTTTTTTCATAGAATTTGTCATGGTTTTTATGATTAAGGTTAAATAAAATAGTTTATAATTTAACCTTATTTATTTTTATATTATATACTAATTGTAGTTCATTTTGCGATGAGGCGGCAGAAATAAATTATGACGACAACGAAGTTCGAAAATTGAAATCCGATTAGCATAGTAATAAATTAGAGAGTTTCATCTAAATCACTATCCTTCTCAGCTATGCGTTGTAACATTGATAATTTTGAATTCTCATCAACATTAATTAAAATCACACCTTTAGCTGATCTGCCGGTTTCTCTAATTTGTGCAACATTCGTTCTTACCATCACACCATTATCAGTCAGCAGCATTATATCATCTTCTTTAGAGACTAAAGTTGCAGCAACTACTCTATTATTTGAGTTTGATGTCATGCATTTTATACCTTGACCTCCGCGGTGATGTTTTGTATACCCGCTTATATGAGTAATTTTACCGCATCCATTTTCTGTAGCGGTCAAAACAAATGATAAGCCTGTTTTTTCCATTTCTTCAGAATTGCCTGATGTAAGCATAGAAATTATAAGCTGATCATCAGATAAACGCATGCCGATTACACCTTTTGCATTTCTGCCAACACGTCTAACTTCTTCTTCAGAAAAGCGTATGGTTTTACCGTCACTGTTAAACAGCATAATGTCATTTGTACCATCTGTAATGGCAACTCCGGCTAAATAATCATTTTCTTCAAGGCTAATTGCAATTACACCAAGTCTGCGCTGATTTTTAAAGTCAGATAAGGCACAGCGTTTAATTGTTCCCATTGATGTTGCCATTACTACAAATTTATCTTCATCAAAATTTGTGGTTGGTAAAATTGCAGTAATTTTTTCATCTTCCTGCAGATTTAATAAATTATTAATTGGCTTACCGCGGCTTATTCTTGAGCCTTGAGGTATTGCATACACCTTTAGCCAATAAAGTCTGCCTCGATTAGAAAAACATAAAATAGTATCATGACTATGTGCCATTAATAATGTATTTACCCAATCATCATCTTTAGTAGTTATGCCTTGTTTGCCACGCCCGCCTCTACGCTGTACTCTATATTCAGTTAATGGCTGTGTTTTAATATAACCCGTATGAGATAAAGTTACCACCATATCTTGAGGAATAATTAAATCTTCAATATTAATTTCATTCGTATCTAAAATAATTTCACTTCTTCTTGCATCGCCAAATTCACTAGCTAATGATTGTAAATCATTTACTATCATATCTGTTACACGCTGTGAATTAGTTAAAACATTTTCTAAATCACTAATTTTTATCATTATTTCTTGATATTCATCAATAATTTTCTGCTGCTCAATTGCGGTTAATCTTTGCAGACGCATTTGCAGAATTTGGTCGGTTTGATTTTCTGATAAAACATAACTGCCGTCAATTTGTAAACCAATATTATTATATTTTGCATTAGCAGATAACATAGTTTGCACTAAAGCAGATATCCAGCCTTTTTCTGATAATTGATGTTTTGCTAAATTAGGTGTGGCTGAGCCTCTAATAATTTCAATAAATTTATCTATATTAGCCAAAGCAACGGCTAATCCTTCTAACACATGTGATCTTTCTTTTGCTTTTTTTAGCTCAAACTTTGTTTTACGTGTAATTACTTCTCTTCTATGCAACAAGAAGTATTCTAAAATTTGTTTTATATTTAACAATCTTGGCTGCCCATCAGCTAAGGCAACCATGTTTATACTAAAGCTATCCTGCAATTGAGTATTTTTGTACAGATGATTAATAACTACATCTGCAATTACAGCCTTTTTAAGTTCTAATACAACACGCATACCAGATTGGTCAGACTCATCGCGTATATCACTTATTCCCTCAATACGCTTTTCATTGACTAACTCTGCAATTTTTTCAAGTAAATTACGTTTATTAACTTGATACGGCAGTTCATCAATAATGATGGCTTGTCTTTGCCCTTTATCTATATCTTCTAAATGTAGCCTTGCACGCATTACCACACGCCCACGCCCTGTTCTATATCCTTCTCTTATACCATTAACACCATAAATTAATGCGCCAGTTGGAAAATCAGGAGCTGGAATAATAGAGATTAACTCTTCAATTGAACATTCAGGATTACGTAATTGTAGTAAACAAGCGCTGATAACCTCATTAATATTATGCGGCGGAATACTTGTTGCCATGCCGACAGCAATACCTGAAGAACCATTTATTAATAAATTTGGCAGATTTGCAGGTAAAATTGCAGGCTCATCTTCGCTACCATCATAGTTGGGTAAAAAGTCTACAGTTTCATGATCTAAATTTTCAAGTAATTTATGTGCAATTTTTGATAAACGAACTTCTGTATAACGCATTGCCGCTGCTGAGTCTCCATCTACTGAACCGAAGTTACCTTGCCCGTCAACTAATGGATAACGCAAAGAAAACTGCTGTGCGAGGCGTACTATGGTATCATACACTGCTGTATCTCCATGCGGATGATATTTACCAATCACATCACCTACAATACGTGCAGATTTTTTATATGCTTTATTATAATCGTTATTTAACACATACATTGCATATAACACTCGCCTGTGTACTGGTTTTAAACCATCGCGTACATCTGGTAATGCCCTGCCCACGATTACACTCATTGCATAATCTAGATAAGAACGGCGCATTTCCTCTTCTAAAGAAATACCTATAGTTTCTTTGGCGAAATTTGTATCCATAATTTCCACGCTTTAGATTTTATAAAACATGTAATTATAGCATATTTTGAGATAAGGCTGTATGGATATAATTTATATTATTTGAAATTTTATACTTGTGTCCTTTATTTTTTTCCTTGTTTTTTTGCTTTGGCTTTGGCTGCTTCTGCTTTGGCTTGTTCTTCTGCTTTCACTTCTGCATCTGTTTTAACATATGTCCTTTTATCTTGCAATTCTTTTCTACGCCTACTGACAATCCCATATTCCTTGTCAAATGTTTTGCCTTGACCATCAGTTAGATAAGGATTATCCTTTATATGTTCGTCATACGGGATTCCAGTGGTTAAATTTTGCCACGTATTTAGCGATGTAGTACTTCCGCCAGCTAGGAACACTTCATCATCTCTAGCCACTAAATAACAATGACTTAGAGAATATGTGCTTCTAGGACAGAAAGGTACCCTATAATTTTGCACTCCTGTTAGCTTGGAAACATGAAGGATAGCATGAGAGGTATGACCTTGTTTATCTTTTTCAAGTGAAGTTACCATAACACAGTCCTTAAAAGCTACTCGGGAAAAAGTACGGAACGGCAAGTGGTTATTAAAAGGTGGGTTTGTATATGATGGCATAGTTTTAATCTCTAATTATTAATTTATCAGCTTCTTATAGCCGAGTTGTCTATATATTTTCACAAGCGTAAATTTTCCAGTTGTCCGGTATATTTATTTTAGACACATTATTATCTCTAGCTAATTTATCATTAAACATACAAAAAAAACAACTACCCGAACCAGTCATTCTAAAATTTAATCCCTGTCGTTTCTGAAAAGCTAGCCAATCTAAAATTTGCGGATAAATATTGGTAACTACAGGCTCTAAAGTATTGCCCGTTTTATATATATTATTCATATTAAAAATAAAATTGTTTTTATCTAACACTGGATTATTTCTAATTAAAATATCGCTGGTAAATATTTGTTTTGTGCTGGCATGCACATTTGGTTTAACAAGAATGTAATAAAATTTATCCAAATTAATTTCTTGAATATCTTCGCCTATGCCCTCAATCCATGCACAATTTTTTTCATGCAAGAAAAACGGCACATCAGCACCTAAGCCTAACCCAAGTTCAGCCAATTTATACTTATCTAAATTAATATCCCATAGTTTATTTAATGCTGACAGTATGGTTGCGGCATTGCTTGAGCCTCCGCCTAAACCTGCTCTCATTGGAATTGCTTTATTTATTTTAATATCTACACCATAATTTTTGTCATTTTTATTACTAGAATAGCTTTTCATTAATTGAGCTGCTTTGATATTTAGGTCTTCATCATAATCAATATCATCTATATTAATTTGTCTAGATATTATGCCATCATTTCTTAGGCTTAATTCTATAGTATCGTATAAATCTATTTTAACAAATAAGCTTTGTAAATTATGGTAGCCGTCATCGCGTCTGCCTGTAATTCTTAAAAATAAATTGAGCTTTGCCGGAGATAAGTATTGATTCATAAATACTAAATACTTTTTCAAATTTTACTGTTTATAAGCTAATAATCTTTTTATACAAGCATTGCCTGCTTTTAAACCATGACTTTCTAAAGTTGAATATAAAGCCTGTATATTTTTATTAAGCTGTTCATACATCTCATAATTAAATACTTGATTATCCGGAGTGCATACAACAGCTGCCCAAGATTGCAATAATAAATCCATATCTTCGCATATTATTTTTAAGCCGTTTTTGTTAGCTTCAACTAATGATGGAGTATAGTAAAAATATAAAACTTGTGTATGTTCCTGCTGCGGCCATTCAATAGTATAAATATGCTGATTATCTATATAATAAGCACACTGATTTGATGATAAACTCTGATATTTCCCCGATGCATAAAACCACTCAATTAATTTATTGGTTTGAGTAGGTTCTTTAAGTAAAATCTTAAATTGCAGATATTGTGAAGCATTGAGGGCTAAATCTTTTAAATTTTGTGCCTTTGTTAGGGTATCTTGCATGCTTGGAACATCTAAATCGCCATCAACAAATATTGCTACTCTTTGAATATACTGTAAGAAATGGGAAAAATCCATACCACTTAAACCATTATATTTAGATGCTAGCGGAATGCTAAAAAATAAACCGTAATAATTACAGTTAGGCTCTAGTTTACAATGTTGTTTATCGGCATTCATTCCATGAATATTAATTTTTTGATGGTAATTATCGCTAAATAATATGGTCTGTAGTTTATCGCCTTCAATAATATGTTTAAAATTAATGCTTGCAATTAAATCAATGGCATCATTCCATTCATTATCAATTACCATCGAAATAGCAGAAGAGCTGATGATATTTTCCAGATTTTTATTAAAATTATCTGTTTTTTTTGGGTTAGATTTATTTCTATAAACTAACCACATGATAAATAATACAGCAATTCCAACTAAAAAAATGGCGATTGTTAACGGCTGATTCATTTCTTTCATATTATATTATTCTTTCTGCAATAGTATTAGCAACTTTATTACGGATATAGTTTAGCTGAATTTGATGCGGATCACATGCAAAATCTAAATTATTATACACTAAACTTAATAAACCCAATGCATGCGGATAAGCAAAATAGCTGTAATATTTATAGTTTTCTATATTTGTAAGTATAAACTTTTTATTTGGATTTGAATATAAAATATCTTTTTCAGCATCATTTTTATTTTCAAACCCGTTAAATTCTGACTGAATATTTAACAATTCTATACTGCCTAAATTATATTGATTATTTTCATAGCTAAATGTTCTTGTATATATTTCATTCATTCTTGCATCAATTATAATTCTATTATCAGGCACAGAAAAATCTAAACTAGTTATTTCTGAATTTTTATTTGAGTTTAAACTCGTGTAACCACACCTAAAACTTTCAATAGCACACAACAGCGAACATAAAGGAATAATTTTAATATTCCAGGATAAAGCCAGTCCCATTGCGATACTGCATGCTAAACGTATCCCGGTAAATCCGCCCGGTCCTATGCTAAGTGCTATGTAATCAGGTATATTACCATTTATAATTTTTTTTATATTTGGTAAAATAAAGTTACTAGCATTATTTACATGAACTTCATGATAATAATTATTATTTTCAAGCTCATTTTCTGAACATTCTCCATATGCGATAGATAAATGTTGAGTAGAATTATCTAATGCTAATACTGATACCATAATTACTAATTAATTTTTTATTGTACTTCATTATTTTTTATGCTGTTTCTGTTGTTTTTGATATTTTTTATACGGCTTTAAATATAACAAACTAAACATATATGTCATTATTGTTATACATAAAGTAACTCCGCCGAATAAATTAAATGGATATTGGCTGCTTGTAAAAGATACGATTCCTTCTAATAGATAAAGATGCAGTGTTATTAAACCCCACTGCAGCATGTAAGTATTTAAATATAATATTCCCTTAAGGCATACAATAATGGGTATTATTTTGATAATTAATATACTTTTACCAAATAATAATTCAGAAGCTGTTTCCCAAATTAATAATAATAGGTAAGATAACTTTAATAAACAGCCGTAAATTTTATGGTTTTTTGACAAAAATAAAGAATATTCCATGAATAATATATATATTTTAATTAAGTTTTAATGCAGTTTTAGCTAATCTTTTTCCTATAAATACTGCTAATTCTTTTTCATCTTCACTAATTGCATCTGAATGTGCATAATGACTTACGCCATAAGGAGTGCCGCCAGTCTGTGTTTTTCTAAGATTAGTTTCAAAATAAGGCAGTCCAAGCATTACCATGCCATGATGCATAAGAGGCAGCATCATTGATAATAATGTACTTTCATGCCCCCCGTGCATACTATTTGATGATGTAAATACACAAGCAGGCTTATCACACAAAGATCCATTTATCCAAATCGGAACAGTTTGCTCAAGAAAATATTTCATATGTGATGACATATTGCCAAAATATGTTGGCGAGCCTAAAGCAAGCCCGTTACAGTTTTGTATATCTTCTATATCAACATAGGGTGTACCGCTATCTTTAATATCAGCTTCAACTGCTTCACAGACCGCAGATACTTTAGCTACGCAGCGCAGGCGGGCAGTAATTCCATGAGAAGCATAACTATCAACACCTTTGGCAATTAAATATGCTAAATCTTTAGTTCTTCCGCTCTTAGTATCAAATAGTATAAGTATATACATTATAAGGACGCTCTTATTTTAATTTTGAGTTTACAAATTATTTCACATTATGATAGTATAAATCTTAGATAAATTCTAGGTTTTATCACAATAATTATATACAACATTTTCCGCTATGCCTTTCTATATTTATTTACTCATAATGTTTTTAGCCGTATTTTGGGCATACATTATACATAAAAGCCGTTTTTGCACTATGGGTGCAGTCAGTGATTATTTAGCATTCGGCGGTGTAAATAGACTACAATTAATTGCGGTATCTATGTCAACTTCAGTGATTGGCACACAATTATTAATTTATTTTAACTTAATTAATAAAGAACATTTACCTTATACTACACATAATATTCCAATTTTTTCACACTTATTAGGCGGCATTATTTTTGGAATTGGTATGATGCTTGCGTCCGGTTGTCCGACTCAGCAATGTATAAATTTAGGTAAAGGAAATTTAAAATCTCTTTTGTCCATTCCATTAATTGCAGTTAGCACGCAAATTGCTATAAGCGGCAGTTTATCAAATTTACGGTTATATATTAATAATTTAATAACTATCTCATACCCAGATATTAACATATACTATAATTTATCCGGAATGACTATTGGCATATTGTTAGTTATATTCAGTCTGATGTGGGTAATTAAAACATCTGCATCTAAATCTATTATGTTATCAATATTAAAGTATGGAAGTGCAATAGGATTAATTGTAGTTGCTATGTGGTATATCTGTGGAAATTTAGCATTTGTACCAGAAAATGAAATAACTTTAGACTATGCTTACCTTGGAAATTCATCACGTAATATTCAAAGCTTATCCATGATATTGCCTTATGCTTATTTATTTGATTGGCTCATGTATTCAAGCGATAGCATGCGTGTATTAAATGCAAATACTATGCTGATAATTGGCTTAATTTTAGGCAGTTTTATGATTTATATTTTGAGTAAAAAATCAAATGCTAATTCTAATCTACAATTTTTTAAAACTCCTAAAGACTTTATACAATATTTTTTCGGCAGTATTTTTATGGGTATCGGCGGTGTATTTGCTTTAGGATGCAGTATTGGTCAAGGTTTAAGCGGGTTTTCTACATTAAATTTAGGCAGCTTAGTCAGCATTATAGGTATGTATATTGGTGCAAAAATTATTTATAAACATTTATAACTTTGCATTTTGTAAGCAAATTAAATATAATAAAAAGCAATAATTAACTTGTTTATATTGCTTAAGGTTATAATGAATATTCATCAATTACGTTTTATACGCTCGGCTGTCCGTCATAACTTTAATTTAAGTGAAGCAGCAAAATCTTTATTTACATCACAGCCTGGGTTGTCAAAAGCAATTTTAAATTTTGAAGATGAATTAGGCGTGCAGATTTTTATAAGACAGGGCAAAAGATTGCGCGGACTAACTGAAATTGGCATTCAAGTAGTTAATCATGTTGAAAATATACTTACTCAAATTGAGCATATTAAAAAAATAAGTGCAGATCATACAGCCAAGCATGAAGGTATTTTAAGAATTGCCACTACCCATACTCAAGCACGTTATTCTTTACCTAAAATTATTGCTGAATTCAGTCAAAAATATCCAAAGGTTAAAGTAAGTATTGCTCAAGGTAATCCAAGCCAAATTATTTCTTTAGTCAAAGATAGTTTAGCTGATATTGCCATTGCTACAGAAATTCCGGAAGATATGCCGGATTGGGATATTAGCACAGCTTTTACATGGCAGCATATATTAGTAGCACCCAAAAAGCATGAAATATTTAATAACAGCGATATTACATTACAGCATTTAGCTAAATATCCGATTATTACTTATAATACAGCATTTTCGGGCAGAAAAAGAATTGATGATGCATTTGAAAGCCATGAAATATTTCCGGATATTGTACTAGAAGCTGTCGATTCTGATGTTATTAAAACTTATGTGGAATTAGGTATGGGAATTGGAATTATGGCAGAAGTTGCCTTTGATAAAAATAAAGATATTAGTTTAGAAGCTAGAAAACTGGGGAATTTATTTGGAACACAATCTGTAAAAATTGCATATAGAAAACATGTTTATCAGAGAGATTTTACTTACGGATTTATTGAATTGTTTAGCCGTGATAGTTAAATATTAAATAATGAAAATTTGCAGATTAAAATATCTGCAAAACTTTCTAAATAACAAACAAAGAAATCATTTTAACATATAAATATTTAATCCCAATTTAAAGCACCGCCAGTTTGATATTCAATTACTCTTGTTTCAAAGAAATTGCGTTCTTTTTTCAAATCTACCATTTCACTCATCCATGGAAACGGGTTTTCTTCTTGGTCAAATATAGGGGCAAGTCCGATTTGGCTCATGCGGCGATTTGCAATATAGCGCAGATAACCCTTAAACATAGAAGCATTTAAACCTAATACACCTCTTGGCATTGTATCTTCTGCATAAGCGTATTCTAGTTCAACAGCTTGGATAAATAATTCATCTAATTGTTTAGTAAATTCTGGAGTCCATAACTCTGGCTGCTCTAATTTAATTTGATTAATCATATCAATACCAAAATTAGCATGCATACTTTCATCTCTTAAAATATATTGATATTGTTCAGCTGCACCCACCATTTTATTTTGACGCCCTAAAGCTAAAATTTGTGCAAATCCAACATAAAAGAATAATCCTTCCATAATACAGGCAAATACTATCAAAGATTTTAATAAACTTTGATCTGTTTCTAATGTACCTGTTTTAAAATTAGGATTACATAGCACATCAATAAAAGGAATTAAGAATTCATCTTTATCACGTATGCAGGAAACTTCATGATAAGCATTAAAAATCTCGCCTTCATCTAAACCTAAGCTTTCCGTGATATATTGATATGCATGCGTATGAATGGCCTCATCAAATGCTTGTCTTAGTAAAAATTGACGGCATTCAGGAGCAGTAATTTGTCTATATGTACCTAAAATAATATTATTTGCAGCTAAACTATCTGCGGTTACAAAAAACCCTAAGTTACGTTTTACAATTAATTTTTCATCTTCCGTTAAGCCATTTGGATCTTTCCATAAAGCAATATCTCTTGTCATATTTATTTCTTGAGGCATCCAATGATTAGCACATTGTGCTAAATATTTATCCCATGCCCATTTATACTTAAAAGGTACTAACTGATTTACATCGGTTTTACCATTTATGATACGTTTATCAGAAGCTTTTATACGGCGTTCTTGTATGCTGCTATTTATTTGGCTTGCATTAGAATTAGAATCAGATGCTATATTTTCTGCAGTATTTAAAGTGTCTTCCGTGGTATCAAAATTTAACATGAATGTTCCTTAGGAATATATTAATAATAAATGCTTATAAATAATCAAATATTTTAAATGAAATTATTAATCTATATATGTTAATTATATGAAGTAATTTTACTATATTTAGGATATTTAGTAAACATTGTTGCTAAATAAATGCAAAAAATATACTTAATTAAATAAATATATCGAATGACAAAACCAGTATTATTTTTGTTAATCTCTTAATGTACAAAATTGTCTAAAGACGGATAAAGATATAGTTGCATATTTAAAAGCTGGATTAGAATAAAATAATAATGAATTAATTTTACAAATACTACTAAAGCTAAAAAAAGCAGAGTCAAATAAAAAAAAATGAGCAATACTTATAGTTTAGAATTTTATGCTTTCATAGATAGTTTAAAGGTTTTAGGCTGTAGATTGCGGTTATATAAATTCAATAAATAATATAAAGCTTTATATAGGTTTGCGTGTATCAAATATCTCACTAATAAATTGATTTATATCATCTAAAGTTACTTGCTTAAGAATTATATCTTCGGAAGTTTCTACATATATTGATTGAATTGCAGAATGCTCTTGTTTCCACCTGTCTAATTCACGATTAAGCTCATCATAAAGTGTTTTCTTATTAATAGTACCTATATATTTTTTACAATATTTTAAATTCAATTCTTCAATTTTTAGCTTAATATTTATAACTATACTTTGTTTTTTATACTTAATAGCCATAATTCCTATAAAACAAATTTTCATTATTATACGTATTTCAATATAACGATTATTTTGTGCTGTTTCAAGCTTAGAGAGTGCTATTTTATTCAAACTATTAGTACATTTATTTATTAATTCATCACAACACCACCATATTTCTGATTCAAATATTTTTATACTTGTTTTTGCGATACTATCAATTAATTTGGAATTATCATCTATAAAATCTATTTTAAAGCAACTAGGTAAATATATATTTCCTTTTAAAACTCTTTTTAGTTCTTGTTCTATATCATCAGACACATCTGAATTTTTAATAAGATAAACTATTATAGAATTTATTTGTAGTAAAAAATCGCCTATTGAATTAGTTAAAATCAAATTCTCATAGGTTAAAATTTTTGCAAGCTCATATATACTTTGATAAAATTTTTCAAATAAATCAATTAATGTTCTTTTATAATTATTTTTTTCTTTGTTATTAGTAATATTTTTATAGTAAGAGATAATAAATTGTGGTAATTCAAAAGCTAAAGATTGATATATATTACTACTTGTTGGATTAGACATCATAATTGAAACACTACTAATATTTTTAATCTCTTAGGGTCTAATTCCCCGTGGCTTGCCGCGCACAAGCTCTAAAGCGACAGTCCGTTCCCATAGGGAAAAATTCCGTAATACTCCGTTGCTTGCGGCGGAGATAGGAATTTTAGGGCGTCGCAATATTTATTTATTTCGTCAAAATATTTGTTAATATTATCATAATCATGACTAATTAGATTTTTCAGAATTAAGCAATAAATTTCTGAACAAATATCTAAAATAAATGATTTATTTTTTTGATAAGCATATAATGCAATTTCGATATTTTCATTAATTATATGTTGCATATAAAAATCTAACTTTTCTAAGTAATTAAAGTTTTTGATTTTATTATCTTTTTTAGGTAATGATTGAACGCTTAATTCTGCATTTTGCTTTAAATATTTTACTCCTTGATATACTGTTTCTAAATTGTCTGATTGAATAGCTTTTTCTATAGGTATAAATGAGTAGGAAAATATTATATAGAAATCTGAATGTTGATTTTTAACCGCATGGCTTACTAATTCAAAATATATCTTAAAAAAATGTGAAGATAATTCATCATTACCATCTTTCATAAAACGTTTTAATAGTCTATCCAGTATATCCAAATAATTTGTATGAAAGACTTTTAACTCTATTAACTTTATAAATATATTACATATAGAATTAACTGCTTGCTTAGATGAAATAATTTCATTTTTTAAAGCAAGCTTGATTGAAATTTGTACTAAATTTTCAATGCATATATTTATATTTTCTTTATTATCAAAATAGTTTTTTTCTAAAAGACTTATACCAATTTTTTCAAGTGTTGATATAGCCTTTAATGGATTAATTTTTTCTAGTACGCTATTAAATTGTTTATATATTAAAATAAATACTATGCCTAATAATGCGAATGAAAATAATATTAAAACCCAAAATGTATTATTGTCTTTTTTTAGACTTAAACTAAGACCAAAAAAACTCATTATTATTAAAATTAGAGCAATATAATAGTACTTATCTTTTTTATCATTTACATACGTATCAAAATATTGTGAAGAATATATTTCGCTGGCATTTTGTATTAAAAAAGTAGATATTGTAAAAACTATTGCAACCATTCCCGCAGTCATACTACCAATAGCTATTAAAAAATTTATAAAAGTATCATTACTGGGTTTACCAAAAATAATTACGTTAAAACTAATAAATATAGATGATAGAATTATAATCCTATCAAAATTAGTTAATTCATATTGCCATTTTTTTAATATTTTTTTTAAATTTTTCATTTTCTAGATTTATTTAATATATGCTACATATCCAAATCTTTGTAAAACTCTTATGATTTTTCAAGAGGTTTGCTTTTATTTTCTTCTAATTCTTGTAGAGATTTTTTATTTACAATTTTTGTAGACGGTTGAAAAGGTAAGCCCATTATATTCACAGTTTGTTGTAAAAACATGCACATAGCATCTGACGTACTTATTCCCATAGAACCAAATATTTATTCTGATAATTTTTTATAGGTTAATAGAAGCACACAACACCTCAACATTCTACAAGAGAATAGGGTAACTCAGTATATATTCCTATGATTTAATCGATTGCAAGCAATATTATTCAATTAGATTCACTTCAATTTCTAACTCAATTTCAAATTTTTGCTTTACAGAATTTTGTATTTTTTTTGCTAATTCTAATAAAACATTCCCATTTTCTTGATTATAATTTACTAAAACTAAAGCCTGTTTTGAATATACACCAATTTTATTGATTTCATCTATGTAACCTTTCCAGCCGGCTTTATCAATTAACCAGCCTGCAGAAATTTTAGTATGCTTATTATCTATAGGAAAATTTACTATATCGGGATAGTTTTCCTTCAGTTTTTTTAATAACTCATTATCAATAATTGGATTTTTTAAAAAACTTCCTGCATTGCCCAAAATTTTAGGATCAGGTAATTTATTTTGTCTGATTTCAATAACTGCATTAAATATATTTTGCGGACTTATATCTAATTGATGATTATCTAGATAATTTTGTAATTCTTTATAGATGATATTTGGAATATAATTTTTACCATTTTTATAAAATTCAAAGTATACTTTTAAAATTATATATTTTTTACTTTGCTTAAAAATACTATTGCGGTACTCAAAATTACAATTTTGGTGATATATGATTTCTATAGTATTATTTTCAAGATTAAAAACTTCAACTTGCTCAATATATTGCTCGGCTTCAACGCCATAAGCGCCAATATTTTGAATTGGACAAGCACCAACTTTTCCTGGAATAAGGGCTAAATTTTCTAAACCATAAAAGTTATTCTTTAAACACCATTTTACAAAATCATGCCAATTATAACCGGCACTTACACATATTTTATTTTCTGCATAAATATTGATATTTTCATCTTTAATATGAATAACTAATCCATCATAATAATTATGTGCAAATAAAATATTACTGCCGCCGCCTAAAATTAGTAATTTATTTTGCTTGTAAAAATAATTAATATCAATATTATGCTTAGTTCTTAACTCATTGAAAACATTGGTAATTTCAGCAATATCTTCAATAATCAGCATACATTTGGCTATGCATTTAAAGCCAAAAGTGTTTAGATTTTTAAGATTATATTCATAGTGAAGCACAAACATTTAAACCCCTTGCTTTAGGCTGGCTTCAATAAATTCGTCTAAATCGCCGTCAAGCACACTTCTTGTATTTGATATTTCAATATTTGTTCTTAAATCTTTAATTCTGGATTGATCAAGCACGTATGAACGGATTTGATGCCCCCAGCCTACATCACTCTTGCTGTCTTCTAATTTTTGTTGTTCTGCCATACGTTTACGTAATTCATGTTCATACAACCGTGATTTAAGCATTTTCATTGCTTCATCGCGATTGCGATGCTGGCTGCGGTCATTTTGACATTGAACTACGATATTAGTAGGTAAATGCGTAATACGTACGGCTGAATCCGTTTTATTAATATGCTGTCCGCCTGCTCCACTTGCTCTAAATGTATCCGTGCGTAAATCTGCCGGATTAATTTCAATTGAAATATCATCATCAACTTCAGGATAGACAAATATAGAAGCAAACGAGGTATGACGTCCATTATTTGAATCAAAGGGTGATTTTCTAACTAAACGATGTACGCCAGTTTCTGTCCTTAAATAACCAAAAGCATAATCGCCTGTAATTTTTATACTGGCTGATTTTATTCCTGCAACCTCGCCGTCAGTAGTTTCAAGTACTTCGGCTTTAAAGCCTTTACGTTCACAATAACGCAAATATTGACGCAGTAAAATACTTGCCCAATCACAAGCTTCTGTACCTCCTGCACCTGCTTGAATATCTAAAAAACAATTATTTGCATCTAATGGATTATTAAACATACGCTGAAATTCAAGCTCATGTACATGTTTTTCTAATTTTTCAACATCATGATTAACTACATTTAGCATTTCATCATCATTAGCTTCATATGACATTTCAAATAATTCTGCTAATGACTGCTCTTCGCTTGATAATTCTTCTAGATTATTTATAACCAATTCCAGCTGTTTTTTTTCTTTGAGAATTATTTGTGCCTGCTTTGCATCATTCCATAAATTTGGATCATCAATTTTTATTTGCAATTGCTGCAATGCTTGTTTTTTTGCATCGTAGTCAAAGATACCCCCTTAACGCATTACTACGTTGTTTAATATCATTAAGAGTAGTTTTTAACAGATTAATTTGTTCAATATCCATACAATTATTTTCTTTATATATAAGCTGATATTGTACAGTACTTAACAGGTGTTTGACTAATTAAGTGATTTTTTGGGATTGAGCAACTAATTTGATATCATTAATCATGATACCGGATAAATCCGCCTGTTATAACGAGCGTCATACCTGCGGAGGCAGGTATCTACTGCCCATAGGTTGGTATTAGA
Source organism: Burkholderiaceae bacterium (assembly GCA_023266335.1). Classification (GTDB taxonomy): domain Bacteria; phylum Pseudomonadota; class Gammaproteobacteria; order Burkholderiales; family Burkholderiaceae; genus JAHFQJ01. The sequence goes on from JAHFQJ010000004.1 coordinate 18,516, forward strand.
TAATAATTCGGTTTATTTTTTTAATTTATTTTATATATTCAAAAATTAGATTTAGAACTAGGTGGGAGCAAAAAAATATCTAACTGCAGTATGTATCTATCAATTCACATAGAGCATGTATCCAGATTCCATGCACTTCTTGAATACGTGCTGTATTTTCTCCTGATGCACACAAGTTTATATGAGGCTTTTGATTTAATAAGTCCTGCATTTTCCCGCCATTCTTTCCGCAAAAACCAATTATTAGCATATTTTTTTTCTTTGCCATGTTTATGGCTTCAATAACGTTTGTAGAATTTCCTGAAGTACTAATTCCAATTAATATGTCTCCTGCATTTCCTAAGCCTTGAATCTGCCGGCTAAATATATCATTAAAACCATAGTCATTACCTACCGCAGTTAAAATCGATGTATCTGTATTCAAAGCAATTGCAGGCAAAGCACGGCGTTCAACTTCAAAACGTCCAATAATTTCAGCAGCCATATGTTGAGAATCAGCGGCTGAACCACCATTACCGCAAATTAGAATTTTATTTCCTGCATTTAATGCATGAATTAATATTTGACCTGCAATTTCTAGCTGCGGAATTAAGTTTAAACTAGACGTGATGTTATCTATGCTATTTTGTATAGTTTTTTGAATGATACTTTGCATAATATTTACTAAACCTCATATTCATGAATAATTTCAGTTTCTGTTTTAGCTAAGTTTATCCATGCTTTCACTGCTGGAGTATTAATAATATCCTGCATATATTTTTGGCAGGCTTTATTTATATCAACACCATAGCTGTAAAATCTGGTTACAACGGGTGCAAAAAATGCATCAGCTATGCTAAAATCACCAAATAAATAAGGCTTGTTTTCTTGTGTATTTTGAATAAGCAATTCAGTCCAGATTTGTTCTATTCTTTTAATATCTGCATCTAATTTTGAATTATCCTCACGTATGGTTTTATCGTTCGGCTTACTCTGGCGTTTAATATTCATATTATAATTTTGCCTTAAATGCACAAAACTGCTATGCATTTGTGCCACAATCGAACGAGCTTGTGCTTTTTGTTTTAAGGTCTGCGGCCATAAATTTAGTTGAGAATAAATATCTGCCAAATATTCGCAGATAGCTAAAGAATCTTGAATAATTAGATCATCATCAATTAAAATCGGCAGTGTACCTAATGGATTTTTGCCGTATTCTAAAATTTGTTGTCTTGTATTTTGTTTTTTGAGTAAAATTGTTTCTTCTTGAAATGGAATATTAAAATGCTTTAAAACTAGCCACGGACGCATTGACCAAGAAGAATAATTTTTATTAGCAATGATAAGCAGCATAGTTATACTCCATTATTTTATAAGCCTTGTCATTATGTTAGCTGATTTTAAAGGTAAAATCTATGCTGACAGCAAAAAAATATCCTAGTAATCTATTAAATTAAATATGATTATTTATCTAAAATACTATCATTGTACTTATCTCCGCCAATATATTCTTTATATATAACATCTTTTAAATTACCCCAATTTTCTCTAAAAGCATGAATAGATTGTTGTTTATGTTCATCCCCTTCACATGCGAATGTACCGCTATCGCTTGTTAAAGTAGTCAATGTTCCCTCTGTAAAGTGAGCTTCTCCAGCTGCAAATACTGGATTCATTGTATTGCTTTCATCTGCCATACATAAATGTATGTGACCATTTCTTTTTAAATAGTAAGCATCTTTATTATCATATGCGAGACCGCAATTAACCGTTCTTTTTATTGTTATATCCTCAGAGAGTTTTAATTTACGTTCTAAAGTGAATACAAAATTAAATACCCCAGAAATTTTCCCCCCTTGAATTTCTTGTACTGTTGTTAAAGTAGGTAATTTGCCATTGTGTTCTGAGTTATTGCATCTTTCTTTAGCTGTAAATTTAGCGGAATAATTATAAGTCATATGTAAAAACTATTATAAAATATGTTAAACCAGACAAGCCCATAAATCATGTTCGCTGCTATCTTCAACTTTGACCATTAACATGCTGCCTTTAGTATAAGGTTCATCACAATCTTGGGGCGGAGGTAAATATACAACTCCATCGATTTCAGGGGCGTCTGCCTGCGAACGTGCATAACCGCTTTCTTCATCAAAATCATCAACCAATACTTGAATAAGTTTACCAATTTTACTTTTTAATTTTTCTTGTGAAACCTGTGCAGCGTCATGCATAAATTTAGCTTGTCTTTGCTCACGTATTTCTTTAGGAACTTGGTTGGCTAATTCATTCGCTTTAGCACCTTCAATATCTGAATATGCAAAACATCCTACTCTGTCAAGTTTAGCCTCTTGGATAAAGTTTAAGAGATATTTAAATTCTTCTTCCGTTTCTCCTGGAAATCCGGCAATAAAAGTGCTGCGTATTACAATTTCAGGACAAATTTCACGCCATTTTTGAATCCGTTCTAAATTTTTTTCACCATTAGCCGGACGCTTCATACGTTTTAAAACATCTGGGTGAGCGTGCTGCATTGGGATATCAAGATATGGAAGAATTAAGCCATCTGCCATTAATGGAATAATATCATCAACATGAGGATATGGGTATACATAATGCAGTCTAACCCATGCCCCATAGCTTTTTGCCAACTCGCCTAAAGCTTTACATAAACCATACATATTACTTTTCATGGGTTTTCCCTGCCAAAAACCTGTGCGGAATTTTATATCTACACCGTATGCACTAGTATCTTGTGAAATAACCAATAATTCTTTAGTTCCGGCTTTTAATAAATGTTCTGCTTCTTGTAAAATTTCATCAATACTTCTTGAAACTAAATCACCGCGTAATGATGGAATAATACAAAAACTACAGCGGTGGTTACACCCTTCAGAAATTTTAAGATAGGCATAATGTTTGGGTGTAAGTCTAATTCCTTGTTTTGGCACTAAATCCATAAATGGATCATGCGGTCTTGGCAAATGCTTATTTACATGCTGCATTACTTCATTAATAGCATGAGGACCTGTAACTGCTAATACATTAGGATATTTTTTCTGAACAATAGTTTTGCCTTCACCATCTTTTTTTGCACCTAAGCAACCTGTAACAATAACTTTTCCATGCTTAGTTAATGCCTCATTAATTGCATCTAAACTTTCGTCAACAGCATCTTCAATAAAACCGCATGTATTTACTACAACTAAATCTGCATTTTCATAGCTGGGAGAAATATCATAACCTTGGGCTTTTAATTGAGTAATAATATGTTCAGAATCTACTTGAGCTTTTGGACATCCTAGTGATATAAACCCTATGCTAGGCGGGATATTAATATCATTTGAAGAAGCAATGCTGGATACAGAAGTATTTTTTTTAGTCATAATTTGGAAATTAGAAAGAGGGTATTATATTTTATAATTATTTAGAATTATCATTTTTTACCGGTTGAAAAGCATTGAAAAAATTCAGTAGGGGGTTCTGATGCTGAATTTGCTCTAAAACTTGATTCTGCCAGTTTAAACTTACTTCCAAAAATTTTTGCTGGTTTTGATTAAGCCATTCAAGCCAATTATCTTGGGAAAAATTTTTCCCATATATATTTTTTGCCTGATTAGCTAAATTTTCCTGCAGATTCTGTAGCGACTGCATGTGATGTTCTAGATAATTATTAGTGATACTTTGCATTGAGTTACTATATGTCCTAATTAATTGCTCCAAAACTTTAGCTGAAAATAACGGATTACCTTCTTGCTCTGCTTCTACAATAATTTGAAGTAAAACGCTGCGGGTTAAATCAGCATTATCTTTAGCATCTATTACTACGAATGATATGTTGTCAGTTACCATTTGCCTTACATCAGCCAAAGTAATATACATACTATCTTGCATATTATACAAACGGCGGTTAGCATATTTTTTTATAATAATCGTCTCATCTGTTTTTTTATTCTTACGTGAATTAGCAATACTCATAATTCATAAAATTCCTGTGTTTGTATAATTATTTTTATTTTATCAATAATTATATCATAATATGTGCAGCCATATTTATTTTAAAATTTACCGAAATCAAATTAAATAAGTGTAACTTAATGACCACATAATAAAAAATTATTCTATTTATTTCGTATACTTATTATAACGTGTTTTTAGATAGTCGCCAATCATGCATAATCTAATATTAAAAGCAATATGTTTAATACTCATATTATTTACTATCAATGGATGTTCAACAACTAATTATGATAATCATGATATTATCCAAATTCAAATAAATGATGATAAAAATAACTGTCTAAATAAAAGTTATAATGAAGGCGGATTTGATATTCGATTACATCAAATTTATATCGATAAGAGGGGATATTTAGTTGATCCATATTGCCGTAATTTAATAACAGATGATGATACAGAAAAAAATAAAGATAAGTATGTAGATAATATTTTAGCTAATTTCAGCAAACAAGATAAAAAAACACTTACAATTTTTATCCATGGTGGTTTGAATACATTTAACGGTGCAAATAGAAAAATAAAAAAAGTAGCAGAAAAAATGTTAGAAGATGGAACATATCCGTTGTTTATATCTTGGGACGCAGGAGGACCATCCAATTATATAGATCATTTAACGAGATTAAGGAGCGGAAAAAGAGTTAGTCCTGTTAGCGGAATAATATCAGCACCATTTGTATTACTCGAAGATGTTTTAAGGTCCATAGCGACGTTTCCAGCTAGTACTTATCATACTTTGACTGATAAAAGCGGCTGGTTTCAAGAGAGATTTTCTCAAGAAAAAATAAATGCAAAAAATGCAGTAGAAGTTTTAAGAAGAGATGGGACGTTTAATATAAATGATAATTCAAATAATGAGAAAGCTAAAGAAGAACAATTAATTACTAGATTAAATCCAGTAAAATTAATTTCTAGTCCATTTATAGATGCTATGGGTAAAGGCACATGGGACTCATTGTTAAGAAGAACAGATTTGGTTCTTTCAAACCCAACGGAAGGTAGTGCAGATGAAAAAAATGGTTATGATACAGCAGTGATTAAATTCTTAGATAAGTTTAGCACAAAATTCCCGCAGCATTCAATTAATTTAATTGGTCATAGTATGGGTACAATTGTAGCAAATAGTATTCTTTTAAGATATCCAAACATGAAATTCCAGAATATTATTTATATGGCTGCTGCCTGCAGCTTAAAAGATTTAGAGCATGCGGTAAACCCATATTTAAATAGAAATATAAATAAAGATACAAAATTTTATAATCTTTCATTACACCCATATCGTGATATAAGAGAAAATCATTTTTACGATTTTGTGCCAAGAGGTTCTTTATTAGTGTGGATAGATCAAAAATTTGGATATATTAACTCATTTAAAGACCGTACAGCAGGATTTTGGTATAACATAGCAACATATGCTAACGACATCTTTAAAAATGATATGTCTGAAAAAAATAGGACAGAAGAGGTAGATATAAGAAAGAATGTATATTTAACTAAATTTGATTTAAATAGTGGTCCAATGAAGCATGGGGATTTTGATGAATATAAATTTTGGGATAAGCATTTTTGGGAGGGAATACCTATAAAAATTGAATAAAATTCCTATAGCTAAAACAGAATAATTTGGCATACATGCATGTGCAAAAATTGAGGTGAATACAGCATAAATAGTTAGCAGCAATTTTGAAAACAGCGCAGGCATAAATTTAAATGGTGCGGGTATATATTCATGGGTAAATATTTCTTTGTTTTGAGTTAGATTTTTACATATTAGCTAAAAATCTGTCAATAAGTAATAAAGTTTGAGCATACCTTCCCAATAATTGATTACTTGTATCCATGTAAGATAATTGTGTAAATTTCTCTATGAATTCATTTTGTAGAGTTTTAGCTTGAAATTTAATTAATTTTCTATTATCACTGCCTGAATCTGCCTCTAAATTTTCATACCAACTCATAGTTTGCTCTAAGATATGCATTTCAGCCTGAATATCAGTGTTTATATTATGCAACTTACACCAATACGAAGCTCTATCTGCATAATTATTTAAAGTATTAAATCCGGCATTAACAAAGCTTGCCCATTCTATGGCAATTGTCTGATAATTTATATCATAGTTAACAAACTTATCTGGGTGTACTAGATTTTGTAAAGCTAAATAAGCTTTTTTTAGCTGAATATTATTAATATTAAATTCTTGATTTAAATTAAATAATCTAAAATAATCCATATTAATTGCTTGAGGGAGTATACCTTGATGAATTAATTCGCTAATATTAGTAGCCATACTATAAAATAAAATGTTAGATTAAATAAATTATAACTTTATATGAATAATGAAGCTAATACACAATATAAACTAAGTTATACTATAGTCCGTTCTAAGCGTAAAACTTTAACTATGCAGATTACTACAGATGGGTTAATTATAAAATCCCCATTAAATTTATCTGATAAATTTATAGAGGATTGGGTTTTATCAAAAAAATCATGGATAGAAAAAACTGCAGATATTGTTCAAAGCAGACATCAGCATAAAAAATCATATGAGCAAATATGTGAATATAAGATTGGTAAACAAATACCCTATATGGGCGGATTAATAAATTTAAAATCAAATTTAACTAATTTAGATGTAAATAAAAAGAATAATATACAAAATAAACAAATTTTTGATGGTCAGAGTTTATATATTAATCCGGATAAAAATATACAAAGACAAGTAGAAACTTGGTATAAATCAGAAGCACAAAATGCTTATATAAAATTGCTGGATTATTGGAAGATAAAAATGAATTTATCATTTAATAGTTTTAAACTAGGTCATGGTAAAAAACGCCTAGGCTTTTGCACTTCAGCAAAAGAGATATGCATAAGCTGGTATTTAATTATGCAGCCTTTGTATGTTATTGAATATGTAATCGTGCATGAATTAGCTCATTTAGTGCATTTTAATCATAGTCAATTATTTTGGGCTTTAGTTAAATACTATTACCCAAATTATATAAAAGCAGAGAATTATTTAAAAAATAGAGGTTTGATATTTATTTAACTTATTTTATGCATTTGTGCTTGATTAAGTAAGATGCTAGGGCATTTTCAAATACTTCTTCTGGGTTATTAGCAAAACCTTCAAGTTTAGAGGGATGGTGTATATTATAGGTTAATTTTATGGCAGCATCTAAGTATTGAAAATCAACTTTATGAAATAGATTTGGTATAGCGTATTCCCACCCTGTGAAAATGTTTTTTTCTTAACAACTGCTATAAATATTGAAGAATTTGGAAATAACCTATCTGATTTTACCTTAGTTAAACCTTTAAAGTTTTCATCAAATAAGGTTGCTGCATATTTAAAATAAAATGCAATTTGATCTGGCTTTATTTTACTTCCAGCTAAACTAAATGTAACACCTGCTTTTAACAAATTTAGGGTTCATTAATATGGCTCTTGCACCAGCCTGTATATCATGGTCGATTGTTAGCTTAGTAGTATCTCTTGGAAGTTCAATACTAATAGTTCCATCGGTCATCTTCTAGATTGTAATTTCTGACATGCTTCCTGCATATGTGTAACATATTGAAGCATATGATTTTTGACTTTGTCTCTATTTTTGCTTGGTAATTGTGTAGCTATTGCATTAATTCCTTCATATATTTGAGTAAAACTTGCCTGCATGTCATAGAAGAACCTGTAGTTTTTCCAGAGGATGCATCAGGGTTCTTTGATAGCGTAGAAGCTGCAATTTTTTCAGCATTTGCATATTGAGATATAGTTAATGCTGGTTTGTCAAAACTTGCTCTAATATCCATAAATATTACTTTTAAAATTTAAATTAAAGTAATTATAGCATATTATTGTTAATATAAATTAAAAATATTTTTTTATAATGGATTACTTAACTATTCGATTAGTCATTAATCTCTTAGGGTCTAATTCCCCGTGGCTTGCCGCGCACAAGCTCTAAAGCGACAGTCCGTTCCCATAGGGAAAAATTCCGTAATACTCCGTTGCTTGCGGCGGAGATAGGAATTTTAGGGCGTCGCAATATTTATTTACCAAGCTATAAACTCTCTTTCCACCCTGCCACACTTTTACAAAAAACCTCTGCACGGTGAGCATAATTTTTAAACATATCTAAGCTTGCACAAGCGGGAGATAATAAAACAGCCTCGCCTGATTTTGCATTTTTGCAGGCGGCTAAAGCTGCTTCTTCTAAAGTTTCATACATAAAAAACTCAATATTAGATTTCTGACAAATATCAGCAATAGCTAATTTATCTTTACCAATTAAATGTACACTTTTAACAAAATTTTTAAATGGAATTTCTAAATCAGAAAAATCTTGCCCTTTACCATCACCGCCAGCAATTAATATAGTTCTTTTCTCTAAACCGTTAATAGCCGCAATCGTAGCTCCTACATTAGTTCCTTTACTATCATCATAAATCTCAATATCATTGATGATGTCAATTAATTCAACACGGTGAGGTTCACCCATGTATGTACGCAATCCGCCGGCAATATCATGAATATTTATATCAATAGCTTCACATAAAGCTAAAGCAGCCATAGTATTCTGAGCATTATGCAGACCTCTAATTTTCATGGCATTAACCGGCATTAAATTTTGTCCGTTATAATATAACCAATAGCCGTCGTTATGTTTAGATAAGCCTAAATCATGATTATTTTTTGGCATATCAGAGCCAAATGTTTTATGAATTTTCACCTGCGGATTATGTTGAATATATTGAGTTAAATATTCATCATTGCGGTTAATAATTAATTTGGTACTGCGGGATTGGTTTTTAGATGTAATATTAAATTTACTGGCAATATAATTATCTATATTCAAGTGCCAATCTAGATGGTCTGAACTAATATTTAAAATTGCTGCTACATGCGGAGTAAAATTATCTATATTATGTAATTGAAAACTTGAAAGTTCTAAAACCCAAATCTCTGGTAAAGTATCATTTTGTAAATGCATATCAAGAGCATTCAGCATGCTTGGACTGACATTACCGGCTGCTTCGGTTCTTTTTCCTGAATAATTACATAAATGAGCTGTTAATTTAGTTGTTGTTGTTTTTCCATTTGTACCTGTAACAGCAATAATTTTAGGGTCATATTTTTTTTCTGCATATAACCGCTCTAAGGCATGACTAAATAGCCATAATTCACCATAAGTTTTAATACCCTTATAATTATATATCTCTTTTATTGGCGTTATATAAGGCGATAATCCAGGGCTAATCAACATAAAATCCGGATTAATTTTATCTAGTAAACCACTATTTATACCATGATGAAATTTTACTTTACTATCAAGATTATTTACTATTAAAGGGTTTTCTCTTGTATCAGAAACATAAACATCAGCATTGTATTTCGAACACCAATTTGCCATGGCTACACCTGATTCACCACAGCCTAGAACCAATATATTTTTATTAGATAAACTTAGCATTTATGTAATCTTTAAATCAAACAAATTAAATTATAGCATTGCATATGAGCTAGATTCAAATTTGATGAATATACTAATTGTAGTTAATTTTACGACAAGGCGGTAGGAATAAATTATGGCAACTATGTACATGTTAATACATTAAGGTGTAATTTTGACAACAACAAAGTTCGCAAATTGAAATCTGATTAGTATTATTAATAATATTGCTTATATAACATATTATGATTTAATATATTCTTATTAACAATTAAATATAATCCATATGAATACGAATGAAATAATAATATCCCCATATCAATCGGATTTAAATCAATATAAAGGCATAAATTCAAGTGAAATGATTATAGATGCTGGAATATTTAAAGCCTACGATATTAGAGGAATTGTAGATAAAAATTTAAATGAGCATACTGCAAAAAAAATTGGCAGAGCAATTGCCTATAAAGTTATACAAAGCGGGCAAACTGCTGTTAATATAGGTTATGACGGGCGTTTATCAAGCCCTAGACTTAGCCAAGCTTTGATTGAAGGCATTATACAAGCAGGAGTTAATGTTATAAATCTCGGCTTAGTAACTACTCCAATGACATATTTTGCAAATTTTTATCAAACATCAGATGTTTATCCAGCTAATTCTTCTATTATGGTAACAGGCAGCCATAATCCGCCCGACTATAACGGGTTTAAAATTGTAATTAACAGTAAAACATTATATGGTGATGATATTCAAGAATTATATAGTTTATCCATTCGGGATTTACCCATTGCAGATAAGGTAGGAGCCGTACAATATTTAGATATATTACCAGCATATATACAAAGAATAAGCAGTGATGTAAAACTTGCCCGCCCTTTAAAAATAGCTCTAGATGCTGGAAATGGAGTAGCAGGAATTTCAGCCCCTCAAGTATTACGTGCATTAGGATGTGAAATTATAGAATTATTTTGTGAAGTTGACGGGAATTTCTCCAACCATCACCCAGACCCAGCTCAACCGGATAATTTACAAGATTTAATTAAAACCGTTATAGAAAATGACTGTGATTATGGAATTGCCTTTGATGGAGATGGAGACCGTTTAGGCATTGTTACTAAAAATGGAGAAATTATTTACCCAGACCGCCAAATGGTTTTATATGCACAAAATGCACTAAGCAATCAGCCAAATGGTAAAATTATATTTGATGTAAAATGCAGCTCTAATCTTGCTCTAGCTATTGAAAAAGCAGGCGGACAAGCAATAATGTATAAAACAGGGCATTCTTTAATTAAAGCGTATATGAAGCAAGAAGGTGCAATTTTGGGTGGAGAAATGAGCGGGCATATATTCTTTAATGACCGGTGGTATGGGTTTGATGATGCTTCTTATACTGCTGCCAGATTAGCAGAAATATTAAGCGTTTCAGATAATCCAAGCCAAGTTTTAGAAAATTTGCCGAACAGCTGTTCAACACCTGAATTGCAGATTGATTGTGAAAAATTTGCCAATACGAATTCTTTTGAAATTATACATAATTTTAAAATTTATATACAAAATAATTTGGAACTGCAAAACGAAAAAATCAGCTATATGGATGGAGTTAGGATAGATTTTCCAGATGGTTTTGGTTTAGCAAGACCATCAAATACCACACCAGTTATTGTAATGCGGTTTGAAGGCAAAACTAAAGAAGCACTAGACAGAATACAAAATATTTTCAAACAGCATTTAAATCAAGTTGCACCGTTTTTAAATATTTAATTTGTACTTGTCTAAGTAATATTTATATCAAACAGAGGCTAAATTATTAGCCAGTGAAAAATACAACAAATACTGTAGATTTTTTTTCTGCTATGCTATAATAAAACCTTTATTCTATTTAAGGAACAAATATCGTTACATTAGCTCCTCGTGTTGCAAAAGAAAAAGAAAGACAGCACCGTATAAATCATGAAATTAAAGTTCCAGAAGTACGTCTTATTGGTGTAAATGCCGAGCAGATTGGTATTGTAAAAACACCTGACGCTATAAAAATGGCACAGGATAATGAAGTTGATTTAGTAGAAATATCAAGTCAAGGCATCCCTCCTGTATGCAGACTAATGGATTATGGTAAGTTTAGATACCAAGAAACTAAGAAACAGCAGGAAGCAAAAAAAAATCGGAAAGTGATACAGGTCAAAGAAGTAAAATTAAGACCTGAAACAGATGAAAATGATTATAGTATTAAAGTACGGGCTTTAAAAAAATTTTTAGAAGAAGGCGATAAAGCAAAAGTTACTTTAAGATTTAGAGGAAGAGAAATTACACATTCAGATCGTGGAATGAAGATGGTAGAGCGAATTGCCCAAGATTTAGATGAATTTGGTCAAATAGAGCAGGCACCTAAATTTGAAGGCAGGCAAATCATAATGATTTTAGCCCCAAAAAAGAAAAAATAAGAATTTTGAGAATATATAATTGTAATTTTAAAATCTTAAGATTAATAAATTGCAGTTATATTAGGCAACAGGGTTAGTAAAGAGTATTTAGTAATACCACCCCCAACCTATTAGGAGAAGGCGATATGCCAAAAATGAAAACTAAAAGCGGAGCTAAGAAACGCTTTATTGTACGTGCAAGCGGATCAATTAAACGCGGACAAGCGTTTAAACGTCATATTTTAACAAAAAAAACCACTAAAGCTAAACGTCAGTTACGTGGTATGGAGGCTGTTCATGCAACTGATGCAGCTCGTGTTCGTTCAATGATGCCGTATGCATAAGCAAGATAGGGAGATTATATGCCAAGAGTAAAACGTGGTGTTACCGCTAGAGCGCGCCATAAGAAAATTATAGCGTTAGCTAAAGGTTACCGTGGACGCCGTAAAAATGTATACCGCATTGCTAAGCAGGCAGTTATGCGTGCCGGTCAATATGCATATCGTGATAGACGTAATAAAAAGCGTACTTTCCGTGCATTATGGATTATCCGTATTAATGCGGCGGTTCGTCAGCATGAATTAAGCTATAGCGTATTTATGAATGGACTGAAAAAAGCAAATATCCAGATAGATCGCAAAGTCTTATCCGATATTGCAATTTTTGATCCATCAGGCTTTGAAAATATTGTAGCTCAAGTTAAAAAAGCGTTAGCAGCTTAATTTGAATTTCAGTAATTGAATTAATATTATGGCTATATTTTTTAGTCATAATATTTTCATAAAATAAAAATTCAAATTTTTTAAATAATATTAACTCACTCATAAAAATCTATAAGGTAAAATATGTTTGATAATGCAACTGACACAACTATTCAAGATTGTTTAGAAAATATAAAAAGCCGCTTTCAATTGTCCTTAGTTGCGACTTATAGAGCAAGACAGTTATCTCAAGGGCATGCTGTTAAAATAGACCAAAAAAAAATAGAAAAAAAACGTAAAAATACTAGTATTGCTTTGGCTGAAATTGCCCATGGATTAGTTGGAATTGAATTACTAAAAAAAGTACCTGAAAATGGGAATAATTAGCAATATTTTATAAGAATAGTCTATACAAAGAGTTGCTATAATTTGTATATGGTATGATAATTAGTCTCAGCCATACACAAAAAATAAAAAACCTAAAATAAAAAATGCTTTTTAATATTTTTTTGTCCTCCATACCTGAACCGCCTCATTCTGGCTGATCCGCTTTGTACACGGTTTCGCACGCTGTTTTTGTGTTTATACCACAATGGCATGTTTAATCTTTTTAGCCTCCAGCTATATCTTCCATTACAAAACTTTGGTTGATAGTAATATTTATCAGTGTTATAAATATTACTATCTTCAACATTATGCAGACTTGTGTGTAAATCAGAGAAAGTTTGTGAAGCCTGATTATGTACATTCTGTAAGTCTATTTGGATAGAGTGTGTTGCCTCAAGTGCTTGTGCTTTTAAGTGGCTAATTTCTTCTAAGCTAATATGCTGATTTACCTCTTGCTTAAGTTTAAAAATATAATGCTGAAATCTTGACCACAATATTCCCAGAGCCTTAGCTGCAGCAGGTAAACGCTCTGGACCAATTACGACTAATGCTACTACGCTAATAATTATAATCTTGCTAAGACCTATATCAATCATACATTGCCTATTAAATTAATCATTCTTTAATATTTTAGCTATTTAATACAGCTCGATTTTGTTTAAATTTAATTACAAATTCTTTAAATTTTTGTGTGCGGATAGCATTTCTCATATTTTCCATTAAATCTAGATAATAATATAAATTATGTATAGTATTTAACCTAGCACCTAAAATTTCATTATTTTTTTGTAAATGATGTAAATAACTTCGGCTAAAATTTTTGCAGGTGTAACAGCTGCAAGTCTCATCTAAAGGCTTTGTATCATTTTTATATTTAGCATTACGGATTTTTATATTACCAAACTTAGTAAATAACCAGCCATTTCTTGCATTTCTTGTTGGCATTACACAATCAAACATGTCAATACCATATCCTACCGCTTCAACCAAATCTTCAGGTGTGCCCACACCCATTAAATATCTTGGCTTATTTTCTGGCATTTTAGGGGCGGTATAGGCTAAAATACGCCTAAAATCTTCTTTCGGTTCGCCCACAGATAAGCCGCCGATAGCAAATCCATCAAATGGCATATTCTGCAATTCACCTAAAGAAATATCACGTAAATTTTCATACATACCGCCCTGCACAATTCCAAACAATAAGTTTGGATGATGTGGATTAGTCTGCTGCTGATATTCATTATAGCTATTTAATGAGCGTAATGCCCATCTTAAGCTTAGTTTCATTGATATTTCTGCTACTTTATCTGTAGTTGGTTGCCCGCCAGTTAAATAAGGCGTACATTCATCAAACTGCATAGCAATATCACTATTTAATATACTTTGAATTTTCATAGAAATTTCTGGGGAAAGAAATAATTTATCTCCATTAATTGGTGAAGAAAACTGTACTCCTTCTTCGCTGATTTTTCTTAAAGAGCCCAAACTAAATACTTGGAATCCGCCTGAATCAGTTAAAATTGGTTTATGCCAAGCATTAAAATTATGTAATCCCTGATGAATAGAAATTGTTTCTAAACCAGGTCTAAGCCATAAATGGAAAGTGTTGCCTAAAATAATTTGTGCTTCCATATCATGGAGTTCATGTGGAGATACGCTTTTTACAGCACCATATGTGCCAACAGGCATAAATATCGGAGTTTCAACTTCTCCATGATTTAAAGTCATTTTACCAATGCGGGCTAAACCATCTTTAGCTATTAAGTTAAATATCATGAGTTTATATTATATAGAATGATTTTTAATAGTATTATATAGCCTATTGATAATAAATTGTCATAGTTGCTGTAATTAAAAAAGCTCCTATTTGTACTATTTACATCGTTTTTTTGCACCTACATACCAAATTATTCTAAATCAGCTATAATATTTCAATTTTCAATTGAATCTAAGTTAAACTAATCTAATTATTAAATTGTATTTAAAGATTCCCATTCTCCACAGCCATGACAAGACCAAGAGAAATTTTTTGCCCTAAATCCGCATTCTGAACAAATATATTTTATATTTGAATCAGATTTTAATAATTGACTAATTGAGGATAAAAAAACTTTATTAAGCATATTTTTATTCTCTTCTAAATTATAATTTTTAAATTCTAATAAAAATTCAGTATAGCGTTTGATTGTATCTAGACTTGGTTTATTAAATTCTTTTTCTAATAAAGTATCTAATTTTGAAATAATATCTTTAGTATCTTGCTGGGTTTGAATTTTTTCTTTTAATATAAAAATCAAAGTTTGATATTTAAATTGATATACCGTATTATCAAGTTCAATACCATTTTTTTCTAACAGGTTAAAAAAATCTAATATTAATTCTAGATTATCTGCATAGGCTTTTTTTATTAAAGGAAATATAACTTCATAGTTTATATTTTTATTATTGATAATTACTTGTTTTAAAATATCAACTGCTTGTTCTGTTTTTTTTATATGTAAATAAAAATTAGCTTTTACAAGCATAAATCTAGGGTGATGATGATATTTACTATTAATAGAACTAAATTCTTTCTCAATTTCATCAAAGCTTTTCAAGTTAATTAAAGAGTCTATATACTGTAAATGCAGATGAATTTTTTGATGTTCTTTTTGTTCTTCCGGAAGAAAATCTGCTAACTTTACCGCTTTTTTCCAATCTTGCTCTAATTTTGCAATAATTAATAGATATTTAACTGCAATACCGTTATAGATAGGATGCCCTGTAAATTGACTAAATATTTTATCTGCCCTATCAAACATTCCAGCACGATAATAATCTTCACCTAAGGCAATATATGATTTTTCTTGATATTCTTTACTTAATCCGCGGTTAGATAAGCTTTCATGAATACGGATGGAACGGTTAAATTCCCCTTTTTTTCTGAACATTTGTCCCAAAGCTAAATGCAAATCAGCTGTTTCTGGGTCTAATTGTGCAACTTGAATAAAAGCATCTATAGCTTTATCTGGCTGTTCATTTAAAATGTACTGTAGCCCTTTGAAATATTCTATCGGCAGTTTATTATTATTTTTTAAAATAGATTTAATATCGTAACGGGCAAACAGCCATCCTAAAGCAAATGAAATAAACAAAGCAATCCACAACCAAGACGATAAATCCATTTAAAAGCAATCCATTATTAACAGAATAAACATTATAAACTATTTATAGCTAATTGCATATTTGCCGTCATTGCTGAGATTGTATAATTAAGGTATTTGCCTATAGATGAACGCCTTTGCAGGCGTAAGGATTATTTTACACCCAAATTATTTAATGTCATAAAGTTATTTATATAAATCTAATAAAAATAAATAAACTTTAGAAAAATATTTTTTTAACAAATACCAAGCAAAAAAAGAGTATAGCTACGAGTGCTAAAATTGCGCCTGTTTTTTTATTTTTGTTTATAATATTATTTTTTGATGAATTCATATGCAGTTTCTTTATTTAAATCTGTAACAACTATATTATAAATTAAATTAGTAATATTAAAATCTCTTATCATTAAAAACTTATAATTTAAGACTTATTTAATATAAGGGCATTTAACTTTTGATTTTCTTGCCATAAATCCTGAATATTCTGATTATTATTTCTATATTCTTCTATTTTTTTAGAAACTTCATCACATTTTTTTTTCATTCCTTCTTTAGCCACATTATTAGCTAATAAAATATGCTTTTCAATAAAATTTTCGTCATCTAAATACATATTATCACTGTTTATTTCATTATATAACAGTCGAGTGTAATATACTGCATAATTAGAATTTAGCCAAAATGAGGTTTGATTATCCGGATTATAATTAACATGAAAATCAATAGATTTATTCCAAAAATCTTTCATATGCGGATAAGCATAATTAATCCATTCTCTAGTTTGAATATCGATAATATTTGCAAGCAACGGCTGAATAAATATTGCCTTCATTAATGTCTCAACCGGCTGTAAAATTGTTTTTTTAACTGTTTTCTGCTGCCATTTTTTTTCTGTGGTATTACGGACTTTATTATTGGTATTAGTCATACCCCATAAAGTTTGCTGTATTTGCTGTTTTAGAAATATATTCGGCATATTTGCTAAATAACTTTTTGCTTTTGCCTGCACTTTAGCACGATGTTCTGCGATTTGTAAATTATGTCCGTCAGTTAACACTTTGATTAATAAATTAGACAAAGGCATGGCTTTTTGAATTAAACGCTCAAAACCTTCTATGCCAAATGCTCGGATATAGCTATCCGGATCATGCTGATTAGGTAAAAATACAAACTCAACTACTCTATCATCTTTTAAAGTAGGCAGAATTCTTTCCAAAGCTTTAAGGGCAGCTCTTTCACCGGCTACATCTCCATCAAATGCAAAAATTATATGCTGGGTGTATCTAAATAATAATTGTATATGCTCAAGAGTGCAGGCTGTACCAAGAGTCGCTGCTGCATAGTTAAAGCCATATTGATGAAGTGCAGTAACATCCATATAACCTTCAACAATTAAAGCCTTTTTTGTGCTTTTAATTCCATCTAAGCTTTCAAATAGACCATATAAAGTTTGGCTTTTATTAAATAATGGAGTTTCAGGGGAATTTAAATATTTTGGCTCGCCTCCATTAAATACACGTCCGCCAAATGCAATTATTTTGCCGTCTTTATCTTTTATGGGGAACATGATGCGGTTACGAAAACGGCTGAAATATTTATTATTTTTTTGTGATAGCATGCCTGCTTCGTGCAGTAAATTAGTATCAATGTTTAAGTGTTCTAAATTATTAAAATTATCATCTGCATATCCAATCGCAAATCTTTTAGCAATTAATCCGGTTAAGCCTCGGTTTTTTAAATAATCTATAGCCTGCTGATTATTTTTTAAAGCAGATTGATAAAATTTAGTGACGCTTTCTAAAGCATTATAATGCTGTGAGTAGTCTTGTTTAGGCGTAGGCTTGTAATCAGGATTTTGTTCAATTTCCGGAACTATTACACCCGCAATTTTAGCCAGCTGCTTTATGCTGTCCACATAATCTAAGTTTAAATAATTTTTTATAAAAGTTAAAGCATTACCCCCTGCTCCGCATCCAAAGCAATGATAAAGATTTTTTTGTGAGGATACAGTAAAAGACGGGCTTTTTTCATTATGAAACGGGCATAAGCCCAGATAATTTGAACCGGCTTTTTTTAATTCAATATGTTTACTGATAATATCAAAAATATCCACCCTCTGGACTAAGGTATCAATAAAATCTTTAGGTATCATATTCTAGGAATATTGTGTTAATTTCTTTTTAAGAAACTCAAGTTTTCTATTTGCAGCTGTTAACTCTAACTGATTGTTTGGATTATTCTGCATATATATTTCAATTTTAGCAATCTTATCTCTTACAGACTGTTGCTGAATACTTCCAAGACTAAACTGCAGCAACTCAATAGCTTTTTCAATGTACTCTATCTTTTCCTTAGTTACTGGAATTTGCTTGATATTATTTAATTTTTCTTGACTTGTTAAAATAGTTTTTTGTTCTTTTAACTCAGCATTTAGTTTGTGTACATCTAAATTTATTTGGTTTAAGCTTGATTTATAGCCTTTAATATCCTCAAAATATCCGGATTTTTTACGTCTTTCTATACCAATATCCTGCACCAATTTATAATCCGGTTTATCGGCAGAATTTGCAAACTCTTTAGTTAATCGAACAATTTTCTCTTTCACTTCTTTAATCTGAATTTTAGTAAATTCAAAACAGTCAATTATTTCAATAAGTGCTGCTATATTTCTAGCTGAGATTTGCATTTTAACTCTCAAAAACAAGGTATTAAAAATCACCCCCTAACAATAGGCGTTGTGGTCGTTGTTTTATTAATATAATTTTTGCGGCAGCATTTGGCTGCGTTTTTGTTTATGATGACGTTTAACTGCAGCACCTGCTTTACGTTTACGTTTTGTAGTTGGTTTTTCACGGAATTCTTTTGCACGGAGGCAGACCAAAGTACCATTGCGCTCTACTGCACGTTTCCAGCGACGGATTAAAACTTCACATGGTTCATTTTCTTTTGACTTTACTGTTGTCATTTTTCCCTTTTCCTTAATATTTAAGACTAAATAGTACAACTTTTCATTGTAACGCTATGCATTATAACTTATATGATGAATTACGTCAAAAAAATATACTTTACATAAATCCATTCCGCTAAAAATATAATTGAATTTAATTTCAATAATCATTAGAATAAATAAACTGCATTCCAAAATACAATCTTTTAAAAATGTTGCATTGTTTATATGAATACATCTAATTCCCCTATTTCTCCGCTGAAAGAAGCAGCTATTATTATTTTTCTAGCTGCCGTATGGGGAGCTTCATTCTTATTCATGCGTATATTAATTCAGGTAATACCGCCTATTGTAATGGCAAATCTTAGAATTTTATTGGCAGGAATTGGCGTTTATATTTTCTTTTTCCATTCTAAAAAAAATCATAATGACTTAGCGGATAATTGGAAAAAATATTTAATTGTAGGGATTTTTAATTCCGCAGTTCCTTTTAGTTTATACGGATTTGCAGCACAATATTTACCAGCAGGATATTCTGCTATTTTAAATGCATTAACCCCGCTTTTTACCGCTGTATTAGCGTCAATTTATCTAGATTCTAAAATTACTAAAACTAAATTATTAGGTTTATTTATTGGGTTTTTGGGAGTTTATGTGTTAATGCAGCCTAAAATAGCACAGGCAGATTTACATGGATCTTTACCAGTTTTAGCTATGTTTGCCTGCATTGGAGCTACCATGTGTTATGCTGTCGGCAGCACTTATACCAAGAAAAAACTGTATAATTCAAGCTCTGAAAACCTTGCTTGTTATACACAAATTTTGGCAGCACTAGTGATGTTGCCATTATGGATTTTTAATGCACCAATTGATAGTTTAACTACTGTTATAACAACACCAAAATTAATAGTTAGTTTATTTGGTTTAGCATTTATATGCAGTAGTTTAGCCTATGTTTTATTCTTTTATCTAATAAAGCATAGCGGAACAGTAAAAGCAACTTCAACAACTTTTGTTATTCCACTGTTTGGCATATTATGGGCATATATATTTTTAGGGGAAGAATTACCTCATACAGCCTATATTAGTGCCGCACTAATAATATCTTCCACCATATTGGTATTAAAAAATCCTAAAATCCAAACAGCTGTGGGCTAGGCTATAATTATAGAATAAATTTAAAAAATGAATAAAAAAACTCAAGTTGTAGTAGGAATTTTAAGCAGATATAATTTAAAAACTAATCAGATTGAATATTTATTTAATCAAAGACCTCTTGGCAAACACTATGAAAATTATTGGGAATTTGCAGGCGGAAAAGTCGAAGCTAACGAAACAAATATACAAGCTTTATATCGTGAATTAGAAGAAGAATTAGGGGTAAAAATTGATATTAATACGGTTAAATATTTAACTTCTATAACTCATGATTATGAACATGCAAGCGTTGAATTGTATTTTTATGCTGTAAATTCATGGGAAGGAGAACCACAGTGCCTAGAAGGACAAAATTTAATGTGGTGCAGTATTGAAAATTATCCTAAACCAATTTTGCCTTCACTTGAGTATTTAATACCAAATTTAAGAAACGCATCTGATTCTGGTTTGTCTTAAATCTGGTGGGGGAATAGTATTATTATTTTATATAGTATTCATACTGACAGCATTAAATCCAGCATCTACGTATATATTTCCTGCAGTAATTCCTGAAGCTAAATCTGATAATAAAAACGCAGCTGTATTTCCTACATCTTCAATCGTAACATTTCTGCGCAATGGAGCATTTTTTTCAACAGCGTTTAGTATGCTGCTAAAACCTTGTATGCCGCTGGCTGCTAGAGTTTTAATTGGACCTGCAGAAATTGAATTTACACGTATGCCTTTTTTGCCCAAGCTTTCAGCTGTGTATATAACTGCACTTTCTAAACTTGCTTTAGCTATGCCCATAGTATTATAGTTTTGAACTACACGGTTTGAACCTAAATAAGTTAAAGTTAATAATGATGAGTTCGGATTTAAAATATCTACACAATATTTAGCCATAGCAGCAAAGCTATATGCAGATATATGATGAGCTGTAGTAAAGGCTTCTAACGATAGCCCGTCTAAAAAATCACCAGCTATTGATTCTCTCGGTGCGAATGCAATTGAATGCACAAAACCGTCAAAGCTTGTCCATGCCTTAGCTAATTCAGAAAATAATTGTTTTATTTCTTCATCTTTACTTACATCACATTTTATTAATAGATTGCTGTCAAAATCTTTAGCTAAATCTGCAACTCTATCTTTAAATTTATCATCAGCATAACTAAATGCTAATTCTGCACCTTGTTTACGGCAAGATGCTGCAATTCCATAGGCAATTGATTTTTTAGATAGTACGCCAGTGATTAATATTTTTTTACCTTGCAAGAAACTCATATTTTACCTTTATTTGGTCTAATATACTAACAGATTTCAATGTGCGAACTTTGTTCTCGTCCCTAATATTACATCTCAATGCACGGATATGTACATAGTCGTCATAATTTATTCCTGCCGGCTTTTCGCAAAATGAACTATTATTAGTATAGCTAATTATCTGCAATTATATCAAATCTATTATAAATTTTCATATATTCATCATACTTGAATTTATATATGCATTATATACTAATCGGATTTCAGTTTGTGAGCTGAGCTTTATTGTTGTCAAAATTGTTGTTTGCAGGCTCACGGCTTTGCATCGTCTCTATACCATACGTATAATATTTCATATTTTTACTTGTATTTTATTCTAATTTAGTTTGAAAGGAGTATAATCAAGATTATAATTAGTAGTATTAATATGTTTAAAAAAACAAAACTGTCTTGTTTACAAAAAAGTATTGCATTATTATCCAGACGAGAATATAGTGCATGCGAATTAAAAAATAAACTCTCTAATTACGGCTATGATATTGAAGAAATAGAAGTAACCATACAAAAACTACAGCAGAAAAAGCTGCAAAGCAATGAGCGGTTTATTGAATACATTACGCGTAAAAATAGTAATAAAAGCTTTAATAAATTAAATTATGAATTAAAACAGCATAATTTAACCTGTGAAGAAAAAGAAGCCGCTAAACATTCATTGGAGCAAATCGGTTCAGAATATGACAGAGCCTGCAATGCTTGGCACAAAAAATTTTCTAATTCATCATATTCCTATTATTTAAAAATAAACTCTTATGAAGATGCTGCCCAGAAAAAAGTAGAGCAGAATAAATATTATCAAAAGCAAGTTAGATTTTTGTTAAGTCAGGGGTTTAGCTGTGATACAGCTATTAAAGCCATAAAAGATTTAAATAATAATATTGAGAATACACAAGATGAGTAATATAGTTTATAAAATAAATAATTCTTTATATCTGTATATAATGATATTTGTTTTAGTCATTTTAAGTTTAAGTACGTTATTCTTCAACTATTTTATTATTCAGAATGATTTATTGAAAATAGTTTTGGATATTAGATTACCAAGATATATAGTAAGCTTATTAATAGGAGCAATTTTAGGAATATGCGGCTGTATTATGCAAAATATTACGCATAATCCTTTAGCAGAGCCAAATGTTTTAGGCATTGCCAGCTGCAGCAGTGTTGGAAGCATCATTTGTTTATTTTTTGGATATAGTGCTGTGATTGGCGGTGTTATTGGCTCTATGCTTGGGTTAGTTATTTTAAGCACAAGTTTAGTGTGTAAAAACAACTCCAAAATTAGCAATTTAACTACTTATATTTTGTTAAAAGGTCTAATTATTAACTCAATTTGTGGTGCAATTATTACGCTAATACTGCAAATATCCCAAGCTGAACAGCTGCCTAGTATTTTATTTTGGATAATGGGAGACTTAAGTTATACAAGCTGGAATACAACTTTATACTTGAGTATACCCCTGATATTATCATTATTCATATTTTATTTAAAGCGTGGAAAGTTAAACTATTTATGGGTTGATGCAGATAAAGCCTGCTCCTTAGGTATTTCTTCTAATAATTTAAAATTATTATTATTTGTGATAGTGGCTATATTGATTGGAATAAGTACTAGCCAAGTTGGCAGTATAGGTTTTATTGGAATTATTTCGCCATATATTACACAGTATATGTATAGAAATTTTTATAAAAATAATATGGCTGGAAATTTAGATATAATTAATCAGATATATTACAGTGCAGTAATTGGAGCTTTATTAGTAAGTATCTCTGACGGTATAGCAAAAAATATTATTTATCCGTCAGTTATTTCAATTAGTGTAATTACCTCATTTATTGGAGTTCCAATATTCTGGAAAATTTTATATGATTTGCATAAAAAATCTTACTTTTAAAATAGGTGATAAATTAGTTTGTAATGATTTAAATTTAGAACTTGATACACACAGCCGTCTTGCCGTGATTGGCAGAAATGGTGCAGGAAAATCAAGTTTAATGAAATATATCATTAAGCCTCTTTTAAACACAATTTTTATTGAAGAAAACCCTATTACAAAAAATAAAATTGATTTAGCAAATGTGCCGGATAAGTATAAAATGCATTATATATCTTATTCATCTCAATTATCTCAATATAATAGTAATATAAATATAGAAAATCTATATAATTTAGTTCCAAATAAAATAGACAACCAGCATATTCAGGAATATATTGATACATTTGAGCTTCCTTACCGGCAAATTGCTAATTTATCCGGCGGAGAAGCTCAATTAGTTTATGTTACAGCATGTTTAATTCAAAACAGCAGATTAATATTATTAGATGAGCCAGTTACTTATCTAGATTGGGTTAATTCAGACAAATTACTTGAGTTATTAGTAAAAAGAGTGACTTATTATAAATGTGCTTTAATAGCAATTATGCATGATTTATATAAAATAGAAAAATATTTTACGCACGTTTTATATTTACAAGGAAATGGTAATTGGACGTTATATGATATTAAAGATTTTGATTATAAAAACTTTAAAAAATAAAAGCAATTAAATTGAAATACTATTAGTATATGCAACAAATTAAGCACTTACGACACATATTGTGTAGACAAAACTAAATATAGTACTATACTATAAAATATAGCACTTTGTTATTTATAAGGTGAAAATATGAAGGATGATAATAAAAAATATAGGATAATGGTCATAGATGATTCTATTACTATAAGGCGTGCTGCACAATTATTTTTGATAGAGGAAGGTCATGAAGTAATATTAGCACAAGATGGGCTGGATGCATTAAGTAAAATGGGAATGAACCCCCCTGATTTAATTTTTTGCGATATTCTTATGCCAAAGTTAGATGGTTATGAAACTTGTGCATTAATCAAGAAAAACCCCACTTTTAAACAAGTACCGTTTATCATGCTTTCTTCACAAAGCTCTATTTTTGATAAAGCTAAAGGTTTTTTAGTGGGTTCTAGCGATCATATATCAAAGCCGTTTGATAAACAAATGCTGGTAAATGCAGTTGAGAAGTTCTGTAGTCAGCCACATCACAAAGTTGAGGTTACGGCATGATCCAATCAATATTATTAGTGGAAGATAGCATAACAGATGCTTACTATTTAAAAAATATTCTAGAATGTCATGGGTTTTCTATATTTCATGCTAAAGATGCAGAAGAATCACTATTAATTTTAGAAACTAATAATATAGATTTAATTTTAATGGATATAGTACTTCCAACCAACAGCGGATTTGCTTTAGTTCGTTATTTGAGTAAAAATCAGCAGTTCGCACATATTCCTGTTGTAATGTGTTCTCATAAAAGCGAGGAAAGTGATAAAATATGGGCCTTAAAACAAGGGGCTGTTGATTATTTAGTTAAGCCTGTGCCGGAGGAAGTGTTATTAAGTAAAATTACCAATTTATATGTCTGTTAATCTACATAATTCAAACAAAATAAGTATTGAATATCAAAGATATTTATCTAATAAATTGGCTTGCAATCAAAACACTTTGGAGTATTATCTGCAGTTTAACACTATGCAGAGAAATTTTATTTTGCCAATGCAAATGTTGACTAGTTTAATTAGCTGGCAAAATCCTAAACCAATTTATCCTATGCCGGCTTATGTATTAGGTATGATGATAATAAGCCAAGTTGCAACGACAGTGATTTCCTTAGAGAAACTGGCTAGTTTGCCCTTCGAACACAAAGTGAGTGACGGCGGGTTACGTTATAAGTTTATAGTTGGAATAAGTGCACGTTCGCCGGTTGGAATTGCTTTAATGCAGTGCCAAATTGTAACACATAATGAAATTAAAGGCAGCATCGTGATTGACCATGATTGGTTAAAACAGAATATTTATTAAGATAATCCCGTATTTTAAAGAAAATAAAATCGGAATAGAAACCAAGTTAGTTGAGGTTTATTTATACATGCAAAGGTGCAAATAGACTAAAATATTGACAAACTATACAGATTAGCTTCTTGGACATCAATATCCAAATTAGCATTATATAAGATTTTTACAAATAAAATAAATATGAGACATAAAATAAATCTTAACCCATTTAGGTTAATTAAATCGTTATTCCATTATTATAAAAATTATGATAGTTTAAATAATAATGTTAATAAGCCGGATAAAGATAAGTCAGAGCAAGATGTAGGTATGTATGATGTGTATATTGGGCATCTTATTATAAAAAATAATACTATTATACGCATTCAGCAGGTGCTGTTTATAATTTTTTTAATAAGCAGTATTTTTTCAATTGTAAAATTAATTAATAATAATTATGAAAACAGTCAGCGCAGTATTAATTTAGAAAATACCAGCCAAATGCTGATGCATGCACAGCGCCTAGCTAAATCAGCTTCTATTATTGTGCAGGATAAAAATAGTTTTGATGAAATTGTTGAATCGCAAGCAAAAGTGGAAAATAACTTAAAAGATTTATTAAGAAATGCAAAACTTAATAATATTGATAAAGATACAGAAGCTGCATTAAATAGATTTGTTAACTATTGGAAAAATACAGAGTCTGCTTCCGGCAATATATTAAAAAATAAAGATTTAATCTTACAAGTTAATGCTAACTATAATTTAATAGAAAAATTAAGTGAGGAGTTTCTGGATACAGCAGATAAAATTAATTCTTTTGTCCATCAAAATAATATACACGGTATACAAGATACGGTAAATATTTTATTAATTGCAAACCGTATACTTTATAATATGCATGTAGTTCATAGCTTAGAGGATGCAACACCAAATACAGTTTTTACAATCAATAAGGATTTAATAAATTTTGAAAAAGTATTAAATATTTTAAAATCTAATCCTCAATATGAACCAATTAAAGATGAAATTCAAACTTTAGATAATATATTTTTACAAGATAAAACTTATATTACTAGTATATTAGATATAATGCCGCATTTAATTGTGGTAAAGAAAAGTCAAGAACAAATATTACAAGATAGTGAATTTTTAAGAAATGACTTAGCTAGTTTACAAAGAAGATTTTCTGTGCATTTAGTGCCTAAATTGCTAGGCAGTACATGGGTATTTATTTGCGGAAGCATAAGTGTTTTATCTTTGATCGGCTTATTATTTATTTCATTAAAAGACTATAAAGCTAGAGCTTTTGCAGCCCACCAAAGACAGCAGGAAGCAGAAAGCAGCCAAAAAGTTGAACAGCAGAAAAATAGTATTAATCAAAAAGCTATTATAAGATTAATGAACGAGCTGCAGGAAATTGCGAATGGTAATTTAACCCAGCAGGCTACGGTAGATGCAAATATTACAGGTGCAATAGCAGATTTTATTAATTATACTGTAGAAGAATTAAAAGGTTTAGTTCAAAGGGTTCAATCAACTGCTAATCAAGCAACTCAGGCTTTTAATAATGTACAGATTACATCTTTAGAGCTTTTATCCAGTACAAGTCAACAGGCACAGCAGATAGAAATATCTGCCAAAGCCATAGAAAATATTGCTAAAAATATGCATGATATGGCAGATAAAACTGAACAGTCAATGGTTGATGCAAGAGAAGCAATTGAAGTTACTGCAGAGGGAAGAACAGCATCACAAAGAGCCATTAGCGGTATGCAGGCAATTCGTGTACAAATTCAAGACACTTCTAAGCATATTAAAAGACTTGGAGAATCATCACTGCAAATTAGTGAAATTACAGATCTAATTGATAATATTACGCAGCAAACCCATATCTTAGCGATTAATGCAGCAATTCAAGCAGCAAATGCAGGAGATGCGGGGCGTGGTTTTAGTGTAATTGCGCAAGAAATTCAGAATTTAGCTGAAAAATCAGGGCAAGCTACGCAACAGATTAGCCAATTAATAAATAATATCCAAGATGATGTACAAAAATCTGGTTCCGCTATGGAACATTCTATACAAGGGGTAGTAGAAGGAAGCCAAATGACAGATGCTATGGATAATGCCTTGATTAAAATACAAGAAACAAATCAAAGATTGGTTCAGGGTATGGAAATATTTTCAAATGATATGAGTCAAGAAAGCTACACTGCAAATTATGTTTCTGAAAATATTAAACAATTATTACAATTAACTGAGCAAACTTTACAGGGTACAACTCAAACTAGTGAATCAGTAAAAACTTTAAGTAATGTAATGAAAAAGTTAGAGCAGTCTGTTTCAAGATTTACTGTTGTTTAATAAAAGTTAAATTTAAAGCCTTCAAGTTCATAGATATTATTGGCTCACTATTTCAGTTAAGCATTTGATTTTTGCTCTAAAACACTCCATCTATCTAGGAGTTTCATCAACTCTTCTTCTATTTGTGCATAACGGCCAGCTTGGGCATTAGCTCCGCTAACGTCTGTTTCATATAATGCTTCTAAAGTTTGAGTGATGTGTTTTTGTTCTATTTCTAAATCTTTTACTTTTTGCGGCAATTGTTCTAATTCACGTTTTTCATTATAGCTTAAACGATTTTCATAGCTACTTTTCTTAGTAGAATTAGCCTCATTATTTTGATTATTTGAAGTATTAATTTTATTAGCTACAGCATTTTTTTTGACTTCATTTTGGATATTCTGCATATAATTGCTTTGCCTTAGCCAATCTTCATAACCGCCAATATACATTTTCCAGTCCCCAGTCTTTTCAGTTGGGGCAATAATAAAATCTACAATATTGTCTAAAAAATATCTATCATGAGAAATTAATAAAACGGCTCCTTCATAATCAATAAGTTTTTCTTCTAATAATTCTAAAGTTTGAATATCTAAATCATTAGTTGGCTCATCTAAAACTAAAATATTGCTTGGTTTAGCAAATATTCTAGCCAATAATAAACGGTTGCGTTCACCTCCGGATAAACTGCTTACAGGGCTTTCTGCACGTTTAGGACTAAATAAAAAATCATTTAAATAAGAAATAACATGTTTTTTGCGCCCATTAATTTCAATCCAATCGCTACCCGGACTAATGGTATGAGATAAGGTTTTGCTTGGGTCAAGCTGTTCTCTCATCTGATCGAAATAGGCAATATGTAAGTTCGTGCCTAATTTCACTTTACCGCTGTCTGGAGCTAAATCACCTAATAGAATTTTTACTAAAGTGCTTTTTCCAATACCATTATTACCAATAATACCAATTTTATCTCCGCGTACTAAAGTAACATTTAAATCATCAATAATCTTTCTATCTGCAAAACTTTTATTCACATGACTAAGTTCTGCAACTATTTTTCCTGATTTATCGCCTTGGCTTACTTCTAATTTAATATTACCTTGATAGCTGCGACGGCTTGAATATGTTTCACGCATTTCTTTCAATCTTGTAATTCGCGAGACACTGCGGGTACGTCTTGCTTCTACGCCTTTACGTATCCATATTTCCTCTTGGGACAGAAATTTATCAAATTTAGCATTTTCTACATTTTCATTATGTAATAGTTCTGCTTTTTTCTCTTGATAATATTCAAAATTACCTTCAAATGTAGTAAGTTTTGCACGATCTAATTCGATTACACGATTACATACTTTATCTAAAAAATATCTATCATGAGAAATTAATACAATCGCCCCTTTAAAATTCTGCAAAGTTTCTTCCAGCCATGCAATTCCATGCATATCTAAATGGTTAGTTGGTTCATCTAATAATAGTACATCTGGATTTTGTATTAAAGCAGTAGCAATAGAAATTCTTTTCTTTTCACCGCCGGATAAATTTTTAACAATAGTGTTAGAATTTAAGCCTATTTTTTCTGCGATATTATTAATTTTATTGGGTAATTCCCAAATTTTTAACAAATCTAATGTATTTTGAATATGTACAAGTTCTTGATTATGCGTGTCATGCTCTGCTAATTCATAATATTTTTTTAATAATTTATAGTTATCGATATTGTCTGCAATTGCACTAAATACCGTGTCACCATCAGTAAATTGATTTTCTTGTGCTACGTAAGCAGTTGTTAAACCATTTTGGCGTTTTATATCGCCGTCATCTGGTTTTATCACATCTGCTGTAATTTTTAATAAAGATGATTTGCCTGTACCATTTCTTCCAATGAGACCAATTCTATCATTTGCGTGAATATTAAATTCAGCCTTATCTAACAAAGCCACATCGCCAAATGCTAAGCTTAAATCTTGAGCAGAAAAAATCGCCATAACTATTCTATTAATGTTAAATGTAAAGATTGATTATAGCATATACTCATCGGATTTCAATTTGCGAACTTTGCTTCATTGCTGTAAAAATTGTTGTCGCAGGCTCAGGGCTTAGCTCTCAGTTTACTAATATGTACATAGTCGTCATAATTTATTCCTGCCGCTTAGTCGTAAAATGAGATACTATTAATAGATAGGCTAAGTAGAATAACGTAAAATCATAAATTGTAAAAATATTTTTATTAAAAAGAATGTATAGCTTAATCTAAATTGACATAAAAATTTAATTATTCTAATTTATTTAAATACTTACTTAATAAAGTGCTAAATGGCTTTTACTATAGGTTTTGGTCTTGCAAATAGGCTAAAATTAATATTTGTTAAAAATCCATTTGATTGAATTGTAGAATTTATACGCTTATCTACTGCTGTTTTATAACGTGGAGCTCTATTTGATATAGCATTAGCTTTTAGCTGAGCCTCTTTATTTTGAGCTGCTTGCTGTGCTTTTATATCTCCTTCTTTTAGTGCTAATCTAAAATTAAGCTTGTTTTTAGTTATCAAATAATCAGTTAAATTTTTATGCCTTAGATTGTTTGGAGTATTTACTGAATTAAAAGATAAATCTGGCTTAGAAAAAAGACTTGCTCTTGTATATTCTTGAGTTATGCGGGTTTGTTTATTAGCCTTTCTAGAAATTTCTAAATCGCTTAACCCTCTTATAATAGTAATCGGAGTTGTTAAGATATGGCGTGGCAACTCGTCAAATAAAAATCTTGCAGCAGGCATAACGGCTGTTTTTGCAATATTTTTAGCTTTTCCCCAAGAGAATTTCTTTTTGCTATTTAATGCTTTAACATCAAGAAATGGGTCTCTTTCTAATGCATGTGTATAATGCCCGCTAACAGATAAATCAATATTACGTTTTTGTATTTTTCCTTTATGGAATAATAAATTAATAGTTTTTGTATCTTTAATAATACCTGCAAAACCGCCTTTTTCAACCGGCAAATGCATTTTATCTAAAAATGCTTGGATTTGCGTATAGAATATATGATATTTTCTTATCTGAATATATATTTGCAGTCTTTTCTCATTAGTTAAGTTATTACTTAATTGATTGTATAAATCTTGTATTTTATTCTTAATGACCTTATTATTTTCACTCAATTTTGAAATAAATAAAGATTTATCAGCAACTCTATCACTACTAATTTTATTAAATATGTCAAAACATACATTAGTTAAACTATCCGGACAATTTTTTGAGCCATAAACTGTAAATGCATTAAATGTATTACTAGTTTTATTTTGTTCAAATGCATGCTTTATTTTATTAAAATGTTTGATACCATGATATGGATTAAAAGTAGTTTTTATATTATATAAAGTTCTAGCTATATTAATACCACCCGTCTGAATTTGAGGGTTTATCTTTTTACTTAATTCTAAAGCTTGACCTTGTAAATTTACAGCATTATTTTTTTTATGTATAGATGATACCGGATTAATTAACCCAGCAGCCATACTTGCTATAGAATTTGCTAAATTAACTTTAGTATATTCACTAATATGAGATTCTTGTTTATCCAGCAAATTTACAAATGTTTGCGGATTTCCGTTAAATAACTCTAAAGAAGCCATTTGTTTAGGTAAGTTCTCTAGAATAAAATTAACACACTCTAACTTGGATTGAATATTAATTCTTTCGTTATAGTTAATATTTTTATCCCTTAGCTTATTTTCTAATTTAACTTTTTCTGTTTTATTTTGAGACAATACAATGCGTGATTTTTCCAACATAACTTTTACATAAAAGGCATGATGTTTTGGACGCTTAAATTTAGCTATATTTTCATAATATAGCCACAAGCTCAAAATATTTTGCGGAGAGAAAAACGCAGCATTTGCTACAAAGCTTACAATTTCTTTATGAAAGATTCCATCCGTATGTGGTAGATTATCTGCAATTTTATTCAATTCAGCTAGTGTATTATCAACTGCAAAAATTGGAAATTGATGCTGGCGGAATAAGGTTTCATTCCTCCACATAGACGGATCACGTACAACATTGTTAGTAAATGTTTTCCACATTAAGCGGGTATTACTTTTTAATTGTTTTAATATGCTGCTTTCAGGATATTTTCTATATAATTCATCTAGACTATATGCCCAGTTCGGATCAATTTTAATATCTTTCTCTTTATGAGATTGTGCATATATAGAAGCTTGGTCAAATAATCTATATTCATCATCAAATTTGTCCTGCTTAGTTTGGTTTTGTTTTATGCAATCCAATATTTCTTTTTCTGTATATACTTTACACTTTTTGGCATTTAATGGGCTGTAATCTGAATCATTACCTTTTAATGCAATATCTTTACGTATAGATTCCAGTCTTCTATACAAATTAGCTTTTTCCCTTTGCATTTCTGCCATTTTTTGCATGGCATTGTATTTTATTGCATTAATTCTTTTTTCAGGATAGTGTGTAATTTGGTTTTGTATTTTATTTGGTGAGAATAAAAATTCTTTTACGCAGTTACATTCGTTCTCTGAATTTAGTATTTTTATTAAATTTTGTTGGGAACATTTACTAAAATAACCTCCTGCAATTTGTTTCCAGGGAATAGCATGAAATTTTTTACGTATATTCTCACAATTATTAGAACATGC
Source organism: Burkholderiaceae bacterium (assembly GCA_023266335.1). Lineage (GTDB taxonomy): Bacteria > Pseudomonadota > Gammaproteobacteria > Burkholderiales > Burkholderiaceae > JAHFQJ01. The sequence continues at coordinate 50,875 of JAHFQJ010000004.1, forward strand.
AATATGCTCCAGTACTAACGTTCTTGCCTGTATTCTATCTAAATTTGGCATACTTATATGAAAACCTGCATCAATTGCTTCAGGTGTAAATATACCGATAGGGCTTTTTATATGCCTCCCTCTGATATAATCTTGAGCATGAATGTAATCTATGCTTGCCGCAACCATTTGTGCCCCCTGCCTAATTAACACATCTGCTCTGGGTATGCCTAATATTGAACTAAAAGCTTTACTGACCGGCGTAATCGTTGTTGCCCATGCTGCACGGACTAAAGTTTGCCCTATATTTTCTTTTATTTTTAATTTACGTATATAAGTATCTCCCTTATATGCCTGTTCTGCCTCATCTGTTTCTGCAATTGCCTCGAAAAGTTCTTCAATTGCGCTATCAACTTCTTTTAGCTTTTCTTCTCTTTTTTTACCTGCCAGAACGGCTGATTGAGCAATTATAGAGAAATATATTTTTAATCTTTCAGCTATCGTTTTTAATTGAGCATCTCTTGCATTCATTTGGTGCGACGTACTGATACCTGTTTGCTGAATACACATATTACTTGGTTTACTCACCATTGGACCTGGGCTTAGCTTTTGTACAACGTCAGCTGCCTGCTGTGCTAAAGGATTCAAAGAGGTTGCAATTGCATGAGTGACTAAATTAGATAATCCAAGAGGTAATGGAGTAAATGCTTTAATTATATTTGTGGGTAAAAGATTAAGAGGTTGGGTTGCTCCAAATACAGCTTCTCCCCATAATCTTTTAAGTTTTTCTGGTTTAGTTTCTAACGGATAAAATGCATGAGTCATTTCCTGATTTAAAGCACGTCCCATTTTATGTTCTTTGCTGAAATAGCCAATGCAGCTAAAAATTCTTTTAGATTTACTTTGACTTAAAATATCTCTTTTATGAGCGTATAAATCCTGCTGTATATTTAAGGCATTAAATGCATGCTCTATAGATTCTCTTTTTTTATCCCCATTCCATTCATGGGCTGTATGCATAATTTTATTATGGGTTTTATGAAGCCATTTTGGAGCAATATAAGTAGTTTGAGGTTTGAATTTATTACTAAAAGAGGAAGGAGTAGGAAGGTTGTGGCTATTTTTTTCAGGTAATAAAGCACTATTAATCTTAGTATAAGATTTAGTGCTATATTTGAAATTACCCCGACAAGCAACTGCCATATCTTTTTTATTTATATTTTAAATTTAAGCACAATCAAATTGATTTATTTAAAAATAATATTTATAACCAATTTATTTAATTATATACATATTTTATAAAATAAATAATATATTTTATCTAGTGATTACCCTATATAAGGCAAATTTAAAATGAATTAAATTAGCGAGGTCTGTCTTTTTATTCTATTGGCTAAAAAATCTAATACAGTTAAGTAGATGAACAATATCGATTATACTTTTAGGAATATTTTTGCTATCATTCATAGGTATAAAAATCAAAGGTAATACAAAGTATGATAAATAATAGTCAGTCTATAACATTTAAACCTGTTGTATTAGATATTGAAGGTGTTAAATTAAATCAAGAAGATATTAAAAGGATCACTAATAAGCTTACCGGTGGAGTAATTCTTTTTTCTAGAAACTTTGAATCAAGAACTCAATTGCAAGAATTATGTAAATCTATAAAGCAGCATACTCCAGATATAATAATTTTTATTGACCATGAGGGTGGACGTGTTCAAAGATGTAAAACAGATGGATTTACTCACCTGCCTGCTATGCAGAAATTAGGAAGCTTATATGAAAATAATCCATGGGAAGGCATTCAATCAGCTAAGGCTGCGGGGTTTATACTTGCTAGTGAATTAAAAGCCTGCGGTATAGATTTTAGTTATACTCCAGTGTTAGATTTGGATTATGGTAAATCTGAAGTGATAGGAAACAGGGCTTTTGAAAAAAGTCCAAATATTACTGCAGTTTTAGCTGGGGCATTAATCGATGGACTTAAATTGGCAGGTATGCCAAGCTGCGGTAAACATTTTCCGGGACATGGGTTTGTGGAGGCAGATTCTCATATAGCCATACCTATAGATGAAAGAGATTTCCAGCAAATTTGGAAAAATGATATTGTTCCATATATGCTGTTATTAAATAAATTAGATAGCATAATGCCGGCTCATGTTATATATAAACAAGTTGATGAAAGCCCAGCTGGTTTTTCATCATTCTGGCTTCAAGATGTGTTACGTACACGCTTAGAATTTGATGGAATTATTTTTAGTGATGATTTAGCCATGGAAGGTGCAAGTGTAGCAGGTAATGTGGTTCAGGGAGCACAGTCAGCATTAAATGCCGGTTGTGATATGGTATTAATTTGTAATCGACCTCACATGACAGACGAATTATTAGCCGGATTAAACTATAAAAAAGAATTTGCCCAGGCTAGTCAAAAACGTTTAAATAAAATCATGCCAAAACCATTTAGATGTGATTTAGATTGGAATAGGTTACAGCAAGATGATATTTATATAGATAGCAAGAGTATTTTAACAAAAAACTCTTTAATATAAATTGTTACAACTTATTTTCTGCTCCGCTTCACTTTGTCTTATATTCTAAATAAGAAACTGTATAAATGAATAGTATCATGGGAATAACTATCCGGAGAGTAAGAGAAGAAATATAACAAAATATGCATATATAAAAATAGAATAAGGAAACATTCAAAAATATAGGTAATTTAGATTAATTTAAAGTTAATAAATTAATTATTCTATCTTTTAATGTAAAAAAAGATGTCTGTATATCGTTTAATTTGTCTGCAAAATAGCTATATGCCATACTTGCTGGAATTGCTGTAACTAATCCCATAGCTGTTACTACTAAACTTTCTGCAATATTTGGAGCTATTTGCTGAATTCCAGATGCTTCCCCTAAATTTAAAAATGTATGCATAATACCGATGACGGTGCCTAATAATCCGACATAAGGAGCAATATTTGCAATTGAGGCTAAAAGATTAATATTTTTTGAGAACATGCTAAATTTATCATCTAAATTAATGCTTATGCTGCGTTCCGTATTCTGCAGCTGAATATCTAACGGATGTTGCTGATACTGTTTAAAAGCATAGATTGCTGTATAAACAATTGATTCCGGATGTGTCGTTTTGTTATTAGATAATTTTTGATATATCGCAGTCAGATTTGGTTCAAATTCTAATGTTTTTAAATATTGTTTAATATTTATATTTTTTAATTGCCAATATTTTGCAAAAATTAAACTCCAGCTTATCAAAGACATGATAAATAAAAATGCCATAATTATTTTTATAAATATACTGGAATTTATCAACCAGTCAAATAATGAGAATTGCATATTACCTTTAATTTATTCTTTTATATAATTGAAAAAATATCTTTGTGTATTTCATGTTTTGGCTATATTTTATGGGTTAAGTTAAAAATATTAAAACAATATCATAGTATATATTTAAATTTGCTTATTATGGAAATCTAATATTCTATTCATATATCTGCATAAAATATCTATTTCAATATTTACATATGAGTTATTAGTTAGATATTTTAATGATGTTTTTTCTATAGTATGTGGAATTAAATTACAGCTGACAGATGTAATATTTTCTTTATCTTTTACATCGTTAACCGTTAACGATATTCCATTTATGGTTATAGAACCCTTAATTGCCATGAATTTGCCTAATGTACCTTTATTATTATCTATAGCAATTTTTAATAAATAGCTTTCATTTATTTTTTTAAATATATCTACCTTTGCAATTCCATCAACATGCCCCGTAACAATATGACCACCTAGGAAAGAATTAGCTTTTAATGCTTTCTCCAAATTTACTATTACATTTAACGGCATGTCAACAATTAAACCTAAACTATGAGAAGAAATATCAAAACTGAATAAATCTTTTTCTAAAGTTACTACAGTCATGCATGCACCATTTACAGCAATAGAATCCCCAATTTCTACATCTTTTAAAAATTGATTATTTACTTTTATAGATATATTTAAACCTTGATTACAATCATGATTTTGAATAGCATTTTTTTCTGCAATTATTCCTAACTCTTGAATTATGCCTGTAAACATATCTTATGTTTTATATGTGGTTTTATTATAGCATAAAAGTATGCAAGCATTCTGGTATTCTATAATATCAATCGGGTTTATGAATGGCTAAAATGAAGCTATCTAACTGATTCCTGCTGCAAGACGTTCTTTTTTGGAGCTATTGATGCCGAGCTGTTTAAATTTTCTGTATAAATGTGTTCTTTCTAGCCCAGTTACTTGAGCTAATTTAGTCATACTGCCTTGTGTTTTATTTAAATGATATTCAAAGTATTTTTTCTCAAACCAATCTCTTGCTTCCCTTAAAGACATATCAAATGGAATATCACTAACTAAGGTTTCATCATTTTCTTCATCTTTTTCTTCATCAGTTTCCGCAATTCTTAATGGCGTTACTAAACTTAGCTCTATAGATTTTAATAATTTAGCCATAGAAATTGGTTTTTCTAAATAACCAACTGCACCTATTCGAGTAGCTTCTAGGGCTGTTTCAATAGTTGCATGACCACTCATCATAAGTACAGGCATATCTAATTGCTTATTTGTATGCCATTCTCTTAATAAAGTTATTCCGTCTGTATCTGGCATCCAAATATCTAGTAATACTAAATCCGGTCGTTGTTTTTGACGGTATTGACGAGCTTGTTGCGCATTTTCTGCAGCGTCTACAGTATAGCCTTCATCATTTAATATTTCTGTTAATAATTCTCTGATACCAGTTTCATCATCTACTACTAATACTGTTGTCATACTCTTTTTTCTCTCATCAATTAAACACTCTTAAACCAAATATGAACCTCTGCGCCCATTATACAGCCATTATTATTGTTGTCAATACGGTTATTAATTGCAATATCTGCATGATTTTCTTGTATAACCTTCTTAACTATTGCCATTCCTAGCCCTGTCCCTGTTTTTTTAGTTGTTATATAAGGATCAAATACTTTGTCCATAACTGATTTATCAAAACCAGGACCAGTGTCTGACACACATAAATGCACCCCTTTTTTGGATAGGCTGGTAGTAATTGTAATTGCTTGTTTATGCTGATTTGACATAGCATCTTGAGAGTTCTGGATCAAATTATGCAGAACTTGCCTAATTTGTCCTATATCAATTAAAACATCCGGTATATTATTTAATTCTAATTTCCAGTATATATCATTGCTTGATTTATATAGTTGTACAACATCTTGAATTAAATCATTTAAATCAACCTGACCTAATATCGCATGCGGAAGTCTAGAATAATTTCTAAATTCATCTACCAATCTTTTTAATGCACTAACCTGATTGATAATTGTATTAGTGCTTTTATCAAGAATAGCTTGTTCAGATTCTTCTAATTTATTTTGGAGTTTTAATTGCAGACGCTCAGCTGATAATTGGATAGGCGTAAGAGGATTTTTAATTTCATGTGCTAAACGCTTGGCTACTTCTCCCCAAGCATTTGTACGCTGTGCTGACAAAATTTCAGTTAAATCATCAAAAACAATTAATAGATTTTTTTCATCTAAACTTTTTAATATACTGCCCTTAATTAATAAATAACTTACGCTGCTGTCCGGCTTTATATATTCATATTCTGTTTGCCATTTTTTTTGTTGTCTAAAGTAATAATAGACAGTTTTAAGTAAATCATTCAGCTTACCATAATATCTATGATTTAATTCTTCTTGTAAATATTCAAATAAAGATACCCCTAATAATTCTTCAGCACTTTTATTATATCGTAATAATTTTTTATTTTGATCTAATAGTATTACGCCAGCTGTCATAGTAGTTAGTATTCCTTCTAACCTATTTTTGCTGCGTTGCTCCATTAATCTTGACTCGCTTAATTGTCTAGTCATATGATTAAATCCCTTCATGATTAAACCAAGCTCATCATTTGTTTGTATTTCTTGTTTAGGGCGTAAATCACCGCTGGCTACTAATTTAGTACCTTGCTCTAATAATAATAAGGGTTGAGTAATTTGATTACCAAGCCAAAAAGCTAAAATTATAGATAAACAAACTGCAAAACCTAAACTTATAGTTAAAGTTGTTATATAAAATCCGGTAAATTCATTTCTACCTACTTTATTGGTTAGATGTTGTTGATTAGCTGCCTCTATTTTTGATACCTTCTCCGACCATTCTTTAGGAAGCTGCTCCACCATTTGTAAAAAATGTATGGGGGAGTTTATTCCTCCAACCGGCATAATTACCCGCATTCGATAAATACCGGAAAATTCTTCTAAATCTACTATGCCATATTGACCATGTAATTTTGTCTCTTCAATCATGCTGTCTTTTATGCCCTGCAGAGTGCCGTATATAAGTTCTCCGTGAGAATCAAGTAATGCGTAGGTTTTTCCCGTATCTGCTTTATTGAGTTCTATGATTTGTTCTTTTAACTGCTCTAAAGTATTTTCTTTGTAAACATTAACTAATAATCTTGTAGAAGTTTTATTATCATCTAATAATCTATCTATGAATTTTCTTCCTAGCTCTATGCCTGCCTCAATTCCATCATCTATTTTTTTTACTTCAAACCATGCATCTAAAGAACTGGAAACAAATTTATATGAAACCGTATAAACTACAACTCCTGGTATAATTCCAACTAAACTAAAAAAAACCGCTAATTTTACCATTAGCTTAATGCCAAACACACCTTTTTTATAACGTCTGTAAGTGCTTAATATTAATATTCCTACACATATACCCAACCCAAGTAGTAAACATAAATTAGTAATATATAATGCATATACTTGATTATTATTTTCTGCTGGCGACGAAGCAAATTTAATTAAAATATACAAGGATATTAATGTAAAAATACATGTTGCTGTTGTTACAAATAACATAAACCATGATACAAACCTATTTGAATCGGTTTTATTTTTTGTAAAACTTTGCGTAATATTCAACCGCTTATTTTTTTTATTAAAAAACATATTTGCTCTTTTATTATTCTTTTATGTATTATTAGTATATCTAAATTCAAGTGGTTATTATTTCTATAAAGTTTAGTATTGTTCTCAATTATAAACAAGTTGTTTTTTAAATTAGCGGTAATTATTTTGTAAAAGCTTAGTCACTTGAATATATAATATAATACTGAATAAAGTTAAAACGCCGTATATTATACTAGAAAAAGTATGAAGCACTTTAAACATTTCAAGGGTTATTTTATTAGCCAAAATAAAATCAGAAGTATATTTAGCATTATAAATAATGTAAGTAATGAAAATTAGCATTATAATGCAAAGTATCATCCATAAAGCATAAAATTTGCATTTCTTAACATGCAGAGTAATTCCGCTGGAAAATAATTGTTTGCCTGAAGATTTAACAGCTTGATTTAGCAATAATATAATTATCAAACCCGAAGCTAAACCAAATATATTTAAATTTATAAAAATTTCCCCTGCAATTTTGCCAGCAATAGATTTTTCAAGAATTTTAAATAATAATGGAATAACTAATCCTCCAATACTAACTAAAGCTCCCATCCATAATGCGCTAATTATAGATAAAATACTCAACATTTATGTCTCCATTATTATTAATTTATACGAATAAATTCAAACTCTACAGCACTTGGTTCTGTTTGCTTGAATTTTGCTATAAGCCAGTTATTTGATGGTTCAAGCCACCACTCAATTTTTCTTTTATCGCCGTTAAATCTAGGTAAGCGTGTAAAGTGCCAAGCTTGAGCTGTATTTTCTGAATTTAGATTAATTTTTTCAAAACCGTTACATACAATACTCCATGCTTGTATATCATCGTCTGTTGCTACATTAAACTGATATTTCATGCCTTCTTTAGGCGGGTTTTTTCTTACCATTGCTATTATTTGAAAAGCAATCGAAGTAAAGTCTTTTATATCATCAGGCATATCTTGAGTTTGATTATTTTTACTAAAATGAACCTTTTTATTTTCTATATCAAGTGTCGTAATGTAAGTCTTTTTGCCGCTAACTCTTTTATACATAGTTGGAATTAAACCATTCGGAGTAACTCTGCCGCTGCTTTCAAATATGATATCTCCGAAAATTATAACGCTTGCTGCAAATCTTGCTGTATATGTTTTTCCATCAAAATTCCATAAAATACTGCCTTTTCTGCTTGGAATCCGGTTAAACAATAGTTGATATTTTAATTCTTGGCTTTTAGGAAAATCAAGGGCATAATTATCTACATTAGAGTCAGGTGTATATTTTATATTTATTAAACCTGAATTGCTGTTAAAGTTATTATTCACAGGCTCAAAGTTTTGCTCAATTTCCGTGCTATTTTTAGTATCTGCATTATAATTTTTATCTATGTTTTCTCTTAAATTTGTCTGAGGTAAGTGTATGTCATTATTTGGATTAATTTCAAGTATAGCATCAGATAAGCCGTGAGCAATATTTTGAATAACCGGCTGTGTATAATAAGTGTTACTTTGTCCTGCATTTAGTTGCTCTGGCTTCATTATATAAATATCATCTTGAATATCACCGTCTTGGTCAAGATTTTGTATAGTATTTTCAATTGAATTAGCATTAAAATTATTTTCTGCAGACAATGAGTTGTCAATATTTATCTTATAATTATTTAGTTTGGGTAAAATATTTTTCTTAATATTAGATTTATTAATAATTTGCTTGTATTGTCTCGGATTTATATTTTTTTCATTAATAGTTTTGTTATTAACTTGATTATTATTTGATAAATATATTAAATCACTTTTTATATCTACACTAGAAATATTTATAACCGCAGGGTTAGTGTATCTTTTTAAAGTAAATAAACCAACTATGTGCAAAACAAGCACAAAAACTGTTAAAAATGCAATTATAATTATTATTTTCAATTTTGATAAATTAAGCATTATTTTTATACATTTTTACCTTGGTTTTTAATAGGTATGCTATTTTTTAGATTTTAAAATTTAAAATAGCTTTAGTTATTTCTTCACAAGTTTTTTGAGCTTGTATACGGGCTGCTGAAGCAAAATCTTCATCATTGCCTGCATATAAAATAGCCCTAGACGAATTTAATAATAAACCGCTTATATCCGGCAATAATCCAGCTTTTACAGTTAGCCCAATATCACCGCCCTGTATTCCAATTCCAGGAACTAAAATTGGCATATCATCTACAATATGACGAATGCCAGCTAATTCATTTGGATAGGTTGCACCTGCGACTAGACCAATATTTTTATTTGTATTCCAGTATGACGCCAGCTCTGCTATTTTTAAATATAAAGGCCTTCCTTCAACTTGCAGGTTCTGAATTTCATCACCACCGCTGTTTGAGGTGCGGCATAATATAAATACCCCTTTATCAGTATAGCTTGTAAACGGTAAAATAGCATCAAATCCCATATAAGGATTTAAAGTAACAGCATCTGCTTTGTATCTTTCAAATGCTTCAATTGCATACTGTTCAGCCGTTGAGCCAATATCACCGCGCTTTGCATCTAAAATTACAGGTATATGCGGATAATTTTCATGAATATATATAATAATTTGTTCTAATTGATCTTCTGCATGATTTGCAGAAAAATAAGCAATCTGGGGCTTATATGCACATACCAAATCAGCAGTTGCATCAATTATTTCTTTACAAAAAGCATAAATTGTACCTCCCTTTGTATGAATAAACGGAGGCATTTTACTAGGGTCAGGGTCTAATCCAATACATAATAGTGAATCTTTCCAGTTATCACTTAATTTTTGCATAAAGCTTATATTCATATAGGTTCCTGCATGTTTATTAATTAATTTATTAAATAGAATATATTATTGCTTGGTATTGGGATATTATAAACCAATTTTATATTTTTGATACTATTCTTTAGATATATATAAAGCTATAAAGTTTTAGTGAATTGCTGTTTGATGTTTAATTATTTGTGTTGAAATGAGAGATTGGCAATAATTTAGGAATTGTTAAAAATTGTAAATAAATTTTTGAATGTTTAGAAAAATCTACATAAAAAAACAAGCCTCTATATTTCTACAGAAGGCTTGAGTATAAAAAGAGTTGAGTACCTTCATTATAAGACAAAAATTAATGAATTGTTAAATAATGTTAAATATTATGTAATAATGTTGTTTTTTTGTAACGTGTTATTAATCTATGTTCATTTTAGTAAGCCTTAAGAAAAGGCTTTGTTTAGTATTAACTAGCTTGATAAGTAATATCCAGATAAATTGGTGCAAATGCTTGACTTTGTTTAAATAAAATCAATCCTTCTTTTACTAACTCAAGAATTGCTAGAAAATATATGACTAATGTTGATGCTGTAAAATTAGTCTCATTAAGACTTATTAAATCAAATAAAGTAGTCTGTTTATTTATTTGAATATGCTTTAATGTTTTACTCATGTATTCTCTAACGGATAATTGCTCTTTGATTATTTGATGATGCTCAAAAAGGTTTTGCCGTTTTAATAAATCTTTAAATGCATTTACAATTTCTGTTATATCAACTTGGATTGGGGATATACCAATTTTTTCCTGGACTATATCTGCCAGCCAAAAATCTTCATTACAGATAGGTAAATTCTGCAGTTCTAATGATACTTTTTTTATTGCCTCATAAGAAATTAATTTTCTTATAAGCTCTGCCCTTGGATCTTCCTGCTCTTCATCTATATCTATTATTAATTTAGGCAGCAGCATACGGGTTTTTATTTCAATCAACATTGCTGCCATTAACAAATAATCAGCTGCTAATTCAAACTGCACATGCCTAATTTGTTCTACATATTCCAAATATTGCTGTGTTAAAGGCGCCATTTGAACATCTAATATGTTTATTCCTTCTTTACGGATTAAATATAATAATAAATCTAGCGGACCTTCAAATGAATTTAAAAATACCTCTAGTGCATTGGGAGGGATATATAAATCTTTAGGTAAATTGGTGAGAGGCTGACCATACAACTTTGCATATACTTCTGAAACTTTTGAATCATGCAATGAGTTTTTTTCTATAATATTTAGATTTAAATCATTCTTTGCTATGTTATTCTGATCCATAAACATATGGTCTTTGCGGTATAGCGGATTTAATTTTTTCTTCTTCCTTTTTTAAATCAAGCGGTTTATTTCTTAGTAAATTATGCCCGTATTTTTGTTCTTGCTCTAATTCTGGATTTTGCTTTTTTAGTTTATTCAAAAAATTTGTGATACTAGATTGATATATAGCCATAATAATGATTCCATTTTATTATAAACTTTTGCTTGAGTTTACTTCTGAAGAATTGAGGTTAAAATTATTTGTATTTCAGCATGCAATTTTCATATCTGCCTTTCAGCATTGACATGAATCTGATTAATATGAGCATGTATTTTAGCTGAATTTAGAATATAAGTACATATTTTTTACTTATTTCTTTTTTATTAGCTAAATTTTAGATTAGCTACTTTAAAGTAATAATATCATAATTTGTTATGGATTAATTAAAAAATTATGATGCCAGTTAAAGAAAGAATTTATTTTTTACTATTGTTTTTAGCTTGTAAGAATCGAATTAATCCATCAATACCATTTTTATTTGCTTGTTCATTAAAGTCGGTTTTATAACTTGCTACTAAGCCAATACCTAAAACATTAATATCATAAATTTTCCATTCATTCCCTGATTTATACAGGCGGTAGTCCAAAGATTTAGTATCACCTTGATCTATAATAGTACTTTTAACTATAACTTTAGTATCTGCTGGGGACATGCGCAACGGCTTATAGTTAATTTGCTGATCATTAACTTTGGTTAAAGCTCCAGCATATGTTGCGATTAACAATTGCTTGAATTCTTTCATAATTACTGCACGCTGGTCCGGGGTAGATTTTTCCCAATGAGGTCCCATAACCATCTTAGTTGTTGTTTCTAAATCAGTATATGGCATAACTTTAGCGTCTATTAGTTCTGCTATTTTTTTAACTTGTCCGCCTTGGTTTAATTTTTGCTGTTTTATAGATGTAACAACATTATCTACCATTCCTTTAATCAAACCATCTGGGCTTGATGTGCTAACAACATCATTTGATGCTGTAGAGCTGGCTGTTGAACCAGAAGCCATAGGAGTAACGGCAAAAACACTGCTGCTGATTAGTAATATAGAAGATAGTGATGCGGCAAATAATAAAGACTTTTTCATGCATTTCCTTGTTATTTTTATAAAATGAATTATAACTCATTCCTAATTTAGTATAAAGTAACTTTTCATCAGTATTTTAAGTTAGGATTGATTATATAGTTTCTACATGTTAGAGAATAACCTTATTGTAAAGTTCATTTTATTAAGTTTTATAAATTAATATCATTAAAATTAGAGGAATATAAGGAAAGTTATTAAATAAAGCAAATTCTTTGCCTAAAGTTATGAAAAGGATATACTCATCATGCTTAAATTTATGCCTGTAGTATTGATGTTAAAATTATTTTATTATAATTTCTATCGCTGCCTTGACATAAATACAACCGAGACGAGTATATTAAATTATTATTTTGTAGTCTCTACATTATAATATTAAGCAGTTTCGTGTGATCCGGCTTTTGAAGTTTGAGTTGATGCTTCTTTTGAAGTTAAAGGCATTTCAATACCTTGGCATCCGATAGAACCTTCACCATTATATGTCATAGTTCCAGCAATTGTATTACCATTATCTGAAGATTTAATCTGTAATTTAATTGCATTTTGACCTGTCCGGCAGCCGATTAACCAAGTACCGCCAGCATGCCATGGTGCATTTGAGCCGCCCCATTGGTTTTCAACTGTATAGTTATTGCTTCCTAATGATGTGGCTTTACACCCAATTGGACCTTCGCCGGCATATGTCATTGTTCCATTAAATGTTTTACCGCTGTCATTTGATGAAATATCAACAGAAATAACTGCTTGATCACGGCACCCCAAAACAAATACACCGCCGTCATGCCATTGAGCTGAGCTTCCGCCCCATTGATTTTCAATGCTGTATACTGCCCCGTTAGCCTGCTGACTTTGGAAACCGATAGGACCTTCACCATTATATGTCATAGTTCCAGTTAAAGTTGCTCCATTATCATTCGAGTTTACATTAACAGCGATTACATTTTGCCCTTCACGGCAGCCCATTACCCATTCACCGCCCGGATGCCATGGTGCATTTGAACCGCCCCATTGGTTTTGAACAGTATAGGTATTATTTTGTGTTAATGCTGCTTTAAATCCAATAGGACCTTCGTTAGCATAAGTCATTGTACCAGTGAAAGTTTTACCATTATCATTAGATGTAATATTAAGCGCTATTACATTTTGTCCGGAACGGCAGCCAATTATCCACATTCCGCCTTGATGCCAAGGAGTGGCACTGCCTCCCCACTGATTTTGTACTTGGTGTAAATTATTTGATGTTTTACTTGTTTTTGACATGTCTAAACTCCGATTTTTTATAGACTATACAAAATAGCAAAGAATAATATAAATTTATTCTTTCTACATTTCATTGTAATTCTAGTACATGAATTTTTATTATAGAAATAGTAAAAGAATTATGTTGCATTAACTCAACTAATTGTAAATAAATTAAAATATATTTAACTAAAAGATTAAATGATTAAATAAATGCATAACAAATACATTTTTTATACATACATACTGATTTTTATTCACACTAATTAATTATAATCACATAATATTTTTGTTTATACTATTTTAAATTTCCATTTTTATATTACTTGCTTCAAGTTGTAATTCAAATATATTATCTAGTGCCTGCCTTGGTGTACATGCATTTACATCAATATTTTTAATCTTATGCATAAGATTTTTTAATTGCTCTAATTCTTGCCTTAATTTATCAATTTGTGATATAAGAGAATGATTATTATTCTCTTCAGTTTGCTTAAGCAAATTTAGTTGAGTTGATTGCAAAGCATATTGATTTTGCTTATCACTAGGGTTATTTGCTAAATAATTTTTAGCATTATCGACAATTATATTTGGCATGCCTGCCAATCGTGCAACCTGCAGTCCATAACTTTGACTTGCAGCACCAGCCTTGATTTCATGAAGAAATACAATATGCTTTTTATGTTCAACAGCTGTTAAATGAATATTATGAATAGAATTATAATAATGTGGTAAATTTGTCAGCTCAAAATAATGTGTTGCAAATAAGCTAAAGCATTTAATGTTTTGTGCTAAATGTATCGCAATAGCTTGAGCTAACGCTACTCCATCAGCAGTTGATGTACCTCTGCCTACCTCATCCATTAATACTAAACTATTTGATGTTGCCTGATTTAAGATGGCTGCGGCTTGGCTCATTTCAACCATGAAGGTTGATTTTCCGCTTGATACATCATCACTGGCACCTATTCGGGTAAAAATACGGTCAACTTTTCCAATTTTCGCATACTGTGCTGGAACAAAACTTCCCATATAAGCCAATAATACAATCAATGCAGTCTGGCGCATAAATGTTGATTTTCCACCCATGTTTGGACCAGTTATTAACAGCAAATTCCTCTTATTATTTAATAAGCAGTCATTTGGAGTGAAATGCTCAATTTGAGTTGATACAACAGGATGCCAGCCTTGTTTTATATCAATATTATAATTATTTTCATTCCCGCCGTTTTCCTCAAACAGCATAATTGGTTTTATCCAATTAAATTTAATAGCAACTGATGCTAAGCAGCAAATATAATCAAGCTGTGAAATCTTTAAAGCAATATTTTTTACTAGGGTAACATAAGATTGTAATTTAACTAATAAATCTTCAAATAAATGTTTTTCCAGTGCTAATGATTTATCTTTAGCCGATATAAACTCATCTTCAAATTGCTTTAATTCAGGCGTGATATAGCGCTCAGCATTCTTTAGAGTTTGTCTTCTAACATAAGCAGCCGGTGCTTTACTTAAATTGGCTTGACTAATTTCAATATAAAAGCCATGAATTCTATTATATTCAATTTTAAGATTTGTAATGCCTGTATTTATGCGTTCCTGCTGTTCAAATTTTTCTAAAACTTGTTCTGTATTCTGATAAATATTACGCAGTTTATCTAATTCTAAAGAATATCCCTGTGCAATTACTCCGCCGTCTCTAATCCATGTATTTGGCTCTGGAGTTATGGATTGAGTCAAAATGTCACGTATTTCTTTTATGTTTTTATGATTTAAACTTTCTGCTATTTTGGTTAACAATTCAATTTTTTCATAATTGAATAAATTACATAAAATTTCGTAAATATTGGGTAAATAAGTTAATGCCTCTCTTAAGCTTGCCAAATCTTTAGGTTTAGCTTGTTTTAAAGCAAGGCGTGAGTTAATTCTTTCAATATCGCTGATATTGGTTAATATATTTGTTAAATTTAGTAATGTATCCGGATATTTTATTAAGCATTCGATTGAGTCATGATACTGGCTGATATATCTACTATTATTAGCTGGACGCAATATCTTATGCTTTAAATAACGGCTGCCCATATTAGTTTTGCAAATATCTAAACTACTGAATAAAGTAGGTGATTTATTTCCTTTAATAGTTTTGATTAGTTCTAAATTTTCAATTGTATCTGCATCTAATTGTAAATAATCATTTTCCTTAATGGTGCGGATACCTTGAATATGCTGTGGTATCATACCCTGGGTTTGCTCACAGTAATGAAGCAAAGCCGCACAACTAGAGTAACTTAATTTATTATCTAATTCAAACGCATCTAAACTATTTATATTTAAAGATTTTTGCAGAAATTCTTTAGAGTTTTTAGAGTTAAAATACCAATCCGGCACAGCTGTTATTGTATCTAAACCTGTTTTTAAACTTAATATATGATTTCTTATATCTTTGGAGGCGATTATTTCTGCTGGAGAAATGCGCAAAATATTATTAACTGCAATCTCTAAATTATTAAAATTTTGATTAAATATATTACCGCTAGATAAATCTATCCAAGCTAAGCTGATTAAATTTATAGATGTATTTTGCTCACTTGATTTATTTAAATTTAAAGAACTATCTTCATAATTTACAGCAAGCAGATATTTATTATCTTTGGCATCTAAAAATGCATTATCAGTTAATGTTCCGGGAGTAATAACACGTACAACTTTACGCTCAACTAAACCTTTAAGTGGTATGTCGCCTATTTGCTCACAAATTGCGACACTTTGTCCAAATGACAACAATTTAGCAATATAATTATCCGCCGCATGGTATGGTACGCCTGCCATTTTAATTGGCTCACCTGAAGATTGACCTCTTTGAGTTAAAGTAATATCAAGTAAATTAGAAGCAATTTCTGCATCTGCAAAAAAAAGCTCATAAAAGTCCCCCATTCTAAAAAACAGCAAAATATCAGAATATTGTGCTTTAACCGATAAATATTGCTGCATAACTGGGGTATAATTTGTCATGATGGATAAAAATAAAAATAATTAACACTAAATTTTAACAAAAAAAATATTATATAGCTAACCTTTAGCAATCTATACTAATGACTGTAAATTACTAAATGATAATTACTATTACTTGCATTGAGATTAGTTTTATTTTATTTTATAATAACTGTATAAACAAAATATTATCAAATATATCTTTAATTTATTAAAGATAATTTAACTTATAATAAGTTATAGTTAATATTATTCAATCGGAAAATTATTTTATGATTAGTCCTTATAGGTTATTACTTCTTTATCCTCATTTAATATCTTGCTGTATTGCAATTGGATGTATATTTTTATGCGACATAAAAATTATGTTAAATAAATTTAAACTTGATAAAAATATTTCTAATTTTCTTAATGAAATTTCTAAAATTGTTAGTGTATGTTTAATAATTTTATGGATAACAGGAATTGCTCTAATTTGCTTTGATTGCGGTCATTTACCGCATTTAAGTGATTTAACTAAACCAAAATTATTTACTAAGCTTATTGTAGTGAGCATACTTACAATTAATGGTTATTTTTTACATCGTTTAGTTATTAATAAATCTAAACAAAATTTTAAAAATATTATATACACTATTGGAGCATTATCTGGAGGTTCATGGTTTTACGCTATCTTTCTCGGCATTGCCAAACCGCTTAATAATATCTGGACGATTAGAGAATTTTTAGGAGTATACATAATTTTAATAAGTATACTCATAATTGGAGTAAATTCTATTATATTTGCATTAAGAATTAGGGCTATTCTAAAGATTTTTAAGTTGGAGCAGTTAATAAAAAAATGATATTCAAAATACATTAAAATTGATTAAAAATTAAAAAATATTTATAAATCTCCTAATTCCTTTTCAATTTGAATCAAGCTTGGTGTAATGAATTCAATTTCGTAGCTTGGATTTTTAGCTAAAAACTGTAGCTTGCTTAATTTATTTTGAATAGCTGATAAATTAAAATTTGGTTTATTTTCAGATAAATATTCAAGCTTATTTTGTATATTTGTAATTTTTGCCTGAACAAATTTAATGTAAACAGTAAAATCGTTTAAATTGAGTATTTTATAATTACGCTGTAAACAATCATAATGATATTTACAATACATAGAACGAATATTTAAAACGCTTTCTTCTTTATCTATATTGGATAAAATATATTCTGACATACTTATTATTATATTTATATGATTAAATATATTTTATTTTAATTTACATATATAAATAACTAGGGGTTATACTAGTTTTAAAAATATTTATATATTATACCATTTGCCCACCCAAATTTATATTACATGATTTACATATAAAAATACCAAAAAGCCGGAAATTGAGATAAATGGTCCAAATGCAATAGCGCCATATATATCTTTAGACATAAATATTTTTCTGCATATCACAAAAAATATACCCAATATTGAAGCAAAAAATATTGTATATAACGTGTAGTCTATGCCGATAAAAGCACCAATTCCTGATAGTAAGTAGGGGTCTCCGCTGCCTAATCCTTCATATCCGCGAATTAATTTAAATAAAAATGCGACTATCCACAATATAAAAAATCCAAATAAAAATCCGGCAATAGCTGTATTTGCATCAATAAAAATATTTTGCCAGCCACAAAATAAACCTAAAAATATAAGAGGTTGAGATAATTCATTTGGCAGTAGTTGTGTTTTTGCATCTAATATTGTAATCGTCAATAATAACCAAAATAATAAAATTGCAAAAAATGATTGACCTATATAATTAAATGCAATATAACAAAATAATGTTCCAATTCCTGATATTAATTCAACCACAGGATATTGTATTGAAATTTTACTATGGCAGATTCTGCATTTAGCCTTTAAAAATATCCAGCTTAATATTGGAATATTGTCGTACCAGCGCAACATATAACCGCAATTACCGCAAGCTGACGAAGGCTTAGAAAGGCTAATATTCTGTTTCTTATCTTTAATACCAAATTCCTGCGGAATGCATGGTCCGCCCTCTTGCTTAGTTTGTTCTTCAATATACTCCTTTAATTCATTTTCAAATATTAACGGCAGTCTGTATATAACCACATTAATAAAGCTGCCTGCACATAAACCAAATATTAATACTACTATATATTGTAATGATAGCGGTAAATCATACCATACACTTAAATCTAAAATATTAAGTGAGTTAAATAAATTATTATTCATATTTAAAAAATGACTTAGGGTAATACCTAATATTATAGAATAATTATATTAAATATAATAACTATTAAATCGTATGTGACTTAATTAGTATGTTTTTCTTATGCAGCGAAAATATATTGTATTTAAGGTACGATAAATAACAATTAATAAGAATATGAACAAAATATCTAAAGATTTAATAAAAAAAGCTCAATCTTATGGAAGCATTCCTGCACTACAGCCAAAAGATGTTTATGAGTTAATTGAAAATGATAGCTCTGTAATTTTGGTAGATGTACGTACTAGAGCAGAAATTGATTGGATAGGTAAGCCAGTTATCAAAGCAGAGCAGTATGTTCATATAGAATGGTTAATATATCCTGGAAGTGCTCAAAATCCAGATTTTTTAAATAGTTTGAATAATTTCAGTAAAGATACTGCATTAGTATTTCTATGCCGTAGTGGAATAAGATCTAAAATGGCTGTACAGTCTGCCTTGGATAATGGGTTTGAAACAGCAATTGATGTAATTGGCGGATTTGAGGGACAAAGAAATAATTATGGACACCGTAAATCTGTTGATGGGTGGTGTCAAGCTGGTCTGCCATGGGTAGGGGCTTAATTAGTTATTATTTTTCTATATAATATTATAATCACATATTCCCTCAACTTTTTTAATGATATGGTGAAATGCAAGGTTTAAAGTGTAAGCAGTTATTGACTTTCCCTTCACTCTCGCTTCTATGAAATCTTTCATTCTCCATTCATTGTTTTATTTTATGATTTTTTGTTATTGAATAAATTGATCTAATTAATCATCTAAGTCTTTGTCGCCAATGTAAACTATTTCAATGTTAGGCATTACAGCTTTTAGGTATTTGCTTGCGCTATATCCCCCTTTCTAAATTTGGCTTATAAGTGCCAGAATTATTGTTTAGATAAAGTTTCCCATCTGCTTTTTTACAAATTTCACCTGCAATTAATATATGTTTAGACAATACCCAGAAACATTACTATTTTCATAAATTCGTTCTAATTTTATTTCAGAAGAGGTAATAACAATAATCAGGAATAACCAGAAATGTATTAGGATTACCTATACATAAAAAGAGCTCATTGTCTTTATTAAAAAATAAATCAAAAATGCAAATTTTTATAAAGTCTGCATTTTATATTCAACTTAGTAAACTGAATAAATTATAAGTAATTATATAGATAGATAATATATTTCTTTAAGCATTCTCGGTTTTATCGAGTTCTTTTTTGGATTTTTTCTTATTTAACTGCATGAAAAATTTTTCGACAATATCATTTAATACCTCTTGCGGAGGTAATTTTGCACTTTCAGCATATTCTTGAACTAGGCTATGATTATCTGTATTCAGCATATAGCGCATTTCCATTTCACGCTTTCTTATGCCAGGCTTTATCATATTTTCTCTTTGTGCAATACGGTAAACCAGTTCAAAGTCAGTGAGAGTTAAGCCAAATTCACGCATTACTTCTTGTTTAGATATTCCAAACTGAATGCGTTTGATAATTTCTCTAGAACGTGTATGTAAATTAATACGGCGTACTAAGCGGGCATAACATGTTTGAATAGTGTTAGATTCTACAGCACCTCGTATTTCATTTGGTTTAGACAACTTATGTCTTAAATCAGCTAATATTACAGGACTTAAAAGCTCTACTGAATTTCTGTTAAACTTTGTTTCTTTAAAATCAACCGAAATTCCGCGCATAAAATATACTGCACTAAATAAACTTATTTCTAAATTTAATAACTTACATGCCGCTAAAAATTCATCATCTAAACAGATAGGTTTTCCCTCTTCTTGCTGATTGTTCCTTACTAAATCCAAATAAGTTTTAATTGGAATAATTCTATCAGCAATTTCAGCAATTTCATATAAGATATTTATTGTATTGACAAATACATCTAAAGACTTTATTGTAAAGACTTTATTACTTTTATAAAATGCCTCAATCTGATTGATATCTGGACAATTTTCTAGTTTCATTTGACTTTCCCTTTTCAAATTAAAACGATTAAACACATTTTTTATATGATAACATATTTTTTTGCAAAATTTTACTTTTTTTTACAATTCAAGCATATTATTTTTAATATTTTCACTAAAATGAACTTAAGATAAGTATTTTTCACATATATATACGATAAATCTATGATTAAATACTTTTTAATTTTTATTAAATAAGCTCATTAAGGTAAAAATTATGGCAGATTATAATGTGCAAGATGAGTATAAGCCGGCAAATATAGCCTGTGTAATTAATGCATCTAATTATCAAGGTGTTCCTGCTAATGTACTGCTGGCTATAGGTAGTGTAGAAGGTGGCAAAAATGGTCAGGCTGTTAAAAATAGGAATGGTACTTATGACCTTGGGCATATGCAGATAAACACCAGCACATATAAAGCAGAAATTGCTAGGTACGGTATTAGTATGGATGATGTAAGATGGGATGGATGTAAAAATGTTGAAATAGCAGCTTACTTACTTAAAAAACGCTTAACTGAAAATAATGGTCAAGATTTTTGGACAAAAGTTGCAAATTATCATTCCAAAACACCGTTATATAATTCAAAATATAAAAATAAAATTCAGCCATTGGCACACCGCTGGGCGGAATGGCTTCAAGAACAGTACCAGCATGCAAAAGTTGTATATAAGTAATATTTGATGTAGTATATATTGATGTTAGACTATCATTTTATTAAATGAACTCCCGTATTAGATACCCACATGATAGACGTTCTTTCTTTGAGCGGCTAATTGAATTAATATCCCCAGGTCCTGACAGCAAGGCCGATTTCTTTGAAATTTTACAGCAAGCAAAAGAACGTAATATTATTGACGACGATGGTGTTGCCATGATAGAAGGTGTACTTCAGGTTTCTGAGCTTTGTGCTGGAGATATTATGGTGCCTAAAGCTCAGATGGATATTATAGAAATTAATGATAATATTCAAAATATTCTACCATTTGCAGTGGCTAAAGCCCATTCAAGATTTCCTGTATTTGATAAAGACCATGATAAAGTTTTAGGAATTTTATTAGCTAAAGATTTATTACGTAAAAATATTGATGATAATTTTGAGTGGACAGAGCATTTACGTCCGGCGGTTTATATTCCGGCATCTAAACCATTAAATGTTTTATTAAAAGAATTCCGTATTAAAAAAAATCACATTGCCATAGTTGTTGATGAATATAGCGAAGTTATAGGTCTAGTAACAATTGAAGATGTAATTGAACAAATTACAGGCGATATAGAAGATGAATATGATTATGACCAAGATCAGGATAATATTGTTCCAACATCTGATGGAAATTGGCGTGTTAAAGGCTTGACTGATATTAGTCAGTTTAATGATTTTTTTAATACTAAATTTACTGATGATATAATTGAAACAATTGCCGGATTAGTCACTAATCATTTTGGCAGAATACCGCACAAAGGCGAAGTTGCATTAATTGAAAACATACGTATTGAAGTTTTACGTACTGACGGCAGACAGTTACATTTGCTAAAAGTAAGAAAAACCTTGAGTAATTTATAGATATTGATATATTATATTACAAATTTCAGACATTTTATTAGGGATATATTTATGAAATTAGGGAGCGCAACTGTTGTAACTACGCTGCTTACTGCTGGTTCAATCATACATCCTCTACAGCGTCCGGATACAACTAATTTAGCACGAACTAATGGATCACACTCAAACTATAATGCTAATTATGACATCCCATCTCAAGCCTATGTTCCTACTACAAATATTATCCAAGATGTGCAAGATACTTTACAACTCTGCTTAAGAAAAATCAGTTCTTTGAAACAAGATAAAAAAGCTCTAAATCTTGCTTCAGATGTTATAAAAAATATTGGAACAGATAATCTGCGTAATTCTCTAATCACACTATTAGAGTATATTTTAGAAAGTGGTTATGATACTGTGGAAATGAAAAAAATAGCATATAGCATGATTACAACAGATAATAAGCTGTCGTCAGATTTAGAATTTAAAAATAATTCTGACTTATTAGAAGCAATTGCAGAGTATAGCCACAACTACACCCATGCTAAATGAGGTAAGGTAAAATCTTACTAAAGTTTTTACATTTGCCCCCCCACGCTCACATCACAAACCAAACATATTTATCTAGAATGCTAATGCAGCCGCTATAGCCACAGGTATTGCTACTGCACCTGCAGCAATTTTATTTACAGGGGAAGCATTCTGGCTTGGTGTAGGAGTTGGATTAACAGTAGAAGTGTAACTTGTAATTGCTGTTGATACAGTTAATGTCTGGCATAATTTTGCATACAAATCGGCTTGTATGCATTGTTCGGCTGTTTTGCAAACTAATATATTACCGTTTTTTTCGAATCCAAAAATTTCAGCGGCTGTACCAATAGCAGAACAATCAGCGTCAGATGCTGTTGTGTTAGCAGGATAGTTTGTTATTGTTGCGGTTGGATTGACAGTAGAAGTATAACTTGGAATTGCTGTTGATACAGTTAATGAAGAACAATACTTGGTTAATTCATCTGCTGCCTGACACTCTACATTGCTTTTACAAACCGCAATTGTACTATGACCATCGTTATGACTTTCTATACCAGTGTATTTAATTGCATCACAATTAGAGTATCCATTGCTCTGTCTTGTTGATAAATTATTTAATTCTGCATTATTTGCTCCTTTAAGAGCATTAGCAAACGCAGGAGATAAAACAGCATATATTTCTAAAACAGTTTTTAATTTCATAATAATTAATATCTTTTTAAATATAAAAAATAATTCTAACCATAACAAGACATAAATTCAAGTGCGGGAAAGCCTTTAAATAGTATTGTAGGATAAATTAACTATTAATAACATTAGTAGTATTCCTATAAAAAACCTCTTTATTATAAATAAGTGTAAAATCTATGCTAAAGTGTGAATGAGTAATTACATATACTAATCGGATTTCAATTTGCGAACTTCGTTGCAGCCTAAATTGTTAAAATTATTGCTCAATGTACTAATATGTGTAATTTATTCCTGCCGCCTTGCCGTAAAATGAACTGCAATTAGTATAGATAAATTAATTTAGTTATTTTAAAAGAAAAAAATGAAATATAAACCTGCAGATTTAAGCACAATTATTTTTTATAGTGCAGTATGCCTTGAAAAAATTAATCAAAAGCAATCATTAGAAAATATAAGACAATGGCTGCCGGATGATGTTTTAAATAAAAAATCAAATATTATTGCTTATGTTAAACAAAGTATCCGTGATTATGGAATTTCATCTTATATTTTAGTAAAACATTTGATTAATAATAAAAATCACCCAAAAATAGAATATATTTTAAGAATTAGCATAAGTTTATTAATTAATCGGGATATAAAAATACACACTTTAATTAACCAAGCAGTTAATGCGTGTAAAATGCATAAACATACATACTATGCCAGCGGTTTAGTCAATGCTGTGCTAAGAAAAATTAATGAAAGTATTGATGAATATAAAAATTTAGATTTAACTTTTTTACCTAAATGGTGGCAAGAGCTTTTACAAAAAAATAAAGAATTTAATTTAGAAGAATATTATAAATATATCCGCAATAAATCTTTAATGGGATTAAGAGTAAATGCACAAAAAGTAGATACAGACAGCTATTTAGATTTATTACATACATCAAATATAAATGCTAAAGCCGTAAATTTATATGATAAATTTAGTCCATACGGCATTTTATTACCACAACAAATAGATGTAGAAAAACTGCCTAATTTTTCAGATGGTTATGTTTCAGTGCAGGATATTGCGGCTCAAATTTGCCCCCAAATTTTACCTATAAAAAATGGAATGAAAGTTTTAGATGCGTGCAGTGCACCTGGTGGGAAAATTTTAAGCTGTCTAGAGCAGTATCAGCTGGATATAACAGTTATGGATATTAATAATATACGTTTAGAAAAAATTAAACAAAATATAAAAAGATTGAATATTGAAAATCAAATTATAAATTATAAAGAATATGTAGGCGATGCTAGTCAATTAGATTGGTATGATAATCAAAAATTTGATATTATAATTACAGATGTTCCATGTTCAGCCAGCGGTATAGTAAGAAAGCAGCCGGAAATAGCTCTAATCCGCAATTATGAGGATGTAATAAATTTACAACAAATACAAACAAAAATAATACAAAATCTTTGGCATATTTTAAAAAAATCAGGCATACTACTATATATTAATTGTTCAGTGTTTGTACAAGAAGGCTTGGAACAAATAAAGCAATTCTTATCAAATAATGAAAATGCATCATTAATAAATGTTGATAATATAGGTCAATTTCAGGTTTGTAATACTAACGATGGTTTTTTTTATGCGGTACTGCAAAAAAATAGCTAAGATTTTTATAAAATTATTAGCCGTATATTATATTATGCTCCATACTATTTATAGTTATGCGATTAGTACTAATGCGTCTATTCAGAAATTTGAATTAGAAAATATTGATGGTGGTTTATACGCTTCTGTTGTTAGTGATGTAAATATTGATACTAATCTTAGAGAAGCAATAGATAAAGGATTGCCAGTTACTTTTGTACTACAGTCTAAAGTATCGCTGAGCAGATGGTATTGGTTGGATGATATAATTTCAGAAAACGAATATAAATGGGTTTTAACTTACCGACCTTTTCTAAATAAATATAAATTGTTCACAAAAACAGGATTATCATTATACTTTGATAATTTATCCGAAGCACTTAATTTAATTAAATCCCTAAAAAAATGGCAGATTGTAAACAATGTTAATACAAATAATATAAAATCATCTAAATATAATATTT
This sequence comes from Burkholderiaceae bacterium, assembly GCA_023266335.1. Taxonomy (GTDB): domain Bacteria; phylum Pseudomonadota; class Gammaproteobacteria; order Burkholderiales; family Burkholderiaceae; genus JAHFQJ01. The sequence continues at coordinate 76,417 of JAHFQJ010000004.1, forward strand.
CTTTACGTTTTCATTTAGATATAGATAGACTTCCAAAATTAATGCAGCTTCATTCAATTAGTAACCAAAAAATTAATATTGACAGCGGATGGCAGGAATATAGTATATACCCGTAATTTTTTGATAATATAAAAGAGTATTATGGAATTTCTTTCTCAATTTTGGCAGCATTATTTTTTTTCAGCCATGATTCTTTTAGTTATTATTGGATTTACTGCCGGATTTATTGATAGTATTGCTGGAGGAGGTGGTTTATTTTCAGTTCCAGGATTTTTATTTTTTGGCATTCCTGCGGCACAATCATTAGCACAGGCAAAAATTAGCAGCTTTGCTGGTACTTTAGTTGCATTTAAGAATTTTTTTAAAAATAAAAAAATAATTTTGAAATTTATTTTGTATGGGATACCTTTTTCACTTTTAGGTGCATATTTAGGTACAAAATCTTTAATGCTGATAGATAAAAATGCTGTTGGGAAAATTGTAGCATGCATTATGCCATTCGGTATTATACTATTTGCATTACCTAAAAACAAAGCAGTGGAAGAGAAAAAGCTAACAACTTTGGATTATTATGTATTAATTCCGCTAGTTTGTGCGGCAATCGGTTTTTATGACGGATTTTTTGGACCTGGCACGGGAAGTTTTTTAATTTTAGCTTTTCACTATATTTTAAAAATGGATTTATTAAAAGCATCTGCAAATGCCAAAGCATTTAATTTAGCTTCAAATGCCGGAGCATTATACGTATTTTTTGTTTCTAAAAAAATAATTTGGAGTATAGCTATTTTTCCTGTTATCGGCAATATGTTAGGCAATTATGCAGGCAGTAAAATGGCAATTAATCAGGGAGATAATTTAATAAGAAAAATATTATTTATATCTTTAGGATTCTTGTGTATCAGCTTATTTATTAAATATTTATAACAACCTAAATTTAATCTTAGACCTGCTATTTTACCTTGTTTAGCCACATTCCGGACAATGTAGTTTAAAAATTAATACAGAGAAATAGAAAGAAAAAGAAAAAGTTAAATCAAATAATTATTTTTGACTCTGTAATAATGCTGGGCTGAATAGGTTAAATATTCAATTTCAGCCTGAGTTAATTTTCTAACTGCTATAACTGGTCTACCGACATACAGCATATAACTTTCTAAAACTTTATTTGGCGGAACTAAACTGCCGGCACCTATCATCACATCACTATTTATAACAGCATCATCCATAATAATGCTTCCCATGCCAATTAAACATCTATCTTTAATTTCGCAGCCGTGAATAATTACAGAATGCCCAATTGTTACATAATCTCCAATAAGAGTTGGAGAACCATTAGGTTTTGTTTCAGTTTTATGCGATACATGAATCATACTTAAATCTTGAATATTTGTATATTCTCCGATAGATATAGTGTTAACATCTGCTCTGATTACGGCATTACACCAAATAGAGCTATGTTTTTTTATTTCTACATTTCCTATTATTTGCGCACTGGGGTGAATATAAACTCCTTCTTTACTAACTTGAGGCAATGCATCTAAATAGTTTTGTATGGTCATAATCTTGGCATGAAAGTTATTATTAAGCTGATTATATACTAATCAGATTTCAATGTGCGAACTTCGTTGCTGTCAAAATGAACTACAATTAGTATATTTAAATTAAAATAATTTGGCATACAAATATGTGGGAAAACTAATTACAAAGTAAAAATACTAAAATTTAAACATCAAGTGTATAATTGTGTGTACATATTACTTCATACATATAACCATAAACTATGCATAACCCTATTAATCGCTTATTAATTGTAGACGGCTCAAGTTATTTATACCGTGCCTATCATGCTATGATGGATTTAAAAAATAGCCATGGGTTACATACAGGTGCATTATACGGGTTAGTCAGTATGCTGCGTAAATTAAAAGAGGCGTATCCTTCAACATATTGTGCATGTATATTTGATGATAAAGAAAAAACTTTCAGACATGATATGTACCCTCAATATAAAGCTAACCGTCCGCCCATGCCGCAAGCTTTAATTGAACAGCTTGAACATGTAGATGAATTAGTTAAAGGCTTAGGCTGGTTAATAATCCGTATTCCAAAAATAGAAGCAGACGATGTTATCGGCACCTTAGCAAAATATGGGCAAAGCTATATGCAGGTTTTGATTGCTACATGCGATAAAGATATGGCTCAATTAGTCAATGATAAAATTCATTTAATTGATACCATGAAAAATACTTATATGGATATTGAAGGCGTAAAAGGAAAATTTAATTTAGAACCCCGTCAAATTATTGATTATTTAGCTTTAATGGGAGACACTTCAGACAATGTTCCCGGCATAGAAAAAGTTGGACCTAAAACAGCAGTTAAATGGTTAAAAGAATATGATAGTTTAGAAAATATTGTTACAAATGCACATAAATTTTCTGGTGTGGTTGGGAATAATCTGCGTAAAGATTTATCTTGGCTTACCATGAGTAAAAATCTTGTTACTATAAAAGTAGACTGTGAACAGGAAATAGAAGAATTTTTGCCGGGGTGGCAAAGTTGGCGTGCTTTTTTACATAAAGATGAAAATATACTTTCTCTGAAAGATTTATTTACCAAGCTTGAATTTAAAGGCTGGCTAAAAGATATTGAAAAAAAAGAAACCCAGCATAATAATTTGTTAAATACATTATCATCAACTATAGATTGTGCAGATGAAGATTTAAATTTAATGACATTTAATGATATTTTAATTGACGTAAATAACTATAAAACTATTACAACTATTGAACAACTAAAAGAGTGGGTGCAAGTATTAAATAATTATACAGATATTGCTTCTTTAGACACCGAAACTACTTCATTAAATGCTTTAACAGCTGAATTAGTCGGGATTTCTATTGCAGTTAGAAATAATGAGACTAAAGATGAAAAAATTACTAATACATCTGTTTATATTCCAATTCATATTAATCAGCAGGGTTTAGGCATAGAAGCATTAAATATTTTAAAGCCATGGCTGGAAAATGAAAAATTTGCTAAAGCAGGGCAAAATATAAAATATGATTTACATATATTTAAGCAGCTTGGCATTGAGATAAAAGGTCTAAATGATGATACAATGCTAGCATCATATATATTATCATCACATGATAGCCATAACTTAGATGATTTATCACGCCGTTACCTTAATCATCAAACCACCAGCTATGAAAGCGTATGCGGAAAAGGTGCTAAACAAATTACTTTTGACCAAGTTGATATAAATACAGCGACTAATTATGCGGCTGAAGATGCTGATATAACATTACATTTACATCATATTTTACAGCAAAAGCTTAAAAAATCGCATGCATTGTTTAATGTATATAAAAATTTAGAATGTAATATTGCTCATGTTTTATTAGATATGGAAACTGCAGGCATATTAGTTGATATAGAAGAATTAAAGTGCCAAACTTTAAGTCTGCAGAATACTATTTTAGAAATAGAAAAAAAAGCTTATGCAATTGCGGGTAAAGAATTTAATTTAAGCTCACCTAAACAAGTAGGGGAAATTTTATTTAAAGAACTAAATTTACCTATTGTTAAAAAAACTGCAGGCGGAACACCATCAACTGATGAAGAAGTATTGACTAAATTATCGCATGATTATCCATTACCAAAATTATTATTAGAACACCGTACTTTATCAAAATTAAAAACTACTTATACTGATAAATTGCCTGCTATGGTAAATGAAAAAACAGGCAGATTACATACTAATTTTGCTCAAGCTGTTGCAATTACCGGCAGATTAAGCTCAAATGACCCGAATTTACAAAATATTCCAATCCGCACAAAAGAGGGACGTAAAATTAGGCAAGCATTTATTGCAAAATCCGGAAGCTGTTTAATTTCAGCAGATTATTCTCAAATTGAGTTAAGAATTATGGCACATTTATCGAAAGATGAAGGTTTAATTCAAGCATTTAGTTTGGGGCAGGACGTGCATAATGCTACTGCAAAAGAAATTTTTAATTTATCTGATATTGCAGAGGTTAATTCTGAACACCGCCGCTTTGCAAAGATTATAAATTTCGGCTTAATTTACGGAATGAGTGCATTTGGTGCAGCTAATAATTTAGGTATTGATACAAAAGCAGCTCAAGGTTATATTGATACTTACTTTAGCCGTTATAGAGGTGTTGCTCAATATATGCAGCAAACTAAATTAGATGCCAATGAAAATGGATATGTTGAAACTATTTTAGGCAGAAGATTATATTTACCTGATATTAGGAGTCATATCTATCTAAAACGTCAGGCATCTGATAGAGCAGCGATTAATGCGCCTATGCAGGGAAGTGCTGCAGATATTATAAAACTCGCAATGATAAGTGTAAATAATTATCTAAAAACCAATAAGCTACAAACTAAAATTTTATTACAAGTGCATGATGAATTAATTTTAGAAGTACCTTACGAAGAATTGCCGCACATACAATCTGCACTGCCGGAATTAATGCAGAATGTATATGAATTATGTGTGCCGCTTATTGTAAATATCGGTGCGGGTGATACGTGGGAAGAGGCGCATTAAAAATATAATCAAAAATATCTATATACTCTGCTCAATCGGGTTTAGAGTAAGGCAGAGGAAAAATGAGCCTGCCGGTAAACTACATCCACGCATCCGGCAGGGCAACTTTAATATTATCTAAAAAATCCTGATTTTCTTCACTATCAATATTAATTTCAAATAAGTTATCCGGATGCTTTTCCCAGATAGGGTCTTGAATTTCTGCAAAAACTTCGCGGAGACGCTCACCCCAAGTTTGTGCAATCATATTGTAGTAAGGGTTTTCTTTATCAATATGCACAAATTTATCTATTTCTAATGTATTATTTTTATACACCAATAAATCAAGAGGTAAACCCACTGATATGTTTGAATTTAAAGTAGATGCCATTGAAACTAAAGCACATTTAGCGGCTTCATCAGGACAGGTTTGCGGTTCAATCACTCTATCTAAAATTGGCTTACCATATTTTGTCTCACCGATTTGAAAAAAACAATTTTCATCTGTTGCTTCAATAAAATTGCCAGCAGAATATATCATAAATAAACGCATAGGCTCGCCATTAATTTGACCTCCGACAATAAAGCTTACATTAAATTCAATATTGAATTCATTTAACGCTGCCCCATCATTTTTGTATACGTGGCGTACTGCTTCACCTACTAATTCAGCGATTTCAAACATATTTTGAGCATTCCAAATACTTTTATCACTATTTATTAAATAATGTTTTACAGCTTGGCTTATGGCTAAATTCCCGGAAGACATTAGAACTACTACTCTGTCATTATGACCTTCAAATACACTCATTTTACGTACTGTAGAAACAGCATCAACTCCTGCATTAGTCCTGGAATCAGACAAAAATACTAAGCCTTTATGCAACTTAATTGCCACACAATATGTCATTTCAAATCCCTAATAATTTATATAGATTTTGCATTTTACTAGTTGTAGTTCATTTTACGACGAGGCGGCAGGAATAAATTACGACAACTATGTACATATGTTAATACATTATGTGTAATTTTGATGACACCAAAGCTTGCAAATTGAAATCCGATTAGTATATTTAAATATTTGCAAAGATATTGTTTATATTATTATTTATTTGCATCTTTAAACAGCTTGAAGAAATTAATACTAGTTTGTTCTGCAATTTTTGCTATGCTTTCATTTCTTAATTCAGCAATAAATTCACCTACATGTTTAACCCATGCTGGCTGATTAGTCTTACCGCGGTAAGGCATAGGGGCAAGATATGGAGAGTCTGTCTCAATCAGCATACAATCCAAAGGGATTTTTTTTGCAGTTTCTTGTAAATCTTTAGCATTTTTAAAAGTTACAATTCCTGAAAATGAAATATAAAATCCCATATCAATTGCTGCACATGCCATTTCATAACTATCAGTGAAACAGTGTAATACTCCGCTGCATTTATCAGCGCATTCTTCTTTCATTATACGCAAGCTATCTTCTCTTGCTTCCCTTGAATGCACAATTAGTGGCTTATTTACTACATTTGCAGCTCGAATATGAGTTCTAAAGCGGTTACGCTGCCATTCCAGACTATATTCTTTAGTTTCTTTTAGGCGAAAATAATCTAGGCCAGTTTCACCAATTGCTATTACTTTATCATATTTTGCTAATTCAACTAATTTATCGACAGTTGGTTCTTGTAAATCTTCATAATCAGGATGAACTCCAACTGAAGCAAAAAAATTCGGCAGCTTTGAAATTTTTTCATGCAGGCTTGGAAAATCTTCTAATGTAACGCATGCACATAAAGCGTGGCTCACCTTATTTGACTGCATATTATGTATAATATTATCAATGTCAGAATATAAATCGGGGAAGTCAATATGACAATGTGAATCTATAAACATGGTTTTATAATTTCAGTTTTAGGATAGAATTTTTATATTATAACTCAAATTGATCGATAATAACTTTAAATGTAATTTTCCCTGAATTATAATTTAAATTATTTCCCATTTATGTTCTTAGATTCCTGAACAATATACGATATTAATTTATCAAGCTCTTCTTGTGGTAATTTTTATGCTTCTATATTTACAGTTAATCATTGTGTATAATCTGGGTATTTCAAAAATACCCCCATAGATATTTTATGTGTGCATATAAATGGGATTGCATGAATAGAAAGTTTTTTAGCTAATTCCTCAAAATCGCTATTTTTTATTTTCTCTTCAGGCTTAAATACTGATAAACAGTGCATCTTTTGTGCAGTTTGAAGTATACGCTTTTTCAATATTCCTTGAGTTATTTGATATACTTGCATAGATATTTGATCTTTATTTGTAAAAAAAGGCAGTATTTTTTTATCATATTCAGATTTTGTTAAGCTAGCATAATTTATATGCGATAAAGCATATTCTATTATTTGTGTTTTTTGTTCAACGGGTAATTGTTCAAATAATGTGAAATTTTTTAAGGGTGAATAAATTTTAGGCATAGATTATAAATTTTTAACTATTTTCTAAAATATAGAATATATTATTCTATTAATCTATGGGGATAAATACTAAATATATTATAATATATGCGTAGCACGTGATGAATTTAATGCCTGCCCTAGTGTGCTTTCAATATTTTGCCTTAGTTTTCTGCTAGTTTCATCATCCGGAAGCTCTACACCTATACCGCTTACTCTTTGTGCTGCACTCACAGGGCAAAGCCATACAATTGCTCCTACAAAACTAATAACTGGATTATTACTTAATTTAAAATCAACCAAAACTAATTGCCCTAATTTGTAATTAGCATCAATTCCTACAGGAGTTGTTACAAATAAGCCACCATTTTTAATATATGGCATATATGCAGTATATAAAGATAATTTATCAGGAATAGATAAACTAAACCGGGGTAAATTATTTATTGCACTAGCTTCTTTAGAATTTTTGCTGACTTGATCTGCAGCATTCTCTAGGACATTGCTATCCATGTATATCCTTTGCTTTTCATTTAAAATAAATCAGCTTAGATTTATCAATTGCTTATTCATAATGTATTCAACTTTGAATTATATACTATAACTACAAATCATAAATTAATACATATACGTATTGCGGATAGGTTTTTTTATGCTATTCTGTATATTTATAGATTTTTAATCATTAATTGTAAAAATATCTTGATATTTATGTGTAAGCATGCTTAATATAAGTTTAATATTTAAATTAAAGTTATTGTATTGCCCAGCTTCTAATAAATACTGCCAGCATATATATATTTTTTCAATTGATAGACTTGCCGCATATTTTTTTAGCAGATTTATTTCACTAAAATATTTAGTTTTACCTCTATATATATAATATAGCAAATCAAAGAGCCAATAACTAAAAATATTCAATATCTGACTCAATTGTTGTGTCTTTTTGGAGTCGATTTTTAATTCATTTATATGCGGATTAGTTAAAAAACCTATAGTATTAATGTATATATTCTCATCATAATTTCTAGATAACAGTGGTTTATGTGCAAATAAATTTTTAATAGTATCAGGAATATTGTGGCTATTTTGATTTATCCATTCTATACCCTGATGTTTATCCGGATGCGGTATGTTGATGCTAATACATCTGGATAATATAGTCGGCATTACTTTTTTAATATTATGACTTATAATAATAAAAATGGTTTTGTTATTCGGTTCTTCTAGGGTTTTTAATAATGCGTTTGAGGCGGCTATTGTTAATTGTTCTATAGTATAAATAATTACTGCCTGCATTTTTCCCATATGAGGGGTTTGTTGCAGCCCTGAAATCAAATTATGAATATTATCAATACCAATATTATTGGTATCTGCAAATTTTTCATCCTTATAATCTAAAATATGTAAGTCAGGATGTTGAAAAATGTCAAATAAATGGCAAGCAGAACAAGAATTGCAGCTTTTATCTTGATTGGCAGCTGTATTGGTATTTTCGCATAATAAAATTTTTGCCAGCCACAAGCTTAAGCTTTTTTTACCAATACCCTGATGCCCATATAACATAATTGCTTGTGCATTGCGTTTTATAATATCTAATAATTGATGCTTAGTTTTTTGCAGCCAAGTATAATTAACAAGCATTTGCATTATTTATAGCCTATTGATAATAAATTTTCATAGTTGTTTTGTGCTTAAACAAGCTCCTTGCTGTAATTATTTGTCTATCTGTGCCACGTGCGCCTATATGCCAAATTATTCTAAATCAGCTATATTTTAACCTTATCCATTAGTTATTAATGGTGTATTTTTTAATTTGGCTATAAAACATCAAATAATGGAGCATTTTACGTAAATCCTCAAACAATATTTTAGGCATGCCATATTTTAAGATAAAATAGCTATAGTCTTTATTATTACATTTTACACTAATTATCATTAAATTATAATTGAAAAAACTATATCCATGTAAATATTGCGCATTATACCAAACAGATTCATGTTCAAATTTAATATAGGTGTAAATTTGCTCTCTAGATTTTAAAATTGCAAGCTTACTTAATGTCTGACTATGATTTAGAATTTTTTGCCCTAGAATTAATAAAAGAGCTATATATGGCAAAATAAAAATTTGCATATAAACAGCAATTATACTTATGCTGATAAAGCGTAAACATATAATTAAATATATTTGATATTTGCTTTGAATAATATGCCAATTATGCTGATGCTCAATATTTATAAAAGAGGAGGAGTAATTATTGAGCATAGATTATATTTAATTTAATAATTATTTTTTAGTAAATTCTTTTCGTATTTGTTGCGCTTGAAATAGGGATAATTCATATATTTTAGGTCTAAATTCAATACTAACTCTTACATTCTCTTTATACATTACAAGGCTATAAACGTTATTGCAAAAGAATAGATAATGTTTATGTGGCTTTAGTTCATTTTCTGTAAATTTTGAATCTAAATAACCTCCACTTTTTAGCTTAGGTGTTAACTTATTATTTAAAGATGGAATAGTCATTATATTTGATATTAAAATAAAAGTATATTATATGGAATTTGTTTTTATTAAAAAATACGTATTTTTACTTATAATATGCATATTCATTAGTAATATAATTAATTACCATCATATTATCAGTATTTTTTAAACGATAATAGTATTTTTACACCATCTAAATTTTATTGAAATTCTCAAAATTTAAAACCATTTACCTATAATATGATAAAATATTATGTTTTATTTATCTTGTCTATATTTCATGTCTATACAAATGCGTTTAAGCGGATTAGAGCCTTTTAATATTGATAAAAACAGCCTGTTTGTAAATATTGGCGAACGTACTAATGTTACAGGTTCGAAGGCTTTTGCAAAAATGATATTAGAGGGGCGTTTTGAAGATGCACTTAGTGTAGCACGTCAGCAGGTGGAAAACGGGGCGCAAATAATTGATATAAACATGGATGAAGCAATGCTGGACAGTCGCTCATCTATGGTAAAATTTCTTAATTTAATTGCAAGCGAGCCGGATATATGCAAAGTGCCATTAATGATAGACTCATCAAAATGGGAAGTAATTGAGGCAGGTTTACAGTGTGTACAAGGTAAATGTATTGTAAACTCTATTTCTTTAAAAGAAGGCGAGGAAAATTTTCTATATCAAGCCCGCCTAATTAAACGCTATGGTGCGGCTGCAGTTATTATGGCATTTGATGAAACAGGACAAGCTGATACATATCAAAGAAAAATAGGAATTTGTGAGCGTAGTTACAGAACACTGGTTGATAAGTTAGATTTTTCCCCCGAAGATATTGTTTTTGACCCTAATATATTTGCAGTTGCTACAGGAATTGAAGAACATAATAATTATGCTGTAGATTTTATTCAAGCAGTATCTTGGATTAAAAAACATTTGCCCCATGCAAAAATATCAGGCGGAGTGTCAAACGTAAGCTTTTCATTTAGAGGAAATGATGTAGTTAGGGAAGCTATTCACACTGTATTTCTATACCATGCCATAAAAGCAGGTATGGATATGGGGATTGTAAATGCAGGACAGCTTGGAGTTTATCAAAATTTAGATCCTATTTTAAAAGAATGTGCAGAAGCTGTAATTTTAAATACTAGCCCTGATGCTACTGAAAAATTGCTTGATATTGCGAACAATTATAAAAAAGACGGCAGTGCTAAAAAAACTGAAAATTTAGAATGGCGTAATTCCAGCGTTGAAGACAGATTGTCTCATGCGTTAGTTCATGGTATCACTCAATTTATTATTCAAGATACAGAAGAAGCAAGGCAAAAATATAGCCGTCCGATTTTAGTGATTGAAGAGCCATTAATGAGCGGCATGAATATTGTGGGTGATTTATTCGGCGAAGGAAAAATGTTTTTACCTCAAGTGGTAAAATCAGCCAGAGTAATGAAACAAGCTGTTGGGCATTTATTACCTTTTATTGAAGAAGAAAAAAAACATATGGAATTAATCGGACAAGATACAGGAAGTAAAGGAAAAATGGTAATTGCTACTGTGAAAGGTGATGTGCATGATATTGGGAAAAATATTGTAACTGTAGTTTTACAATGTAATAATTTTGAAGTAGAAAACATGGGAGTTATGATACCCTGCGTGCAAATTTTAAATAAAGCTAAAGAGGTTGGTGCAAATATAATTGGACTTTCTGGGTTAATTACCCCATCGCTTGAAGAAATGTGTTATGTTGCAAGTGAGATGGAACAAGATTCTTATTTTAGAGAAAAGCAAATGCCGTTATTGATTGGAGGCGCAACTACTTCCAGAGTTCATACTGCAGTTAAAATTGCGCCAAATTATAGCGGACCTGTGGTTTATGTCCCTGATGCTAGCCGTGCTGTAGGTATAGCCAGCCAATTATTAGGTGATAAAAAGAAAGAGTATATAAAATCTATAAAGCAGGAGCAGCAAAATGCCCGTGATTTGCATGCTAATAAAAAACAAACAGTTCTAGTGGGTATAAGAAAAGCAAGAGAAAATAAACATAAGCTTGACTGGCAAAATTATAATCCGCCTAAACCTAATATATTAGGCAGGAGAATTTTATTGGATTATGATTTAAATCTAATCGCTAAATATATAGATTGGGTTCCATTTTTTCAAACTTGGGATTTAGCAGGTAAATTCCCAAACATTTTAACCGATAAAGTCGTTGGAGAAGCAGCTGTAAAATTATATCAAGATGCGCAAAGCATGTTAAAAGACATAATCAAACATAAATGGCTGCAGGCAAATGGTTTATTTGCAATTTATCCGGCACACAGCATTAATGATGATATTGAAATTTTTTCAGATATAGAAAAACAAAATAAAATTTTAACGTGGCATAATTTAAGGCAACAGACACAAAGGCCTGTTATTGATGGAATAGAAAAACCGAACCGCTGTTTAGCTGACTATATAGCACCAAAAAATACTAAACAAGATTATATTGGATGTTTTGCAGTTACAGCTGGTATAAACATGGAAAAACAAGAGAAATTTTTTGAAAATCAACAGGATGATTATAGCGGAATTATGTTTAAAGCCTTAGCAGATAGGCTAGCTGAAGCTTTTGCTGAGAATTTGCATGAAAGAATAAGAAAAGAATTTTGGGGTTATATTAAAGATGAAAATTTAACTAATGAAGAATTGATTAAAGAAAAATATGTTGGAGTACGACCTGCACCAGGCTATCCGGCTTGTCCTGATCACACCATAAAAAAATTATTTTTTGAAGCATTAAATTGTGCAGAAATTGGTATGAGTGTTACTGAAAGTTTAGCTATGCTGCCTGCTTCGTCTGTGAGCGGATTTTATTTTAGCCATCCGGAAAGTCAATATTTTACCATTGGTAAAATTGCACAAGACCAAGTGGAAAGTATGGCAGAAAGGCAAAATTTAGATATAAAAGATGTTGAAAGGGCTTTATCTCCATTATTAAATAGTTATTGAGTTAAAGGTAATGTAGAAATATGTGATTAAGGCTGTGCCCACATACGCAATAAATTATGATAACAACCAGTTAAGCGTATAATTTCTTGACTATCTTCCTGATTATTACAGCTATCCTGCATTTTTCTTTTTAATGAATTTATAGCTAAATCCATATCTAATAGTAATTGCCTTTGCTGGATATTCTGCACCATACTTTCTATCCAAAAAAATGATGCAGTTCTGCATCCGCTAGTTACAGGCTCAACTCTATGCACATGAGTTGCTGGATATAAAACCATATCCCCTGCTTCTAATTTAACTGATGAGCTGTTTAGATTATCTTCTATAACTAATTCCCCGCCTTTGTATTCATCTGGACTGCATAAAAATAACGTTGCAGATAAATCAGTACGCACCCACATTCCTAACCTAGATGTACGAACTGCATTATCAATATGATTTCCAAAATAATTTTGTTGTGCTGTGTAGCGATTAAACATCGGCGGGAAAATCTTTTTAGGCAAAGCTGTTGTAAAAAATAGCGGATGCCTGCCTAATGCCTGCATAATAATATCCCGTGCCTGCTCTGCATTAGGATTATTCTCTTCTAATTGCTGATTGTGTTTGACTTGGATCGACTGCTGACCTGCAGTGGCTTTACCGCACTGCCAATCTGCGTTATCTAATATTTCACGTATTAACACAATCTCTTGTGGTATTAGAACTTGTGGGATATGCATGGCTGACATATTTTTTCCTTCATTCCTATTTATGAATAAATCTATTATAGATTATTCTCAATTTAGTACACTCGTTTCACTTGAAACTTAATCTGTATCATTGCATTTCAGACTAATATTGACTAAATCCGCCTGAAATGAGTAACAATTATATATCTGGGAATATACTAGAATTTTGCTGTAAATGTAACTTGAAATGCTCTAGGTGTACCTTGAACAGAATGTCCGGCATATACACTCTCAAAATATTTTTTATTCAGTAAATTAAACACATTGGCTTTTATTGCATAATTTTTAGCACTATATTCAATCATTCCATCTACTCTTGTGTATGCTGGAGCGGCTGTTGTATTAGTCGCATTTCCATAACGCAAACCCACACCCTCAACACCTAAACCAACTTTAATTTTAGGAATAATTTTATAAGTATTCCATAAGCTATAGGTATATTTAGGTGTATTAATTGGTATCATACCTTTTGTATTTGCTTGCTGTGCGCTTGCTTCATCAATTTTACCCTTCATTAAAGCAGTTGATGCAAAAATTTCCCATTTATTTGTTACTCTGCCATTGGCTTCCAGCTCTACACCATTTGTATGGCGTTTACCTGATAATAATGAAATATTAGGAGTTGCTAAATCAGTATTTCTTTCGTTAGTTTTTTCAGTTCTGAAAATTGCTGCACGCAGTGATAATCTGTTGCTTAATAAATCAAATTTACTGCCAATTTCAATATTACGGTTTTTTTCCGGCGGTGTATTTTTTGTTCTATCATCTAACTGATATAATTCTGCTGACGGATTAAATGATGTTCCATAAGCAGCATAATAAGCTACCTCTGTTGATGGCTGATAAATTAAGCCACCACGATAGCTCCATACATTATCATTTCTAGACAACGGACCTTGCGGCAGCGGGCGGTTATAATCTGCTTCTGAATGGTCAAATCTTGTTCCTAATACAGCTTTAAATTTAGGTGTAAAGTTAATTGTATCTTGCAGATATAAACCTAAAGTATCGCCTTTATAGCTATTTGGCGCGGTCTTATAAAAACTAGAATTAAAATTAGCCGGCAAATTAATAGGAACAGTTAGACCTACATTTGTTACCGGATTTCCTAGCGGACTAGTAGATGTCCAGCGTTCTGCTTTCTCATTTATATATTCTGCACCTGCTAATAATTCATGTTTGATATTACCTGTATTAAATTTGGTATTATAATCACTTTGCAGAGTAAAGGTTTCTTCATGTCCGCCCCTAGCCTGCCTTTGCCTATTTATACCACGGGCATCATTAATTGCTCCAGTACTTCCAATTAAACGTGGGGCTGTTGCACGTAAATCTCTATCGTAATCAGCCGCTCGCATTACAGTTTTTAATGAACTGTCGTTATCAAAAATATGTGTATAAGATGCCGTTGCGATATTGGTAGTATTACGTTCAAAATCTGTTGGTAAACCATAAAAGCGGTTTTCAGGCACATTAATCGGGTAATTAACTGCATTGCCTTGGGCATATGGTACGCCGTAATCCGGACGATTATTTTCTTTTAAGAAATAATAAGATAAAGTAACTTCATCTTTTGTGCCTAAACCAAATGTAATCGATGGAGCAATACCATAACGCTTTTGCTCTACATCATCTTTAAAGCTATCTGCCTTAGTATGCATAGCATTTAAACGTATTGAAGTAGTTGGATTAAGATTTTTATTTAAATCTACTGTTTCTCTTAAATATCCGTCCGAACCAACAGTGAAGTTTGCTTCATACTTGTCTTTTAACTTTGGAGTTTTAGTTACTTGGTTAATTAAACCGCCGGTAGAGCCTCTGCCAAACAGCATAGAGGCAGAACCTTTTAACACATCAATTTGTGCTAAGTTAAAAGTTTCACGATTATATTGAGCAGCGTCTCTCATGCCGTCTAAATATAAATCTCCAACTGCTGAATATCCGCGTATAGTTATATTATCACCTATACGTCCGCCTTCACCTGCATTAAAAGTTAAGCCTGCTACATTACGTAAAGCTTCTTTCATCGTATATGCATTGCGGTCCTGAATTAATTTTTCCGGAATAATTGTTACAGATTGAGGAATATCCTTAACTGCCTGATTTGATTTTCCAAGGCTTGTACTATTAGCTTTATATCCTTGTTTTTCTTTAGTTTCATTTGCTTTTAATTTAGCTTTGTCTAAATTACTCATCTGGCTTATATCACTATTGCTAGAAGAGTCTCCGGTTACAACCACAGTAGGCAGAATATTAGCTTGACTTTGACTGCTGGATTGAGTATTTTCTTCTTCGCCTTCATCTCCTTCACCAGAATTAAAAGTCAAATCTTGTTTGGTCAATTTTTGATTAGCTACATTGCCTGCGTTATTATTATTAACATTTTGTGCGAATAAATAGCTGGAACTTAAAGTAAGTACAGCAAGTAAGATAGCCTTCACGGCAAATTTATTTTTATTTGAATAAGGAATTTTATTAGAATTTTTATTGGTATTATTAGTTAAGATATTTGAATGCATTTTAATGATTATATAATTAATTAGTATAATGCTAATGATAACAATTCTTATTAACTTTTGCAATACGTAAATATATGTAATAGTTACTTTTATTTAATCTAAACAAACCATAACATCAAAATTAAGAAAATAATTCTTGATAATCTTTATATAAATTCATAAGGTGGTCAAGTGCGTGTATATCTTTATTAATTTCACATTCCCAAAAAACAAAAACCATATAACTAAGGTGTTTAAGTTTTTCGATATTTTGAATATCCCTTAATTGATTATTTTGTAATTTTGCTGTCCAGTATTCTATATTAGATTTAGGAATATTACTTCTGCTACATCCATGCTGATGCCAAAAACAGCCATGAATAAAAACTGCTATTTTAAACTTTACCGAGCAAAAATCAGGCTTACTTGGTAATTTATAATTTTTTAAATAAGGCTTTATTTTAAAATATATATTCTTGGACTATATTCTCAAATCCATCTATATCTTCTAATAATATAATTTTACTGATTAACAAATCCATTTTATTAAAAATATCTTGCTTACTATTAAGTTTATCTAAAAACCCTGTACTATTTTCAAGTTCAAAAAAATAATAATGTAATTGGCATTTTATTTTATCTGCATAAGAATTATTCTTTTCGTTGAGAAAATTTAGAAGTATTTGATTTTTTTGCTGTTTATCTATCATAAAGTTATATTTTCTGCTACGTGAAATTCTTTTATTTGTTTTGTCATTATAATTTTTGGTATAAATTCTATATTTTTTACAGGATTTTGAATTATTTTAAAAGACGGATTTTCATTTAGATTCATAATAAGGACTATTATATAATCCTCTTTATATTCTGTTGCCTTATTATATTCGTTTTCAGTTAATCGAAATTTACCTTTTTTATTTCTAATGCCTTTAATTTCAGCTAAATAGGTATTTTTTAATTGAAAATCATACCCGTCACCAAATAATCTTGCATCTTCTATTGAAGAATTATTAAAAAGAATTATAGATGTAAAATTATTCATAAAATAAATTTCTGCTTCAAATCCTGTTCTTTGCAATTGCTTAAATTTTGATTTTTCTATGGGTTTAACATTTTGAATTGTATTATCTTGTAAAATAGTAAAATATTCTTTTAAATAAATTTTTACGATGTTTGCATATTCATATGCATTACATTCGCCAAATAAACTATCAATTACAATTTTTCTATGAATGTAGGTATTACCTTTTTGCCACCAGCCTTTTCTGTTATTATTTGGGAAAAATGGGTCAAATAAATCCATTCTATTTTTTATAGTTCCTTTTGTATCTGCAATTTTTTTATTGACAAAATATTCATAAAATTCAGATTTAGTTTTAAATCCAAATTTTTGGATAAAGTCCATATCAAATTTGGCTAATCCATAACCAATTAAATTTAATATTTCATAATAACCAATTAAATTTAATATTTCATAATTAGCATGTTTATTCATATTTTTATTTAATAGTTTTTTAGTAGATTTATTTTCTCTTACTTATTTTCCTATATATTATACATTACTTTTGCAAAAATACTTGAGGAATTACTTTTAGAAAACAGTATATTAATTATTGAAGCTATTATCAGAATATACATGACCAGATAATTGACAAAAAAGGATTTAGTATTTAACTAAAATCAAATAAATGCTACAATCTTAGTCATTATTAACATAATATGAAATATAATTATGAACCGTTATCCATTATGGAAGTATATATTAATTATCGCAGTTCTTACTATTGGTTTAATTTACACAATCCCAAATTTTTTTGGTGAAACTCCAGCTGTTCAAATATCTAGTGTTAAAGCAACTGTAAAAGCAGATTTAGCTTTGCACCAAAGAATAGAGCAAATTTTACAGAGGCATAAAATAATTCCTATAGGAATTACATTTGATGCAGGCACTCATGCCAGCATTAAGGTTCGTTTGCCGGACACTGAAACACAATTAAAGGCTAAAGATATATTAAATAAAGAATTAAATCCTCAAGAAAATGATAGTTCTTATGTAGTGGCGTTAAACCTTCTTTCATCTACTCCAAGCTGGTTAAGCAGTTTGGGTGCAAAACCTATGTTTTTAGGTTTAGACTTGAGAGGCGGGGTGCATTTTCTTTTAGAGGTTGATATGCAGGGGGCGCTGAATAAAAAACTCGATAGTTTATCTTCAGATATTCGGGCTTTAATGCGTGAAAAAGATTTGCAGCATAACGGAATTGAAAAACAAGATAGTGGCATTACAATTAATGCACAAGATGAAAATCAAGCTAAAAATATCCAAACGGTTCTGCAAAGCAGATTTACTGAACTGATATTTATTCAAAAAAATGAAAATATAACGGGAACATTTACTCCGGCATCTAAAAAAGAAATTCAGGATAATGCAGTAAAACAAAATATTACTACCTTAAGTAACCGCGTGAATGAATTAGGGGTAAGTGAACCAATTATTCAGCAGCAGGGTGAAAGCAGAATTGTAGTACAGCTTCCGGGCGTTCAAGATACAGCTCGGGCAAAAGATATTATTGGACGCACAGCTACCTTAGAAGCAAGATTAGCTGATCCAGCTCATTCTGTGGTGCGTAGTAAAGCAGATGCTCCAGCTGGAACAGATATATACTCAATGGCAGATGGTAATTTTGCCGTGATGAAAAAAGGTGTAATTTTTACCGGCGATAGAATTAATACAGCAGCAGCAAGTTTTGATCAAAATCAAACACCGGTTGTGAGTATTAAATTAGATGCGGCGGGTGGGCGTAATATGCGTGAAACAACACGTGAAAATATTGGCAAACCGATGGGAATTATTTTATTTGAAAAAAATAAAGCTGAAGTTTTAACCGTAGCTACAATACAAGGTGAATTTGGTTCAGATTTTCAAATTACCGGACAACGAACGACTGAACAAGCCAATGACTTAGCTTTATTATTAAGGGCAGGTTCTTTAGCTGCACCTATGAATATTATTGAAGAACGTACTGTTGGACCTTCATTAGGAGCAGAAAATATTGAAAAAGGCTTTAAATCTTTAATTTACGGGTTTGCAGCAATTTCAGTGTTTATGATTTGCTATTACACGTTATTTGGTGTTTTTTCAGTATTAGCCCTTAGTGTAAATGTATTGCTGTTAATTGGTGCATTATCTATCTTACAAGCTACTTTAACTTTACCTGGTATTGCTGCGATTGCACTTGCTTTAGGTATGGCAATTGACTCAAATGTGCTAATTAATGAGCGTATCCGTGAAGAACTGCGTGGCGGAGCAAGCCCGCAAAAAGCTATTTACTCTGGTTTTGCGCATGCATGGGATACTATTTTAGATAGTAATATTACTACATTAATTGCCGGCTTAGCGTTATTAGCTTTTGGTTCTGGTCCTGTCAAAGGCTTTGCAGTTGTGCATTGTATTGGAATTTTAAGCTCAATGTTTTCAGCTGTGCTGTTTGCGCGAGCATTAGCTAATTTATGGTATGGACGTAGAGCAAAGTTAAACTCTATATCAATTGGGCAGGTTTGGAAAGGTTAAATTATTTGAGAGTATTAAATATAGATAGCTTTTCTGTAAATTTAAAAATTCAAAGCCTTATGTTTATTAGGTTTAGATTTCCAAAATCTTAAAAATAACTATCTAAATGAACACTCTCAATTATTTAAATTACCTAAATCGTAATAAAGTTGTATTATTATGAATATAATAAATATAAATGAACTAAAATTGAAATTTATTATCCAAGGCATATAATAATTATTATATACCTATATCCTTATTATTATGGATGAAATATCAAAAATTAATACTAATTCATTTGATAGTAAAACTTTAGATTTAGAATCGGATAACATTTTAAATTTATTTGACAATATTTATATCTGGACTCAAAATAATATACCTGATTTTGAGAATATTTATATCAATAACGGCAATAATAAAGAGCCGGCTGCGTCTCATGTAAAAGGCGTATATGATATTTTATCAAGCCTTGATATAGATGCATATATGACTAAATCTTGCGTGCTGTTTGCGTTTTATCCGCAGCTGCAGGATTACATAATTAATCACCCAAATCAAAATAAATTTAATCCAGATACATTGTATTTATCTGCTGGCGTGTATAAATTACTGCAGACTACAGAGCAATTTACCGGACATTCTGAAAGAATAGATAATAGCTTAGAGCATCAGGCAACTCTTGAAATTTTACGCAAAATGCTTTTAGCTTCTGCACAAGATATACGTGCAATTGTTATTATGCTGGCTTCACAGCTTCAGACTTTACGTTGGCATGCTCATAATAAAACTGAACCGCCCATATTATGGGTAAAAGATGTTTTAAATCTTTATGCACCATTAGCAAACCGTCTTGGCATTTGGCAACTAAAATGGGAGCTTGAGGATTTGGCATTCCGTTTTATGGAGCCTGTGAGTTATAGGCAAATTGCCAGCTTATTAGATGAAAAAAGAGCAGAGCGCGAATACTTCATTGAAGAAATGAAGCAAAATCTTATCAGTGCTATGAAAGAAGCATCAATCAATGCAGATATTTCAGGCAGACCTAAGCATATTTACAGTATTTGGAAAAAAATGCATGGGAAAAATTTATCATTTACTCATTTATATGATGTTAGAGCCTTTAGAATAATTGTAAAAGATATAAAAGACTGCTATACAGCATTAGGCATTGTGCATAATTTATGGACTCCGGTTCCTAAAGAATTTGATGATTATATTTCTCAAGCAAAACCAAATGGTTATCAGTCTCTTCACACGGTTGTAATTGCTGATGACGGCAAAGCAATTGAAATACAAATCCGCACAGCAGAAATGCATAGGCAAGCCGAGTTCGGCGTTGCTGCCCATTGGCGTTACAAAGAAGCCGGTACTAAAGGTTATAGCGGAGAATTTAGTGCATCAGGAAGCTATGAAGAAAAAATAGCTTTATTTAGACAGTTGTTAGAATGGAAAGAGGATAGTGAAATTGGTTATATTTCTTCTAATTTACATTATGACGCATCTCAAAATAGTGCTGTAAACTTAGAGCCTAATAATAGTTTAAAGATTAATGCAGAAGATAGATGGGAAAAAGCTGGAAATTGGGTAGATGACCATATTTATGTATTTACTCCGCAAGCTAAAGTAATTGCTCTGCCTGTATCTGCAACTGCATTAGATTTTGCTTATCATGTGCATACGAACGTTGGACATAGGTGCAGAGGAGCAAAAATTGACGGTAAAATGGTGCCTTTATACACTGTGCTTGAAAATGGACAAACTGTAGAGGTAATTACAGTTAAAGAAGGAGGACCTTCTAGAAACTGGCTGCGCAGCAATCCCCAATATTTAGTAAGCAATCGAGCTCGTTCTAAAGTTAGAGCATGGTTTAATGCATTAGAATTAGAAGAAACTATTAATAAGGGCAGATTGATTTTAGAAAAAATCTTACAGCGTGAAGGAAAAACCGGTGTTAATTTAGAAGAGCTTGCCCATCACTGTCGCTATAAAAACAGCAATGATTTATTTTTAACTTTAGCTAAAGATTTGATTTCTGGTAAATATATTGAAGATATACTTAATTTAAATTATGGCAATAAATCTTCAGTAAATATAGTAAATAATAAAAATGAACATGAAATTAGTGATATAACAGATACTTCTTATATTATAAAAACTAAACGTCCAAGTAATGCTAATTCATCGGCATCTAAAGCATCTAAAAAATTAAATTTAGGCATAAGTGTTATGGGATTAGATAGTTTAGTCATGCAGATAGCAAAATGCTGTAAACCTATTCCAGGTGATGATATAGTTGGTTTTATTACTAAAGGTAATGGCGTTACAGTTCATAGAACACAGTGCATTAGTATGGCAAAATATCATCAGAAGTATCCAGACCGCATTATTGATGCTCAATGGAAAGAACAGGAAAATCAGCGTTATATCGTAGATTTATATATAGAAGCTCACGATAGACAAGGATTATTACGCGATTTAGGACATATTTTGTCTAAAGAAAAAATTAATGTAATTAGTACGCAAAGTAAAAGCAAAAATAATATTGCATGTTTAACCTTTACCTTAGAATTATTTACCAAAGATAAATTACAACAGGCTATTTCTATGATTCAAAAAATAAAAAGTGTGGTTAAAGTTGAAAGAAAGTATAGTTAGAATTGAATTTATAACTATTTAAGAGTATATTTTAGCTTCTTGATTTATAATTTTAGGGGGATAAATATGTTATGTGTAGTTAAAGGAGATGCAACAAAAAGATTAGAGCTTCATGCAAAAAATAATGTGAAAATGTCAGCTGCTTTTGAAACAGCTGCAAGGGCAGTTGCTGCTGAGCAATGTTATACTTCTCGACTCAGTGAAGGAATCTATGAGCCTATTTACAATTTTAAAAGCGGAAGTTGGAGCACGTGTGAAGTAAAGTCTCATATAGATTATTATGATAACTTCATTGCAAAAAAAATTACCAGATAATTTATATAAAAAAACTCTGCATATTTTAACCTTTACTTTGATTAATCTACGCAGAGCCAAGGGAGGAAAACAATTTCTTTTTATATTCTCTGTAGTTTCTTTTAGTTATTCAATTATTCATTGATTATTCATTCATTTAATTAATTGGTATGTTCATACTGCAGAATTTTTTCAAGTATTACTCCGTGTTCACCCATAAACATACTTGAAGGTTTTTTATTCATATTTGAAACTCCTTGTTTGAATGACATTACCCCATAATTAGAATTGAATTGCAGATTGCCCCAATCATCAAAGTCTTTTAATTCAGTTAATGCAGTATCTTGATTTATATCTTTAGAATAAGGAGCAGTATTTTTAACTGAATCATTATTCCAGTCAGCAAATCCGCCATTTTTATTGCCTAACAAATTATTTTCTTCTAATAAGCTATTTTCATTTAAAGCCGGCAAGTTTCCATAAGAGTAATCTACAGTAAAATTTTCATTGCACGGCGAATTATTTAAACTGCATATGCTTACATTTTTTGCATTTACCCAATTATAAAATCTGTCAATTGCCATATCTGAAGTAAAATCTGTAGTTACTCCTCTTAATTGGTAGAGATAATTCATTACACTTACATAGTTAGGTTTATAAGTAATATTATCATTCCCACCATGTAATAAGCCAAAATTATGACCTATTTCATGCATAAATGCGCCAGCCTGATAATTAACTAATAATGTTAGTTCTTGCTGAGTTGAGCTTTTTAAGCCCCAGCCATCTAAAGTAATCAAAGCATTTTTTCCTAAATATTCTGCCATACCAGACGGACCGTATCCTATTGGAACTTGGGATTTGGCAAATAATACATAGTGGAAAAAACTTCGGCGCATACCAGTCATAGTCTGCTTATAATCAAACAGGCTATCACATCCCTGTGCCTGCTTATCATAAATAGTAGGTAATACCGTGCAGGCATTCACTTTGAATAACTTGCCTTGCCCTAAATTATATAAATCTGGATTAATATTTTCGCTATACAGCCCCCCTACATCTATATGTAATGCAATATTATGTTTTGAGAATGATTGTTTAACTTTATCTAAAGCAGTTTTTTGCGGAATACTAACCGAATTATTCATATAATCAAGTTGTATGAATACATCTTTTTTACCTTTTCTTGCTCCCATTGCGTAAACATCAATACCGCCAAATGTTTTACCAGATTGTTTTGCCAGAGTTGGTATTCCATCTCCATCTTCATCTACTGCAGAAGGGTCTGTATCATTTATACCGGCAGGAGTTGCAAAATTCATATTTTGCCAAGAACCTTGCCATAAGCCAACGCTTTGTTTATTTGTATTTAAAGAAATAACTTTATTATCTGGAAAAGATAGCGTGGTTGGGGTATATAATTTACCAATACTTACCATGTCTGAAGTGTTGTTATTATACAGCAATTCTATATATCCATCATTGCCCCATGTTGGGATATTACCACTTTGATCTAAGAATACTACATTAGCATCTGTATTTAGCCATGAGCTTACCCGCGGAGATACAGCTACATAGCTGTTTGCCGGAATATCTATATTCGGCAAATCAAATATTACAGCTCCTGCTGATTGATTATTTGATGCAGATTTTGCTAAGCTCCTAAGCTTATGACTGCTTAAGTTTACTGTTTCTGAATTTGGATTATAGATTTCTACCCATGGAACACCCGTACTGCTTGATGAAATTTCATTTATTTTTAAGCCTAAACTAGGTGTCAGCGTTCCAACGGTTGTTGGTTTTTGCCACTCTTTAACACCCTGCAGTAAGATACTACCATTGCCCCCAGTATCTGTACTGCCGTTATTTTGACTTCCAGTACCTGAACTGCCGCCTGTGTTTACAGATCCGCTGTTAGATTGAGATGATTGCGTTGAGCTACTGCTTTCTCCACCTCCGCCACATCCGGCTAAAATGAAAGACGTAGCTATCGCCGCACCAATACAATTTTTGGTATTTTTATACATAACATTCCCTCCCGAATGCTTGTGCATAAAGATGCACGACTAAAAACACTATTTTGTTTTATATTATTTAAAGTGCTTTAGTATTTTATTTTTTAGTTTTATTAATATTTTATATCTATCCCATTTTCCCTTTTTCTTTGCACTCTTATGCAAATGCTTAATTAATTTATAGTTCACAATGTTGTATTATTCAAACATATTTGGTATTTTTGTATCTTATTTTCAACACATAAAAAATTATAGTTGTGCTTATGCTGATAAATGATGTAGTTGTAACTATGGTTAATATGTTTTAGAATATGCCTACTAATTAAATATGGTAAGTTACTATTTAATTAACAAATATAAAAAATAATTTATAGGAGGCAATATGAAAAATCTAGCTAAACCGCTGGCATGGATTTGTTTTTCATTGTTATTTACATTTGCTTTATCCACAATTGCATTATCCAGAGGAGAATCTATAAATGCATTATGGATAGTTGTAACGGCTATTTGTGTATATTTAATTGGATACAGATATTACAGCCGGTTTATTGCAAACAAAGTACTAAATTTAGATTACTCACGTAAAACCCCAGCACTCATTCATAATGATGGTTTAGATTATGTGCCGACGAATAAACATGTATTATTTGGACATCATTTTGCAGCCATCGCTGGAGCTGGTCCTTTAGTTGGACCTGTATTGGCAGCCCAAATGGGTTATTTACCCGGCATGATATGGATTTTAGCCGGCGTATTATTAGCAGGTGCAGTGCAGGATTTTATGATGCTGGTTATATCCAGCCGCCATGATGGACGCTCGCTAGGAGATTTAATTAAATCTGAAATAGGCAAAACTGCCGGCATTATTGCATTATTTGGCACTTTAATGATAATGATAATTTTATTAGCTGTTTTGGCTTTAATTGTAGTAAAAGCGCTGGCAGAAAGCCCATGGGGAAGTTTTACAGTGGCAGCCACTATTCCAATTGCTGTATTTATGGGAATTTATGCCAGATATATCCGCCCTGCGAAAATATTAGAGGTATCAGTTTTAGGCTTTATTTTACTTATTGGAGCTATTTTTGCTGGGGAATATGTTTCTCATCATGCAAACTTAAGTCAAATATTTACCTTTACTCCAGTTCAATTAACATGGATATTAATTGGATATGGTTTTGTTGCTGCAGTTTTGCCTGTTTGGTTAATTTTAGCTCCAAGGGATTATTTATCAACTTTTTTAAAAATTGGCGTGATTATTGGTTTAGCCCTAGGAATTTTAATTTCTGCTCCACATCTTCAAATGCCTGCGCTGACTAAATTTATTGATGGAACAGGTCCGGTATGGTCAGGAAGTTTGTTTCCATTTTTATTTATTACTATTGCATGCGGTGCTGTATCCGGTTTTCACTCGTTAATTGCTTCAGGTACTACTCCAAAGTTATTAGAAAATGAAACTCATGCTAGATACATTGGCTATGGGGCAATGCTTATGGAATCATTTGTAGCAATTATGGCATTGGCTGCAGCAGCATGTATTGACCCAGGTATTTATTTTACAATGAATAGCCCAGCGGCTGTGATTGGCAAAACTGCAGAAAGTGCAGCTAGTACAATTTCCAGCTGGGGCTTTTTAATTACACCGGAAATGATAACTCAAACTGCTGCTCAAGTTGGTGAAAAAACTATTATTTCTAGGGCAGGCGGAGCGCCAACTTTAGCAGTTGGCATGGCACAAATTTTTGCAAATATAACAGGCGGGAAAAGCATGATGGCGTTTTGGTATCATTTTGCTATTTTATTTGAAGCATTGTTCATTTTAACTGCTGTAGATGCTGGAACTCGTGCCGGCAGATTTATGATTCAAGATTTATTAGGCACATTTATTCCAAGACTTAAAAAAACTGAATCATTAGCAGGCAATTTAATTGCAACTGCTTTATGCGTCGGGGCATGGGGATACTTCTTATATCAGGGAGTAATTGACCATTTAGGCGGAATCAATAGTTTATGGCCTTTATTTGGAATTTCTAACCAAATGTTAGCCGCTATTGCTTTTGGCTTAATTTCTGTAATGATATTTAAAATGGGTAAAGCACGCTATGCTTGGGTTTCAATACTGCCGATGTGCTGGATATTAATTTGCACATTGACAGCAGCTTGGCAGAAAGTATTTCATACTAATCCTAAAATTGGATTTTTAGCTCATGCAAAAAAATATCAGTTATCTATACTCGAAGGTAAAATTTTAGCCCCTGCAAAAAATTTAGAGCAAATGCATAAAGTGATTATAAATGATTATGTAAATGCCGGGTTATCTATATTTTTTGTATGTGTTGTAGTGAGTATTGTTACATTTTCTGCCATAAAATGCTGGAAAATTTACACTAAAAAACATCCAATTCATTTTGGCATAGATGAAAATATTACGCCTGCGAATATAAATTTATAGTTTACATTATTATTTACGCAATATTGAAATGTTGATTATTGTGTAAATAAATTTATTAAATGATATTTAAGTATTGAAAATAAAAGTAGGGCAATAATAAAATGGAACTAGAAAATACCAGCAAAATTAGTACATATTTAGGAAAAGCTGTACAATTTGCTAGACTTATGATAGGAATTCCTGATTATGAAGGTTATTGCCTGCATATGCAGGAAAATCATCCTGAACAGCAAATTATGACATATGAAGAATTTTTTAAGCAAAGGCAATTATCTAGATTTGGCGGAAATGGTAAGTTTAAGTGTTGTTGATGATTTATATAATTCTAAATTATTTAATATCTTGATTGATCATTGTGTAGGTTATATAATATACATTATGATGTATGTGTTTACTTAAACATATATTTTATTAGACTAAAAACCTATGGAGCTGAAAATGAATAAATATAAAAACTTAAGCGGAGAATCTCCAATTATTGAGTATGAAATACTAGATTATTCAATAATAGTTAAGTTTGAAAATAAAAAAGGTGATATTGCTTGTTATGAATATACCGTCAACAAGATTGGAGGAAAGTTTTTTGAACAGGTGTGTGTGTGTGCAAAGGAAGGACAGGGTCTTAGCACATTCATAAGTAAAAATCGAGATATATACAATAGCTCTGTAAAATTATAACAGACTGCATAAATTATAAAATTATACAGTCCATTTTATGGCTTTATATTTCTGTATCAACATTAATTTGCAGATTATTACGTAATTTAATATGCAATTCACGTAATTGTTTTTCGTCCACCAAGCTTGGAGCTTGCGTTAATAAGCATTGAGCTCTCTGTGTTTTAGGGAATGCTATTACATCACGGATTGATTCAGCACCTGTCATTAATGTAATCATTCTATCTAAGCCAAATGCCAAGCCGCCATGCGGAGGCGCTCCATATTGTAATGCATCTAATAAGAAACCAAATTTAACTGCAGCCTCTTCTTCATTAATATTCAATGCATTAAATACTGTTGTTTGTACATCTTTGCGGTGAATACGCACAGAACCTCCGCCCATTTCCCAGCCGTTTAAAACCATATCATAAGCTTTTGCTAAACACCTTCCAGGATTAGAGGTTAATAATTCAATATGTTCATCTTTAGGGCTTGTGAATGGGTGATGCATCGCAGACCAGCGTTTGTTTTCATCATCATATTCAAACATAGGAAAATCTACAACCCATAATGGCTTCCACCCTCCAGTAAACAGTCCGCTGGATTTACCAAATTCAGAATGACCGATTTTTAGGCGTAATGCTCCAATAGATGCATTTACAACTTTAGCTTTATCTGCACCAAAGAAAATTAAATCGCCATTTTGTGCCTGCGTAAGTTCTAATAAAGATTTGATTGCCTCATCATGTAAGTTTTTGACAATCGGAGACTGTAACCCATCACGACCGGCATCTTTATCATTAACTTTAATCCATGCTAAACCTTTAGCACCGTAAATGCTTACATATTGTGTGTACATATCAATATCACCGCGTGATATTTCCCCGCCTTTTGGCACTCTTAAAGCAACTACACGCCCGTCAGTCATGTTGGCTGGGTTTGAAAATACTTTAAAATCTACATCTTTCATAATATGTGTTAACTCTGTAAATTCTAAATTAACACGTAAATCCGGTTTATCTGAACCGTATTTATACATTGCATCAGCAAATGTCATAATTGGAAATTGTTCGCCTAAATCTATATCAATTGCTTGTTTAAACACTTCTCTCATCATTTGCTCAAACATATCACGAATTTGCTGTTCGTCCATAAATGATGTTTCAATATCTATCTGTGTGAATTCCGGCTGTCTGTCTGCACGTAAATCTTCATCACGGAAACATTTAGTAATTTGATAATATCTGTCAAATCCGGATACCATTAATAACTGTTTAAATAATTGCGGTGATTGGGGTAATGCAAAGAAATATCCGTCGTGTACTCTTGATGGCACTAAATAATCTCTAGCGCCTTCAGGCGTAGATTTAGTTAACATTGGCGTTTCAATATCAATAAACTTATTTGCATCTAAAAATCTTCGTACAATCATAGTAACTTTATGACGTAAGCGTAAATTACGCTGCATAATTGGACGGCGCAAATCTAAAACTCTGTGTGTTAAACGAGTGGTTTCAGATAAATTATCTTCATCTAGCATAAAAGGCAGAGCAACTGATGGATTTAAAATTTTAAGTTCCGTAGCAATTAACTCAATTTCACCTGTAGATAAATTTGTGTTAACTGTACCCTCAGGTCTATTTTTTACAACAGCAGTTACCTGCAGACAAAATTCATTACGGATTGTTTCTGCTAAATTAAATAACTCCAAATTATCCGGATTACACACTACTTGAACTAAACCAGTTATATCACGTAAATCAATGAATATTACTCCGCCATGATCACGGCGTCTTTGAACCCATCCGCATACTGTAATAGTTTGTTCTAAATGTTGCAGAGAAACGTCTCCGCAGTAGTGTGTCCGCATAGTATTTCCTTCAATTATCTTAATTTAAAGTATATCCGCTATTATACACAACTAAATTGCGTATAGCCAAATTCATTAAACAAGTTTATCTGTATATGCTAAAATAAATTTTAATCTTAAATAAATTCTATGAATAAATCAGATAGTTTAAATATCTACCCATCGCATTTACATGAAAAACTTAGTAAAATAAAAATGTTGGTTTTAGATGTAGATGGAGTTTTAACTGATGGTCAATTATATTATGGAGATGGCGGCGAATACATAAAGGCATTTAATACTTTAGATGGTCATGGCTTAAAAATGCTCATGCACTATGGTATAAAAGTTGCTGTTATTAGCGGGCGAGGCTCAAATATGCTGACTAAACGCATGCATGATTTAGGCATTACAGATGTACATGAAAAAATTTCTTATAAAATTCCAGTTTATGAAAATTTATTAGCCAAATATAATCTAGACCGGCAACAAGCTGCTTATATGGGTGATGATATACCGGATTATCCGCTGTTAGAATCAAGCGGGCTGGCGGTATGCCCAAGCAATGCACATATTATTATAAAAAATATATGTGATTGGACAATCGATATACAAGGCGGAAATGGGGCAGTACGCAGATTATGTGATGCAGTCATACTAGCCCAATATGGGCTTGAAACATTAATTAACCAGCATAAAACTTAATTTTTAAATAATGCTATACTAATAGTAGTTCATTTTGTGGCAAGGCGGCAGGAATAAATTACGACGACTATGTATATAATAGTACATTGAGTGGTAATTTTGACGGCAGCGAAGTTCGCACATTGAAATCCGATTGGTATATAATATTTTTACTAATTTAACATTTTAATCTACACATGAATATGAAGAATAACCCGCTGTTAAACTGGCAAGAGCTGCCGGAATTTGATTCAATAAAACCTGATTTACTTGCACAAGCTATCGATGTAAGTATAGAAAATGCAAAGCGGGCTATTGAAAAATCAGAACAGACAACTAATTTAAATTGGCATACAGTATCAGAATTGCTTGATATAGGTACAAAACCATTAAATTATGCGTGGGGAATTGCTAATCATTTTTCTGGTGTATGTGATAGCCAAGAATGGAGAGATGAAATTGATGCTCAAATTGAAAAAATTACAGCTTTTTGGTCTGAATTAGGTCAAAATGAAACTTTATATAAGCATACTAAACAATTATTTGAATTAGCAAAAAAAGCTAAACAAGAAAATAATCAGGCAGAATTAGAAAAATTAGGCATAACTCCAGCAAGATTAAAAATACTTGAAGACAGCATTTTAGGTTTTAAATTAGGCGGAGCAGAGCTAGAAGGTCAAGACAAGCAAACCTACCTAAAAATACAAAGCGAAAAAGCTATACTTTGCAAAAAAATTTCTGATAATGTTTTAGATGCAAATGATAAATTTGCGTATGTAGTAAAAGCAGAAAATGTTAGTTTACTTGATGGTATTCCAAATCATATATTGGAAGGTTTAAAGCAAGCAGACGGAAGCTATAAATTAACACTGCATAGTTCAGTCTATACCCAAATTATGCAGTATTGCAAAAACAGAGACATTAGAGAGGCTTTATATAAAGCTAGCATTACTAGGGCTTCTGATATTACTGAATTTTCTCAAGGCAGTATTGAGTGGGATAACAGTCCATTAATTCATAGATTACTGGAATTGAGGCAAAAAGTAGCTAAATTATTAGGTTATAAAAATTTTGCTGAAGTTTCTTTAGTTGCGAAAATGGCAAAACATCCGCAAAAGGTTATAGATTTCATTACTGATATTGCTGAATCAGCAAAAAAAAGTGCTGTAAAAAATATTAAATTATTACAAGATTTTTGTGAGTCTAAATTTAATCATAACTTAGAATTATGGGATATTGCTTATATCAGTGAATTATTAAGACAAGAACAATATAATTATTCAGCACAGGAAGCACAGTTATATTTTACTTTACCTACAGTATTACAGGGTTTATTTAATATTATCCAAAATCTGTTTGAAGTAAAAATTGTTCAAAAAACTGCTCAAGTTTGGCATCCAGATGTACAATTCTTTGCTATTTTAGACAAAAATAATCAAGAAACTGCTTATTTTTATTTAGATGTTTATACTAGAAAAGGTAAGCAAAGCGGAGCATGGATGGATGGTCTGCGCAATAAATCAAAATCAGAAATAACTGAAAATGGTTTACCTGTAGCTTATTTAATCTGCAATTTTAATAAATCAGCAGATGAAAATAAACCAAGCTGCATAACACATGATGACGTAATTACATTATTTCATGAATGCGGTCATGGCTTACATCACATGCTTACTAAAATTGAAGATGATGGTGCATCAGGCATTAATGGCGTAGAATGGGACGCTGTTGAATTACCAAGCCAGTTTATGGAAAATTTCTGCTGGGATTATGAAACTGTAAAAACTTTAACTAAACACGCAGATAGCAGCGAAGTTTTGCCGCAGGAATTATTTAATAAAATGTTAAAAGCTAAAAATTTCTTGAATGGTTTATTTATTTTAAAACAAATTACGTTTAGCATGTTAGATATAGAAGCTCATATTCAAGAGGATATAAAAGATATCAACATACTAGCTAAGCAGATTAATGATACTTATCATGTAACTAAACAGCTTGATATTAACCGTTGGGCAAATACTTTTACCCATGTTTTTGCGGGAGGATATGCTGCAGGTTATTATAGTTATCATTGGGCAGAAGTTTTGTCTAGTGATGTTTTTTCTGCATTTGAGGAAGAAAAAGAAAGAAGCGGAACTATTATTAATCCGGTTATTGGTAAAAAATATTTACAAGAAATATTACAAGTTGGCGGTTCACGCCCTGCCTTAGAAAGCTTTATTGCTTTTAGAGGCAGAGAACCAAGTATAGATGCTTTTTTAAGGCATAATGATTTATAGGTTTAGATTTTGGCAAATCCAAGCCAAAATTTAAAATCTAATGCAAATTTTCAATTTATGATAAAAACATAAAAATAATTTTAATATAGGGAACTCAATGCCGTTTTTTTTTCAGCAAACTCAATTTAATAAAACAGTTGCTAGTTTAGATGGTTTACCAGAATACGATATGCCGGAAATTGCTTTTGTAGGACGTTCTAATTCAGGTAAATCAAGTGCAATTAATACATTAACCAATCAAAAACAGTTAGCATACATGAGTAAGATGCCGGGACGTACTCAAAATTTAAATTTTTTTGACGTAATCCGCAGTAAAGAAACTGTAGGTTTTTTAGTAGATTTACCCGGTTACGGATATGCTAAAACAAATAAACAAATAAGTAAAAGCTGGGACGGATTTTTAGGCGAATATTTATTAACCAGAGGCCAGCTCAAAGGCATGGTATTAGTGATGGACAGCAGACGTCCGGTAACTGACCTTGATGAAACTATGCTGATATGGTTTTCTCAAGTACACAAACCTATTTATATTTTATTAACTAAGATAGATAAATTAAACCGTTCTGAACAAGCCCAAGCCTTACGCATTTGTAAAGAAAAAATTGATAAATTAAATTTGAGTAATAAAAATATTGAAATACAATTATTTTCAAGTTCGAAAAAGATAGGAGCCGATGTATTATCAGCAAAGCTGCAAACTTGGCTATAAAAATAAAAAGCCACCGTTTGCATAGCATAGCCAGACAAAGCAGGTGGGAAAATGGGATACCCTTACGGGAACTTACTCAGGGAGGCGAGCAAGCCGAACTAAAAGTTCTAAGCGAATTCTAACATAAATTATATTTAACTACAATACATCTGCTACATATAGAGCTTTTAGAGGGGAAATCTAAATTAAATATATTGTTAAACTTGTTAAATTATTTCTAAAGCTTGGATTCTGCTTTCAAGCGGCGGATGTGTCATAAATAACTTTGCTAAGCTAAACCCATGGTCGGTTTTGTCTTGTGCAATACCTGAAGTTGCAATATTGTTAGGTAATCCGCCTGTCTGTAAATGTAGCAGTTTTTTCAATGCTAAAATCATAGGCTGTTTATCTTGCATAATTTTAGCTGCGCCTGCATCTGCTTTATATTCACGAATGCGTGAGAAATACATTACAATCACGCTTGCCAAAATGCCGAATAATATTTCACATATAATAGAAGCGACTGGATAAACCCAAGTTGTGCCGCTTTGATTATCTTTTTTAAAGAATAAATCTGCTGCATACGCAACAACTCTGGATAAAAATACTACAAAAGTATTCACTACGCCTTGAATAAGTGTTAATGTAACCATATCTCCATTAGCAATGTGGGCTATTTCATGCGCTAGTACACCCTCAACTTCTTTTTCAGTCATGCTGTACATTAAACCTGTAGAAACAGCGACTAATGAATTATTTCTGCTTGCACCTGTAGCAAATGCATTTGGTTCTCCTTCATAAATTCCTACTTCCGGCATGCCTATGCCAGCTCTGACAGCTAAATTTTGTACCTTATTTAATAACCACACTTCATTAGCATTTCTAGGTGTTGTGATAACTTCTAAGCCGGTTGACCACTTTGCCATTTGCTTTGACATCAGCAGAGATATAATTGAGCCGGAAAATCCAACTACAGCTGAAAAAATTAAGAGCATGCCTAAATTTAAACCTTTTGCAGTTAAAAATTTATCTACGCCTAATAGATGAACCATAACACTGATAACAGCCATTACAGCAATATTAGTTAGTAAAAATAAAAATATACGTTTCATATTACCTCTTAGAGTTAATTAATATATACCATTCTCAATCAGATTTATGTCAAGCGACAGCAAAAATCATGACAAAATATTGCTGCTGAAAGGAATAACTTTAACAACGACACAAGCATAAATTCAAGTATGATGATTATAGTACATTTACAAAATAGTATAATGTATTTCTACAATTTTTTCACTTTTCTTGACTGAACTGCCCACATATGTGCATATATTCCATTTTTATCCAGTAATTCTTGGTGAGTACCGACTTCTACTATACTGCCTTTATCCATTACAATTATTTGTTCTGCATGAGTAATTGTTGATAATCTATGTGCAATTACTATAGTTGTGCGGTTTAAACTTAAGCGGTGAAAAGCTTCTTGAATAGCATATTCAGTTTTGCTGTCTAAAGCACTAGTTGCTTCATCTAAAATTAAAATTGGAGCTTGTTTTAATAAGGCTCTAGCAATTGCTACTCTTTGTTTTTCTCCGCCGGATAATTTTAATCCGCGTTCGCCTACAATTGTGTTATAGGTATGGCTTAAATGTTGAGCAAAAGTGTGTAAATCAGCAGCTTGAGCAGCTGCTATATATTCGTCTTCAGACGCATCGGGTTTGCCGTAGCGGATATTGTAAGCAAGTGTATCATTAAATAACACGGTGTCTTGAGCTACAACTGCCATGTGCTTACGCAGGCTATTCTGCGAAATATTTTTAATATTCACATCATTTATATAAATATTCCCGTTTTGTACATCATAAAATCTAAATAGAAGTTTAGTTAGAGTTGATTTTCCTGAACCTGATTGCCCGACAATTGCTGTCGTTGTTCCGGCTGGAACATTAAAGCTAATGCCTTTTAATATTTTACGTTTATTATCATAAGAAAAATGTATATTTTCAAACCGGATGTTAGGTGATTTGGTATGCAGTTCAATTGCATTTGAATTATCTTGAATATCAACTTTTTCATCAAGCAATTCAAATAAGCGTGCAGTATCAGTTAAGGCTTGGCGTATTTCACGGTACATAACGCCTAAAAAAACCAATGGAGTATATAATTGAAGCATTAAACTATTAATTAATACAAAATCTCCTAAACTAATATTTTTATCTCTAATATCAAGTGCAGCTAAAGTTAAAATCACCACTAAACTAACTGCAATAATAAACTGCTGTCCAAAATCTAAGGCGGATAAACTACGGTCATTTTTTATAGTCGCAATACTTAATTCTTTTAACTGATTTGAATATCTTTGAGCCTCTAATTCTTCATTGCCTGAATATTTTATAGTTTCATAATTTAATAATGAATCATAGGTATTTTGTGAAACTTGGGTATCAAGCTCATTCATTTTACGGCGAAAATGTCCGCGCCACTCAGTAACCAGAAATGTATAACTAATATAAAGTACCAAAGCGATCAACACTACAACTGCATACCAAACTCTATATTGGGTAAGAAGCCAAGTTAATACAATACCAATTTCAAGAAAGGTAGGAAATATTCTATATAAACTATACGAAACTAAAGAACGTATGCCCCGTGTTCCTCTATCGATTTCCCGATGAAGTCTGCCTCCTTGCCTGTTCAAATGAAAAGTTAAAGATAAATTAAAAATATGTCTAAATACATCCAGAGATATGGCTTGCAATGTGCGCTCTGTAACATGTGCAAATATCCATCCGCAAATTTCATCAAATAAATATGCTAAAAATCTGCAGGCTCCATATGCAATAATTAACCATAAGGGCAACATAATCAGCTGGTCAGACTGGCTTAAGTTATTAAATGAATTAATAATTTGTTTAATTAAAATCGGAACACCTAAATTTGTTAATTTAGTTAGAATTAATAAAGCAAGTGTTGCAGCTAAGTGCCATGGATATGCCAAAAAATAAGGAGCTATTTTTTTAAATAATTTATGGTCTTGATTTAAGGTAGATTTCATATTGATTATATGGGTTTAGCTATAAGCTATAAAATAATTGATGTAAGGCTTGTCCTATCTCTGCAGGGGTATCTTTTTTCATAAATGCTTCACCGACTAAAAAAGTTTTTACTTGATGAGAATGCATAAGTTCTACATCATTTTTATCCAAAATGCCGGATTCAGTTACTATAATTTTGTTACTTATTTTAGGCAATAAATTTATGGTTTGAGCTAAATCTACTGCAAAGGTTTGTAAATTTCGGTTATTTATACCTAATAAAGGAGTTTTTAATTTTATAGCTTTGTCTAATTCATTTTCATGATGAATTTCTGGAAGCACAGCCAAATTTAAACTATGTGCTATTTCTTCAAATTTAATCATTTGTTTTTCATCTAAGATACTAGCAATTAGTAAAATAGCATCTGCTCCAATTAATGCACTTTGGTAGATTTGATATTCATCAATAATAAAATCTTTACGTAAAACCGGCAAACTTGTTACTAGCTTTGCCTGCTGTAGATATTCAATTTTACCCTTAAAATATTGCTCTTCAGTTAATACAGATAAACAAGATGCTCCATTTTGCTGATAAGCAATTGCAATTTCAGCGGGAACAAAATTATTGCAGATTATGCCTTTTGACGGGCTTGCCTGCTTTATTTCGGCAATAACTGCAGATTGATTGTTATCATGTTTGTTTTTAATAGCTTGAATAAAATCCCTGCTTGGACTTTGCTTTATATATTCCAAAGCTTGCTGTTTAATTTGCTCTAAAGATAATTGCTGTTTTAGATAAGAAACTTCTTGACGCTTAATATCAACAATTCTATTTAATATAGACATAATTTTCTCCAATTTCTTTGGGCTGCCTAGTTGTCTAATTATAACATATTTATTACACATCCTGACTTATATCAATAATAAAAGACAAAGATATTACAAATATTACAATCCATATTATCTAAATCATATATGAAAATTTATTATCATTTAGCTTATAATACAGACATTAAAAATTATTTCTTGTATATACCATATATGACATCAAAAATTATAACTTTGGCACAGCAAACTTTAATAATAGAAGCCAATGCAATTACTGCATTAAGTAAAAATCTATCTAAAAATACGTCTTTTGAAAAAGCTATTGAGCTATTATTAAAATGTAGCGGTAAAGTTGTATTAATTGGCATGGGTAAATCAGGTCATATTGCTAATAAAATAGCCGCAACACTAGCCTCTACCGGTACACCAAGTTTTTTTATTCATCCGGCTGAAGCTAGTCATGGCGATTTAGGCATGATTCAAGAAAATGACACAGCAATTCTGCTTTCAAATTCGGGTGAAACAGCTGAAATTATTTGCTTATTACCCGCTTTAAAGCGTAAAAAAATAAAATTAATTTCAATTACCGGCAATCCAAATTCTACCTTAAGTAAGGAATCCGATATAAATATTGATGTTTTTGTGGAGCAGGAAGCTTGTCCACATAATTTAGCACCAACTACAAGCACAACAGCTGCTTTAGCATTAGGTGATGCAATTGCTCTTTGTTTGTTAGATGCCAGAGGCTTTAGTGTAGATGATTTTGCCGTCTCTCACCCCGGTGGCAGCCTTGGTAAAAAGTTATTAACCCGTGTAAAAGATATAATGAGAGTTAATGAAAAAATACCTATGGTCGATATGAATGCAAGCCTAGCCGATGCATTGCTGGAAATGACACAGAAGGGTTTAGGTATGACAGCTATTGTTAATAATTTAAAAGACAAAAAA
Organism: Burkholderiaceae bacterium; assembly: GCA_023266335.1. Lineage (GTDB taxonomy): Bacteria > Pseudomonadota > Gammaproteobacteria > Burkholderiales > Burkholderiaceae > JAHFQJ01. The sequence goes on from JAHFQJ010000004.1 coordinate 114,080, forward strand.
ATATTAGGAATTTTTACAGACGGCGATTTACGCAGATTAATTAATACTTCAAAAAGTTTTGCAGATATTAAAATTATTCATGTTATGAAACAGTCTCCGAAAACTGTTAATGCCTCACAAATGGCTGTAGATGCTTTAAACATTATGGAAACACAGTCTATTAATCAAATTCTGGTATCAGATGGTTTAGAAAATAATATTTTAATTGGTGCATTTAATATGCAGGATTTACTACTTGCTAAAATAGTTTAGCAGTTTAGTTTTTAACTGAGCAATTTTATAACATAGAACCTCTATTGCTTAATTAAAAAATTTAATCACTTCATTTTCATCTCGGGTAATTTTAAATTTAGGCAGACTTGCCAATAAAATTTTCCCGTAATGCTTTTCTACAAGCCTTTTATCACCAATAATTAGCACCCCTTTGTCTGATTCGCTTCTGATTAATCTTCCAGCACCCTGCTGTAAAGTAACAGAAGCTTGAGGAATTTGATAATCTGTAAATGCATTAATATTCTGCTGTTTTAAGTGGCGAATTTTACCTGCATTCACAGGGTCATCAGGCGTAGTAAATGGAATTTTATCAATAATAACTAAGCGTAAAGCTTCTCCTCTAACATCTACGCCCTCCCAAAAACTTTGACTGCCGACTAATATGGAATTAGGTTTAGCTTTGAATTCCTGCAGTAAACGGGAACGTGTGCTTTGCCCCTGTATTAACAATGGCCAGTCTAAATTATGCTGAGTTAATAATTTATCTAATGCTTGTGCAGTTTGGTCAACACCTTTTAAGGTTGTACATAATATTAAGGCATGTCCGCCGCTGCTTAGAATGCTTGCCCATGTCTGCATAATTAATTGATGATTAAAATTTGTATCATTAGCATCAGGCATATTTTTTGGTATATAAAGTAAGCTTTTTTCATAATCAAAAGGGCTTTCAATTGAAATAGTATTTAATTTCCTATCCTCTATATTTACCGTATTTGGAGATTGAGAAGATGGTATATTTTCAGTTTCAGCTCCATTTTTAGTTAATTTATCTAATGGTAAATCTAAACCTAATTCACGGATAAAATGTTCAAATTTATTTTGAACTGCAATTGTTGCTGAAGTAAAAATCCATGTTTGGTTTTGGTGTGAAGCAAATTGTTTAGAAATATCTAAAGGTGTTGTATGCCAGCTTAAAGATTGAGTGCTAACATCAATCCAGTAAATATATTTTGTATTTATTTCTAACCATATGTTTAAATTATGCAGTAATTCTTGACTACGTTCAAAAAATCTTGCAATTTCTTCATGGCGGGAAGCATGAATAGACAATAATTTAGAAAAATCTTCTAATTCAGCTAGTAATTCTTTTGCAGCTAAAGAAAACTTAGTATTTTTTTCTAAATCATGCGACTGATATTTACCTTTTTCCACTGTTAAACGAACATCTTTGGCTTTTTTATCTAACTTTTGGCAATTTTGATTCCATTTTACATCTGCACAATGAATTTTACCGCCCATTAAAACATCACTGCATAAATTACTAATTTGAGCAGTACTAACAATGTAACTAAAAAAATTTGTTGCTATTTCCGGCAGATGGTGAGCCTCATCAAAAATTATTACATTTGCTTTAGGCAATAATTCAATATCGTTTTGCCTTAACATTAAATCTGCAATAAATAAATGGTGATTAACCACCACGATGTCGGCTAATAATGCATTTTTACGGGCTTGAACCATAAAGCATGAATTATAATAACCGCATTTGCTGCCTAAACAACTATCTTTTGTTGCGGTAACCCGATGCCATAACGGCGCATTTTCAGGCACACTTGTACATTCAGTTTTATCGCCGCTTACGCTGATTTTACTAAATTTATCAATATTATTCAGCCATTGGATTTCTTGATTATCTGTTGAATTTCCATATTCTAATTCTTCCTGCAGATAATGTTGGCACACATAATTATTACGCCCTTTCAGCAGGCTAATTTGAGCTGGAATGCCAAGGGCTTGTATCATGGCAGGCAAATCTTTAGTGTAAAGCTGATCCTGCAGGGTTTTGCTGGCTGTAGTTATAATAACTTTACCCCCGCACAATAATGCAGGCACTAAATACGCATATGTTTTACCAGTGCCAGTGCCGGCTTGAGCCATTAAAGTATTGCCGTCTGCCATAGTTTCAGCAATTTCCTGGACTAATTGCCATTGCTCTTTACGGTAAGTATAGCCTTGGATTTTTTGCTGTAATAAGCCATTTTCTTTAAAAATATGTTTTAATTCAGTAAGAAAGTGATGTTTTTTATCTTTATTCATGTTAAGCAATATATTTGTAAATATATTAATTTAATTATTTTTTATTTGTGGATAAAGATATATATTGCTATAATATCTCATAAATGAAACTATATTATAAAGGATTTTACATGAGTTTATTAGTAGCAAAAAAACTAAATGCGGTGAGAGATGCTTTCGTTAAAGAATATGGGGAAAGCGGGGGGGGGGAGGTTCAATTCATTATGTGATAGCATTAGATTAAATCTGTATACAAAATATGGCAACTTAGATATAGGGAGTAATTCAGTGCATGCCTCAGCGTATTTTGGTGAAATGTCAGGCAAATTAACCTCGTATTTTCCTCCAGAAAAAGCTGAAGAATTAGCTGAGAAAATAAAATAATAAATTAGAAAAAATCTTTAAATTCCCTTAGTTTGAATCCAACCCATAGAATAAGCTATCAAAATAAAAATAATTAAGCTTATGGATAAAACTACTCTTATTTTTAAAGATTTTAGCATACGTTCAGAATCTCCTTTATCTTTCATCATAAAAAATAATGCAGAGCTTAAACTTAACAAAATTAGAACAAAAGCAAGTATAATAATTATTTTCATGGACTATATGAGTTATGAGATGAATAAAAAGTATCTAGCAAAAATATTAATTATTTGCCTAAACATTTTACTACTAAGCTTAGGCATCTGGCAAATTAAACGCGGGCAATATAAACAGCATATGCTTGATTTACAGGCAAAAGTTAGTACAGAAGCCTTTATAAATTCTCAAGACATATCAAAAATTGAAAATATTGCAGAAAATATGTATAAGCATGTAAATATTAAAGGTAAATTGCTTACACCTTCATTTTATTTATACAGAGCATATAATGGAAATAGCGGTTATTGGCTGGTTAATCCGTTATTAATTGAAAAGAGTAATAATATTGTGCTGGTTGCTCATGAATTTTTTAATTATCCATCGCAGAATGTATTTTTTAATATAGCAGATTTACAAAAACTTAACCACAATAATTATGATAATACCATAGAATTGCAAACCTATATTCTACCGCAATTACCACGAGTATTTAATTTGAGAGCAGATAATTTTAATGTTAATAAACAACACTTGATGCTACAAAATATCAGTTCTGAAGATTATAAACAACATTATAATCCAGATAAAAAATACAATATATTAAATTTTACCTTAATACCTTTAGATAAAAACTTGCCAAATTTAAAACAGCCTGCAATGACTCCGGATAAACACTATGGTTATGCTGCCACGTGGCTAGGATTATTTTTTGTTAGCCTCTGCTTTACTTACGGACTATTTATAAAGACTAAAATAAAATCTGGCATTCTTACTTTCAAATAGATAAAATATTATTCCATAACATTCTACCACTCCTAACTATCCTACAACCAAGCGTGCAGTATTTCCTTGCTTTCCCCTTGATATATCATCTTTCACTGTGCTTTTATTCTCTTATAATTTTAATCCATCTACCTTGAAGCAACAATGCCAAAATTAATATCCTAGCATATTATTTGCACAATCCCCGTATATACAAATAGCTTGCAAAGATTATAATTAATGTTATATAATAGCACATTGGTAGGGCTTGGTAGCTCAGTCGGTAGAGCAGAGGATTGAAAATCCTTGTGTCGGCGGTTCGATTCCGTCCCGAGCCACCATATCAAAACAATAAATATGTCGCTCAGTAAGGTTTTTACATCTAAACTGTGCAATTGTCATGCTAATTCATAATTCATTTAGTTTTCGTATTTTTTATAATAATATTTATAAAAATCAAAAGAGTAAAACCCTAAATTTATTTTAATCTCTTAGGGTCTAATTCCCCGTGGCTTGCCGCGCACAAGCTCTAAAGCGACAGTCCGTTCCCATAGGGAAAAATTCCGTAATACTCCGTTGCTTGCGGCGGAGATAGGAATTTTAGGGCGTCGCAATATTTATTCTCTAAAAATATACAATTTCTACTAAATTTGAGTTTTGCTCATGAAAAACCGCTAGCACCGCATTTTCCCTGCGAAGTGATGGTGTAACTACTGGATTTTGGATTTTGCTATCAAATTCTTTTGGATAAAAAACATTGAATTTTATTTGTGATATTACACCACTAGCATCTTTAATTTGTTTTTGATAGTTTGCTTTTTGATTTCTATCATTTGTGCTTGAAATAAGACTAATAAGATTTTCTATTTTATCATTAAACCTTACCTCTTCTTTAAGAAGATGAATACTGGTGCTATTTTTTATAGAGCATACAGGTTGCATAAGTGTAAACTTTTTATTTTGATATGATAATAAATAATATCATATCAAAATTGAGTATGCAATAATACTTCTGCCAATTACAATAATGCTTAAGCTAAATTTATATTAAATTTTAAGTTTACATATAAAGCACATTATGAGAAAGGCTATTTACAACTTCTTCGTCATGCGAGATTAATATATAACTAATATTTTTTTCTATTTGTAATTTATATAATAATTCTAATATTTGCTTTTGATTGAAAACATCTAAAGCAGAAGTTGGTTCATCTAGAACTAAAATTTTGGGTTCTAATAATAAAGATCTTGCAATTGATATTCTTTGACGTTGCCCGCCGGACAATTCATGCGGATAACGCATAAGCAAGGTATCATCTAATCCAACATCTTTCAGCATGTTATTGATTTTAAGCAATTTTTTCTGATTAGATAAGCTAGGAAAATGTATATCTATGCCTTCTTGTAAAGTGCGTAAAATATTATAACGCGGGGATAAACTAGAATAAGGGTCTTGATAAACAGCTTGTATAAGTTTTCTATCATTGAAAACCATAGGAAAGTTTAATTTCTTTCCCTTAAAATAAATTTCACCTTCATACTTTATTAGACCTAAAATTGAGAAAGCTAGAGTAGTTTTACCGCTACCGGAAGCACCAGCAATACCAAGAGTTTGCCCAGATTTTAATTCTAAACACGTTGATTTTAATAACTCTTTGCCATGAGTTTTAGCAAAACCTAAAAACATATTTTTAATTTTAGGCCGCCATATTATACGGTTTTCTAAGCGTACATGTATATCTCTAGCAGATAACAAAATATCAGAATTATATTTATCTTTATCCAAATCTAAATCAAATTTTTCTGGCTGTGCGTTGATTAAAGCTTGCGTATATTCATGTTGAGGGTTTTGCATGACATTTTCAGATGTGCCATATTCAACAATATTTCCTTTGAGCATAATTGCAATATTATCGCTAAATTTTCTTACAACATTTAGATCATGAGAAATCAATAAAATTGACATATTATAATCTTGCTGTAATTTACTTAACAATTCAAGAATTTTATGTTTATTATTTGCATCTAAAGCTGTGGTTGGCTCGTCAGCGATTAATAATTTCGGTTTGTTTGCAATTGCAATTGCGATTAAAATACGCTGTCTTTGTCCGCCAGATAACTGATGCGGATAGCGGTTATAGTAACTTTTATCCAGTTCTACCTGCTCTAATAATTTATGCGTTTGTTCTATGGAATTTTTTTTGGTGCAGGTCTGATGCTTTAAAATTACTTCTAAAATTTGTAAACCAATAATCTGAGTAGGATTTAATGCACTTAGCGGTTCCTGAAAAACCATTGCTATATCTTTACCAACGGCATAAGGCATAGCATATGGATTTAAATTAACACTATTAAAGTTATATTTTTGATTTTGCCACAAGAAATCTGCAGATACAAAAGCTTGTTCTAACAACCCCATAATTGCATATGCAGTTACGGTTTTTCCGCTACCGGACTGCCCAACTAATGCAAGAGTTTTATCTTGTTTAATGCTTAAGTTAATGTTGTTAATAACATTGTTTTGTTTATCAAAACTTATACTAAGATTATTAATTTCTAATATAGAATTATCATTCACTTTATTTTATAATCGAGACTTAACTGCATAATCTTTTGTGAGGCTGTTATAAAATCCAGCCAGCTCTTCAAACCTCAATATTTTATCTTCATTATGTGTAATTTTTGCTTCATATTGTACTTTTTCTGGGCTATTATCACTAGTCTGACTAATGAGGTTGATAAGATTTTTTATTTCATCTTGCAATCTTTTCTGTTCCTTACGTACAGATTTTTTTGATGCGAATGCATTTAGTCTAATTTGTTCATCACTTAATTCAATGAATCCATTAGAAAAATCAAGTGGGGCATTTGATGTTTGCATAATAATTGTATATGTTTGTTTAGTTGTAGATATTTTTTCTAATTAAGAGTGCTTATAATATCACAAAAATCTTGAGTATTCAATGAAGCTCCGCCGATTAAGCCGCCATTTATATGCAGCATATTAAATAATTCTTTCGCATTACTAGGTTTTACACTTCCACCGTACAAAATGCTAGGAGATTTATGCATATAATTATCTGCAATTTCCCGCAGATACGCATGAACGGTATGCGCTTGTTCTGCCGTAGCAGTTTTTCCTGTACCTATTGCCCATACTGGCTCATAAGCAATAATTATATTATCAATATTAGATTTTTGTTCAGAATTTTGAATCGATTGTAAAACTGTTTCAAGCTGCTGCTTTACTATTTTATTTGTAATACCTTCTTCTCTTTGCTCTAAGGTTTCCCCTACACATAAAATAGGAATTAGCTTATATTTTAGTGCAATGTTAACTTTATCAGCAATCAATTCGTTATCTTCTTTATGATAAACTCTACGTTCAGAATGCCCAATAATTACATATTTACAGCCTAAATCAGCTAGCATACCTGCTGATACTTCACCTGTATATGCACCGTTCTCATGTGCGGAAACATCTTGAGCACCATATTCTATAATGCTATTATTCAATAATCCCTTACATTGAATCAAATAAATATACGGCACACATACTACAGTTTTAGTGCTGGAATTATTTAGACTATGCGGTAAATTTGATTTAATGCTGTTAATTAATTTGGCATTTGTTTCCCAATTACCATTCATTTTCCAATTGCCGATTACGTAGTTTTGAATATTCATATATTTTTATGTATATATATTTAAAATAAGAAAATAGCTAAAATCTAAATTTTATGAGATTAGATACCCTTATTCTAACATGGATGTATTTAAATAGGTTATTTATGCAGGTACAGAATAATTTTTTACACCTTCATTTATTTCATAGTGGGCTGCAGCAATATCGCCCCAAGAATCAATTTTAACCCATTTGCCTTTTTCCAAAGCTTTATATTGCTCAAAAAAATGCTGGATTTGTTCAGTTAAATAACTTGGAATATCATTTAGACTTTGAATATGAGCTGTCATTTTACATACTTTATCAAGAGGAACAGCAATTACCTTAGCATCATTCCCGCCATCATCACTCATATGCAGAATACCAATAGCACGGCATGCAATAACGCTGCCAGATAATAAAGGAAATGGCGTAATAACTAATACATCTACAGGGTCTCCATCGCCGGCAATTGTATGCGGAATAAAGCCATAGTTACATGGATAACGCATACCTGTACCAATAAATCTATCTACAAAAATAGCTCCGCTATCTTTATCAAACTCATATTTTACTGGATCGCTTTGAGCAGAAATCTCTATTATCACATTAAAATTATTTGGCATGTCTTTGCCACTAGAAATTTTATCAATATTCATATATGTCTTGTTATTAATATTTTAATGACTACATTATAACAAAATTAAAATAATTTGGCATGTATAGCTGAGCTAAGGGATTGAATAATTAATATATTAAGATTTTAATTTTTAATATACAATAAAGAGTCAAGAGTCAAGAGTCAAGAGTCTAAATACACTCATATTTAAAAAAAGTGGAAAGAATAGAAATCTGCAATATGCTAATTCATAAAATTATATAATACTTCTATTCTTAAAATATTAAATAAATGAAAATCATATTATCCGTTGATGCTTTAACAGAGCCGCTTACAGGTATTGGACGCTATACCTTAGAACTTGCCAATGGTTTGAATAATTACCAAATTCAATTAAAGTCTATAGAGAGTTTAAAGTTTTATAAATATGGCAAATGGATAGGCGATATTAACAGTTTATTAGATAAAAATCCAAATACTGATTTAAGCTTAAGTTTAACTAATAATATAAATAAATTTTTAAAAGGCAATAAATGCATCAAAAAAGCCTATCAAATTATTAACCCTTATCTTACTAAGTTTAGATTAAATAAATTTGATGAATATATATATCATAGTCCTAATTTTTATATTCCTAGAGGGTTTTCTGGAAAAACTATTGCTACAGTACATGATTTATCAATTTTTAAATATCCTCAATTTCATCCTAAATCCCGTGTCGAATATATGGAAAAAGAGATATATCACACTATAAAAAATGCTGACTTTCTTTTGACTATATCAGAGAATTCTAAAAAAGAAATCATAGATTTTTTTGGCTATGATAAAAATAAAATCGATGCTATTCCTTTAGCTGCTCAAAATAATTTTAAGCCTTATCAGATGCAGGAAACAAACTTGTTTCTATCACAATTCGGCTTAAAGCATAAGCAGTATATTTTGTGTTTATCTACAATTGAGCCGCGCAAAAATATTGAAACCTTATTAAGTGCTTATGAGCAGCTTCCTGCATATATTAAAAATCATTTTCCTTTGGTAATTGCTGGAGGTAAAGGCTGGGATAGCGATAAGATTTATCAGAAAATGGAAAATTTAATTAAAAATGGCTTACTGAAATATCTAGGCTATGTATCCGAGCATAATTTGCCTTTGTTATTAAGCGGTGCTAAACTATTTGTATTTCCTTCAATATACGAAGGATTCGGCTTGCCGCTGTTGGAAGCTATGGCATGTAAAGTTCCGGTCATTGCTAGTAATTCAAGTTCATTGCCTGAAGTTGCTGGCGGGGCTGCGTGTTTATTAGGTAGCTATGATTCATATGGTTTTAGCCAATCTATTGCGAATTTAATAGAAGATGAAAATTTATGCAATAAAAGAGGAGAGGCTGCATTAGAAATATCAAAGCAGTATACATGGCAGGCTACAATTGAAAAAACAGTCGCAAGCTATAACAAATTATAAACATAGTAAGATAAGAATAATATAAAAACATAAGTATGAAAATTCTTCACGTATATAAAACTTATTATCCGCATAGTTTAGGCGGTATAGAACAAATGATATACCAGTTATGTGAAGGTTTGATGAATTATAATGTTGATTGTGAAGTTTTAACTTTAAGCAAAAACAGTAGCTATAAGGCATCAATTAACAATCATCAGGTTAATTATGCTAAACTAAATTTAGAATATGCCTCAACCGGAATGTCTATTCCAGCACTTGGCATGTTTTACAAGCTGGCTAGACAATGTGATATTATTCAATATCATTTCCCGTGGCCTTTTGCAGATATATTACATTTTTTTAAATTCATCAAAAAACCAACTATTTTAACCTATCATTCAGATATTATAAAACAAAAACATTTATTAAAATTATATACCCCTTTGATGCATATATTTTTAAAAAGTGTAGATAAAATTATCTGTACGTCTCCAAATTATTTAGAATCTAGTGAAGTATTACAAAAATATAAAGATAAAACTGAAGTTATTCCAATTGGCATACCAAAAGTTAACATTGATTTAAATAGTAATGAAAATTTTTCAAGAGTAAATTATTGGCAAAATATAATAAAGAAACCATTTTTTTTATTTATAGGGGTATTAAGATATTATAAAGGTTTACATTTTTTACTAGAGGCTGTAAGAAACGCGCCTTATTATGTTGTAATTGCTGGTAATGGACCACTAGAGCAAGAATTAAAGAATAAAGCTAATGATTTAAAACTAGATAATGTATTATTTGCAGGCGAAATAACCGAACAAGATAAAAATATATTATTAAGCTTAAGTTATGCTTTTGTATTCCCATCTCATATCAGAACTGAAGCATTTGGTATTTCATTACTAGAAGCAGCTATGCATGGCAAAGCGATGATAAGCTGTGAAATTGGTGCAGGCATGAGTTATATAAATCAAAATAATATAACCGGTTACATAATCCCCGCTCAAAATTCTCATGCATTACGTAATGCAATGGATAATCTTTATGACAATCCAAATCTTACTTTAGAATTTGCAAAAAATGCAAAACTTAGATTTAATGAATTGTTTACAAAAGATGAAATGTGCAGTAAATACGTTGATGTTTATAAAGATTTACTAGATAAAATAGTATAACAAATACATACTCACTGTGCCTGAATTTAAATCTGCACTGTTGTCAAAATTATCCCTCGACTGTATCGCAAGTCTGTCTTTGCTTCTTTAAATTCAATTGAGGCAAGTATGTATTGTGTTTTAGCTTTCGCTATATTTTAGCGATGGTTACGATGATGTTTGTGATGATGTTTTTTAATTAAATGTTTGTGATGATGTTTACGGTGATGCTGATGCCCTGGATGAGCAAATGCACTTGCACTGAATATAGAAATTAAAAACGCTGACACTAAAATGAGACTTTTTTTCATAATCGATCCTTATATTTTCTATTAATTAAGAATTTTTCTATAATTCTTGTTATTACATACATAGCTAACTGCAATTTTTGGTTATCACTGTTATACTTCAAAACCGTCCACAGCCTCACAGCTTTGCTGTTTTAGCTGTAATATCTGGACTGATTTTGCTGTATATGCCTAGATAACAAAAATTCACCCAGCTATATTTAAAAATAAAAATGTATTCTAAAAACGAAATATTAGTTTAATAAATACATAATTATCTATTATATAAACTATGATATAAAATATCTACAATATTAGTCATAATTAGAACATCTGATGAATAAAAAATATTTATCTAACACAGTTTATTCATAAAGCATATGAGTGAATTTATTTCCTTTAGTTCAAATTATTTGATATAAAAACAAAATTTATAATCATGAATTTTATAAGATAAGCTAATTTTATTGATAGTTCAAATATATCTTTACATTTATAATAAACCCATAGTAAAGTATTACTTGATAAGTAACTAGAAATAAATATTTAAATATGCTAAATATTAAATTCAGATTAATTAAATCTATCAGCCTGATTGTTTTTGGATTAAGCTTTCTTTTATATGGCTGCGCTAATTTTATACCAGAAAATATTAATATCTCACAAGATACTATACAAAAAAAAATAAGTGAGCATTTTCCAAAAAATAAAAATTTATTATCTCTGTATCAAATTACCATTACTAATCCAAAATTAGCTCTAGAGCCTGATACTAACCGAGTAAAAATATCAGTTGATGCACAAATAAACAGCTCAATTACAGAGCCTTTACATGGAAATATACAATTCTCTTCAAATTTAGTGTTAGATGATAAAAAAGAAAATCTTTTATTAAAAGAACCATTGATCGATGAATTTATTTTAAAGAATAAAAGTGAAAACTCTATAAATAATATGCTATTACCCTTGCTAAAAATGGGTGTATCTGACATTTTAGATTTGTATCCAATCTACAAAATTAAACCCGAACAATTGACTTTTTTAGGTATTAATCTTGAGCCTGTAGGCATTAATATACAAAAAGATTATATAAATATAAAAGTACATGCAAAAAATAAATAATAATTATTAACCATACTAATTGTAGTTTATTCTACGATAAGGTAGCAGGAATAAATTACGACGACTATGTGCGGCGAAGCTGTGAGACTGCTAACAACAATTTTGATGATAATGAAGCGAAGTTAGTAAGTTGAAATCCGATTAGTATATATTAAAAAATTGAGATAAATATGATAAACATTCTAGATTCAAATGAATATACCTGTATTTTAGCTGCTATAGAAAATCATGTCTTACATATTAGATTAAACAGACCACATGCAAAAAATGCTCTTAACTCCATTTTAATGAGTGAGTTGAAAGATATTTTAAATTATGCCGATGATGATAAAGACATACATGTAATTTTATTAGATGGAGGTTCTCAAGTTTTTTCGGTTGGAGCAGACCTTAAGGAAATGCAAAATTATACATGTGCTGAATTAGCCGTTAAAAATGATTTTTTAAGCGATTGGAATGCAATTACTAAAATAAAAAAGCCAATTGTAGCTTGTGTAAATGGTTATGCTTTGGGAGGCGGATGCGAATTAGCATTAATGTGTGATATTATAATTGCTGCCGCTGACTCCTATTTTGCACAGCCGGAAGCTAAAGTTGGGCTTATTCCAGGTGCAGGGGGTTCACAATATCTTGCTAAATCAATCGGAAAAGCTCAAACCATGGACATATGCTTAACTGCAAAATTAGTTACAGCTTTTGAGGCTTTAAATATGGGAATTGTATCTAGAGTATCTGAAGCAGAAGATGTATTTAATGATGCACTAGAAACGGCAAAAATTATATCTTCATACCCGCTAAGTGCAGTTATTGAAATAAAAAAGCAGATAAAAAAGAGTTTTGAGTTAAACTTAGAAGAGGGTTTAAACAGTGAAAGAAATGCTTTTTACAACAGATTTGATAATTATGATGCAAAAGAAGGTATATCAGCTTTTATTGAGAAAAGAACACCAGTATTTAATCATGAATAAAAATAACATTAGGTTTTATTTAAAATAACTATATGAATTTTGATAAGCAATCTATTTTATTTATTTTATACTTATTATGTATGCTGCAATATGTATGCTGTGCAGCGACATTAGTTTTAAGATATAAAACTAATAGTAATATTGATTACAATATTAGTCTAGATAATAAATTTGATATTATTTCAATTCCAATAATATTAGCATGGATAACACATGGATTTTGTATAATATTTCCTTGGTTAAATTATGGGATTTATTTTGGAATAAGTCATATACTCTCTATATTATCTTGGGTTGGACTTGGCCTATATATTTATGAGAAAAGGCATCCGAATATGCAGACCATGCGGTTTATTATGGTATGTATGAGTGCATTTTGTGTATGCCTACCTTATTTTTTTACTGGTATAGAAATACTATCTTTAACTAATAATAGTTATAAATTAAGCATTTTAACTGAAAATTATTATGTTTTTTTAGGTCATTTTTTATTTATGAATATTAGCTATGCCATTTTAATATGGGTCTGTATTCATATATTAATTATGATTCCCCTAGAAAAAAATTTACATAATCCGCAGAAATATTCTTATCAAGTTTTACAAAAATGTCCGCCGTTATTGTATATGCAGCTAATCTTAAAACAAAGAATGTATGTATTATGGTATTTTATGACATTAGTTATTGCCAGCGGTATATATTTATGGATTAAAGAAGACTTGTCATATATAACTCATAAAATAATATTTTCATTAATATCATGGATAGTATTTTTATTATTTTTATATAAAAAATATAAAAATGGAATTAGCAGTAAAAAAACTATGCATTATATTATTGTTATTTTTTCATTTTGGCTTTTATCTTATGTTGGCAGCAATTTTATAATTAATATCTTTAAATATAAAATTATTTAGAATAGGATTTTTACAACATATTGCACTGCAAGATGTAAATATTATTAAAATTATTATAATTATGCTTAGGAACTACAGAATGCGTATATTAAATAAAACTTAATCTCTAATTTAAATATAAATCGAATACAATAAATATTGTTTTGATTTGTAAATTATAAGTAAAAAGTAGAATTAAAATAAATTATAAGTAATATGAGCCTAACTAGTCTTAGATACAATATAAATAATATACTATCAGATAGAAATGATAATAAGAGGGATTATTCATCTTTAAAAGATGAGAAATTGCCTTTATTATCACATAAATCTCTATCATTGCCTAAAAATAAGCAGAGTGCTGCTAGCTATAGCCCAACTTTGCTCAATAGATTTGAGGCTCATACTATTCCAGATTTATTATTAAGGCTACCTTTTATTAAAAGAAATAAAATTAGCCCTAGAGTTATAAAAAAATCATCTTTATTTAAGGAATATTTAGAAAGTATAAAAAAAGATGAATTCAGGTTTAAGAATGATTTTCGTATTAAATATTGTCAACATCAAATGTGGCAAGGAATGCTGGCAACAAGCGTATCACAAGCTGAAAAACGGCAGCATAGCCGTATTAGAAATTTTTTCTTTTTTAAATCTAAGGGGAATTCCCATCAACGCCTAGCTACGTCCAATTCTGTAGCAGCTTGGTCTAATGATCCAAGCACAAATGATTATGAAACTGAAACTTTTTGGGGGAAATTAGGGCATAAAATACAAAGCCTATTAACATTTGATACAACAAAAAATCTGCACTTACTAAGTGATGGATATAAAATGCGCCAAGGCTACTTAAAGGCGGGGCAGCATGGTCAGAAGGATATTTTGCCTAGTCATTTATCTACAACACATGCTGCAGCAATAGCGAAGTTAATTGGGGGAAGTGATGTGTTTGTAGCTAGTATTGCTGGATTAGCTTCTGTAGCAGGTTTAGTTATGGATGGTAGGGCTCAGATGAATGTTAACATTGCTCAAGAAACCTTTATTGACGGAATGGTCTCAAGACTGTCTAATTCAGTTACAAATGTCAAACAATTAGAAAGTGAATTTAAAAAAATAGAAGGAAAAATACAAGAACTTTCATCTACTATATTTAGGCTATATGGTGAATTTAATTCAGAAAGATTAAAAGAGCCTCCTGATTTAAAAAAAGTAGCCTACTTAAGAAACAAACTAAAAGATAATTTTGCAATTAGTATTTTTAATGTTGTTGATTTTCCCAAAGATATAAATTCTAGAACAGGTAGACTAAACAAAAATAAATATTATGATGAATTTATTAAATATAGTAACGATGATGATATAAATGTAGGGAAACTTTATTTACTGCAGTTCTTTTCAGAAAAAGAATTAGATGAATCAAAAGAAGAAATTATAGAAAGAGGAGGTAGTATTGGCATACCTGATATTTTAAGTAATTGTGTAAATAAAAAAATTTCTTCTTATTCTAAAGATTTAAAAAAAGAAACGGAATCTTATCAAGAACATCACCGGCGTCATGTAGATAACTTTAAAGAAGTTTTTTCTGTACACTTTTATCAAAATCAAGCTAGATTGTTAGGAGCAGCCGGAGTTGGAGTATCTTTCGCATTCGGAGTTCCATTTGGGGCAATTATATCCATGCTGGGTAAAGGAGCTTTACAGTTACTTACATCTAGCCTAGATGAGGCAATTAGGTATAATTTCCGCATGTCTACATTTGTTAAAGATGGAGCAAGCGATTTTTTTTATCAAGAAGCATTAGATAATAGTCTTGGCGAATATATGAGGAATAGTAGCCTTATTGATTTTGAGAAAAAAATGGCTTACACTATTTTCTCTGATAAAAATATACAAATGTATGAAGATCAATTAACAAATTTATTATCCGAATTAAGCAAAAAACAGCACGATAATAGGTTTGAAAATAAAAACTTAATTATAGATTTACAAATCAAAATTAATGGGATAAAAGAGTTAATAGAGATTAGAAAATCAAATAAGTCATTGTATTATGGTTATAAGCAAAATTTTGAACGTATGCTTAATAACAAAATTTTAGGCACAGATAAAGGTGATGTAATTTGGAATAGACAAGACTATCAAACATATCTATTAATTCAAGATAAATTAAAGCCTACCTCTACTATAACTCCAAAAGACAGATATAATCTTGATAATCAATCTAGATTATTATTGGAAAAAGCTGAATGTAACAGCAAAATTTTGTTTAATAAACTTTTAAATGCAAAAACACATCTCAACTCTATAAATAAATATACAGATAATACTAATCCTGAAGCTATTGAATTTAATAAAAATAAAGTTTTACTGCAGCAATTAT
This sequence comes from Burkholderiaceae bacterium, assembly GCA_023266335.1. Classification (GTDB taxonomy): domain Bacteria; phylum Pseudomonadota; class Gammaproteobacteria; order Burkholderiales; family Burkholderiaceae; genus JAHFQJ01. The sequence goes on from JAHFQJ010000004.1 coordinate 130,246, forward strand.
CAGCTAACGAAGAATATATTAAATTTAGAAAAAGTACTGTTAACATATGTAGTAAATATTTAAATATCTTTACAGATTTAGTATTTAACTTTAATGGTGAAAATTTAGAAAATGCTTGTTTAACTATATATGGGGAAAAAGCATGGAACAATTTTAGTGATTCGGATAAATCTAATCATACTAATCAAATTAAGCAAAGCGTAAAGCATTTACAATATTTGAATTATTGGAATAATAAAGCTAAAGATTTAAATATTTTTAATCAAATACTCAAAAAAGAGAAAGAAGACTCTACTCATGAGCATAAGTCTAATAAGCAAAAATTAGATGTGGTTAATAAATCTGTTAATCAGATAGAAGAAGAAATTAAAAATGCAAAAATTAAATATTCACAAGTATATTTAAGTGTAACCACACCTAATTTACGCAAAGCAGAAAATGCACTAGCAGAAGCTGCTATTAATAAAGAAGCTGTAAAAAATAAACTAGTAACTCAAACAAAAATGCGTGAAGATCAGGCAAATCGTGTATTTAATCATAGATTATCCGGCTTACTTAGAAAGGTTACAAACTCTAATTTAAAAATAAGTAATTATTTAATTACTCTTGGAGTACCAGTATCAAGCATTAATCAAGATAAAATACAAAATTTATGTAAGACAAATAGAATTATTAATGAACTATATAAACAATCAGAAAAAGATCACGCTGAATATATGCAGTTACAAAAAGACATAATGCTTATTAAGAAAAGTATTATGTTTTCTAGAAAAAAACCAGATACTGAAAATAATGGAAATTATATAACTAAGGATGGAGAAAATAAATATGTAACTGTTTATCCTGAATGGGAAAATGCGCATGAAAAAATCAGTGAAAATAATTTATGGGTAAAGCAAATATTTACAGATAATACTTATTTAAATTGGCAAGTTGGAAATGTTGATACCGTAAAACCTGGAGAATATTCAGCACAGATTGGTTATAGATTTTTTAATTTACCTGGAAGATTATCTATCCCTTTAATAGGTTTATTTACTGAATTAGCTGAAATGGCTAATTTACACACTGCAGATCCTGCATTTAGCAATCCGTCCGACTCTCATAGCATATTTAACTCTAAATTAGCTGACATACATAGCAGCATAGTCGAAGGGAAAACTTTTGGACATGTTTTTGGAGGCGGATCAATATTATCATTTATTTTATTTGGTATTTGGAATTTAAAATATAACAAGCAGCATTTTGCAAATGATCCGTTTATACAAAAAAAAATCTCTAATTTAGAAAAATTGATAGATGGATTATATACAAACATGATTAAGGAAAAATATGGTCCTAATTATACAAATTTTGAAAAAGTTAATTTTCATAAAATAGAACTTGAAGATAAAACAGAATTAAATAAAATTGATGAATTAGTTAATTATCTACAGAAAAATAATACAGACAAAAATAACGGTGTATTATTTGATGCCGCATTTTATGCAATGGGTATTTTAAAGGAAGCTCAAACTAAGCCTGTACAATATTTAAACGACAATAAAATATTACCTTATACAAGATTACCTAAAGAAATGAAAATCATGGAAAAACAAAGTAATAATGAGGAGGTTTGCATTTTTAACTTAAATCCTGCTATAACAAATCATTATGCTGCCAGCTCTTTAGGTAAAACTGGAAAATATGCACGAACAAGAGCAACTATAGCAACTTTACCCAAAAGAGCTAAACAAATTTTACCTAATGCTTTATTAGGGGCTGTATTAGAGCCAATTAAAATTATTAATACTCATAATAATTATAATAAAGTCAAATCCAGCTATAACAATGATATAGGAATTATGGGAAATATCATTAAAGAATCATCATCATTAATGCTGCCAAAATACTTTAACTCACACTAATTAATTAATTAAATATTTAATACATTTTGAGATTAAAAGCACTGCAAATTTGACCTGCTTTACGTAAAAGCAGGAGTAAAAGCTATTTGGTAATATAAGAGGATGCTGTATGAATAATAATGGGAATAAGTTTAACCGCAGTGCAATGATAAGTTAGCTAATCAAATTTTCTTACACTGTTCGCTAATTCGCCGCTGCGTGTCAATAACTTCTTGTTGCCTGCCCTTATCATCTAAAAATGATTTTTCCCCGTTACTTTGTAATTTCGTAATTCTACCGCCATCTTGTAAAATTTTTAAATAGCCTTGTAATTGTTCGCAAGCTTGTTTATCATACAGCATGCTTTTTTTATTTTCAGCACTTCCGCTGACAGGGGGAATTGTGCTTTCTGCCGGATTATTCGTTTGTTGTGCTATAGGCAGTGCTTTTACAGTAGTTTTTACAAAAGGAGTTATATCAACCTTTTGTACTCCTAAACTAGCCGATGGAGGTGCATCGCTATAAACTACTCCGCCATTTTTATCAACCCATTTATATTGTGCAAATACACTAGTGCAGGTTAAGATAATTCCTAAGCACAATACTGTTTTAATATAATTTGCATTTTTGTTATGCATATAGACTCCAAAGGTTCACAAAATGAAAAAGATAAGACTTACAAATAATTTGCTTGCCTTAGCTGTTTATATTGTAGGCATTTTTTCAAAAAATGTATACTCTAATACAAATAATATGTTGGAATATTCGTATGGTTTTAGCAATCATAGCTCTTTGAAATATAAAAAAGAATTTAATTCATTTGATTATGTGAATGTAAATGCACCTAAACAAGGTGCAGTCACTCTTAGTGCCAGTGGGTTATTTGATAAGTTTAATCCATTTAGTCTCAAAGGAGAGGCTGCTCCTGCAATATCATTTTTAATGTTTGATACCCTAATGGTAAGCAGCATGGACGAAGAGGCTAGTATTTATGGATTAATAGCAGACGGCATTAAAGTTGAAAATAACGGCATGAATATTTTATTTCATATTAATCCAAATGCACAATTTAGCAATAAAGATAAAATTATTGCAGATGATATAAAATTTAGTTTTGAGACATTATTTAGTTATGGAACACCTGCATTTAAATTTTTATATGCAGATATAGAAAGATGCAGCGTAATTAATAACCAAACTATATCTTTTAAATTAAAAAAAAATAATCCGGAAATGCCTATTCTTTTAGGTGGCATGCCAATATTTAGTCCTAAGTGGTTAAATAATAAAAATCCTAAGGAATTCTCAAATTTAACTTTTGAACAACCAATAGCAAGCGGTCCGTATTTGATTGATAATTACTATCAAGGACGGAACATTACATATAAAATTAATCCAAATTATTGGGCTAGAAATCATCCTGTCCGTAGGGGAATGTTTAATTTTAATAAAATACATTTTGAAACTTATCAAGATGATATTGCTAAATTAGAAGCTTTTAAATCAGGTGCATTTAATGTTTTAGTAGAATATAGAGCTAAAAATTGGGTTAAATCGTACAATGGTAAAAATTTTGATAATAAAAGTTTAATCAAAGAAGAATTTAGGCATAAAAATGGAAATGGTATGCAGGGCTTTGTATTTAACATTAGAAAATCTATTTTTAAGGATATAAAAGTAAGAGAGGCTTTAACTCTTGCACTTGATTTTGAGTGGATGAATAAGCAATTATTTTATAACTCTTACACCAGATTAAACAGCTATTTTACTAACACTAGTTATGCAGCTACCATAGAAATTAATTCTTTAGAAAAGGAATATTTATTTAAAGCTGGACTTAACCAGCAGGATATAGAAAAATTCAAACTGCCTAATACATATCCATCATTTAAATCTGATATAGGTATAAAAAATAATGATTTTGAACATAAAGATAAAGAATTTAGTGCCTTAGTTTTAAGAAACAATCTGCTAAAAGCTCAAAAATTACTAAAAGAAGCAGGATGGGAATATAAAAACGGAGCATTAAGGAATAAACAAAATAAAGAATTTATATTTGAAATATTAGATTATGGCGGAAGTTTATCTAGAGTAATTGGTGCTTATGCAAGAAATCTAAATAAACTCGGAATTGAGGTCAAGCAGCGTACTGTTGATGCAGCAATCTATCAAAAGAGGCTTGAAAAATTTGATTTTGATATGATATCTGTAAGATTTCCTGATACTAATTCACCGGGGAATGAATTAATAGAAAGATTTAGTAGTAAAAGCCGTAATATACAAGGTTCAGATAATTTAATTGGTGTTGATAATAAAGTTATTGATAATATCTTGTCTTATATAATATCAAGTAAAGATCAAAAAGAATTAAGTGCCTCAACTAGAGCATTAGATCGGATATTATTAAATGAGTTTTATATTATCCCGCATTGGTATAGTGGTGTGCATAGAATTGGATACAGCAGTTTTTTACAGTATTATAAAACTCAATTCCCCTTATTTTATAGTGCTGAACCATGGATAATTAGCACATGGTGGGCTGGTTTAGATAATTAAATTATGTTAAAATTATCGCCAGCTAGCATGAATATTATACGCATAGTTTAAATTTGAGTATTTTCTTAAAATAATTACTTTTTAGCAAAATAACTTGTTTTTAATGCATATAAAGTGTATCTCAAAATATTTAATAATACTTAGTAATACTAAAAAAGGTATATTATGGCTATATATAAACGCATATTGCTCAAATTATCAGGTGAGTCTTTGATGGGCAATAATGCCTTTGGTATTTGCCAAGAAACTATAGATAGAATGATTGCGGAAATTATTGAGATTCATAATATGGGCATAGAATTAGCTATAGTGATTGGTGGCGGTAATATATTCAGAGGTGTTTCAGCTGGCGCATCCGGTATGGATAGAGCTACTGCAGATTATATGGGAATGCTGGCAACAATGATGAATGCGTTAGCTATTCAAGATTCGCTAAAACAAAAAAATATTGAAGCAAGAGTACAATCTGCTTTACGACTTGATCAAGTTTTAGAACCATATATTAGACCTAGAGCAATTAGACATTTATCAGAAGGTAAAATTGTTATATTCGCTGCCGGCACAGGAAATCCCTTTTTTACAACAGACACGGCGGCAGCATTACGTGGTGCAGAAATGGGCGTCGATATAATGTTAAAGGCAACAAAAGTTGATGGAATATATAGTGCAGATCCTAAAAAAGGAGAAGCAGAAAAATATGATAGCATATCATTTGATGAGGCAATTACAAAAAATTTAAAAGTTATGGATGCAACTGCATTTACTCTATGTAGAGATCAAAAGCTACCAATCAGAGTTTTTTCTATCGAAAAAGCTGGAGCATTAAAAAGAGTAGTGATGGGAGAAAGCGAAGAAGGAACTTTAGTCCATTGCTAATTTAAATTAATCATAAATAAAAATTAAACTTCGTACTAATAAATGAGGTCATAATGAGTGAACATAAACAAATAATAACTAATATCCAAGAAAAAATGGATAAATCCATTGAAAATTTTAAACAAGGGCTATCTAAAATACGTACAGGCAGAGCTCAGGCAAGTTTGCTTGATCACATTCATGTTGAGGTTTATGGGCAAGCTGCCCCATTAAGCCATGTTGCTAATATTAATGTGTTAGACAGTAAAACTTTAAGTGTAAGCCCTTGGGATAAAAGTACTTTTAATGCGGTAGAAAAAGCCATCCGTGAATCTGATTTAAATTTAAATCCGGTATCTATGGGAGATTTAATTAAAGTTCCCCTACCTGCTATCAATGAAGAAAGGCGTAGGGAATTAATTAAAGTTATTAAAAATGAAGGTGAAAATGCGAAAATTATTATCCGTAATTTACGCCGTGATGCAAATGATTCTTTTAAAAAGAAATTAAAAGACAAATTATTATCTGAAGATGATGAGCGTAGGGGGCAGGATGAAATTCAAAAAATTACAGATAAATTTATTTTATCTATAGAAAAGTTATTAGCAGATAA
>JAHFQJ010000004.1:136165-143645 GCA_023266335.1 Burkholderiaceae bacterium
AAAGAATTACTCACAATCTAAAAATATTTAGATATATTCCCCATAGTCTTAATAAAAATAAAATATAAATGCATAATAACTTTAACATTCCTAATCATATTTCTATAATATTAGACGGTAATGGAAGATGGGCAAAAAAAAGATTTTTGCCTAGGGTGGCGGGGCATATTAAAGGTGTACAGTCAGTTAAAAAAACTGTGAAAGCATGTTTAAAATACGGAGTTAAATATTTAACTTTATTTGCATTTAGTTCAGAAAATTGGAAAAGACCGCCGGAAGAAGTATCATTTTTGATGAAATTATTACAAAGAACTCTAAAAAAAGAAGCAGATAACTTAAAGCAGCAGGGAATTTATTTACGTATTATTGGAAATATAGCTGATTTACCTAATTTTGTATCAGATATTTTAAATCAAACTATTGATAATCAAATTAGCCCGGACAAAGCATTATTAAATTTAACAGTTGCGATTAATTATGGTGGAAGATGGGATATTAAAAATGCATTTGCAATGTGGTTAAAAGATAATTCTAATACAAATATTCCTCCAACTAGTGATGAAATAGAAAAATATCTGAGTATGCATGATTGCCCAGAACCGGATTTAATGATAAGAACCGGCGGCGAACAACGTATAAGTAATTTTTTATTGTGGCAAATGGCATATACAGAATTATATTTTACTAATGAATTTTGGCCTGAATTTGATGAAAATTCATTAGTTAAAGCAGTTGAAAGTTATAGTTCCAGAGAGCGCAGATTCGGAAAAACAAGCGAACAAGTATCGAGTATATAAATTTATGAAAACAAGAATATTGACAGCTATCGTATTATTATCTTTTTTGTCTATTTTACTGTGTTTTTATAATTATAAATTTTGTCTTGCTGTTATTATTGTAATTTCATCTCTTATTCAGGTTGAATGGGAATTTTTGATGAGGCATAGCTTATTTAATACCCTGAATAAGAATAATTTACAAATTGATGATAATAAACATAAAAAATTTGACATTATAATATCTATTGCAATGTTTATTTCTAATACATTTATATTATTTTTTATATTAGACTTTTGTATTAAAAAATTTGATGGTTTATCTGTATTAGTAATTGTGGGGTTAATTGGAATTTTATGGTTAATTAGTTCTTTGACTGCATTATTCAAGCCTATTGGCTCACTTTCAAATTTATCTAAGCAGTTTTTTTACCGTATTCTTCCAAATTTAACTAGCATTGCCTTAGTATTTAGTTGCGTAATCATATTAAATCATATTTGGATAGGTAAGATTTCATTATTATTATTTGTATTGCCGTTAGTTTGGCTAACAGATAGTTTAGCTTATTTTATTGGACGCAAATTTGGTAAAAGAAAATTAGCCGCAAATATTAGTCCAAAAAAAACCTTTGAGGGTGCTATTGGCGGAGTATTATTAGCCAATATTACTATAGGTATTTTATATTATTTAAATAGCGGATATTTTTCTGTTATATTATTCATGTACTTTTTAGGATTAAGTATACTAAGCGTAATTGGCGATTTATTTCAATCCAGACTAAAGAGGGAATTCAATATAAAAGATTCTAGTCAATTATTACCAGGTCATGGCGGGCTTTTTGATAGATTTGATGCAGCAATTCCTGTGATTTTATTTGCAGTTTACTTTCCTGATTATAAAATATTGGAAAATATTGTAAAGCCGATTACAGGGTGGATTTAATATGATAAATCAGCTTAGTCAATCAATAATTAATCATAATAAAATTGTTAATGTCTGCATTCTTGGCTCTACAGGTTCAATTGGTATAAATACATTAGATGTAATTAGTCGTCATGCAGACAAATATTATGCTTTTGCAATTAGTGCTTGGAATAACATAGAGCTTTTATATCAGCAAATTTTACAGTTCAAACCTCAATATGCAGTTGTATCTAGCTCAGAGCAAGCGAAAATACTAAATGATAAATTAAAAATTAATAATATTAAAACGCATGTTTTACATGGAATTCAAGGCTTATGTGAAATTTCAAAGCATGAGCTTACTGATGTAGTAATGGCAGCAATTGTAGGAAGTGCCGGATTGCAGCCAACATTAGAAGCAGTAAAATCAGGTAAAAAAATATTACTTGCTAATAAAGAATCTTTAGTAGCAGCTGGTCAAATATTTACAGATGCTGCAATATATTATAATGCAGAAGTTTTACCTGTAGATAGTGAGCACAATGCTATCTATCAATGTTATGCAAAAAATGGTATCGGGGTTAAGGGAATAATTCTTACAGCTTCCGGCGGTCCTTTTTTAAATCTAGATATTAATAAATTTGATAATATTACACCTGAAATGGCTTGTAATCACCCCAAATGGAAAATGGGAAGAAAAATTTCTATTGATTCAGCAACCATGTTGAATAAAGGTTTAGAACTTATTGAAGCTTACTGGCTGTTTCCTGAAGTGAATAATAATATTAAAATTGTTGTTCATCCTCAAAGCATAGTTCATTCTTTTGTAGAATATATAGACGGCTCTGTATTAGCTCAGCTTTCTCATCCGGATATGCGAATTCCAATTGCATATGCTCTTGGTTATCCGGCAAGAATTGATAGCGGAGCCAAAAATTTAGATATTAGTCAAATATCTAGTTTAAACTTTTATGAACCTGATTTAAACAAATTCCCATGCATTAAGCTTGCATATCAAGCCTTGGAACAGCAGCAGTGTATTACATTAAATGCGGCGAATGAAATTGCTGTTGAATCTTTCTTAAATGGAAAAATAAAATTTGTTCAAATTCATCAAGTTATAGAGAATATTTTGAATAGATATACTTATCAAAAACCAAATAATCTTGAAGAAGTATTAGGAGTAGATAAGTATGTTAGAACTTTGACTTGCGATTATATTAATTCATTTATGTTATAGCTAACCGCATTATTATACTGTTATGCAGTTAGCTATAAATGTTTTAACTAAAATTAAATTCCAAATAATAATCTAGCTGGGTCTTCTAAAGCTTCTTTCATAGCAACTAAACCTAAAACAGCTTCACGTCCGTCAATAATACGGTGGTCATAACTCATCGCTAAATAATTAATTGGACGTATAACTACTTGCCCATTTTCAACCACTGCTCTATCTTTAGTTGCATGAACACCTAAAATAGCTGATTGAGGCGGGTTAATAATTGGAGTAGATAACATACTGCCAAATACACCGCCGTTAGAAATAGAGAATGTCCCGCCTGTTAATTCTTCCATTGATAATTTACCATCTTTAGCTTTTTGACCAAATTCAGCAATTTTTTTCTCAATATCTGCGAAGCTTAATTGATCAACATTGCGTAAAATTGGCACAACTAAACCGCGTGGAGAACCAACTGCAATACCAATATCAAAATAACCATGGTAAATAATATCTGTTCCATCAACTGAAGCATTTAAAATAGGATATTTTTTGAGTGCATGTACAGCAGCTTTAACAAAAAAGCTCATAAAACCTAATTTAACGCCATGTTCTTTTTCAAATTTTTCTTGGTATTTTTTACGTAATTCCATGATAGGAGCCATATTAACCTCATTAAATGTTGTTAAAATAGCATTTGTCTGTTGTGATTGAATTAAGCGCTCAGCAATTCTAGCACGCAACCGACTCATTGGAACACGTTCTTCTGGTCTATTACCACCCGTAATTATAGGTGCAGGTATAGGAGAAGCAGAAGATTTTTGTGTAGTATTATTATTTTGTGGTGAAAACGCTGCTTGAACTGCATCATTTTTGGTAATGCGTCCGTCTTTACCTGTACCGTTTACATTTTGAGCATTAATATTATTTTCTGCTAATATTTTAGCCGCCGACGGCATTGCAATATTATTAGAATTGCTGGAGTTATTTGAAGAATTTGATGATGAGGCAATTGGCACAGATACTGCTGGAACTGCTTCAGTTTCCGGAGCTGTAGATTTTATAGCAACTGCTGCACTATCAATTGTTGCAATTAATTCATCTGCTATTACGGTAGAACTATTTTCTTTAACAATAGAAGCTAATACGCCGGAACTTGGTGCTGGAACTTCTAAAACAACTTTATCTGTTTCAATTTCAATTAAAATTTCATCAGCTGTAATTGCATCTCCAACCTTCTTTTTCCAAGTTAACATGGTTGCTTCAGCAACTGATTCTGATAATTGCGGTACTTTTACGTTTACTATTGTCATTTTATTCCCTTACTTTTATATATATTTTCTAATATTTTTAATTCTAATTTCAGCTTTATAATAGATTGATTAGAATCACAACAATCACTGTAATTAATCCGGTACGCAGTAGTATGACATTGACATTCAGGATTATGCGTACCAATAAGGCGTTTAAGTGTAGTCTTTCTACTATGTATTGCTATTCTAATATCACTTGTTCCAATATGTGGATATGGTATTTTTGGTAAATTATATATTTCAATATGCATATTATTTCCTTAAAATTAATTATTAACCAATCCGCCCTTAATCGGTGCAAAAGCTGCTTCTAATAATGCTTTTTGCTGTTCATTATGTTTTGCATAATAACCAACTGCAGGCGAAGCTGAGGCAGGACGCCCAGCATATCCAAGCTTTTGATTATCTTTCATGCCTTCTAATAAATGGTGCTGAACATAAAACCAAGCACCTTGATTACGCGGCTCATCCTGACACCATATTACTTCAGTAACATTTGGGTATTTTGCTAATTCTGCTGCAAAATCTTTATGCGAGAAAGGATATAATTGCTCAACCCGCGCAATTGCTGTGTCAGTTAAGTTACGTTCTTTTCTTGAATTTACTAAATCATAGTATACTTTACCTGAACATAAAACTAAACGTTTAACATTATTAGCATTTGCTGTGATAGATTTATCTAATTCACCAATAATCGGCTGGAATGCACCCTCTGATAATTCAGTTAAACTTGATACAGCCTCTTTATTACGTAATAAAGATTTAGGCGTCATAATAATTAATGGTTTTCTGAATAAGCGTACCATTTGACGGCGTAATACATGAAATATTTGTGCTGGAGTAGTTGGCTGAACAACTTGCATATTATGATCTGCACATGCTTGTAAAAAACGCTCTAAGCGGGCAGATGAATGCTCCGGACCTTGCCCTTCGTAACCATGAGGCAGCATTAAAGTCAAACCTGATTGCCTGCCCCATTTTACTTCGCCTGAGCTTATAAATTGATCAATAACAACTTGAGCACCATTCACAAAATCGCCAAATTGAGCTTCCCAAATTACTAATGAATTTGGATCTGAACAAGAGTATCCATATTCAAATCCTAATACAGCTTCTTCTGACAATACAGAATCAATAACTAAAAATGGAGCTTGATTTGGTGCAATATTTTGTAAAGGAATATATGTACCGCTATCCCAGCGTTCTCTATTTTGATCATGCAACACAGAATGCCTATGTGTAAATGTACCACGTCCGCAATCTTGCCCTGTAATTCTTATAGGGTATCCGCTGGCAACTAATGAAGCAAAAGCTAAGTGTTCGCCCATACCCCAATCCAACATTAATTCACCTTCACCCATTCTTCTGCGGTCATTAACTACTTTTTCAACTAAAGTATGCAGTTTAATATTATCTGGAATTGTAGTAATAGATTGAGCTAAACGCTTTAATTCTGCAAGCGGAACTGCTGTATCAGCTGCATCTGTCCATTTTTTACCTAAGAAAGGAGACCAATCAACAGCATACTTGTTTTTAAAATTAGAAGCGACTAAATTTACAGTTTGCTTACCTTCATCCATGGCTTGCCTATATGCTTTAACAAATTCATCCGGTTCAGTTTCATTAATTACATTTTGAGCTACTAATTTATCCGCATAAACTTTACGTGTGCCTGGATGTTGAGCAATTTTTTTATACATTAAAGGCTGTGTAACAGCTGGAGTATCTTGCTCATTATGACCAAGTTTACGAAAGCACACAATATCGATTACTACATCTTTAGCAAAGGCTAAACGATATTCGACAGCTAGTTGAGAGGCTAATATTACAGCTTCAGGATCATCTGAATTTACATGTAAAACAGGTGCATCAATCATTTTTACTACATCTGTACAGTAAATTGTTGAGCGTGTATCACGCGGATCAGAAGTTGTAAATCCAATTTGATTATTAATTACGATATGTATAGTACCGCCGGTGCCATAACCGCGGGTTAATGCAAGATTTAGTGTTTCCATTACTACGCCTTGCCCTGCAAATGCAGCATCACCATGGATAAGTATAGGTAATACCTGCGCCCCTGATTTATCGTTACGTTTATCTTGCCTTGCTTTACTTGAGCCTTCAACAACAGGGTTTACAATTTCCAAATGTGAAGGATTAAAGGCTAATGATAAATGAACCGGACCTCCAAGAGTTGATACGTCTGATGAAAATCCGTTATGGTATTTAACATCTCCAGCCGGCAAATCATTAGTGTGTTTACCTTCAAATTCTGCAAATAAATCGCTTGGTAACTTCCCTAATACATTTACTAATACATTTAAACGCCCGCGGTGAGCCATACCGACCACAATTTCTTGTACTTTATTTTTACCGCTATATTGAATAACTTCGTCTAGACAAGGAATAAAAGACTCGCCGCCTTCTAAAGAAAAACGTTTTTGACCCACATATTTTGTGTGTAAATAGCGCTCTAAACCTTCAGCTGCAGTTAGTCTATCTAAAATATGTCTTTTTTGTTCTGTATTTAATGAGGGTGTAGATTGAATGCTTTCTAATTTTTGCTGCCACCAGCGTTTTTCATTTTGCTCGCTGGTATGCATAAATTCTGCACCAATATTATTTGAGTAAGTTTGGCGTAATTTTTGTAATAATTCGCGTAAACTCATATTTTCTTTGCCAAAGTATGTGTTGCTTGTGCTATATACTTTGTCCATATCAGATTCTGTTAGCCCATAGAAACTAGGCTCTAAATCTGGAATATTTGGTCTTTCCTGACGATGTAGCGGATCTAAATTCGCCCAGCGACATCCAACACTGCGGTATGCCGCAGTAATTTGCTGAACGGATATTCTTTTTTTACCAATTTCCGGATCTTCACTTACATTAATTATAGGACCGGATTTTGCACGCTGAGCAAATGCATTAATAATTGGCGTATGTGCTATGTCTTTTGTTGAATTTTTACTTGAGTCATGCTGCATACCTGCAAAATATGCGCGCCATTCTTCCGGCACATCATTTGGATTTAATAAATATGCTTCATAAAGTTCTTCAACATATGGTGCATTACTCCCAAATAAATGAGAATTTTGCAAAAATGCTTGAATTGTCATCGTATAACCTTTCTTTTTTGGGTTTTCCAAAATAATATAAGTATATTTAGGTTTTCTAAGTATACTTTTTATACATCATTAATATTAAAATGTTTGTGCAAAGCCTAATAACAGAATAATTAGTGTTTTAAATAAGTAAACACTTAATT
>JAHFQJ010000039.1 GCA_023266335.1 Burkholderiaceae bacterium
GTTTGAATAGGCTTCGCCTGCCCGCATATGCTCTATGACAGCTTTACTTACGCCGTAGATTATGCGTTCAATAAAATCATTCTGATGCCCGTATTGAAGCTCGATAATATAAATATCGTCCTTATCATCTTTAACCAGCACATCAACACGGTTAGATTTATCATCAATATTTATTTTATTGCTTTCACTTTCTAATAATTCCAGTATCTGAATGGGTTTTTCAAATAAATCAGTTAAAAAACCTTCTAATACTGCAAAATTAGCTTTGTTTCTGAATAAGTATTTGATTGCAAAGTCAAAGCTGATTAATTCTCTTGGTTCATTCTTTTTGGTTATCATTTATTAATCCTTTTAAGACTTATATTTCTTTCTTTATTTATCATTCATGACTTGAACAACGGCATATGTAATTGCAGCAGTAGCAGCGACCCCTAAGCCGGCTACTGTAAGCAATGTTCCATCTATGATTTTTAAATATTGATCATGTTGTTTTGCCTTTGTTGATTTTTGGAAAGAATATTCAGCTTCTTTTGCAAATGCAAGAGCTAAAATAGTATCAGGATTTAAACCTTGTTTTTGTTCAATTTGGCTCTTTAATTTTGACATATATTGTTGCAAATCATTTCCATCAAAGCATTGAGGCTTTTTTATACCCATTTCTTTCAACGAACTTTCTGAGAGGCAGTAAAGTGTAGATCCTGCGTAATCTCCAGATTGTAAATTAAAGTTTTTTACATCTGGTATTTTTGTACCATGACGAACGCCGGCATAGAATAAACCGGCTGCTCCAGCTAATATTATTAATTTCATTTTTATAATTAAAAGATTTAATTAATAGAATAATAACATATTTTTAGAATATGAAAGTAACTTTACACACAAATAAAAATCCCTTCACAGTCTGTATGAAGGGATTATGAACACATTCAATATTTTCAAATTAGCTAATATTCACAATATTCTAAATATCAGCTAATTTTAGATATTAATCTTACCACTGGAACCCTGCACCAATGTTATAGGTAGTAGAGTTACCGCTTACGGCAGCTCCTGCACTCACTTTAACATTTTCATGAATGCGTGAGTTTATACCAACTGCAACCGCCTGCTTGCCTTTATGTCCGGCAAATGCAACCCCTAGCATGGTTACTTTATTAGAGTCTGCCTGCGGCAGACCTGCGAGAGCAGCAGCTGTTGCTATTCCTCTACGGCTATCACTGGATACATCATCTAACTGGTCTCTGTTGACAGCATCTGTTCCTCTTACACCAGCTGCAACACCGCCAATTACACGGTTGCCGAACTCAACACTATTTGGTCTATCCGCGATACTGCCTGCACCAATTGCAATAGCACCTGTTGCAGCAGAGTTAACTACACCCCCGCCAATTGCTACAGAGTTATTAGCTCCTGCTGTTGAGTTTGTACCTAAAGCTACACCATTTGTACCGCCTGCACTTGATTTGCTTCCAATACTTAGTGAATTAGCACCCGATGCATTTCCGCCGACAATACCGCTATTAGCCAATTGACTGCTTAGTGTTGTTACACTTGAGCTAACTCCGGTTAAGGTTGATGAAATTGCAGAAACATCTGCTAAGTTGCCGCTAATAGAGCTTAAGCCACTTGATAATGCTGCACTAATATTGCTAATGCTTGATGTAACATTTGAGCTAATCGCTGAAATGCTATTGCTTACCGCTCCTAAATTACTTGATACGCCGCTTAAGCCGCTGCTTACTGCTGTAACAGTAGAGCTTACATTACTTAAACCGCTGCTTACAGAAGTAACTGTACTAGAAACTACGCCAAGACTGCTTGATACATCACTTAAGCCGCTGCTTACTGCTGTTACAGCTGAACTTACGCTATCAAGAGTACTTGAGACATTGCTTAAATTGCTGCTTACGTTAGTAAGTGTGCTGGATACATTGCTTAAACTGCTTACAGCTGAATTTACTACAGATGAAACTGCATCAAGATTACTTGATACATTAGTTAAACTGCTGCTTACAGATGTTACTGAACTTGACACAATACCTAAATTAGAGCTAACGGATATTACAGTATTAGATACTAATACCAAATTACCGGAAACATTATTTAATCCTCCGCTAATTGATACAATGCTGCTTGAAACATCACTTAAATTACCGCTGATAGTGATTATACTAGAAGAAACACTGCTTAAATTATCACTAACATTTATTAGCCCGCTTGATACAGCATTTACATTTGAGCTTAACCCTGAAATGCTTGCAGCAACAGAACTTGACACTGCGCTTAGCTGTCCAACATTTACTGCATCAGTCATAGTTGTACCGCCGGCTACATTTCTAATTTGACGCTCGCTCCCTACTGTACCAACACTTACTGCACCGTTAGATGCCACTGCAATGTTGCTGTATAAAGCATTGCCGGAAGCATTAGCTAATGATACACTTCCATCGCCTAATGCCACACTATTAGCAACTGTTGCAGTTGCATTATCGCCTAATGCTGTTGCACCATTACTAGCAGTTGCACTTGCACCCAATGCCACACTTCCTGTTGCTACAGCATTTGTACCAATTGCAATTGCATTTTTACCTGTAGCCTGAGAATTTGTACCGGCTGCAAATGAATCAGTTGCTGTTGCACTTGATGCATTACCAATTGCGATAGAGTTTGTTCCGCTAGCAGTTGAGTCTGTGCCATTTGCAATACTATCTGCCGCACTTGCTGTTGCATTCACACCGATTGCTGTACTGTTTGCACCTGTTGCTTCACTGTCTGGATTAGCAGAGTTAGTATGGAAATATTTAACTCCGGCGCCAGATTGTATATCGCTAATTTCACTAGTTACAGATGAAATTGAGCTGCTGATAGAACTAATACTGCTGCTGATACTGCTAATATTAGATACAATTGCAGAACTAATCATACCGATCGAACTACTAACGGAGCTAATACTTGCATTAGAAGTAGATAAACTAGAGCTTATGTTATTTAATCCGCTGCTTACACTATTTATATTAGAACTTAGAATGGCAACATTACTATTAGCCGCAGCTAGTCCAGAACTAACTTCACCTAAATTATTAGAAACAATGCTTAAACTGCTGTTAGTAGAGGTTAACCCTGAACTAACAGAACTTAAATTATCCGAAACCGAGCTAACATTAGAGCTAACACTGCTTAGATTATCTGAAACCGAACTAACATTAGAGCTAACACTG
>JAHFQJ010000033.1 GCA_023266335.1 Burkholderiaceae bacterium
TTATTTGTCCATTCTTTTTTATCTCTTCACTTTTACACAATTTGCATTTATTCATTTAGCTTACATAACTTTTTTCGTTACTCTATTTTAGCATAAACTCTCTTTGTAAAACACTCTGAAAAATTAATATTGATACTATTAGTATTTATGCTAAATGCATGTGCTACAGTTAATTTAAAAAATAATGATACGGCTAATTTAAACCAAAAACAGCAAGAGGCAATATCTCAAGAAATTATAAATATCATTTTACAAAGTTATGGTGTAAAAGATAATCAAAATATTGGTTTAGTTACTGATACAGAAATATCACAAAGAGTGGATAAATTGCTAAGAAAATCAGGGTATGCAGTAGATAAACCAAATAGCAAAAATCTTACAATTATTTATACATTAAACAGAATTGATGAAAATACATTATTTTTAAATCTTACCGTACAGCATACAAGATTAAGCAAAGTTTACCAAATAAAACCAAATAGCTTAATGTCTATGTCGCCACTTACTATAGGTAGTAAATAAAATGAAAAAAATTACTATGCCTAGTAATGGAAAATTAATCGGGCAGGTTGCCAAAGTAAAAACAGTAAATAAACTAGGCTATTGGATTGCAATTGCTGTATTACTAACTGTATCATCAGCATTTGTATTTGCAGAAATGAGCAACAGCGTTTCTTCAAAAGATGAAAGCTCTATATTAAATACAAGTAAAAAACAAATTTTAAGTAATATAACGGATACAGAAGAAATAAAGCCTAAAGATATTTCAGTTAGAGTAAATCAAGATAATCAAATTCAGCCTAATATCAACTATACAAATAGTAATGACTATACCAATAAAGTATTAGCACAAGAGGCAAAAGAACGAGAAGAAATCTACAATCAAAATTCCCCAGCCCTTAATCAAATTGCAAATAAAAAAGGTAGCATAGATGTAGCATTATCAAATAAAAGCAATATGGATACTAATCACAATATATCTAATATGCAAAACATGCCTGTAATGCCTAGCATTCCAAATATGCCAAGTATAGATGCCCAAATGCCTAATATGGCAGAAATTGCAGGCTTAGGAGGAGGTAGCGACCCTAATATGCAGGCTAAAAAAGAAAAATTTACTAGTAAAAGCGGTAACTTTGATTTTTTAGATAGTCAATTACAGCACGCAAGAAGCGAAAAAGAAATAAAAGCAGGTACAGTAATACCAGCTATTTTAGCTAATAGCATTAATTCAGATTTACCCAATATGATAAATGCGGTAGTTAGTGAAGATGTATACGATAGCATTTCGCATACTCATATCATCATACGTAAAGGAACAAAGCTAAATGGTATTTATGACAGTAATTTATCATTTGGACAAAATGGGCTGGCTGTAGTTTGGAATAGATTAGTATTCAATGATGGTTCTACATTTGATTTAGGCTCAATGTCAGGGGCAGACCAAAGCGGAAATAGTGGATTTAGGGATAAAGTAAATAATCATTACGGGCGTACATTTGGCAGTGCAATTTTAGTTGCTTTAATTGGTAGCGGAATGCAGCTAAGCCAGCCTAAAAATAGAACATCAACAGCAAACGATGCCCAAGAAACTATAACTGCAAATATGGCACAGCAAACAGGAAATACGGCTCAGGGCGTTTTAAATAAAAATTTGAATGTACAGCCTACAATAACAATTAAGGCGGGTTATAGATTTAATGTTATGGTTAATAAAGATTTTGTAATTGAATAATATTTAAATAGGATTATCAAAAATGGCTTTAACAGATTTACAAATACAGCTTATAGAATGTATACAAAAGTATTCAAATAATAATGATAGTGAGTTTTCTGAGGAAGAAAGAGATTTAATATTTAATGAATTTATAAGAATATACTCTAAAGAAAATTATACGCCTACAAATGATGATTTTAGAGAACAATTAAAACTTCTCAAGAAATATATAGTTTTATATAAAGATTTTGCAGACTTCCAAACTAACTTTATGGAAGGAAGATTAATTAGGGACACACAGAAAACTTATCAAGATTACAACCGTCAAATTTATTTTAAAATTATTCCAACAGAGCTATTACATTTTTCTGCCAATGACTATAAGAAAAAAGTAGAAAGTTGGCATCAAAAAAGTAATAGTTATCAAATTCATAATAATGGAAATCTTGCTATAAATAGCCAAAATATTCAACAACAAATTATAAATAATAACACTGAAATAATAATAGAGAAATTTATTGAAGCAGTTAATAAGCAGAATATACCAGAAGAGAAAAAAATACCTTAATAAAATGGATAAAAGATAATTCCTGTAATCTAGTACAAATAGGGCTAGGTATAGCAGGTTTTCTCTAAATACAAACTTTGTTAATACACATACTTGTAATATAATATATACATGTATTACAACTAATATAGGTAAAATATTATGACAATCTCAATTAGGCTAGAACCTGAATTAGAGCAAAGAATAAATAACCTTGCTGAAAAAACTCATCGTAGTAAATCTTTTTATATTCGAGAAATGATATTACAAACTATTGAAGATATGGAAGATTACTATTTAGCTGAACAGACTATGGAAGAAATAAGAAAAGGTAAATCAAAATTATATTCATCAGATGAAGTAAGGAAAGAACTTGGCTTGGATAATTAAATACGATGCTAGCGTAGTAAAAGAACTAAAAAAACTAGCTAAACCTATAGCTAAAAGAATTTTTGAATATATAGAACAGTTATCTGCATATGAAAATCCACGCCAAAACGGTAAAGCTTTACAGGGCAGTTTCAAAAAATACTGGCGTTATAGAATAGGCGACTACCGCATAATTTGTAATATAAACGATAATATACTTCAAATATTAGTAGTAGGTATTGGTCATAGAAAAGAAATTTATAAATAAAATGTTAATCGACTTTCAAACTATCCAGCAATGCACACAAGATGTACACCCAGCAACCATTATGCGAATAATGACGGTGGAAACTAAGAAAAATCCTTATACGCTTGGCTTTCGCATTGTAAAAAATAAGCAGGATTATTACATAGCTAACCAGCCTAAAACCTTGGCACAAGCTAAATATACAGCCCGTTGGCTTTATGATAGAGGCTATGCGTTTGATGCAGGTATTGCACAAATTAATTCAACTAATTTTAAACGCTTTGGAGTTACACCTGAAAATGTTTTTGATACATGTACAAATATCAAAGTTGCAGGCAAGATTTTAAGTGAGTTTTATCAATTAGCATTTAGGAATATTAAAGATGAGCAGTTAGCCTTACAGGCTGCAATTAGTGCTTATAATAGCGGTAAATTCAACTCCGCTTTAGGTAGACAGTATGTAGCTAAAGTAATGCAAGTAAAAATAGAAAGTTTTAAATGAAAAAAATATTATGGCTAGTTTCAATAAGCTTAGTTTTAATCAAGTTACTAGCTTTTATTTTAGGCTATATTTTATATGAAACTCCAGCAAATTATTCTATACTTTTAATTCCAAATGTATGGCGTAATATTGATAATATAGATATATTTAAACAAATATATCTATATATAGCTTTTATAATATTTGGAGTTATATATTATCGTTTATTCCGTTTTATTTTTACGAAAAAAACAAAAGATACTATTATTAATGATTTGCACGGTTCGGCTAGGTTTTTAAGCCATGATGAAATAGCACAACAAACAAACTTATTAAGCAATCAAGGTATTTTTGTTGGCGGTATTTTAGATAAAGATAATAATCTAAAGTATTTACGTAGTAATGGTAATGAACATTGTTTAATTTTAGCACCTACTAGAGCAGGTAAGGGCGTATGTTTAGTTATACCAACCTTATTAACATGGGAACATGCTTGTATAGTTTATGACATTAAGCGTGAATTATATCATTTGACAAATACTTGGCGTAAATTTGGTGCAAATAATAACATTTATAAATTTGACCCAGTAGAAACTGATACAAACTGTTTTAACCCAATGAATGAAATACGTATCAATACAGAATATCAAGTCTCTGATGCTCAAAATATGGCTTATATGTTAGTTGATACTGAAGGAAAAGGCATTGAAGGTAATCACTGGCTAGAAGCAGCATTTAGTTTATTTACAGGTTGTATTTTATATATTGCTCATAAAAATTATAAACTGAACAACACAAAAGGTAATATACCGCAAATTTTAGATTTTTTATGTGCTGATGAAAGTCTGAAAGATACACTAGAATTATTATCTAAATTTAAATGTGAGGATATATATGCTTGTAAAATAATTAATCAAGTAGGATTAGAAATGTTAAAAAAGGAGCAGAAAGAATTATCAGGCGTAATAAGCTCAACCCTTACAAAACTGAGTTTATATAGAGACCCTTTAGTTGCCAATTCTGTAAGTAAAAGTGATTTTACTATTGATGATATTTGTAATGTTGAAAAACCAGCTACACTTTATTTAGTAACCGACCCAAATAATAAAGATAGATATAGACCTTTAGTTCGTTTAATTTTGAATATGATGTTACGTAAATTAACTGCAAAAATGCATTTTGAAAACGGCAAAGGTAAATCGCCAAATAAGCATAGATTACTACTTTTATTAGATGAATTCCCTTCATTAGGGCATATTCCAATTCTTGAGGAAAGCCTAGCATTTATGGCTGGATATGGCATTAAAGCAATGCTTATTGCCCAAGATTTAAACCAGATTTATTTAAAGTATACTAAAATGGAAAGTATTATTCCTAATTGTCATATTATCACTGCGTTTACTCCTAACAACCCTGATACTGCAAATTGGCTATGCCGAAAGCTTGGCGATGCAACTATTATAAAAAATAATATAAGTGTATCAGGTAAAAGACAAGATATTATATTAAGTAATACAAGCACATCACAAAGCGAAATTAGGCGTAATCTTATGACACCTGAAGAAATTATGACTATGCCAAGCTTACAGTTTGATACTCAAGATAAATTGATTGATACAGGTAATATGCTGGTTTTAATTAATGGGCAAAAGCCAATTTTAGGCAAGCAAATACCATTTTTTATTGATGATGAGTTTAATAATAAATTGAAGTAATAATACCAATAATTATCACTTCAATTTATTTTATAATAGACTAAGGGCAGTCTGGTAAACTTAATAAATTATTTGGTTGTTCTCCATCATTTTCGGTCTTTAAATATTTATACCCATTTTTGCTAGAAATAATAACATTAGCAATTTGTCCATTTACATTCACATAGAAGTTATATTTCCCATTTTCAATATCCAAAATTGCCTGCTGGAGAGATAATTTCCATTTTGAACCATCAGAATTTATACCTCCAATAAAAGTAATACGTTCATGAGGATTATTTCTATCAATTTTATTTATACATGAAATTTGAATAGCCATTATATTTTATGAATAGTTGTACTAAAGATATATTAGGAGAAAAATATATTAAAGGCAAATTAATTAAATATTACTATCTATTCAATCCCAACATTTTGTAAAAGTTGATATTTGCTATAGACTTGTCTATAATAGTATTAATCGCACCCCAACCTCTGGTACAGGCGTAGAAATACGGACTGTTTTTAAGTTGGGGTCTTCTCTTTTATATCTTCCTAATATGCCAGTTAAGCCTTATAAAACATATCAACAACAAGTAGATTTGTTAAAAGCAAAAGGTATGATTATTCTTGATGAAGCATATGCAATCGAAAAACTAACTCAAATAAATTATTACCGTTTAAGTGGCTTTTGGCATACATGCAAAAAGTCTATTGGTTATTATGAAGAAATAGTTTATATAAATAAATATAATAAAACTGTCAAGAAAAGAATTGAAAAAAAATTAGAAGAGTTTGAGGATAATACAAATTTTAATTCAATTATAGAGCTATATGAATTTGATAAAAATTTACGTTTGTTAATGCTAGATGCAATTGAGATTATAGAAATTTTTATGCGTTCTATTATTGCCTATTCTTTTGGTTATAATGGACATGCTAAAATAGATACGCCATTAGCATATAAAGATAGTAATCTTATAGATATTAATAATTTCAAAGATAAGTGGGATAATTTTCAAGTTAAACATCAAGAAAAACTAGATGAATGTGTAGAAGATTTTATACTTTCACATAAATATAACAACAAAGATATTCCTTTTTGGGTTGTTATAGAAATATGGGATTTTGGAACTATATCAAATTATTATGAAATGTTAAAAACTATTCATAAAAACCGTATTTGTAAACAATTAGATATTAATAATCCAGCTATGCTTACCAGCTGGCTTAGAGAACTTAATAAATTAAGAAATCGCTGTGCTCATCATGCACGTATTTGGAATCACTATAATACAGGTGCTTTACTAGATTTTAATAATTTTTTTGATAAGCAAAAATTAAATTATGCAGCTATAGATGCTGACCAAAGATTATATGGCTTTATTTGTGTAATTAACTTCTTTTTAAGCAAAATTTGCCCTGAAAAAAGTAGTATTTGGATAAAAAAAGTTACTGATTTAATTAATACTAAACCTAATTTACCTAACTGCAATTTTTATTCTATGGGAATAGAACAAGAATTAGATATATCTGCATTTGCAAGCTAAGTTTAAACCTCTAAAATCTCTTGTACACGCCTATTTTGCATATAAACTACCATATTAATGCTATTATTTATTAGTTCTTGCATATTATTTTGGCTGACTTCTAATAATAATTGTTCTAAGCGGTTAATAGATTTTTTGGCACTATCTGCATGTATAGTAGCAATTAATCCTTGATGCCCCGTATTACACGCCTTTAGAAACTCTAAAGCAACAATACCCGTTCTAATTTCGCCAATTATTATACGGTCTGGTTCTCGCCTCAAAGTAGATACTAGTAAATCATTTAAACTATTTTTAGCATCACTTTTTAGATATTCTGTATTAGGTAGCTTACATGTTATTTCTGAAGTATCTTCTAATACTATACATCTTAAATCTTGATTTAAAGTATTTAATTCTAATAATAAAGAATTTAGAAATGTAGTTTTTCCGCTATTTGTTCCGCCTGCAATTATGATATTTTTTTCTTTAACTAATGCAGTTTTTAATATTTCTAACTGATTATCTGTTATAAGTTTGTCCTCAATATAATTGTTTAATGACAAAAGAATATCATTATGTAATCTAATTGTTATAGAACTTCCTTTACTGATAGGAGGTATAGAACCCTGAATACGTAACAATCTATTTTCTAAAATAACAGAACCTGATAAATCTGCATTATACTCATTAATCACTGTATTATTTAAATCTGCTATTTTACATAAAATAGTATATCGTTGATACTCTGGTATATCACAAATATAATTTGCATATTTTATGCCTGATTTTTTTAGCCATAATTTACTATCACTATTTATAAAAATACCTGTGATATTTTTATCTTGTATATAGCTTATTAGCTGGCTTCCCATAGTTTCACTAAGGCTATATAAGCGTTCTTGTTGTTCTTCTTGATTAAGTATCATATTTTTTATTGTTAATAATGCAAATTATGCATATATATTTTATCGTTCTAGCTGATTATCTGAAATTGATATATTTTTAGCTTTAGCTTGAATTTTCATACTTTTTATAAACTCTTCGCTACCTTGTAACTTTAAATTATTACCATAAGTCTTACTTGCAACTTCTAATGCTTGTGTTCTAGCCTCTAGGCTATCTTTTATAATATAAATCCCATCTTTTCCAGCTTTAAAATGTCCATTATCTAAGGTTTTATAATGAATTTCCCCATTTTTAGCTATAATGCCGTAGCCTATATATTTATTATTTTGGCGTAAAAATTCCATAGACTGAATTTTATTATCTTTTTTATTTTCTTTATTTCTTAAATTAGATTGCAGAATTTTCAAAGCAATTGGATTAGTTTTTGCCTCTTGAATAAGATACTCAAGCCAATTACATTTTTTAGTTACTTGATATATTTTGCTTCTTTCTTCTTTATAATAAGAATATGCCTGCTCTTGTGCATTTTTGGCATTTATCTCTATATTTAAATTAATTTCTAATCTAGATTTATATTTTATACCCGTAGTTTTTAAATGTTCTTTTTGCTGCTTTTTTAGATATTTGATTTTTTGTAATTCTTGGCTATAAGTAGTTTTAGCATTTTGCAGTTCTATTTCTTGTTGCTGTAATTTTAATTTTTCTATTTCTTGGTAATTTTGCCATAATTCATTAGAATTTTTATGAATAGGTCGCTTTTCATATTTTTTCGCCTCTTCTGAATTTTTTTCTTGCCCTAAAATGCCTAAATTTGAATTATTTTTATGCGGTGTAGGGTTTAATATCTCGACGTTATTTTTCATGCTGTATTGAGCATTTAAATCGTTTTTCTCAATTTTTTGTTGCTGAAATTCTGTAAAATTGCCTAATTTTTGTTCTAAATTGCTTTTTGATAGTTTTCTGTCTATTGTACTGGCTTTTACGGTTTCTTTTGATCTAATCGACTTAAAAACTAAACCATTACCTTGTAATTTTACAATTACGCCTATTTTTTTAGCTTGAGTATGTAATTCTTGCCAAGTATTAACATTTAATGCATTTTCTTTTATTTCTTGTTTTAGATAGGTAGTAAAACTTTCTAAGCCTGTGTGGGCTTCAAAATCTAGGGCTTTGTAGTTTTTATTTTCTTGTCTTTTGCTTTTTTGCTCTATTCCATTATCTACAGTTAAACTATATTTTTTTTCTAGCATTCTCATTTTATCATTTCTAATATAATAATCATTACTAGGAGAATTTCTATTTATATGCTTAGTCGGGTGAATAGTATTTACTACTATATGCATGTGGTAATGCCCTGTATCATCATGTATTGCAATTACTCTTTGATAATCTTTATAGCCTAAAGCTTCACTTATATTTTTTTCAATATCTAGCATGATTTTATCATTAGGCTTTTCGCCATCAGGAAAGCTAACTGTATAGTGATAAATTTTACTTGATGTCGTTGTTGTATTCATAGCTTGCGTATTTTGCATTTTAGCTATGGCTAATTCTTTATCTTGAGGTAAATTAATATACCATGCTTTTTCAGTTTTATTAGCAGCGTAATTAGTCATATTTTCAATGGCTTTGTCCGCTATATACTCTACAGCATTTTTAGTACCGTATTTATTCTTATATTCTCCTTGTATTCGTTTTGAAATCATAATATTTATTGCCTTGAAATAAATAGTTGTAAGTCTTCTTGATATTCTTTTTCTGATTTATAGTTATTTACAAAAAAACTACCATTCATATAACCAAAAATAATAAACTCTGAGGGAATAACCTTAAAGTATTCTTTATTATATGTCTGTTGCAATATTTCAAATTTAGTTGTTAAAAAGTCTAATAATTTCTTAATCAAACAATTAATTTCTATTCTAGGTAATTCAACAAAAGGCGAATATATAATACTTGTATCAAAATTCCTGTTATCTTTATCAATTAATTTATAGAAATTAAAATCTATTGATGATTTATAATTGAATATCTTTAATAGATATTTATATTCCTGCTCTTTGTAAGTAAAAGTTAGTTCAAATACAAATGAAAATGCATTTTTGTATTCATCACAATATTTACTATCTTTGAAAATATGATTTAGGGTTGCATACATTTTTGATAAATCTGAATAGATAATATTTGTATCATACTGTAGTGTTATCAAATTACCATAATCATTATGCAGTAGAAGAGTACTAGCATATAATGCTTGAAATTTGTCATCGGATATATGAGTTATATTATATGTATTATTATCTGTTGTAATAGTTATAGCATTCATTTCGTTTTACCTGCTTTCTAGTATTATATTTTTTAGTTTCTCTAAAATATCTGGGCTAACTTTTTTAGCTTCCATTTCTTGCCATAAATCGATTAATTTATTTATTGTTTGATGAGATGTTATATTTACTACTTCATGATTTAAAACCAATCTTTTGCAATAATCTGTTAAACTAACTGAAGTTTTATTAGCATTATTTTCTATATATTCTCTTTCTTCTTCTGTTACTCGAAAATTTATCATTTTAGATTTAGGCATTATTTTTATGTTTTTTATATAGTTGATAAAAACCTTTTAATGCATTTATTGCTATTAA
>JAHFQJ010000040.1 GCA_023266335.1 Burkholderiaceae bacterium
AGTTTTATATTTTCATCTTGAATATGCGGTAATAATTCGCTTAAACTTCTGTTTTTTTGCTGTACAATGCTATTAATTGCTATAACTAGCATTTGTTTTTGCTGGCTGTTTACACTTTGACCCTGCATTTCAATTAAGCCTAATATGTATTCAATTGCCCAAGATTTACTAGCATTATCTTCAACCAAAGCTAATGGGCAGAATTGTAAGGTTTTATCTTCTGCAATGTCATAATGATTACCATTACATGCTTTAGTAATGGCAAATAGTGATAATCTTTGGTCAAATGCAAAAATTTTTGCATTTTGGTATCTTTGGTATTGAGCCATAATAAAAGCTAATAACGTGCTTTTACCGCTTCCTATAGTGCCTATAATGCATGTATGCCCCACATCTTGTACATGTAGATTAAAGTAGTATGGTGTGTTGCCATGTGTTATTGCTATAGCTAAAGGTTGGCTATTAGCTGGTAGAAATGGATTAGGCGAGTTTTGTTCGCCTACATATACGCTAGATGTATGTAGTAAATGAGCTAAATTTAAGGTGTGAATGATTGGCTCTCTTACGTTGAAAGCTTTGCTACTCCCTGCTAATGAACCAAAAAATGCGTCCATGGCATTAATTTTTTCTATGCGTGCATTAAATTTTAATGCTTGAATTTCTTTTACTAAGATTTTTGCTTTTTGCTCTAAATGCTCTAAATTTTCATCATAGATTATGATTGTTGATGTATAGTAACCAAATTTTACTGCTCCCGCCCTTGCATCTGTTAATGCAATTTCGCTGTCTTCTGACATATTTTCAGCATCTCTATTATTTCTACCCATAGGAGTACCAAATATTTTCTGATATAGCAAATCAGTGAGTTTAGCAACTTCACTATCCCATAATCTTTGCTGTTTTCTAATTATTTTTTCTGTTTGCTGCTTATCTGCAAATATAAAACGTGTGTTCCATCTAAAATTGAATGGCAAACTATCAAGAATACTTAGTATATTTTCATGTGTGTATTGCGGAAATTCATCTATTGAAATTATAGCTAAATGCTTTTCGCCAATTTTTGGATAAATTCCACCAATAAAATCTTGATTACCTAAAATTTCATCTAGTGCATATCCTTTAGGTATAGGTAAATTCTGCTCATAACAACATATTGTTTCATTTAGATGATTACACAATTCATCTTCTAAATATTCATTTGTTATAGTTGTGGTAGTTAGTTTTTTTATAGTTATTACGCTACTTACTAAATTTTCAAATTCATTTAACTTTAATTTAAAGTTTTGAATGATTAAATCTATGCTAGTATTTTCTTCTACGCTGTCTGTTGTAAAAAACTTTTCTGCAAATTTATTTTTCTGCGTTATGGTTGGAATATAGGTTATAACAATTACATATTTTGAAGTAAAACAACTATCATTTGAAAATTGTTTTATTCTTTCATCATCTATTTGTTGAGCTAATTTATTATTAAAATAATTAGGCGTAGTTTGAGCCGTTAGGTTTGTAGATTTTCTTATCAAATCTGAATGTATCATATAGCCGTTACCAAACATCTTAAGTGCTTGGTTTAGTAAAGTTGCTATATTTGTTCTTTCTTCACTAGTTATATTTGATATATCTTGACCAAGATAGCTAAAACCCGCAGAAATAGAACCATTTTTATTTATGATAATCCCGTTATCAACTAAATAAGCCCATGGCTTTAAATCAGACAAAGATAATTGTTTTTCGTTAAATGCAAACATATTATTAGCCTTTCCAATTTATTGGCTTGAATAATAAATTGCCTTTTCTTAAGTGTGAATTAAGATAAGATGAGCGTGCAGAATAATAGCTTTGGTAACGCTTACTGCGTAGATATACTTCCAACATTTGAGTATCACGTTTTGCAATTTCTCTTAGCAAATATACCATTAGTATATTTACAGCTAACATTATCAATATAACCAAAGCACTATAGCGGTTAAATGCTAAAATTGAGCTAATTAAGTCAAATTGAAATAAAATTATTATATCTGCAGCCATTAATAATTTTACTGGGGTTCTTTCCATTCCATATAGCAATTTATGCCTAATTAATGACTGGTATACAGGGATTTTCATATACCAGCACCCGCACCTTTTACCCATGCTATGAATGCAATTGAAATTTTAAATGCGACAGCTAATCCAGCGACTGTAAGCATTATCCGCTTGCCCGTTTCGCTATCTTGCCTATCAGCAATGAAAGCACCTAGTAAACCTATACCCATTATAATAGGTAACACATATTGCGTAAGTGTTGCCCAAACTGAATCTAAAAATGGTATTTGGATTATTTCTTGAGCATTGGCAATAGCAGGTATTGCGTATAAGGCAATGCTAGTTTTTATATTTTTAAAACTCACTCTTTTTATCATTTATAACCTTTGTGCAAAGCTCCGCCCTTCAAGCAAAGCGTGCTTTTTTTAATTTTTATTTTGATGAAATAATTATTAGGAAAAGTCCAAATGTGTGTAGGGTGTAACTCTTACTATTTATGTTTATCTCAACTTATAGAAAGAGTATAGGGGTTTACCCCAATATAGTCAAGCTAATTTTTTTAGCTTGAATTTTAAATCATTATCTTGCATAGATAATTTTATTAATGCTAGTAAGTATGATTTTAACGTAGTATAGCCAAGCTCAGTATAAGTTTTCGTCATTTCTATTCTAAATTCTTCATTAGGAAAACTAATTGTTGAAGTTGGTAATTTTTTTCTTAACCTTGGTTTTACCTTTTTTTCTATAGGATTTTTTGCATCTTTATATGATTTTCTAGTTTTTTTGACTTCTTTTGTATCTTCAATATGATTTTCTTGTTTTATTTTTGTATCTGACATAATGAATTGTTAAATAATGTTAATTATTATTTGTTATCAAAAAAGTTATTTTAAAGCAATTTAGGCATTCTATAAAGTAAATTTAATCAATGACCTATTTTTTGTAAAAAATAGGTTAGACCAACTAAGCACCTCCCCTAAAATATTTTTATATTTTTGCGGGAGGAATTGCGAGGGCGGTAGTTAATTATATTTTTTACAACACTTATTTTTGTATTGGTATAAACTCATTTTTGTATTGGTATAAACTCATTTTTGTATTGGTATAAACTCATTTTTGTATTGGTATAAACTCATTTTTGTATTGGTATAAACTCATTTTTGTATT
>JAHFQJ010000022.1:0-28914 GCA_023266335.1 Burkholderiaceae bacterium
TCTCTTACTTTTCCGCTCTTTATATAATTCTCACTACCGCATCTTTGACATTTACACATGACACTTTAACTCTTAATTTTTTTAAAGTATATCATTAACTATCTATATTTAACACTCTCATTTATTTTATAGCTAAACTATTATAAGTTTTTATATGCCAAATTAGCTAATTAGCTATATAATTTTATGTTTTTAGATTATTAGTTTGGTTTACAGGCTTTTTTATATTATTAATTACATTAGTTCTGCGTGCTAACATTTGTGCAATTACAGGCGGAGCATAACGCCTTGCAAAGTTAAATTCTTCTACAGTTATTTTTCGACCTTGCATAACTTGTGATACTGATAATAAAATTCTTGCTTCTTTATGCCCAGGGTCAATTAAATGTAAACAGGCTAAAAAAACTTCCGCTCGCTCAGGTTTATATAACTGAATATATAAGTACCCAAGACCGAATAATACATTTTGTGAATAATTACTTATACTCATGTTATATTAATATTATATGAAGGATATATAGTTGTTAGTATTTTATTTCTACTTTTTATCTAGTTTTAACATTTTTCTAACTTGATGCGGTTTAAGTAAAGCAAATATACCAAAGCCTAAACAAGCAGCAGCAAATCCAAATAAACTAATTAAAATTATTTGTAAGGTAGCTGCTGATGTTGCATCTACCCTTACAGGTCCTACCATTGTCCATTCTAAACCAATTTTTACTTCTTGGGTTTCTGCAAATACCATAGATATTTTATCTTTTGGTAAATCAGCTAAACCCGGAATACTAGTTGATACCATACTGCGTATACGCGGTGTAAGTAAATCTATATTGAAGTTCTTTTTATGCTTAATAAATATAGATGCTGATGATGGCATAATCGGCTCGCCGGGGGCAATACGTTCAGGTAATACTACATGTACCCTTGCGCTAACTACATCGTCCATTTGGTTTAAGGTTTTTTCTAATTCTTGAGACAGCCCAAAAATATATCTGGCTCTTTCTTCTAACGGTGTAGAAATCATGCCTTCTTTTTTGAATATTTCGCCAAGCCCGGTAGTTTGTTTACGCGGTAAACCATGAGAGGTTAAAATATCCATAGCTTGCCCAATATCTGCTTCTGGTACTAATACAGTTGCGCCTTCTTTTGATGTTCTTTTTTCTGCAAATACGCCTTGTTTTAATAATACGCCAACCATTTCATTGGCATCATTTTCCGGTACATTTGTTTGTATTTCTATAGTACGGCTGCATGCAGTTAAGCATAAAACGGCACAAATAAAAAAAAAGCACTTAATGTGCTTATACATGTTAATAGATTGCATATTGTATTTATTAATTAAAAGAGAACAAGAAAATAAGCGGATATGGTGTATATAAGTTTATTATATACTATATACCTGCGGTCTGATTATATAAGCTTAATACTCTATAAAAGTGTTACATTGTTGTTATATAGCCAAATTCATTTAACTTGTTTACTGCGTTATCCTTAAAATTGCTTCTATCTGTACTATTTGTACTATCTTCGTCGCAATTTTTGCGTCTGCCTTGTAAATCAAATTTCTGAATTTTGCTATAGTAATAGAAACTAATACTATTAATAGAACAATATTACTGCAGTTTTGTAAGTTGGTCGATAGCTTGAGTACTTTTATTTAAAACCCTTGAACTTACAGTAACTTCTTTAGAATATTCATGCATTTTATGCATCATTTTCATGATATTCTCTATTTCAGGATTCATTGAGGCTTTTTTGATAGCTGTGTTAGCAGAATTTTTATAATATTGAACATTATTAGTAACATGCATGAAACCCTGCATGATATTACCGCCTAACGAGCCGTCGCTTAAAGTATCTTGGGTTAATAAATCTTCAAAAGACTGCTGATCTTGAAAATCAACAGATTCTTGATGTGAAGATGATGCATTAATATCTTCACCAAAATTATTTACATCTTGAACTTTTGCATGAAACATATTACTTCTGATAATAGATTATATGCTATTGAGTAGTAATTTTAATGCATAAGTTCAAATTTAGTTAATTTGTTGCAACCTCTGCTGTTTAAGAGTTTTATACACCATCTTCTTCTGCGAATCTTGAGCCTGCTATCCTTGGTTGAGGAGTTAGCGGTGTAACACCTTCTTCAGCGTTCTGTGTTTGATTATTTAAAGGCCAATCACTGTCAGTACTAGCTGAGCTCACTGGTCTAGGCGGTATAGCTGTATCATATCCATTTATAGGTGGGTGTTGTTCTACAGCATCAAAGCTATGAATGTCTGAAGCTCCGCCAAATGTCCTTAACAAGCTTTTACCAAATGAATTAGCTCGTTCTGTTTTAGAAATTTTTGGTGCTGGATTAGTATCATATTTATCGCTTAATCCTATAATAGGAATATCCCTTATAACATGAGTGCTTCTAACAGCAGCTACTGCTGCTCTATACCTTGGGTTTTGCGCCGTAGCTGGCGTTTGCGGAAGTGCACTTACATCAATGTTATATCTTCTTGCTGTTTGAGCTAATTGTTTTTCACCATTTGATTGAAATCTATTTGCACTAGCAGTATTTTTGTCCTCTTCATATTTTGTTCTTCTTTCTGCAAATTTTGCATTTTTTTCATCTCTTTGTTCACGATGAGTAGTATAAGCATTTGAGTTTTTTATTGAATCAGCAGTGCTAACAACTCCATATCCAACTCCTCCAACTACTACACCAAGAGTTCCGAGTGTAGGAACGGTAATAGGCGATGATACAGTAAGAGCAACAGCAGTAATTTTTTCAGAAGTTGAAGCCTCTTTCCATTTTTGCTTTACTTCAGCTTTATATTTTTTATTATTTGTTTTATTGTTTATATGTTTATCTATTTTTTCATTTATATCATTTAGCTTAGTTTGCATTTTGTTTATGATATCACTCTTTGTTTCACTACTAATATTGGTGTTGCTATCAATACCATTAATAGCATTTTGTATTTTACTTCTGTCAGCATATAGTTCTTCTAATTTGCTTGTACTATGTGAATGAACCGTGCTTTGAAATGCTTGAGATAAAATTCCACCAGTTAAAACAACTGTATTTTTAAATGAAAATGGTTGTGCATTTTTAGAGCTTGAGGTAAGCGATCGTGTATCAGCTCTACATGTATCACGAACATGATCATTTGAATTTTCGGTATTTGTGTTTACTTCAGCAGTTTTTCTTTGAAAAATTGAAGGCATTCTTAAAGATGGCATTTATAACTCCCAGGATAGTTTTATATTTTAATATTAAATTTAATAATTATAGTTTAATATATTTAATAAAATTTATAATTAGGAGTTATACTATATTTTATATATGCAATCTTATATTTAGCATTTTATATTTACATAATATCTAAATGTTAATTAAAGCATAGTCTAAAATTATCTTAATAATAATACTTATATATCATGCGAATCTTGTAATTTTCTTAGCATTTCTCTTGCTCTTGCAACTCTTGACCTTACCGTTCCAACTGGTAAAGGCGGAATTTCTTGTTTAGATGCATCTTCATAACTTACATTATGCAATAGCACTTTTTCAGCGGTAATACGCATTTCTTTTGGCATATTAGAAAATGTATTATTAATTTCCAGCATTAGTTGCTTTTGCTCTAAAGCTTTCGGCGGGCATTTATCATCTACGCAGTATTCTATATTAAATTCTTCATCTTCTAAGTAATAAGTTGGCTTTTTCTTTTTTTGGTGAAAATGATTTTTGATAAGATTTACCGCAATTCCTGTAAGCCATGTTTCAGGTTTTGACTGCTGCCTGAAATTATGGCTGGATTTAATAGCTTCCATAAAAGTTGACTGCACAATATCCTGGGCATCTTCTTCATTTCTTACTTTATGCAATACAAAGTATAAAAGTTTTTTGTGATGATTGCGCGCCAGATAATTAAAATCTATTTCATATGCAATATTTTGATTAAACTCATTAAGACTAGTAGACATACTCTCCCTTATATTTTGATTTACAAAATATTTAATGCAAAAAGTATGCCATATAATGAAAATATATACAATCGTGTTATCTTTAATATAACATTATTATAATATAAAGATATTTTATAATATAAATAGCAAAATTCATTTAACTTGCTTACTGCGTTATCCCAAAAATTGTTCCTAGCTGTACTATTTGTACTATCTTCGTCGCAATTTTTGCGTCTGCCTTTTAAGCCAAATTTCTGAATTACGCTATATGAATATGTTTTTTTATAAAACTATATCAATTTTTCGTTTACCGTCAAAAACAGCTTTGTTCCCTTGAACTGAAACTAGGCGGTAGCCGTCTACTGTATCGCCTACAAAAAACCTTTGACCGTCTTCTGTAATTACGCCTGCCATTTTACCGGATACAATTTGCGTAACTTTAAATGGTAAGAAATTTGCTAAATTTAGTATTTTAACTGTAATCGGGAAGCGCGGTTTATATTCAGTATTAAACCATTCTAATGCACGTTCTAAACGCAGGCGGTCTTCATCATCTAAGTTTGCCTCTATTGTCCAGCCTTCAACATCATATTTTAAATCTACTAAAGCGCGCAGCTGTAATTCCATTAATTTGCTATTAATAATTTCAGCTAATTCTTCACGGGAATAATATTTTTTTGCTAAGGTAACTTTTTTAATTGGGTTAAGACTTTCATCTACTTTGCTGTTTTCTACTAATGCGCCTGATGCTGGTTTTTTACCTGCATAATTAGGTTTTAAGATAGAGTCTTTTGGAATAAATACGCTTGCTGTTGCCCAGCTGGCTAACATTAATAACCCAGCTACTGCAAATACTTTAGACTTCCATGACATTTTAATCGGTTCGATGTGATATTCTTCACCTGCAGCTACTAATTCTAAATTAGAATCCGGGATTTTTTCCGGAATTAATTCGTCGAAAATACTCCAGTCATCTTCAGTATCTGCGATACCAACCCAAATGCCTTTTAGGTAGAAAAGATGTAAGCGCTCTACTACAATGGCTTCGGTAATATAGTCGCCGTCGTCGCCTCTTACTTCGTCTAATGGAGTTAAAACTAGTGCTTCTTCTTGATATTCTAAGGTCAGGTGCTGTTCTGCTATACCGTGGTCTAAAATTAATACATCACAATTATCACCGCTGCCCAATGTTAATACTTGAGCATCTTCAATGGCCATGGCGGCGCCACGCTGTAAACCAGTTAAGATACGTAACTCTAACATAGACAAATCCTAGATTAATATTAATTAATTATCAGTTATATAGGACTATGTGTTTAGTTTTTTGAATAAGTTCAGAAGTTGCGAAACTGAACCCTATTTAAAAGCTTCTTAAATTTACTAAGAAAATATGGCTAAATTTATTTTTTAGGCAGATTATTTACCTTACAGAACCAATTTTTTCTGCAAGATTGATTGTATTATTATTTTTACTTTTACTTTTAATAAATTCCATTCTTATATTATGCATTGAATCCTTCGGGTCTAATGTATAATATACGCTTGGAATTTCTGTGCATGCATAAGGTTCTGTTTTTAATCTATCAAAAATTAATCTATCTTCGCCATCGCCATTTTCAGTATATGAACATGCCCATAAATGTAAAATATGCATTAATTTTATTTTATTAATTAATAAGCCGGACGGTCTTACAAAACCGCCATGAGACGCAGCAAAAAATCCTTTATCTACGCCTACGCTTTCCAGCTCATCAGTACAAATTCCTTCGCTTTTATTGCCGTTTGCATAAATACTGTAGGCAAATGCCCACGCATTATTGCCAATTACACTTAATATGTTTGATATATGGTCTTTATGCAGCCAGTCATCATCATCTAAATACATTACTAATTCTGAGTTTGCCAGCATACTTAAAGCTGTACGCAATGAACCGCCAAAATAACAGCCATGTATTCCGCCATGTCTTTTTGAAGTTGAATAACCTAAATTAAGCCAAACTATATTGATATTATTCGGACATTCATTATCTAATATTTCTTTTATAATTAGAAAGTTTTTGTTATCATCTATATCTATACCAATTAATATTTGGATACTATTTGTATAACTTTGTATAAATATTGACCTAACTGCCCGAATTAAAGATAAACGGCATACCGTTATAATAACTATAGATAAATTATAAATAGCAGTAGTATTTTTATTTATAACACTTATTTGATTTTGATTTTGCTTTAATAAAGTATATTGTTTTACTTTAGCAGTTAAATCTTGATGCATTTTTTGTAAAACTGGCTGCCAATTTTTATATTCAGTTTGGCGGTATAAAGTAGTATTCGGGTACCATGGAGAATCTTCACGATTAAGCAGCCATACATAATGCGGGGCGACATCAACTAACAGCCATGTTGGAACGCCTAAAGCGCCGGCTAAATGACAAGCTGATGTATCTACGGTTATTAATAAATCTAATTGCTGAAATATTACGGCAGATTCATCAAAATTTTTAATATCGGCAGTTAAATCAATAATATTTAAGCCTTTATTACGGGCATATTCAATATCTTGCGCTTTGCCAAATTGAAAGCCATAAAAACTAACATTATCAATATCTTTAAATGGAATATAGCTGTCTACCGCTATTGAACGTAAATGGTCGCGTATGTGGTTTTTATTTCCTGCCCATACTAAACCTACTTTAAAATTGTTATCAAATTTTAATCTATCTTTGTGTTTAATAATTGCTTGTTCAGACGGATGTAAATAAGGTATGTTATTTGGAATTGTTTCCAGCGTTGTTTTAAACAATTCTGGAAGGCGTGATAATTGAATTTGATAATCAAATTCTTCGTGGGGTTTAAAAAATCTATTCGCAATTTCTGTAAAAAAACCGCTGTAATTTTTATGAAAAAAGCCATTAAATTCACTAAAGATACTACAAACCATAGTGCCGCCCTTTTGGCATACCATTTGTGCCAGCATTGGTATATAGCGCATAAACTTTAAAGCATCACCTAAGCCTAAATCTAACCACACGCATAATACTTTATCTGTTAAATCTTGTGTGTCGTCAAATAATAATTCCGGTATAAAATGCGGTGTATTCGGCGCGGCAACTGAGTTATGATATTTATATAACGACCAGCCTGTTTCATAGTTACCCAGCACTAATTCTGTAGTGGCAAGGTGAAATAAAGAACTGTCTGTTGAATTTAATTCTAAACATTTTAAAATGGCATTTTTAGAATCAAGGGGGTTTTTCAGCTCTTTTAATATAAAACTTAACCTATCATAGGCATAATAATAATTCGGGTCTAATTCAATTGCTTTATTACATGCGGCTAAAGCTTCGTTAAGTTTATCTGTATTATGCAAAAAAGCTGCGTAATTTACCCAGTGTTCAGCTTTTGTATAGTTTTTATCTAAATCATTTTTAAAAAGTTTTTCGGCTTTTTCGTATTGTTTAAGCTTTGTATATAGATTTTTTAATGCGAAAAAGTCTACTTGCTTAACATTAATTTGTTCTAACTGTTCATAACAGTAAACTGCTGCTAAATCATTATTATTTTTAAATCTTGTTAATAGCTCAATACAAATAGCCTCAAATTTATTTATATATTTTTTATTGTTTAGATAAATCAAACATTTACACCAGTCTTGCAAATATTCATATTCATTTTTATGATGATTATAGATAATTTGATAATTTTTACATGCAAGCATATAACTATTTTGTAAGGTAAAAATACGCGCCTGTTCATATAATGCATGATAATTATATTTATCTATATTTAAAGCATTTTTACAGAAAAACAATGCGTTTTCTAAACTGCCTGCTTTTCTGTTTAGATAAGCAAGGGCTAAATTCAGCTTTATATTTTTTGGATTTTTTTCTAACTGTTCATATATATGCCTAATAGTTAAATTAGAACTAGTTTTATCATTATTATGTTGTATAATTTTCATATTTTTTAATATATGCAGCTTAGAACTATAAGGAACTTATTGTATATATAATAATACATATAAGAGAATATACAATATTTAAGGGGGGAAGTTATGACCAAAGTTACCAGTGGCGGCATTACCATAGAAAATGGTAATGTTCAAGTAGGTGCAGGAGCTACAACTACTGATATGCAAGGTGCTTTTCAAAAATATACTCAAGAATTAGTAATGGATGGAGGATTAAGTCAAGATGATTTAGATGATATTCAAAAAGTAACCGGGCAATGGGGGCAAATTTTTAGCACTTTACCAAATGCTACAACACAGGCAGGTGCTACTCCAAGTGCAAGCGCAGGCACATCAACTACGCCAACTGCATCAGATAACTTAAAACCCCGCAATGACGGCACACTATTTAATAGTTTAAATGACGGGCATATGGCAAGTACGCTGCAGGCTAAATTTACCAAATCTAATGACGGCAAATGGACTCAGGAAGAAGTAGATAAATCTGAAGCATTCTTAAAAGAGCAAGGCATTACTAACCCGCCAACTCAAGAACAAAAAGATAAGCTTAAAACTACATTAGGGGTTACTCAGCCTAGTGCAACCTCTAGTGCTGCACCAAGCACAACACCTGCGGCTACTACAAGCACAGCGCCTGCACCAAACGCCACTCCAAGTGCAAGCGCTACTCCAGCACCATCTGCATCAAAACCTCGCAATGATGGAACATTGTTTAATAGTTTAAACGATGGAACTATGGCGAAGACATTACAAGATAAATTTGCCAAATCTAAAGACGGGACGTGGACTCAAGAAGAAATAGATAAATCTGAAGCATACTTAAAAGAACAAGGCATTACTAACCCGCCAACTCAAGCACAAAAAGATAAACTTAAAACTGATTTAGGAATAACTAAACCGGCTGCTAGTTCAACACCGAGTGCTACTGCAGCGGCAACGCCTGCCCCAGCACCTAAAAAAGAAACTACTGCACCTAAACCGCCTTATTCTGCAAAAAGTGACCCAGTGCTAAATACTTTCTTAGAAGATGGTAATACAGCAATTGGTTCTGTATACGGCGGTTTAGCAGCAGAAGAAAGACAATTCTTTGATGAAAAACTTGCTAAAACTAAGAGCCAAGAAGAGGCATTTGAGTTAATTAATAAATTGAAACAATTTGCTTCAGAAAAAGATAGTAACCGCGGTTATAACGGCTCTATAGATGGATTCCATTCGCAACGAGATTCAAACGGAGCTCATTTAGTTGATTCGGGCTCTGAAGCAGAGAGATTTATGAAAGAAGTTCTTGGCGTTACACCAAGTTATTGGGGTTAATGAATTTGTCTATAATTACCTCGCTTGAAAAAGCGGGGTTTATAATAAAATAAAATAATAAATATATATATGTACTTTATTAATCTTGTAAAACTAGCTAGTTACTATATCAAAAATAATATACCGTTAGATAAAGAAATATTAACAACTTGTACAGAGCAAATTCAAGCAAAAAATAATCCAAAACATGCAACGGAATGGCTTAATATTATTAGTGAATCTCATATGGATTTTTCACAAAATATGATACCGCACTTAAATTTACTCAGCCCGATTTTAGCAACAAGTCTTAGCATAGATGCATGGTGGAGCGGTGTAACTTATGAAGTATTAAATCATAAAACGCATTTAGACGGATTAATTTATATTATCCATACAACTGAAAATAAACATATTGTAGCATCTAGCATAATCACTGAAGAAGAATATCATAACTTACAGCAAAGCTTATATAGTTTTGCAAAGGCTTTATTAAGCTATTTAACTAAAAAAAATCAAAATCAAACATATTCTATAGATTTATTTGATATGTGGCTGAAAATACAATAGCACTATAAATTAATTACTAATATTAAATATATAAAGGCATATCTAATGTATAACGCTGGGTAATTGCAATTAATTCCCGAATATTGCCCTGCCATTCATGTGTGAGTAATTTATCTATTAACTGCCGGTTTTTTTCTAATAAAACTGCTTTATCTTTAACCCCGAATTTTAATTCAGCTTGAACTGTATATTCATAAAATAAATCTAAAATGTCTTCTTTTCTTTGTTTTAACAATGGTATATTTATCTTTACAGTATTAATTCTATAATATAAATCTTCTCTAAATTGATTTTTTTCAATTAATTCAACTAAATTAACTTTAGTTGAGGCAATTAGCCTAAAATTACTTGCTATAAAAGTACTTGAGCCTATTCTTTCGCAGCCTTTATCTTGTAATACCCGCAGTAGTTTTACTTGTAAATTAACCGGCATACTGTCTATTTCATCTAGATATAAAGTGCCATTATTCGCCAGCTCTATTTTTCCTATTCTTTTTCTAGCGCCTGTATATGCGCCTGCCTCACAGCCGAATAATTCGCTTTCAGCAAGGTTTTCCGGTATTGCCGCACAATTTATGGCAATAAATTTACCTTTAACCGATGATTGCTGATGAATATATTTTGCCCAAAAATCTTTACCTGTGCCGGTTCTTCCTTCCAATAAAATATCTATATTATGCCGGCAAATTATATTTATATTTTTAATAAATTCTTGCATTAATATACTTTTACTACTCAACATATATTTATATTAATAATTTTTTATAAAAATACATTGTACATTATTTTAATAATATTTTATTAATAGATTTATTTCAAATAAAAACTCTAATAATAAAGTTAATAGTTATATATTATTATGATACTATTGATTAACTAATTTGTTATTATTATAATAATATATTATTACACCTTTGATTTTGGATTATTATGCTGCAAGACCCTCAATTTGCCAACGATGTACAAGAATTAATTCAATCTAAACAAAAAAAATCTGCATTTGTTTATGTTAGAAATCATTTGCCCTTAATTGAACAAGCGTTAAATGAGGGAGCAAAAATAGCAGATATTTATGAACTATTATCTAAAAATGGGGTAAGTATTACTTTACCTACTTTACGTTTATATTTACACCGCTTACGTAATTCTAATAAAAATTTACACAAAAATTCAAATCCAAATATAAAAAATAGCGCGACTAACGCCGGATTTACTGTGCATGATAACCAATTAGACATTATTAATGATAATCCGATAAATAACGCTATTAATGAATATCAAGTACCAAATATAAACAATATTCAATCTATTAAACATCAAACGCCGAATTTGGAAGAATTATCAAAGGCTTTTAAGCTTAAGGGTTAAAATAGACTTGTAATAATCTCTAATCACTATCGGGGTCAAACTCAATATTAGGGCGATGGTTTTCATACTCCTTATATTGCGGAGGAGCCTCAGCCCAATTACCGTCACACAAATTTTTAACTGTAAATTTTTTTTCAAAACATTTCACATGAAAAAGATTTGATATTTCTTTTTGTATAATTCTGTTACTATTTCTTTTAGCTTCAAATTCTAAATTAGAACTAGCAGTAAACACAATATAGCTAATAATAGAATTTCTTTTTGAGGATAAATTTTTTTGGCAATACCAGCAAGAATTATTAGAAGTTACAAAACCTTGCTTTGCCTCAAATGTTAATACTATAGTTCCAGAATTATTATGAAGTGAAGTACCTTAGTCATTTAAGTTTCTTTTATGTATAATTAATTTACAAATTATAATTATAATATAAAAATTTAACCATAAAACTTACTTTTAATATACGGTGTAGGTGCAACGCTAAATTCATCTAGTTTTTCTCGAATAATATCATTTACAATTACACGATGTTCATCACTATCCCATAAATCATCAGGCATGTCTCTTAAAAAAGTAAGCAGCAGATTATAAAATTTTTCGGTGGCTGCATCTGTATTTTGTAATTTTATATCATATTCTTCAAACATAATTTCTAAAACTTCATCAATATTTGAAGAAATATCACTCGTTTCCTGCATTAAACAAAAAAGTGCATCAAATAATTGTTTATTTTCCATGATATTATATTATGTTTTAGATTTAATTTGTTGAGGTATGCTATGCTGAATTAAGCTTCCGCCTGT
Organism: Burkholderiaceae bacterium; assembly: GCA_023266335.1. Classification (GTDB taxonomy): domain Bacteria; phylum Pseudomonadota; class Gammaproteobacteria; order Burkholderiales; family Burkholderiaceae; genus JAHFQJ01. Next base: position 11,972 of record JAHFQJ010000022.1, read on the forward strand.
TACCGCTTCTTCTTTTTCGTCGCCGTTTAGTGAATCAGTAAAGCCTTTGAATGTCTTTTTAAATCTTATAATTGCATGGTGCAATGAATTTAAAACACTGCGCTTATTCATAACTGATATTACATCATGAATTGTATTTGGGTCTGATGTTGGCAGGCGTCCTCTTTTTTCTCCGTCTCTATCATTAACCGCAGCTTGCGCCATTAAATTAGTTACAGCCATAAATTCTACATGGTTAGTACAAACTTTGCGTATTTCATTTAGTTTACCTAAAGACGGTTCTTGGGTTATGCCGTAATACCATTCTCTAAATTGAGTTTTGCCTGATTTATTTGCTTCATTGGCAATATTAACATCTGCCCTAATTTTTATGCCATGTACAGAATAATTCTCTTTTGATAATTCTATTATTGCTTTATCAAATTGGGTATAGCTTTTCGGGTCTTTAGGATTAGCGCCGGTTAAACCTAGCTCGCGTTTAGTGCTTTCAATTAAAATATAAGAATTCGTAGGGTTATTATTATGCCCCATCATTTCTTCAATTACGTCTCTTACATCGTCTTTTTTAACTGTGCTTGTTGTTTTACGTTTTACGTTTTGCAACTCTTTTCTGTCTTCTTCATCTTGTGGTTCATAATTTGAATCAATAATATTTTTAACTTGCCCAAATCTTTTAAGCAATCTTCTAGTATACATATTTACTATTGATTTAGCTGTAATGCCATTTAGTAAACCAAATACTTCTTCTAATGCAGCTGGGTGCATAGCCGGAACACCGTCATTACCGCCTTCAGCTCCAGATAATGACCTATCGCCTAAACGGCGCGGTCTAAACATATTAAGAATATTTTTTGGATTTACACTAACATTAGATGCCTGATGGCGTGAAATTTGGGCATGCTGCTGCATGATTTGTGCAGTATCTGTCTGCTTGGTTTGCCCTACACTAGTCGTATTATTTGCAGATTGATTTTGAACTACTGGTTTAGCAGTTGATACAGGTGAATTTGTAGTTAAATGCTTAACATTATCTACTTTCATATTTTTACCTAATTTATGAATGTTATGTTATTGATAATTATATTATAGCTAATGTTTATATTAAAAATATCTATTTATTAATATAAAGTGTAAATACAAAATAAAATAGAGGCGCAAGCCTCTATAAATTATTATACATATATATTTAATTTTTAGTTAATCTAATGAGCTACCTGGTTTTGCAAAAGCACTGCCGCCCGGAAATAAGCTTAGTACATTTGAAAGCATTGCTCCGGTAAATCTGCCGCCGGGCAATAGTAAGCTGCTAAGTCCCTTTGCCACCTCTCTACCAACACTAACTCCATCAAATGCGTCTTTTATCACTTTTTTTGCAACATCATCTGCCTGCCCTGACATAACTTTTTTTAGGGCATCGGTTACGGCTTTAACCCCTAACTTACTTATATTATCAAAAATTTTGCCGCCGGCTTTGCCTAAAAGTTCTTCAACACCTTTTTTGCCCAGCTTTTTAAAAGCGCTTTCAGTTATTTCCTTACCAGCTTCTTTGCCTGCTTCCTTACCAGCTGTTTTACCGCCTTCTTTAGTTACTGTTTTCAAGACTTGTTTACCGACTGTTTTTGCCACAAAACCAACTATTGCACCTATTACCATAGCAGCCCCCTAATTCTTTATTACAATAGTAGGTGCAAGGTATAAAACAAAAGTTCGATATATTTAAATATTTGCTAAATACTTATAACCCTGAAGATTGAGCAAAAACTCTATTTCTTGCTTTTAAATCTTCTAATGATTTTCTCATTTTGGCAGATTCTAAGGCATAATTTAAAGTAATAACTAAATTTTCCATCTCTGCTGAATCAATTTGCGCATCTTGATTAACATCAGCTTTATTAATTAACTGAATGATTGATAATATACCTAATAACTCGTTTGTACTCTTTGTAACTATAGGATTTAGAAGAGGTGTTTTAGGGGGAGCAGGTTCGCCTCCTGCTGCTTTAATTTCTGCCCTTATTTTTTCTAAGTCAAGACTATCAATATCACTAATAATTTTAGCAAGCTGATTTAAACTATAATTGTTATCTACACCGCTAAATAAACTGTTAATATCAAAATTAACGCCACTGCCGGTTGCAATTTTGTTAATATCAGATTCTTTAATATTAAATATATCTACCCCCAAATTATTACCAATATTTTTTAATAACGGGGTTAAATTATCATTTACATTACCTAAATCAATATTGTTTACCTTTGTTGTAAATTCATTTAACAATTGTGCTGAAATTTCATTTTTACTAGGCGGCATAGTAACTATTTTTAGCGGCTGTATTGTTACATCAGCAGTGGTTGTTACCATATTAACTTCCTTTTATATTAGATAATAAAACTAAGTGTATTAATAGCAGTTAAGGTTTACTAAATTTATTAATAAGACTGGTTAATAATATCATTTAACTGCATATAACTTTGTTCATAGGGGGCAGGGTACCTTGTATCTTGGCGTAGAAATTCAATAATTTGACTATTTAAAGCAACAGCTTTATCAGATAAATCATCATTGCCTTCTTTAAATTCACCTAAACGTATTAATAGCTCTAATTCTTTATAGCGTGCCATTAATGCCCGTAAGCGGCTAGCTACGGTTCTATGCTCTTCATCAATTACATTTGGCATAGTACGGCTAATACTTGCTAATACATCTACTGCCGGAAAATGTCCTTGTTCAGCCAATTTACGCGCTAAAATAATATGCCCGTCTAATAAAGAACGGGCTTCCTCGCCAATCGGATCGATTATATTATCGCCTTCAACTAATACTGTATATAATGCTGTCATACTTCCTTGTTCACTATTGCCGGCGCGTTCAATTAAGCGGGGTAGCATTGTGTATACTGACGGCGGAAACCCGCCTTTTGCAGGAGGCTCGCCCGCAGCCAAACCAATTTCACGCTGAGCGCGTGCAAAACGGGTTAGTGAATCAATAAGCAGAAGTACTTTTTTGCCCTTATCCCGAAATCCTTCCGCAATTGCAGTTGCAGTAAACGCTGCTCTTGACCTTTCCATTGAGGTTTTGTCTGAAGTCGCGCATATTAGTATAGATTTTCTTACTAAGTCTTCATCAAGCTCATGCTCTAAGAATTCACGTAATTCACGCCCCCGCTCGCCAATTAAACCAAATACAATTACATCAACATCAGCTCCGCGTGCAATCGCAGCTAATAAAGTAGTTTTACCGCAGCCGGCGCCTGCAAATACGCCTACACGCTGACCCAAACCTAACGTTAATAGCGTATCAACTACTCTTACGCCTGTGTGTAAGGGCTCAGTTACACGCGGTTTTTTAGTTGCATCTAATGCTTCTTTAATTACAAATGTAGTAAAAGGCTCCCAATTATCTTCTTTACTTAACTGCATGCCAACAGCTGCAGGAGCTTTAAATAACGGGCGCCCAAAACCGTCTAGCACTACGCCAAATAAATGCGGTCCTATTTCAATGTTATGGGCTTTTCTTAAGGGGCGGATAATTGTACCGCTTGCTACGCCGTCTAAAGCGCTTAAAGCAGATAATAATGCAGAATCTTTAGTAAATCCCACAACTTCTGCCAGCATTGGTTCGTCTGGTTTTTCAGGAATAATTAATTCACATAAATCTCCCAGTTTTGCGCCTGATATATTTCCTTCAATTAAAGTGCCAAGTACTTGTACAACCCGCCCAATTTCTTCTACAAAATCTAAAGAATTAATTGCTTTTTGATATATATTTAATTGTTTTTCAAAGCTTTTGATAGCATATTCGATATTTTGCATATTATATAGATACTTTTTAGATATAATTTGATTATGTTTTTGATATTAAATTGCAAACATTTCTTGCAATATTGATAGACATTTTTCTAATGTTTTATTATCTATTTGCCCAATATGCTCACTAAATCTACTTTTATCTGCAACTCTAATTTGATCTAAAATTATATTTCCATTTTTATTATTAATACTGCAAGGAACTCTAAATGGATAAGGATAATTGCCTGTAGTAATAGGTGCAACTATATAAGTAGATAGATTTTTATTTAATGTATCGGGAGATAAAATAACAAAGGGTCTAGACTTTTTAATTTCTTTTCCTAGACTAGGGTCAAAATTACTCCAAAATATAGAGCCTCTGATTAATTTATCTTCTTTCATAGCTACCATTTCCATTCGTTTTCATCAAACTCTGTTTCTGTATAATCAATATTTAACTCTTCTTTTCCTAGTTTATTTTGAATTTCTTTAATTTTCTCTTCCCACCCCTCTCTAGGCTTTCTTTTAATTGGTGTAATAACTAAGCTTCCAGCTTTAAATTCTAAGGTAGCTTCTTCTAAATTCGCCTGCTTTAAAATAAAGTCTGGTACTCTAAAGCCTCTTGAATTACCAATTTTAACTAATTTTATTTTAGTTACAACAGGTTTTGTTAATGTATTTGCCATGATTTTACCTAAAATAATAATTTACTTTGTGTAATTACATTATAATTACATTTATATGTCTGTGATAGTAGATATTACCCTATAAACAACATTTTAATAAATTACTCCCCTTCTTCCTCTAAACTTAATTTACCAATTGGCTGCACCTTCATATCTTGCGATAATTCTGAAAACGATAGAACCGGAATAGTATAATAATCATCTTCAATTAATTTACGCACATAACGCCTAATATCTTGTGAAGCTAAAATAACCGGCGGAATTATGTCATAAATATGTTCTTGATATGCAGCTGCTACTTTTTCTAAAAATTGTTTTGCAATCGGCGGGTCTAACGCTAAAAAGCTGCCATGTGAATTTTGCCTAATTGCTGACCTTATTACCTCTTCTGTTTCTGGAGTAATTAAAAATGCAGCTATCATGCCGTTTTGGCTGAACTGATGACAAATTTGCCTTCTTAAAGCCATTCTTACATATTCTGATAATACAATAGGGTCGCGCTCTTTTGCCCCCCATTCTACTAATGTTTCATAAATTAAACGTACATTACGCACACCTACACGCTCTGCACATAACCTTTGAAATACTTCAGTAATTTTAGGAATTGGAATACTGCGCTGCAGTTCTTTTGATAATTCAGGCATAATTTCGTCCATACCTGTAGATACCCTTTGCATTTCTTCAATACCAAAAAATTGTTTACATGTACGTAAAAAGTGCTCTAAAAGTCTTAATGTAATTACCGCCTCAAATGATTTTACTTTTACCCCTGACTGCATTAAATTTGGTACATATTTATTTTCTACCCATAACTGGGTTGTACCAATTGGCTCATTATCTACAGTTTCAAACGGAATATTTAATGCCTCTAATACAGCTGCATTATTTAAACACAATGATTTACCTAAATTCAGTGTTCCATGTAAAATTGGCACTTCATAAATTTGAAATACATATTTGTTATCCGGCACATTCGGGCTAAAATCAATATGTAATTTTGGCATTAAAAAACCGAAATCCTGCACTAATTGATTTTTTGCTGTACGTATATTATTTACCAACTCAATTACATCAGGGTGGGCAGGCGGCGGTCTTGACCAGCCAACGCCAAAAGCTAAAACATATTCACGAATTGGTACAAATGTTTTTGCATCTTTTACAACATCAACAACTTGACCATGCTCATCTTTTTGCTGCGTTTTAGCTTGCTGTATATTTACCGGCGCTGATGATACTACTGTAGAGTTTTTAATCCGATCTGAAAAATATGCAATACCGCAAGTAATAAGTGCTAAACCAATAAATACCATCCACGGCATTCCAGGAATTGCTGCAAACATTAACATAGTAGCTGCTGCAATATATAAAGAACGAGGCTGACCAAATATTTGCTCTAAAATTTCTTTACCCACATTGGTTTCTGAAGCAACTCCGCCTGATGAACTATTTGATACGCGTGTAATTATCATACCCGCGCATAATGAAATTAAAATAGCAGGAATTTGTGCAATTAATCCATCGCCAATTGTTAAAATTGCATATTTTCTTAAAGCTTCGCTTGCCGGCATACCTTTTTGCAAAACTCCAATTGCAACTCCGCCTAATAAGTTTATGGCTACAATAATTATCCCTGCAATTGAGTCGCCTTTTACGAACTTCATTGCTCCATCCATTGCACCAAATAACTGGCTTTCTTTTGCTAAGTCATTACGTCTTTTGCGTGCCTCATCACCATTAATTACATTTGAGCGTAAATCATTATCAATCGACATTTGTTTACCAGGCATAGCATCTAATGTAAAACGTGCCGATACTTCCGCTACACGCTCTGAACCTTTAGTAATTACTAAAAACTGAACAACAGTTAATATTAAAAATATTACAAGACCTACAACTAAATTACCGCCTACCACAAAGTTACCAAAAGCTTCTACAATATGCCCTGCATCACCGTTTAGTAAAATTAAACGTGTAGTAGATACTTCTAAAGCAAGCCTAAATAAGGTTGTTAAAAGTAATACGGCAGGAAAGGTAGAAAAAGCAAGCGGCCCTGACAAATATAAAGATATAATTACCAAAATACACGAAAGTGAAATATTTATAGCAATAAGAATGTCTACCAAAATAATTGGCAATGGCAGAATCATCATAAATACAATTGCTACAACCATAAAAGCTGCAACAATTTCCATCTTTTTTGAAGCAGCTTGAGCAAGCTGGGTAAGCTTGTTAAGTAAAGACATATTATGACCTATAGATTACTTTGATGATTAAGTTAAAAACAGCAATAAACTGAGAATTAGAGGTTGCTTTAAATGTATTAAGCTGTTTTTTACTTACATTGTACATAAGAACAGTATATATAAAAAAAGTACCTCTAGGGTACTTCTGTGTCGTAAATACAGTATTAACAAGCTTTAAACTGCCGTTGTTATCATCTCTGTATATTTTTTATTGATTGCAACTTCTACTTGCTGCTGAGCTTGATTTTGCGCTGTATCTTGGTTTAAGATTGTAGCCATAGTATCAGTTGCCATATCTTTTATGGTTTCTGCTGTTTGCATAGCTAACATTGCGTTAGATGCTGCATTAGTTGCACCCGCAGCGGCTAGTACTCCATCTGGCATATTATACCCCTAAATTTAATGTTTACGCTTTTTTGTGTTTTATAGAATATAAAAGTTCATTGTTCTTATATTAATTTACAAAATTATTTCATTATATAAATAATTAGCCACGTAAATAATAAATTTATAGATAGTAAACCAAAAGCCCAGCTAAGATAATAACGCCAATTTTGTTGATCTTGTAACGATTTTTTTGCCAAAATATCTTCGTGGAGTTTAATTAATAAATAACTTAGCTCTTTTTGTTGAGTAATTAAATGTTTGCTAGTTTTATCCAGCTTATGCAATATGCCGTCTATTTCACCTAGCAGCTGGGCAATTAATGCTTCTTTGGTATTACGTTCCATTATTATTTACCTTTAAATAATAATGCAAATACATCATTTAAATTATGCTGTGCAGAAATTGCCAGCCTTTTAATTGCAATCATTTTTACGCATAACTCTTTTTCCTGCATGTTATCGGCCTCTCTTAGTTTTTGCCTATAATTTATATTATCAGCTAAAATTGCAGAAATCGATTTACCAATTATTTTCACTTTTTCGAAAACTTCATTGTAATAAATAACAGCTTGAGGCATTAAAGTAAAACTTTTTTCAAGGTGGTGCAAACCAAATATTGCACTAAATTCCTCTTCAACTACATCATCTGATTCTAATTTATTAAAAACTACTTTGATTTTTTTTGCAGGTATACCCATGCCAGCAAGCGAACGAATTGTATTAATTGTATCTGCTTGCTGCTTTTTTTCTTTTACAACCGGAATTAAAAAATAATCAAAATCTTCATGCGAGCCATGGTATTTTGCCATCATTCTTAGAAAATCATCAACATTTGAAGCGCCAATATCAATAATTGCTGTATCTAAAACTAATAATTGCTCTTGTAAATCGCCAAATTTTTTACCTCTGATTCTTTCTACTTCCATACCATCTGCTGCTGTATCTATATTTAATGATTCAACTGAAAATATTGGACAATTACCCATATAAGGGTGCAGTAAATGAGCAGAGATGGTACTTTTGCCCACATTACCAGAAAAATTAATTACAGCAACTTTCATAGTTTTTTATAGAAAATAATAATAAATTATTATATCTTATAAGAATATAAATATACAATGAATTATATAAAACTATATAAAAATACTACTTATTTTCAGATTATTTTGATAAGAAAATGATATTACAAATATAAATTAATGATATTATTCTGATATTAAGATATTAAGATATTATTAAATTATATGTATAATATAAGAAAATACGGGCGCTTTGTGGATTATGCAAAAAACGCATACATCACAAAAGAAAGCCATGCCTAAGGATACATAAGCATGGCCAAAATCGGAGACATGAAAATAACTAAATCAAAACTATTAACTTTTACAATTAATCTCAACTATTCTTATACTTATTTTATTTATGCTTATTAAGCAGCTTTAGCTAACATATGACTATTTTTTGTATCATGTATTGTTCTAAGCATTTGTCTTGCTCTAGATACTCTAGAACGTACTGTACCAACAGGGATATTCATTTCTTTAGCAGTTAATTCATAGCTAAGGTTCTCAATTAAAACCATTACTGCTGTTTCCCGCATATCTTCCGGCATATTTTTAAATACTTTTATTACTGCCTGCATTGTTTCTTTGCTTTCTGCAATTTCTTCCGGATGTGTTTCTGTAGAAGCCAAATTTTCTAACCAATTATCATCTTCATCGCCGTTTGTACTGCTGCAATTAAATTCATAACGGTGATATGCTTTGTGTAATTGATTTCTGGTTAAATTTAAGGCAATACCCATTAGCCAAGTTTTAGGTTTAGATTCATTACGAAAATTATGGGCAGAACGAATTGCTTCCATATACGTAGTTTGCACAATGTCACGAGCATCATCTTCATTACGCACTCTGCGCAGTACAAAATGAAACAAGCATTTATCATACTCAGACGCCAAACTATTTATATCGATTCCATAGTTATTGCATGTTTGCGGATTTTCTGATGTACTCATGATACTTCCTTTATTTTCAAAATAAATCGTATTATTAATTTTAATAATAAGTATTTATTTCTTCTTAATATCAGAGTAGGTAAATTTGTAGATAAAAACTATCGGATTTTGTTAAACAATGTTAAATGAATATAGGTATTTATCCTATATTTTTTAAGAAAAAAATATCTGCTAGGAAGATGCCATACCCAGCAAGTTTCCAATTAACATATTATTATGAATTGTTTCTCTATTTTCTAACTCTTTATATAGCTCTTCTCCTGCTTTTTGCAATATTTTTGTTTTTCTAGATAATTTTATATTTTTATTATCTTTTTTTGCTTTATCGTTTTGTTTTCCTTCCAGTAAGTTATTTTCCTCCCCATTATTTTCTACGCTTTCTTGGCTGTTTTCATCTTGATTATCATCAAATTCCCTAAGCGCCATAAGCTCTTGTATTGTTTTTAATAAGCTTGCACTTGATTTTGGTCCCCATAGATACTGGCTTGTAATTATAAATAAGTTTGCATAAGCGCTGCATAGTTCATAAGTTAATGATAATTGATTTGGCTTTTCTCCGAAAAACCCATCAAATGTACTTACTGATGTGTTAATAGGCGCTAAAAATAAATCCGGCGCTGAAACTTCTTCTACTCCAATTTTAGATATTTCAGAATGAATAATGTCTATTTTTTTTTGGTAATTTTTAGCTTTTATAGGCGGCTTTCTTTGAATAGTACTCATATTAATTGCTCCATTAAATATATGTTATCAAATAATATATTAACTGTTATATTCTTTATATCTAAATTACAACTAATTTGTATATTATTTTTGAATAAACCAACTTGAAATTTACTATATCGGGGTTCTATAATTTTTTGAAGTGTATATTGTAAATCAAATTCTTTATTTGACCTTAAACTAAGCATGGCATTTTTTATAGTCCCTGTGTTATCTGGAAAATCAAGCTTTTCTAATAAAATATCATATTTATCACCTTTTATTGTAGTAATATTATGACTTTGTTCAAATAATATTAACATTTTTTGTATATTTTCTATTTCTATCATATTTTTTAAATTATTTAGATATTTTTTAGATACTATTTTACTATAAAATAGTAAATTTTACTGTAGCCTATCACATTGAAGAAATTTACTTAAATTTTATAAGAAAAATTTCTATAAAATGATTTTTTATTGATTATTTACCGCTTGAAAAACAACGTTACATTGCTCTAAGCCTTTAAAATCAATGGTTTTCATAAATAAAACTTTTATAAAATTATTCAATTATTAAAAAAATTAGAATTATCTAATTAGAATTATCTAATTTATAGAAATATTAATTATTCTTTTTAAGCCTGATTTTAGCGAATATTTATGCTCTCCCTGAGGTTTGTATATAAAATTGATATTTTGCTCTAAAAATGGCTTTAAAATGCAAATTAGAACTATGTAGAAAGTATATTTTATCTTTAATTTATTCAAAAGATATTTTTACTTGATTTTCTCTATGAAAAATAAGGGATTTTTTTTAATTTTTTAACTTCTAAATTTTACTAAAAATAAAATTTTACAATTTTTTTCTCTATAACAATATTATATACAATATTATATACAATATTATACATTTATAGGAGATTTTACGATCTCTCAAAAGCCTTGATTTTAAAGGCTTAAACCGGTGTTGTAAAAATGATAAAACATGAAAAACAACGTAATACAACATGAAAAACAACGTTAATAACTCCTCATACAACATGAAAAACAACGTTAATAACTCCCCATACAACATGAAAAACAACGTTAATAACTTTTTATACAACATGAAAAACAACGTTATGGTCTGTGGATAACTTTTCTATGCCTGTGGATAATTTTTTTGTGTTAAAAAATGTATAATTTATTGACATGTTGTTTTTATTGGTATATGATTTGGCTAATAATTTTTTAGTGAAAATATAATATGGAAGATAATAATTTAACCGTTGTAAAACATAATCAAATGATTGAAGCCAGATATTCAATGTCTATAATGGAGCAAAGAATTTTATTATTTTTGATTTCACAGCTTGATTTTAATAATCCAAATATTACACAGATTAAAATATTAACGGCAGATTTAATAAATTTTTTTAATATAAGCAATCAAGGCAGTGCTTTTACTTCCATAAGAAGTGCCTGTCAGAGTTTAATGAGCTGTAAAATTGATTTATCCAATACAGATGCTGTACATTTAATTAATATTTTTGGCGAAATTTATCATGAAAAGGGTTCTGGAGTTATTAGCGCAAATTTTTATCCTAAAATTATGCCTTATCTTGCTGAATTAAAATCACATTTCACTAAATATAAATTATCAGCAGTAGCAAAATTTAAATCAGAATATTCTATCCGCATTTATGAATTATTAAAAATGCATGAATATCAAGCATCAAACAATAATTTTTTTAAAGTAATTGAAACGCCTGTACTGCGTAAAATATTGGGAATTACAGATAAATATAAAAATTTTAATAACTTTGAAACGGATGTATTAAAAAGAGCAACTAAAGAAATTAATGAAAAATCAGACATTAATATTGAATATAAAAAAATTAAAAAAGGTAAAGTAATTACAGAGATAAAATTCATATGTATATCAAAGCAAAAAATTTCTAATTTAAATTTAGATAAGGAATTTCTTATAAATGAAGAAGATGAAAAATTGAAAAAATTCTTGCAGTCAGAATTTGAGACACTAGGAATTAAAGCATCAACTTATCAAAAATGGTTTGAAATTTACAATTTGAATTTAATAAAAAATAACTTTAATTATACCATGAAAGAGTACTCTTTAAATAAAATAAAAAATATTACAGGCTATATGAATAAAGCCTTAGAGAATAATTATTGGAATATTAGCGAATTAGAAAAAATTGCAAAAAAAATTAAAGAAGAAGAATTATATAAAGCAAGAATTCAAAAAGAATTAGAAGAAGAACAAGAGCGTGAAAAAATAAAGCAGCAGGAAATTGAAGCTATAAATATATTTAGCGGATTAGATGAAAACAAGAAAAAATTAGTTTTAGATGATTTGTTTTTAAATTATTCTCATTTAAGAAAATACTATGAAACTTTTGGGTTTAGCGGGCATATGCCGTATTTTCTTTTAATTACTTTGCAAAAATTAAATATACTAAATTGATATTTAAATGATATAAAATATATACTATTTTTGTTGGGAATATTAGATTATATTTTTTTATATATATGGTTGAACTTTTAAGATTAAAGATACACTACATCATACTAGTAAACCAAATATGGAATTGATATGGCTAATGAAACACAAAGCGCGCAAGCCTCTATAAGTGCAACAGGTCCTGCATATTACTCTGGTACTACCGCAGCTTATGGTGTAAATAGTGCAGATGGTACATTTTTTAATACTATGGTAAACACGCCAAACCCAGCCTTATTAGCTAAAGATATTGCAGAATTTGCAGGTCAATTAGACAAAGAGCAAGCTGCAGAAACAAAAAGGGGTATGCGTGAAAGTACAGAAATTGCAAAAGCTACCTTAGCAACCAGATTATATCAATCACAGCAGCAAACTCAAATTTCTCTTGCTAAAGAAGCAATTGAAATATGTAAACAAGCTTAATATTAAAGGCAGTAATATGGCTTCTTATAATGCAGATGGTATATGGAGTAGTCTTCATCATGGGCATTCTTCTATTGTAGATGCAGGAGAAAGTGTTCAGGCAACAGCAGATGATCCAACAAAAAACGAACAGGATATGTTTAGAGATGTTTTAGATTTTCAGCAAATGTTTGTACCGCATGAATTAGGTAAAAGAGTTTTATTATCTGCCGTAGGCGGAAATTTTAAAGTTACAGAAGCTGTTATACAAGAAATTAAATAATATAATAAAGTATAGCAAATATATAATAAAAAAATATGCTAACACTACAGCAGCTCGGGGAAACACTTCAAGAAAAACAAAAACATAAACAAGATTTTATGTTTAATGCCGATCACTATAGCGTGAGCGTTAAATTCAAAGAACAAATATATATTCATGTAGTAATAGAATCTCTTAATAATTATTCAAGGTCTGAAAGAAATGTACGTTTATTGCACTATGTGCAGCAAAATACTAACATTTTAGGATATATGTCTAGTACTTTAGCCTATACTAAAAATAGCGATGTAGTAATACAGCAATATTTAGATAGATATTCCAGTATAGACTATATACTACATGTAATTGATTATCTTCTACAGCATGCGGATATATTAACTAGTTCAAAATACTAATAAGAATATTACAATGAAATGGAAATATACTATGGGCAAAAATATTAAACCCTTAATTTTATTGGGGCAGATTTTATGTATTTTTGTTACGTGGTTTAGCAGTACAGCATCTGTACATGCCGCAACGCCTCCTTTTTGGAAAGATGCCGGATATATTTATGCAGCTAATCAAACACCTATACGTAAGATACTAGAAGATTTTTGTGAAAAATTTGGTATTATTCTTGAAATAAGCCCGTCTGTTAAAGGAACTATTAACGGAAGGCTGGCCGCAAATAGTGCAAATGAATTTTTAGACAGATTAGCATTAATGCGTAAATTCCGCTGGTTTGTTTATGCAAATACTTTATATGTAAGTACATTAAATGATAATGTTGTAGAAAAGCTTGGTATAACTAGTGAATCTTCTTCTGAAGCAAAACAAGCATTAGTCGGCATAGGTTTATTTGAAAATAAATTCGGCTGGGGTGAATTACCGGAAGAACAATCTGTAATTGTATCAGGTCCGGCAGAGTATGTGAAATTAGTGAAAAAGGTTATTGGCAAGCCGGAAGCTAAAAAAATTGATTCAGATATTATGATATTTAGGCTTAAATATGCCAATGCAGATGACAGAGAAATTCAATACCGTAACCGCGTGGTAGTAACCCCGGGTGTGGCAACTATTTTACGTAATTTATTACAAGATAAACGTGTAAAAGGCTCTAATACAGATTTAGGCGCATCTATGCGTCACCCTTATGGCGGCGGTAATAATAGCATCAATAGCAATTTTAATGCTACAGGCGGTTTACCTTCTAACCCTATGGCAAATTCCAGAAACCCGGAAATGAATTATGGCGGTCGTCCAACCAGCCCGTTCTCATTTTTAAGCGGCGGTAACGGCGGGGAAGTAAATGTATCCTTAGACCAAACAGTTGCTAATACAGGACCTCAAAACCATATATCAGGCTTTAATTCTCATGGCGGCGGTGGCAGTAAAGCAGATAAAAACCGTGTGCCGATGGTAGAGGCTGATGTACGAATGAATGCGGTTATTATCCGTGATGATTCAAGTAAAAAAGAATATTATCAAGCTTTAATTAATGAATTTGACCAATCACCAAAAATGGTTGAAATTGAAGCTATGATTATTGATATAAACCGCAGTAAATTAAAAGATTTAGGAATTGACTGGACAGTAAAAGCCGGTAAAACTTCAATTGGCGTGAGTGCAGTAGCAACCGGCAGCAGTTTAGATGTATTAAATAATGCATTAGGCGCAGGCTCAAGTATATTAGTGCGTAATATTGAAAATTTCTATGGTCGTATTAGGGCATTAGAACAAGACGGTGAAGCTTATGTATTGGCAAAACCTTCAATAATTACCATAGATAATTTAGGCGCGGTGCTTGATTTAAATAGAACAGCTTATATTCGTTTAATTGGCGAGCGTGTAGCTGATGTAATGCCTGTAACTGCCGGAACTTTATTAAAAGTAACGCCGCGCGTAATTAGTGAAGGCGGGGCGCAGCGTGTGCATTTAGTAGTTGATATTGAAGACGGAGAATTGCAAGAAACCGAAGGCAGCGCAACGCCGTCAGTACAGCGCAGTACAATTAGTACCCAAGCAATTATTGAAGAAAACCAAGCCTTAGTAATTGGCGGCTACCAAAGCCAAACAGACCACCGCTCTAAACAGCGTGTACCTGTGCTTGGAGATATTCCGTTAATAGGCGGTTTATTCACCCGCAGTAATAATACTAATAGTAATAAAGAGCGTATATTTATAATTGTGCCTAGAGCAATGGCGCGTAATTATAAGCGTACATACGGCAATAATGTAGACGGCACGCCATTACCTCCAGGACCGCTGCCTATTGCCTCTGCTCCGGCTACTATATCGCATAGTTTAAACGGCTTAGGTCAGATTATCTATAATAATCAAGCACAGCCGGCACAAACTAATATTACACAAACCATAAATAAAATAAATAACATAAATTCAGCAAACTCATTAAATTCATTAAATAATTCTAGCACATTGCCAAATAATCCGTTTTCTAGAAATGCTGATGTTGCACCTCCTGTAACTAGTGTTACAAATTCAAGAAATACAAATATGGCATCGGGCTTAAGTATTAACAATTCTAATATTAATACATCAAGGGCAAATAGTGCTACTATAGCTAACCCTAGAAGTGTTTCTGCAGTTAATAGTATTGGAGGTATGCAGACAGCTAGTGTAGCGCAGGTGATAAATACTACTAGCAGAACCAATAAAAATAATACAGCTTCCGGAGCTAATAAAATAAATAACAGTCAAACTAACCAAAACTCTAACCCTAAATCAGTTAGAGACGTGAGTTATTTATTACATGGTAAACCAGCTTCTGTACAAAATGCTAGTGTTTTATCTGTGGGTAACCGTGGTAAAAATGATATTAATACATCAAACAATTTACAATTAAGCGGTCAGCTTAGTAATATACCTGTAGCAAAGCCTGTTAAACTAACTAAAACTGAAAATGAAAAATTTTTAACAGAAAGATAGTCTAATATTAACAAATTGTTAACTAATTATTAGCTAATAATTAGCATTTATTTAGCTAAATATAAGGTATTATGTTCAATGCATTCAGTACTAAAAAATATCCTTTAGAGGAAGAGCAAGATAATTCAGAACCGTTTGATAAGCGTATAAAACAAATTGAAGCTATACGCAAAAACCGCCTTATGCAGCTGGAAAAGGCCAAACAGCAAGCACAAAAAGATTTAGATGAAAGTGGTATAAAGTTAAATGAAGGTTTAAGCCAAACTGTACAAGAAGCTTTGTATTATGCAATGCTTGAACCAATTATTGAACATAAATTTTTATTTTTAGAGGTTAATGTTAAAGGTTTAACGCGTTGGGTAGATGAGGTAAAATTACTACGCCAATATTCGCAGGATTCGTATAATACGTACTATACTTATATACAAGATTGGCTTACACAGAAACAGAATTTTGAACAGGCAAAACAAGAGTGCCATGCTATGTTAATTCAAACAGAAAAATTGGCATTATTAGAAACACTTTGGAATGAAAACGGGGGCATATAATGTCAGTTAAAACAAATACGGCACCATCAAGTACTAATAATACAAAACCATCATCAAGCTCAACTAGTGCGCAAAATACTAATATAAAATATTTACATAATAAATATAAAATTAATAAAGCCCACGACCGTGAAGAGCAAAAAGATGCTTTAATGTTTGAATCTTTAATGCAAGACAATAATAAAACTCAAAATTTTATGGTAAGCGGTTTACAAGAGCAGCATAGAAACAGCCAGCAGTTCAACCAGCAGCAAGATGAAGAAAAAAAAGATACTTTAAAAACAGATAGTTTAAAAGAAATTCAGAACAAAAATGTAGTTGAAGCAAGTATAGCAGATAAAACCCATACTGCTGAGTTCTGTCAAGCATTAACTGATAATCATAATAAACATAATTTTGAAGTAAATCTGCCAAAGGTGGGTACATTTAAAATACAAACTAATGCCAGCGGTAAACA
>JAHFQJ010000022.1:28924-31791 GCA_023266335.1 Burkholderiaceae bacterium
ATATTTCTACTAAAGAAAAAAATGCATATGATTGGATAAGCAAAAATCAGTCAAGTATTGAAGATAATGTAAGTAAAGATTTAAATTTAGATGTTAGTTTAGGTATTGAATATGCTATTTAAAAGAAAAACAGCTAAATTTCAGCATAAATTAAATGTAAGCATTCTTCAAACACCGCATATTACTAAGCAGCAGCTCTTATTTAATCAATTTTTATTAAAAAAAATATTTATTTGGAAAGATAAGCAAATACATATTTTAAATATTAATGCTTTACAAAAAGCCGAGCATTATATTGGCATTCATACTGAATCTGGGATATTTTATATTCATAACGGCATGTCTTGGATACAAAAATTAACATCAATTCATATTGAACATGAAGATGAAGATACACAAAACTGGTTATTAGAGCGCGCTCTAGAAAATTTACCGCCAGCGGCATTTCCATTAGAAATAGTAAGCTTAAGCTTTCATCATTATATAAATACCAATAAATATACTGCATTATATTTACAAGGATTTAGTTCAAAACCTATATATACAACAATTGAAAATTGGACTAAATTATTTAATAAATATAAGTTTATCCGTAAACATAGTTTTAATATCGATAATTTAGATATTGTTAAAAATATTTTATTAGGCGGTCAGAAATTACAATATACTGATTATAGAAAATTAGTATGCGGCAATATTATTTTAATAAACGATAATAATTTTAATTTAGACGGTATTGGAAATATAACACTTGGCAGCTTTAGTATGCTGGCAGCCTATCATAATAATACATTAATTTTTCAGGCATGGAATAACAATATGAATGACAAACCATATACAGAAAATCAGGATAATGAAGAGTGGAATCAAGAAGAAGCAGCATTAACTAATGAATACGGAGAATTTGACCATAATTATAATCAATTCAATGATGAACAGCATAATATTGATTCAGCAGAACAAGAACATCAAGAACAAAATGAAGAGCTGCAAACTGAAGCTTATACAGATGAAGCAGAACAAAATATAAATCATGCAGAAGAAGATGCGGCTCACCCTTTTGCAAATGTACCAATTCACTTAAGTTTTAGCTTAGGTACTTTGCGTATGCCAATTGCAAATATTATGCAATTACAAGAAGGCAGTGTAATCGAGCTGCATAAAGCTACACCTGCACAGGTAAATATTTATGCTAATAGCAAATTAATTGGCACGGGCGATGTAGTAGAAATTGATGGGAAAATTGGGGTACAGATTACAAAATTAGAGAAAGATTAATTTTGTATAGGTTATTTATTAGTATATTATTATCATAATAATAGGTGTTTTATATCTATATTATATATTAAATTTATAGGGGTTTATCAGAATTGATAATGGCAATGGTTTATATAAACTATATATAGTTTAATTAAATTTATTAAAAAAATGCTTTTTTTTTCAAAATTGTCAAATACAAATAATAAAGCAAAGGGTATAGAAGCAGTAAATCATTTTATAGAAGATAGATGTAAAAGCCTGATACCAGAAAATAAGCCATTAATAGCTTCTGCGGATAATTCATTAGGTACAATATATAAGGCAGGTGAAGATAAAATATCTAATTTGCCGTACGATATACTTGGCATAATTTTTAGATTTGCTATTTTAGGTGATGACGGTGCTTTAACTAAAGAAAAATATATTGAAATAGACCATAAAACAATTAGAGCTATTAGGCATACAAGTCAAGGTTTTAGGTCTTTAATTAATAGCACGGAATTAGGTTGTAGAAGTATAGCTTATATAAAATATCCAAAGTTTATGCCTCCTGTAATGAATTTCAATAAAGATAGAAAAGATACTTTATTGAAATTGAGTGGAATGTATAAAGAGAGTACTTTGACTTCAGATATGTTGATGAAATTTGGCGATTCAGAATATCAGAGTGATTACCAAGGTAACTGCGAGCATGAATTAGAAACTAGAATAAGTCATTTAACGCATGAGAAAAATGGGGTTGGTAATAACGTAGTAACACAACTTCTGCATGGTATATATGAGAAGTTTGACGTTAAATATAATATGTATTCAGGTTTTTCCTTAAAGGGTAAATTATTTAGCTTAGATGATTTAAAAAACAATAGTGATTTATGCTTTCTATTATTGATAGCTAAACAATTTGGTTTTAAAATTCAAGGATTAGATTTAAATAATCCTGAACATATTGAGATTATTAGAGCAGGAGCAAATGATTATTTATTAACTAATATATTAAATGCTGATATTCCTAAAGAAGTTAGGAAGGGAAGATTAGCTTCACTTGCAGAAATTCCGCAAAATAAAACATATATACAAGATTTAGGTAGTGTAATATCTACAGATACTAATTTTAGTTAGTAATAATTTGCTAAATGATAGCAATATGTTTATTATATTTTATAAAAATAGTATCTAAATATTAACATAATTATTATAAAATATAATTGGAAAAATATGACATCTTCATTTAGTGCAATGGATCCGGTCAGCATGATGCTGTTTTTGGGTATGCTTTCGTTAATTCCATTAGGAATTATGATAACTACTTGCTTTTTAAAGTTTGTAATTGTACTAACTTTAACCCGTAATGCAATGGGTGTACAGCAAGTTCCGCCAACTATGGTATTACAAGCTATTGCATTATGCATGACAGTTTTTGTAATGTCGCCGACTTTACAGAAAATTGGCGATAGAGTAATGCATAATCCCAGTGCAAGCGAGGTAAACGGACTAAGCCCCACTGAACTTGTGCCGTCTGTGCCGAGCAGTTCTCCTTCCGGTTTAGCCCGCGTAGAAAATAGCGCGCCCATGGGAGAGCAGTTTAAAAAAATAGTTTATTATCTAGA
>JAHFQJ010000023.1 GCA_023266335.1 Burkholderiaceae bacterium
AAAGATATATCAATTAAAATGAATAAGTAAAAATTTTGTTAAATAACTGAGCAGCATGTTTTTATTCATCAAAATTGTTAACAAATGTTAAATAATTTACATTTTTGTAAAAAATATTAATATATTTTATATTTTTCAAATAATTCATGAGTTTCCTTCCTATCTAGACCTTGATTTATAGCCTCATTTAAAAGCTTAATACAGTCTTCTGTATTTATTCCTCCGCTGCCAACGGCATCTTCATTTTCAACTGTATTAATATAGCCGGAACACATACTTGATACTATAACAGGTATTTTTTTTTCCTGCATGCCGGCACTATCAATTAAAATTTGTAAAGATTGATTATAAGTACCATTACCTGGACCTTCAATAATTAATCCTTGAATTTTACCTTGATTAATATCATCTAATATAACATTTAACATTTGCGGATAAATATTAATATGATTACGGATGACTTTAATATTATGCTGTTTTTTAGCTGTATTTTTTATATCAATTCTAGTTTTTGGAATATGCATATCTGGCAACACGATATTTTGAGTTCTTTCTATATATATATTTTCTAAATCTTTAGGCGATTTTATAATTTCAGCATTTACTCCAGCTAAGCCCATTGCCATAATAATATGCACTTTCTCAGTACTTAAACCATGGCTATTTAAAATAGGTATGCCTAAAAATTGCTTATGGTCAGTTTTATGTTTAGCATAATAAGCGTATTCAGTGTGTGTTTGAGTAATACAAATATTGTTTTTATAAGCAAACTTTAATAATTCTTGTATATTTTCATTATAACTAAATTGATTATTTGTAATATCAGCCGTATTTTCTAAAATTAATCCGTGAATTTCTCCTTTTTCTATGCCTTGTTTTATACTCTCTATTTCAGAGTTCTGCATATAAGGATGAACAATTTCAATTTGAGCAAATTCATCTTGCTTTGGCATATGCAAATGAGTAAATTGAGTATTAGAACTCAATAAATTATTTTTAATTTTGCTAAAAATATCTTTTGGAATTTTAAAAGTATCAATATTTCTTGCATGCTTTTTTCTTATAAATAAAGCATTTTGTATTTGCCCGCTAAAAGATGCAAATATGCCCGCTTTTTTATGTGCAGAAAGAAAATATTTTACTAAATTTTTAAAATTAGTAGGACCATCAGGATTTTCACTATCTGGAGTATGCATTGCTCCCCAGAATCCGATTGCATTTTTTTGTTTTAATTCTTTTAATCCGGCAGATAAACTCATGGCTGTGATACTAGCTTCTATATTATCTGTTCCATGAGCAATTGCAATACAATCATTTAGTTTAATTTTATTTTTTTTAGTTAAATTAAAAATAGTTTGATAAATATTTGATATATAAGCTAAAGATATGTCTTTGCTGTCAATAGGCTCTAGCTGAATAATTTCTATTTTATATTTTGTTTCTAAATTTCTATAACTTGCAGTTAAACTGCTGACTAAAAGTTTAAGGCTATTTTCACTTGGGGCATATCTGGTTGCTTCATGAGGGCTATGTTTTTGCGCCCCCACTGTTCCGCCGGTTAGTATAATATATAAGGTTGGTAATGCTGATTTAGTAGTTTTGGTATGAGTATGCTTCATATGAGTATTTTATTATAATTATTATATATAGGTGTCTAAAGCTTGCGGTAATTTATCCGGATAATCTAAGCTATAATGCAAACCGCGGCTTTCTTTGCGTTTTATGGCACTTTTAATAATTAATATGGATACTTGTATTAAATTTCTTAATTCCAATAAATCAGTAGAAAGAGGAACTGTATTAAACAATTCTTCTATTTCTTCTTGTAATAATATTATTCTACGCATGGCTTTAATTAAGCGGTTTTGGTTGCGTACAATTCCTACATAATCCCACATCGTACGGCGTAAATAATCCCAATTATGGGCAATTGTTAGAGCTGTATCATTACTTGGATTTTTATGTAAACTAAATAATACCACTTGATTGTAAGCAAATTTCGGCAAATTAAATTCATCATTATTTAATTTTAATCTTTCCAAAATATGTTTAGCTGCTGCTTCGCTAAAAACCAAACATTCTAATAGTGAATTACTTGCAATGCGGTTAGCTCCGTGTAACCCAGTATGGGCAGCTTCTCCAACCGCATATAAATTATTAATATTTGTTCTGGCTTGCAAATCTGTGTGTAAGCCTCCGCATGTATAATGGGCTGCTGGCACAACCGGAATTGGTTCTTTAGTTAAATCTAGACCAATACTTAAACAATGATTATAAATATTAGGAAAATGAGATTTAATAAATTCTTCACTTTGCTCGCTAATGTCAAGGCATACATGATCAAGACCATGTTTTTTCATTTCAGCATCTATAGCTCTAGCAACCACATCTCTAGGTGCTAATTCTTGAAGCTCATGATAATTATGCATAAACCCGTTGCCGTCCGGCAGTTTTAACTTTGCTCCTTCACCGCGTAATGCTTCTGTTAATAAAAATGTACGTGATTGTAAGTGATATAAACAAGTAGGGTGGAACTGATTAAATTCTAAATTAGCTGCTTTTGCCCCAGCACGCCAGCCCATCGCAATTCCATCTCCGCTGGCAACTTCCGGATTTGTTGAATATAAATATACACGGCTAGCTCCGCCCGTAGCTAAGATTGTTGCCTTGGCTGCAAATATTTCAATATTATTATTATGTTGATTTAATGCATAAATTCCATAACAAATATTATTTTCCGTGATTAAATCAATCGCAATATAATTGTTATATATGCAAATGTTCAGATGAGATTCAACAATTTTTTCTAAACATGTTTGAATGGCAGCACCAGTTGCATCATTAGCATGTACAATTCTTTTAGCGGAATGTCCGCCTTCTTTGGTAAGATGAAGTTCATTATCACTAGTATGCGTAAGTTCAACCCCTTGCTTTAATAGCCAATCCAGCTGGCTGGCTGCATTTTCTACTACAAATTTAACACTTTCATAGTTACATAAGCCAGCACCAGCATTTAATGTATCATTAATATGAGATTCAATGCTGTCATCTGGACTAATCGGCACAGCAATCCCGCCTTGCGCCCAGTAGGATGCTCCGGCTGGTTTTTGGGTTTTATAAATTAAGCAAACTTTAGTGTATTGAGCTAATCTAATAGCCGCACTAAGTCCAGCTAACCCGCCTCCAATAATTATTACGTCAAATGTATTTTCTATGTTTTCTTTCATTATGAATTATTACAAGTTTTAACGGAAATGATGCTTTACGAGAAAATATATTATTTACAGCTATATGTGCTTTTAGTGCAAAAGGCTTAATTTTTTTCGAGCATGTATAACTTCGTTACAAATTTGGCAAGTACTCATATCTAATCAAACATCACCACTACACCCATTTTTTTGTTGGCTAAATTTTGATAAAACGGAATTAAAACTTCATGCATAAATTCTCTAAGGTCAGCTATAAATTCATCTAAATCTTGTGCTTCTTCAAATGCGTCGGTGAATTGTCCAGTTTGGGTGCATAACTCATTCCAGCGCTTTTTAAAATCTTCTTCTAATAATTCCGGTAATGTTTTAGCAATTTCTGCTGCTTGTTCCGCTGATGTAAATAAAATCATGCTTTCTTCAGTTTGGACTGAATCTGTGCATCCTAATGCGTTAATAAGTAAGCGGTTTGCTTCTCTTTTGATAGTAAAAGGCGGTTGAGGTAATACTTCTTCCTCGTCAAATTCACCAGTTAAAAAAAAGTGCGTAGGTGCTGCCCAATATTCTCCATCTAAATCCAGTGTTTGATCTTCATTTTCTAATAGGAATTGTACATATTCATACAATTTTTTAGCTGAAGCTGCGCCAATTTTTTCTACATCTTCATTATATTCATCTTGCACTTCATCAAATTCTTCTGCATAATTTGATTCATAAAAAATATTTAAGAACTCTTCCGGATATTTGCGTAATGTTTGAATAAGTTCAGTTGGCATTGCATAGGCAAGATAATCAAAAGACATGTTATTTCCCTGTTACATAACACGTATATTATGCTATATATTTGTTGTTATGCCAAGGTTTTTTGCTATATGGTTTCAAAGCGGTTATGGTTATTATGGTATCATTAAGGCGGAAATATTGGTATATTCAATAGCTTGAGTATTTTGATCAGAAATAAAGATAATTATCTAATTCATAAAATATTTTAAATTTACCAATTGGGAGTACAATATTACATATCGTTTATATGTAACCTTTAGTATGCCATATTTAACCATAATCATATGATAAAATTATCTAAATCATCTATTAAAGCAATTTGCGGCATTATTTGTGGCGTTTTGAGTTTAACTTTTTCAAGTTATTATACTAAAGCACAAACAACTCCAAATAAAGAATTACCTATTCAAGTTTATTTTACCCCGTGGGATAATGCAGAAGATGCAATAATTAATGCAATTAATGATGCTAAACATAGTATTTATATTCAAGCATACGTTTGGACAAGCAAGCCTTTAACCGACGCTGTTCTTAATGCAAAAAAAAGAGGGCTTGCTATATATTTACTTTGTGATAAAGATCAAATGACATCTTCTAAATATTCTTTAGTGCCAACTTTAGTCAATGCAGGAGTAGCAGTAAAATTAGAGGTTAAATATCAAAATGCGCATAATAAAATAATTATTTTGGACCATAAAGGAGATAATCCGACCGTAATTACAGGAAGTTATAATTTTAGCTATAGCGCCCAATATAAAAATTCTGAGAATTTGTTGATAATTAAAGACAATAAAATAGCTCATGCTTATTTTGATAACTGGCAAAGACACAGTAATGAAGCTTTAATGTATTAAATTAAAAAATGGTGTATATGTTAATTATAAATGATGGGATATTATTTGATTTGTGAAAGAAAAGCATAATCATTAAACTAATACTTTTGAGTTTTTGAAATGCCATTTAGTTTATTGAACATTTCCCGAGGATCGTTATTACCATTAACTAAATATAAATTACAAATTTTGTTACATTTTTGTATTTTATTCTGCTGATGTAAAAAATTAAGTAATTATTTTGCTGATTTACTTCGATGGCTGGCTGATGTATATAAGATAAATTATCTTTTTTCTCAGAAAGAACTTGTCCTAAACGTTTAACTAGAATATCAATAACTTCAAATTTAATAATTCATATACTTAATTATGTGTGAAAAATAAAAGGTCATAACATGGAAAATGAATATACGGATTTTAAGCAAGCTGCGAGGCATAACCTATTTAGTGAATTTCTAAAAATAATACGGGATTAAATCAAAATAACTTTTCTAAATATAAATTTTTATCTATTTCTGCAGTTATTGTTCAAATACAATTAAGGCAGTCTTTATGCGAATTTATAAAACCTTATACCGAACATGCTAAAGGTATGTCTGAAAATAGTAAAAATTCCCTCGACAAATTTGAAAATCTTATCTTTTCTAATCTTATTCCGAATGAAAATAATATTAAAGATACATCAGAGCATATAAATATTGATCATTTTATAAAAATTATGGAAATGGGCAGAAATAATCCTAAAACCTAGCTAATTTAATAGTTAATCCGCAAATTCTCCCTGCCTTTCCAGCGAATATATCAATCTAAAATTTAGGTTTTACGGCAAGTTTAATATATATTTTCTCTATTTTAAGATATAATATTGTTTTCTTACGGATAGTTTATGACTAAGTATATATTTGTAACGGGCGGTGTTGTATCCTCACTGGGTAAAGGAATAGCAGCTGCCTCTTTAGCAGCTATTTTAGAATCTAGAGGTTTGCGCATTAACTTAATGAAGTTAGATCCCTATATAAATGTAGACCCAGGTACAATGAGTCCATTTCAGCATGGCGAGGTATTTGTTACAGAAGACGGAGCAGAAACTGATCTTGATTTAGGGCATTATGAGCGCTTTATTCAAACTAAAATGCGTAAGTCAAATAATTTTACCACTGGGCAAGTGTATGAATCTGTAATCCGTAAAGAACGGCGTGGTGAATACTTAGGTAAAACAGTTCAGGTAATTCCTCATATTACTAATGAAATTCAGTATTTCATTGAAAGAGGCGCTACAAAGTCGCATGATGGAAAAGATATAGATGTATGTATAGTTGAAATAGGAGGAACTGTCGGCGACATTGAATCTTTGCCATTTTTAGAAGCTGTGCGTCAAATGCATTTACGCCTAGGCAAACATAATTCTTGTTTTATTCATTTAACCTTAGTACCATTTTTAGCTGGTGCAGGTGAATTAAAAACTAAACCAACTCAGCACAGTGTACAAAAACTTAGAGAAATTGGCATAATTCCGCATGCATTGTTGTGCCGTGCAGATAGAATTATTCCAGATGATGAAAGATATAAAATTTCAATGTTCTCAAATATCCCCGTAGAAGCTGTTATTTCAGTTTATGATGTCGACACTATCTATAAAATACCTCGTGTCTTACATGAGCAAGTTCTAGATGATTTGGTATGCAGTGAATTACAAATTAATGCACCAAAAGCAAATTTATCACTATGGGATAACTTAGTCCAAGCTCTAGAAAATCCGGAACACACCATCAATATTGGCATGGTTGGAAAATATGTAGAATTAACTGAATCATATAAATCTCTAATTGAAGCTTTAAGACATGCCGGTATTCATAATAAAACACATGTAAATATCTGCTATTTAGATTCAGAAGAATTTGAAAATGGAGATTTATCAAGCTTAAAAACCATGCATGCAATCTTAGTGCCGGGCGGTTTTGGAAAAAGAGGCACTGAAGGTAAAATTAAGGCTATTGAATATGCAAGATTAAATAAAATACCTTATTTAGGCATATGCCTAGGCATGCAGCTGGCAGTGATTGAATTTGCAAGAAATGTTTTAAAATGGAATGACGCCAATTCAACTGAGTTAAATCCGCAAACTAAATATCCAGTGGTAGGATTAATCACTGAATGGATGAATTTAGACGGTAGCCTTGAACAAAGAAATAATAAATCTGAACTTGGCGGAACTATGCGCTTAGGTTCACAAACTTGCCCCATACAAAAAGGCAGTCTTGCTCATGAAATTTATGGCGATAATGTTAATGAAAGACATAGACACCGCTATGAAGTTAATAGCAGTCTAGTTAAAGATTTTGAGCAAAAAGGCTTATTAATTAGTGCATATACGCCAAATGAACATTTGCCTGAAATTATGGAGCTAGACAGAAATATTCATCCGTGGTTTGTTGGGGTGCAGTTTCATCCGGAATTTACATCAACTCCGCGCAATAGCCACCCGTTATTTAAAGCATTTATTAGAGCAGCATTAAATAGATAAAGATAAAATTATCCTAAGATTAAATTAATTATTTGTAAAATATATGCATTCAGCCATACAAATTAAACCAGAACAAAATTATAGACTAGATGGAATTTTACCGTCGGCTGATTCTTGGTATATTGCTAATAATTATAATAACAAGGGCGTATGGCTGGTTGTATGTGAAAATGCAGTTGATGTTGAAAGAATTTTTAAAGAGCTAAATTTTTTTGCTCCACATTTAAAAGTACATATTTTTGCGGATAGAGAATTATTACCTTATGACCAATTTTCTGCCCATGCAGATTTAGTATCTCAGCGTCTTGCAGCCTTATATGCATTAAATCAGAATCAATGTAATATTGTACTAAGTTGTGCCGACACTGCCGCACAAAAAATTGCTCCGATAAATTTTTTAGCTAAATATACTTTCAATTTGAGAATTGAACAAGAATTTGATGAATTATTATTCAAAAATCAAATGAATACAGCTGGATACACTCACGTAAATAGTGTCATGCAATGCGGCGAATTCTGCATACGCGGCGGAGTTATCGATATATTTCCCATGGGTTCTGCTCTGCCTTACCGTATAGATTTATTTGGCAATACTATAGAAAGTATTAAAGTATTTAATGTAGATAGCCAGCGCAGTTTGTACGAAGTCGATAGCATAAATTTATTACCCAGTAAAGAATATGCATTTGATAAAAACGCTCAACAATTATTTTTAACCCAATTTAAAGAAAAATTTAATAACACTCAATCTATAATCTATAAAAATATTCAGCAAGGCATTGCAATTTCAGGTATTGAAAGTTATTTGCCTTTATTTTTTGAACATCAGGCAACTTCATCTTTATTTGATTATTTACCTAAAAATAGCCATATTATTACTATTGGCGATGTGTCAAAAAATTTACAAGCTTTGTGGAAAGATGCACAGCAGCATTATGATTTTTTTGCTTCTGATACAGAAAGACCATTATTACCGCTACAGGATTTATATTTAAAAGAAGATGAATGGTTTGCCTTGGCTAAAAAATTTGGCAGATTATCTTTAAATAATAAAACAATAGATGTAAAAAACGAAAATTATAACGCAGATAGTACGCATAGTAGAACAATTCCAATTCCAGATATTTATATCCAGCAAAAAAAAACAGACATATTTGCTAATTTTAGAAGCTTTTGTAATCAACACGAAAATTATGTAATTATATTCTGTGCTGAAAGTTTGGGGCGTTTAGATACATTACAAACTTTATTTAATCAAAGTAAAATAATATTTGAAATATTAGAAGAAAATAAATATGAGAATATTTTAACTTTGACGGCAGGGCTGTATTTACAATATAACCCTGTACATTTTGGTTTTATTCCAAACACTCAGAATGTTATTTACATTACCGAACAAAATTTATTTGCTAACTATGTAAGAAAGCAAACGAGACAAAAAACATCTTCATCTGATATTGAAAATATTGTAAAAGACCTTGCAGAATTAAATATTAGTGATGCTGTTGTACATATTAACCATGGAATTGGACGCTATAAGGGTTTAATCAGCATTGATACAGGGCATGGATTAGAAGATTTTTTTCATATTGAATATGCAAAAGAAGTAAGTTTATACGTGCCTGTTCAGCATTTATATTTAATATCACGCTACGCCGGCAATAACCCTGATAGTATTCCATTAAATCATTTAGGTTCAGGGCAATGGGAAAAAGCTAAGCGTAAGGCGGCTGAAAAAATTCATGATACTGCGGCTGAATTATTAGAGTTGTATGCTAAACGCAGTTTACGTAATGGATATTCAGTTAGAATAGATGAAGCAGAATATGCTAAATTTGCAGATAATTTTGGATTTACAACTACAGAAGACCAAGAGCAGGCGATACAAGATGTGTTAAAAGATTTATGCAGTGATAAATCTATGGACAGATTAGTTTGCGGAGATGTGGGTTTTGGAAAAACAGAAGTTGCAATGAGAGCTGCTTTTGCTGCGTCAATGTGCGGAAAACAGGTATTAATTTTAAGCCCGACTACTTTGCTTGCTGAGCAACACTATCAAAATTTTACTAACCGTTTTTCTCCATGGGCATTAAGTATTGCTGAATTTTCTAGATTTAGAACTCCAAAGCAAATTAAAGAGAACATAAAAAACTTAAATGAAGGTAAAGTCGATATTGCAATTGGCACACACAAATTATTAAGTAGTGAAATCAAACCGCCAAATTTAGGTTTAATTATTATTGATGAAGAACATAGATTTGGAGTCAGACAAAAAGAGTTGATTAAAAATATGCGGGCAGATATAGATATTTTATCTTTAACTGCAACACCGATACCGCGTACTTTAGGTATGGCATTAGAGGGACTGAGAGAATTTTCAGTAATTGCAACTGCACCGCAAAAACGTCTTAGTGTAAAAACTTTTGTTAGAGAAGAAAATAAAAGTATTATACGGGAAGCTATTTTAAGAGAAATTAAACGTGGCGGGCAAGTATATTTTGTGCATAACGATATTTCCACTATAAAATACCGTAAACAGCAAATTGAAGAAATTGTTGAAGAAGCAAATATTGCAATTGCCCATGGTCAAATGCCGGAGCGGGAATTAGAACAGGTAATGAAAGATTTTCATCATCAAAAATTTAATATTCTGCTTTGCACTACAATCATAGAAACAGGGCTTGATATTCCTACAGCAAACACAATCATTGTGGATAAAGCAGATAATTTTGGTTTAGCTCAATTACATCAGCTGCGTGGCAGGGTTGGACGCTCTCATCATCAGGCTTATGCTTATTTATTGGTTAAGCATTTTGAAAATTTAAATATTTCCGCTCAACGTCGCTTAGACGCAATTCAAAATTTACAAGAATTAGGTTCAGGATTTTACCTTGCAATGCAGGATTTGGAAATAAGAGGAGCGGGGGAAATTTTAGGCGAAAAACAATCTGGGGAAATACAACAGATTGGTTTTAATTTATACACAGAAATGCTAAATCAAGCAGTCAAAGGCTTAAAAGAAGGTAAAGTTATTGACCTAATGGCTCCTTTACAGACTGACATTGAAATATTCTTGGGCAGTCCAGCTCTATTACCAGAAACCTATATATTTGATGTGCATACTAGATTATCAATATATAAAAAATTATCTATATGTAATTCATTTGAAGAGTTATATGGAATTCAAGAATCAATTATTGATCAATTTGGAAAACTGCCAATCCCTGCTAGGTTATTAATGGTAAGCCATAGATTAAGAATTCTAGGGAAAAATCTTGGCATACATAAAATTATTTGTGGTAAAAACGAAGCTGCAATTTTATTTAACCCAAATAATAATATTTCTCCAGAAACTATAATTAAATTACTTCAATCTAGAAAAGATTTAATGTTAACTGGCGAGCATCGCATAAAAATTATGTATAGCTATGATTTAGATATAGAGAAAAAATGTATATTAGTAGAAGAATTATTGAAATCTTTGTAATTAAATGAACTTATGCTATGTTGTTTTAAACAAAATTACTTAATCAAATTAATTATACACTCCATTTTTTGCGCAACAATTTTCAAGATGGTATAATGGCAATATTATGTATAAAAATATAAAAATTATAATATTTTATGAATAATATTACAGATGTTATCATTATTGTTGGCGGATTAATGCCGTCATTAATGTTTGTGTTACGCACATTTGCAGGTTTATCCGGCATATATTTTGTTGGAAATGCCTTATACCAATATTATTTATTAAGTAATCCTCAAGCAAATAAAACCATGGCGGCGGGCGGTTTTGTGAGTACAAGCGGAGCTACAGTACAGTTATGTATAGGGGCTTGCTTAACCGGCTTTGCACAAGGTGATGCAATTCATAATATTGTCAGCTCTATGCTTGGCAAAGATACATTTGTAATGCCTCCAAGCATGTCGATTGTAAATACAGAATCTTCTTCGTTCGCTGCGGTTCAGCAATCTTTAGGCATTGCTGTTCAAAATATTATGGTACTCATAGGAAGTGTTTCAATTGTAAGAGGTTTAATGCTTGCCAGACGTATTAATTTAGGCTTGGCTAAAGAATCTTTATCTGCAGTAACCTCATTTTTAATATTAGGTGCTTTATGTATTAATATTAAGGATTTTGCAATTGCATTAGATAATACTTTTGGTTTACATTTTTCCCGTTTCTTTTAAAATTTAAAAATCTACAAAGGGTTGATATGTTGAGTTTTTTTTCTAAAAAAATTAATAAAGTATATGCTTTTTCGCAGTTAGTTATGCTTGATATGATATTAGTATCAAAGGTACAAGCTCAATCTGCTGCACCATCTGCAGCAAATAATATTCAGGGCTTGGCAGCTAATGCTTCAAATGCTATGAGTTCTATTCAGACAGCATTTACTGTGCTATGCGGTTTAGCCGGCTTAGTTATGGTTGCTAATTCATTAAATAATCTTTATAAAGCAAGTAAAGACCCATCGCATCAAGTAAAACCGATGTCTGGAGCAATTGGCTTAATTATCGGCGGATTGTTAACCGCTGTAGCAGCCGTAACAACTTTATCTAAAAACAGCTCTTTAGGTGCTTGAGATAAAAAATACATGTAATTATGCTTATCTCAACCAGATTTATGGCAAGTTAGATAATTGAGATTGAACAAACAATTTGAAGCTGGAATGCATAGATGCTTGACTGCGTAGGTAAGAGGCTTGTTCTAAAGGTGGATTTATATGGTATCATGATTAATGCTATCAGATTATTTGGACAAATTGGATAATGCAGACTACAGAATAAATTCAAGTGTTATGAGTGTACTTATAAATTAAGCTTTTATTTTATCATTTAATTAGTATAATGTAGTTAGGGCTAGAAAATACTAATTAATATGCAGGAACAAACCCTCTCTCTTACGCACCGTTTAACCTTAACACCTCAACTCAAGCAATCTATAGAAATGCTTGCATTGGGTCATGAAGATTTAAATACTCTTATTCAAACTCAAACTGAAAGCAATCCGTTTTTAGAATTAAGCAAACCTAATATATTTAATTCAAAATATACAAACAGCAGCGCTTCTTCTAAATATGCCGATGAAGAACAAGAAGATATATTTAATTTAACAGCGGCTCAAGTAAATTACCGTTATGAATTACATCAGCAGTTATACATAAAAAAGTTAGATGATAGAACATTGGCCTTGGTTCAATATCTTATTGAAAATTTAAACGATAACGGCTACTTAGATGAAACATTAGATGAATTAATTAAATCTTTACCTAGACAAGCTAACATAACAATAGATGAACTGGAGAAAGCTGTATATATACTGCAAAAATTAGAACCCGTTGGCGTAGGTTCTAGAACTACAGCAGAGTATTTATGTATTCAACTACAATCTAAAGCTTATAAAACATCAAACAAAGATAAAAAAAACTGTTGTTTATTAGCATATCATATTTGTGATAAATTTTTTAATCTTTTTACTCAACAGCAATTTAATAAAATATCTAATAGTTTAAATATTAATATTTCAGAAATTAATCAAGCTATTAATGAAATTAAAAAATTAAAGCTTTACCCAATTCAAGAGACCGGGGAAAGCGACAGCAGTTATCATATTACTCCTGATTTTTTTGTATCCCAAGATGAGCAAGGTTTGTGGAATATACAGCTTAATCAGGAACTTATGCCGAAATTAAGTATAAATAGTATATACGCGGAAAGTATAAACTCTTTAACATCTGATAATGAAAATTATGTTAAACGTAAAATACAAGAGGCAGTTTGGCTTATTAAAAGCATAAAACAAAGATTTGAAACTTTATTTAAAGTGGCTTCCATTATTATTCAAGAACAGCAGGCTTTTTTTAGTCATGGCAATATGGCAATGAGACCATTAGTTATGCAGTCGATAGCAGATGATTTATACATGCATGTTTCAACTATATCTAGGGCTATAAAAAATAAATATTTGCAATGTCCTTCTGGAATTTATCCGCTTAATTATTTTTTAAATTCATATTTATTGACAGAGGCAGGAGGGTATGTATCGAGTAAAACTATAACTGCATGTATAAAAAATATCATTGATGAGGAAAATAAAAATACTCCATTATCAGATGATGAAATTTGCAGAGAACTGCAGCATCAAGGCATTATGATTGCAAGAAGAACTATATCAAAATATCGCCATGAACTTGGAATTTTAGCCAGCACTAAACGTAAATCTTTATATTTGGTATAAAACGCAGATTCTAAATTAAATATTTTATATTAATTAATATAAACTTGGCTATATAGCATTCTCATTCATTTCACCTGTACGGATACGTACAATTTTATCTACATCTGTAACCCATATTTTCCCGTCACCAATTTTCCCGCTTTGAGCCGATGAAATAATTATATCGATAATATTATCCATATCTTCAGTATTAACCAAAATTTCAATTTTATATTTAGGTAAAAAATCAACCATGTATTCTGCGCCATGATAAAGTTCTGCATGCCCCTTCTGGCGCCCAAAGCCTTTTACTTCAGTGACTGTCATGCCGCCTATATTAAGCTCTGCAAGAGATGTGCGTAAATCATCTAGTTTAAATGGTTTAATAATTGCTGTAATTAATTTCATATGTTTATAATATGTTGTATATAATTGATTCTTGATTTTTAACTGCATTTTCCATTAAATCTCTTAGCGGAAATGTTTTCTGTTTTAAAGTTACTCTGTGTTCTATGGTTAATTTTCCATTTATATCTACTTTTTCAATTTCCTGTAAATATTTTTCGTCTTCAAAAATCGCATTTTGTAATTTATTTAAATAAATTTTTATATCTTCCACCAGCATTGCACCTTGTTTATCTACTTTTCGCCCGATTATGGCAAATATTTCTTCAGCACTTGATTTCAGCATAGAAACATGCGGAAAATCTTTTAAAATAAATTCTATCATAAATGTATCTCCATTTTATAAATACTTAATTTTTTAAATTATTTACCTCTGTATAATATTATCACATATAACAAGATGTAGCATAAGGCTAAATTCATCTGGAATTGAACAAGTAATTTGAAAAATAAAATGAATTATTATCCAATATCAAACTATTGCGGGAATCCATAGATACCTGCCGCCTTGCCGTAAAATGAACTACAATTACTATATAATATATTAATGTTTACAATATTGAATTCAATGATAAAAAAAATATTAGTGATAAATGGTCCTAATTTAAATTTATTAGGTAAAAGAGAACCCCATATTTATGGAAATGATACTTTAGAAGATATATACAAAAATATGCGTTTTCTTAATCCAAATTATAATATTCAAGGTGTTCAAAGCAATCATGAAGGTGAACTAATTGAACATATTCATAGTACATTATCAAATGATATTGATTGGATAATTATTAATCCAGCGGCATTCACACATACCAGCATTGCATTAAGAGATGCATTATTAGCAGTAAAAATACCATTTATTGAAGTTCATTTATCTAATATTCATCAAAGAGAAGAATTTAGACATAAATCATATTTTTCTGATATTGCTAAAGGGGTAATATGCGGTTTTGGGGCTTATGGATATATTATGGCTTTGAAGTATATTATGACATTATAATTTTATGTTTACTTGATGCACTTAAAATAAAAAAATTATATATATTCTAATACAATACATTAAATTAATTTTAAATAAAAGAATATATACTAATCGTTTCAATTTATGAACTTTGTTGTCGTCTAAGTTGTTGTTTGCAGGATCACGGCTTTGCCCTCAATGCACTAATATGTACATAGTCGTCGTAATTTATTCCTGCCTCCTCCTCGTCGTAAAATGAACTACTATTAGTATATGTATTTTTACTGCATTAAATTATTTATTTATATTATAAAAAGCTGCTAAGTTTGGGTAATAAGCAATTTCTCCCAAATCTTCTTCAATTCTTAATAACTGATTATATTTAGCGATGCGGTCTGAACGTGACATAGAGCCTGTTTTAATTTGTCCGGCATTGAATCCTACCGCAATATCAGCTATAGTTGCATCTTCAGTTTCGCCTGAACGGTGTGAAATAACCGCTGTATATCCCGCACGTTTTGCCATTTCAATGGCTGCAAATGTTTCGCTTAGTGTCCCGATTTGATTAATTTTAATAAGAATAGAGTTTGCAATTTTCTTATCAATACCTTCGCGTAAAATTTTAGAATTAGTTACAAATAAATCATCGCCAACTAATTGAATATTTTTCCCAAGTTTTTGAGTTAAAATACCCCAGCCTTCCCAGTCATTTTCTGACATACCGTCTTCAATTGAAATAATTGGGAATTTTTGACATAAAGCCGCTAAATAATCTGTAAATTCACTATTGCTTAGGCTTAATCCTTCTCCGCATAAATTATA
The DNA here is from genome assembly GCA_023266335.1 of Burkholderiaceae bacterium. Taxonomy (GTDB): domain Bacteria; phylum Pseudomonadota; class Gammaproteobacteria; order Burkholderiales; family Burkholderiaceae; genus JAHFQJ01. The sequence continues at coordinate 15,755 of JAHFQJ010000023.1, forward strand.
TTTACCCTCTTTATAAAATTCGCTAGACGCACAATCTAATGCTAAAACAATATCTTCACCTAAACGGTATCCTGCTTTTTCTATTGCTTTAGCAATCGTATTTAAACATTCTTCATTGCTTTTGAAATTTGGTGCAAAACCGCCTTCGTCACCCACTGCTGTACTCATGCCTGCATCATGTAAAATATTTTTAAGACTATGAAATACTTCAGCTCCAGCTTGAATGGCTCTTTTAAAGCTATCAAATTTAACCGGCATAATCATAAATTCTTGAATATCAAGGCTGTTGTTTGCATGAGCGCCGCCGTTTACAATATTCATCATTGGAACTGGCATTTGGATTGCATTTGTTCCGCCAAAATAGCGGTATAACGGCAATTGAGATTCTTGAGCTGCCGCCTTAGCAACTGCCATAGAAACAGCCAGTACTGCATTTGCACCAATATTGCTTTTATTTTCAGTGCCGTCTAATTCAATTAAAGTCTTATCCAAGAAAGCTTGTTCATGAGCATCTAAACCTAAAATAGCTTCACTAATTTGGTTATTAATATGGTCAACTGCTTTTAATACGCCTTTACCGTTAAATCTTGATTTATCTCCATCTCTCAATTCAACAGCTTCACGCGAACCTGTTGATGCACCTGATGGAACGCTGGCACGCCCAATTATACCACTTTCTAATAATACATCGCATTCAACAGTTGGATTGCCTCTTGAATCTATAATTTCACGTCCGATTATATCGATAATTGCACTCATTTTTTATCCTAAGTTAAAATATATTGTTAATTATTAATAGTGATATTATACAGCTTCAATGCATTTTTTTGCACATGAGCTACATAAGAAAGAAAGGCTGAGTTGAGATAAGGGTAATAATTGTAAAGTGGGCTGATTATACAGCGTTAAATGCATCTTACTCAATGTATTTAATCAATAATTGTAACATTTGTTTTCCTCTGAAATTATTTATACTTAATTCATAGGCTGCATAAATATTATCATTAACTTGTAGATTATTAAAAAAATAAATTGCTTCAAATATAGTACTTCCCAAAGCTAATTTGAGTTTTAAATGCTGTTCTTTTAGAATTTTTTGTTCAATAACTTTAAAATGATTAGCAAATAATGGCGAGGAAAAACCTTGCCCCCACACTTGCTGCTGTATCAAATTTGCTAATTCAAAGGTATGGTCTTGTTCTTGAAGTTCTTCATCAATATAGATAATGTTCTGCAAATGTTCTTCACTTAAGTTTTGTTCAGCATATGCATAAAAGCTTTGGCAAAATTGTTCAAAATATTCATGTTTTATTGTTAAACCAGCTGCCATAGCATGTCCGCCGAATTTAGTAATAATATGAGGATGCATTTTACTGACTGCATCAATTGCATCACGCATATGAAAACCTGTAATTGAACGCCCGGAACCTTTAATTAATCCGTCATCATCTTTACTATTTTGAGCAAAAATTAAAGTTGGTAAATGATATTTATCTTTAAATCTTGAAGCAACTATGCCTATCACACCTTGATGCCAGTCTTCTCCGTAAAGACAAATTGCTTTATGCTGAGGCTTTATTTCATCAAGGTGAAGATTAATTTCTTCTTTTATATCTGTTTCAATATTTTTACGTTCAAGATTAAGTTTATTCAAAATAGAGGCAGTATTTTGTGTATAATCAGCATCTTCGCTAATAAGACAATTTATGCCTAAACTCATATCATCTATACGTCCAGCTGCATTTAATCTAGGTCCAACTGCAAAGCCTAAATCAAAACTGCTGATATTATTTAATTCTCTGCCTGCAGCCTGCACTATGCTTTTAATGCCGTGCTGAACAATGTTGTTTCGCATTCTTTGTAAGCCGTTATGCACAAAACAGCGGTTAACTGCATCAAGTTTTACTACATCAGCTACTGTGCCTAAAGCAACTAAATCAAGCAATTTATCTAATCTTGGAATAGTGCCGTGAATATAAAAATTATGGTTTTTTAATGCAGTCCGTGTTGCCATAAGCACGTAAAACATAACTCCAACGCCGGCGATATTTTTGCTGATGAAATTGCATCTTGGCTGATTAGGGTTAACAATTACAGCAGCATCGGGCAAATCTTTACTGCTTAAATGATGATCGGTAATTAAAACCTGCATGTTTTTGGAATTGGCGTATTCAACGCCTTCAATGCTGGATATTCCATTATCCACTGTAATCAGAAGTTTAGCCTGCGGCATTTTAGCCAAAGCTAAATCTACAATTTCCGGCGTTAAACCATAACCATGAACAAAGCGGTTTGGAACTACAAAATCTATATCTGCCTGCTGATGCCCAGCAAGTAATTTTATACCTTTTATAGCTAAGGCACACGCTGTTGCACCATCGCAGTCATAATCGGCGGCAATTATCATACTAATGTTATTTTGGATAGCATAGGCTAATAATTCTCCGGCTTCTTTCGCTCCTTTTAGGGTGTCAGGATGAGGCAGATTTGCTAGTTTATATTCAGTATCAGAAAAATCATTAACTCCGCGTACCGCATAAATTTTGGCTAATACAGGGTGCAAGCCTTGCGAGATAAGCTTTTGAACTTGATTTTGCGGGGGATTATGATGTTTTATTTTCATTTATAAATAAAAGATTGCAAATTTATTTATTCAATTGGAATAAATCTTCTTAATTTGTCTTCATTCATTATGTTTTCCAGTAAATGTTGTTCAGGAATATAATCTGAAGGCATAGTTGTATTATTAGTTACGGGATATAAATAATAACCAGATTCCATTGGTTCTTCTTGGAGCGGATATCGGGGGTTTTTATCTTGTTTCGAGCGGTAAATAAAGAGCTTTAAATTAAAAAAACCTTTATTATCCTTTGTTACCAATACTAAATTTCTAACTGGTGGTTTCCTACATTTAGATTGAGGATTTTCGCGATAGTTTTCAACTTGGGAATTAATAAACTGAGGTAGATTATATACTACAGCCCAATTGCGGTCTGTTGTCAGATTGCCTTGATTATCTTCTACTGTAAAATCTGCTCCACTTAATTTACCATCTTTTTGCGAAAGCACAGGGGAGATTTTGTATTTGACGTGTTGGGGAGCTGCGTACGGGATAGGCATAGCATTTCTTTCTATTTAAATTTATAAAATACAATTAGTTAATTAATTGATGGAGCTTTAGTTCTCTTTCTTCTTGTGCGTCTAGCTTTGGTTTTAATAAATAATTTATTAATTTCTTCCTGTTGATGTTCAGGGCTTAGTTCTTGTATAATTGTCCACCATTGTGCTAATGGTTCTAAGTTTTTATCTATAATAGAACGCAGTAGTAAAAAATCATATCCGGCTCTAAATCTTGGATGTTCTAAAATTTTAAGAATGCTGGATTTTTGCCTTTTTTCTAAACGCGGCTGTAGATGCCAAATTTCTTGCATATCGGCAATTATACGCCTTTGAATTTGAATAGATGATGTAATTTGGGCAATAGCTAAATCTAAACTTTCAATATAAGCATGGTGAGGCTGTAAGTTTTTCCATAATTGTTCTAACTGCGGCCAGTAAATTGATGCAAAAATAAAGCTTGATGAAACGCTTTTTCCCTCAGCTAGCCTTTCATCGGTTCTTTTTAACACTAATTTAATAAAAGATTGGCTAAGCGGAGATGAAATATTATACCAAGGTAAAATATGCTGATCCAAATTTAATTTTATTAAATTTTGGATACAAGTTTGAGCGTATCCGCCCATCAGCATTTTTAATAATTCATCTGATAAGCGTGCCGCAGGAATATTTTCTAATAAAGGCGCAAGCTCTTTAATCGGTAATAAAGTTTGTTTTTCCAAATTAAAGCCAGTTTTGGCAATAAATCTTGCTACACGCAGCATTCTTACTGGGTCTTCTTTATATCGTATTTCCGGCTCTCCGATAATGCGCAGCACCTTTTTAGATAAATCTTTTACGCCGTCATAAAAATCATATAATTTATTATCAGTTGGATTATAATATAATGCATTTACCGTAAAATCGCGTCTTGAAGCATCTTCTTCATGATTGCCCCAAACATTATCGTTCCAAACTTGTCCGCTAATGTCCATTGTAACTTTATTGCTGTCATTTTGGCTAACTTGCACGCCTTTGGTTACTTTTAATCTTTGCGACTGGTCTTGAATTAAAAATACTTTATCTTCTTTTAATTTTGCTCTAAATGTAGTTATTTCAATTAATTCTTGTTCACGCCCGTGGTAAAACGGTAATAGAACAATTTGAAATCTTTTGCCTATAATTCTAGCTTTTCTAAAGATTTTACAAACTTGATTTGGAGTTGCGTCAGTTGCTATATCAAAATCTTTAGGTTTTATATCTAATAATAAATCACGTACAGCTCCGCCAACTATAAATGCATTAAAACCTGCATGCTGTAATTCAGATACGACATGCAGAGCATTTGCAGAAATATATTGTTTATTTATATTATGCTGGGTAATAATTTTTGCTTTTTTAGCATTTGATTTTTGTAAAAAGCGTTTAATTATTTTTGTTATCATTTTGAATTTATCTATTTTATTACTTATATATTAAAAAATAATGATAATATATAAGCTAATTGTAATAATAGATTATTATATATTTATTTGTATGAAATTCATATAACACTGAATGATGATAAGCTGTTTTTTTGGCAAGTGAGGTATAAACTAGACAATTTTCTTTAAATTTTTCTTCAATAAAATTTTTCACTGATTCACGAAAATAAAATGTACATGTAAATTATCTGTATTAATTAATTAGAATAATATCATACATATCCGGTCTTATAAAATTTTGACTTTGTAAATATATTTCTTTACTTATGTTTGAGCTAGTTTCTTTTAGATAAATTCTATCTTCTTGTAAAAATCTTTGAATAATATTCGGATGAGCTACTATTTTAAAAGATGTTGGTTTAAATTGTTGTGCCTGCCTAGAAATTTCATGTAAAATATCATAACAAACCGTTTGCAGGGTTTTTACTAATCCAGTTCCTGCACAAGTCTCACAACTTGCACAAATGGTATGGGATATACTATCTCTAGTTCTTTTACGCGTCATTTCTACTAAACCTAAAGCAGTAAAACCATGGACATGGGTTTTAGCACGATCGTAACTTAGTGCTTGCTTGAGTGAACTTAATACTATGTCATGATGCCCTTCTTTATGCATATCAATAAAATCTATTATAATTATACCGCCTAAATTACGTAGTCTAAGCTGACGGGAAATTTCTTCACTAGCCTCTAGATTTATTTTTAAAATTGTATCTGCAAAAGATGTTTTTCCAATATAAGCCCCTGTGTTTACATCAATAGTTACCATAGCTTCTGTTTGATCAATAATCAGAAATCCGCCAGATTTTAATTCAACACGCCTATGTAAAATTTTTTGTATTTCTTCTTCCACCGAATATAAACTAAAAATATCCTGCGGACTTTGATATAGATGAACAATATTTTGCATATATGGCATATAAATACCTAAAAACTCCTTTAATTCTTCATAAGAGTTTTTATTATCTATATGGATAGCATCAATATTTTTTGTATCTCTGCATATTTTAAAAGAAAGAGGAAGTTCTTTGTTTACAATCCCGATTTTTAATTTAGGTATAGAGCAAATTTTTTCCCACGTTTTGGTAAGATATTTTACATCTTGTGCAAAATCCTCATGGTTTGCATCATGAGAAGCCGTTCTTAAAATAAACCCGCCGCTAATATTTTGCGGAAATAATACTTGCTCCAATTTGTCTTTGAGTAAATTTCTTTCTTGTAAATCGGTAATTTTTTGTGATATAGCGATATTATTTTTTTCATTAGGCAGATAAACTAAATTTCTTCCTACTAAAGAAATATATGTAGTTAATCTAGCACCTTTTGTACCTATAGGTTCTTTCAAAACCTGTACTAAAATATACTGTCCGGCATATAGAATTTTTTCTAACGGAATTAAGCTATTTTCGTTATCTTTACTTTTAGCTTGATACACATCTGCTACATGCAGAAAACCAGTTTTTTCTGAGCCAATATCGATGAATGCAGACTGCATACCAGGCAAAACCCTAACTATTTTTCCAATAAAAATATTTCCAACTAAGCCCTTTGATAAATTGCGTTCTATGCATATTTCTTTCAATATACCATTTGATACCAATGCTACCTGTGTTTCAGGAGGAGTGATTTTTATTAAAATATTTTCATTTGACATGTGTAAAATTATACCTGTAGCTGCATAGCAGTATTTATGTTTAAGCATAGTGCTTAATCTATACATTATATATCAATATGATAGAATTTAATCTAGTCTGCAGGATTGTATAATTATTAAGCTAATTGAGCTTAAAAAGGCAAAATATAAATTACCTAGGATTTATTATACAAAATGATTTTATTTGAACTATAATGGGCAAATGAGCAGCCCACACACAGCACATTTACATCAAACTAAACAGGTCAAACTCTTATAAGTTGCCATTATTTAATTTCAGCCATAATTTATCCGTTCCGTACCCATTGTACCCTGATATCGCCTTGTGATAATTTATCCGCACCAGCAGTATTTAGCGTTCGACCGCTGGTTTTACATCCATATACTCTGTTATTAAGCATCATCTTTTAGATTAAGAACCAATGGTATGTAACGACGATTCTGTGCTTTAAATTCCATGATTCTTTTTATTTCTGCTAAAGATAGTCTATTATCTGTGGCATTTATATATTCTGCACTTCTAAGCACAGCATCTGGTATGCTTGTCAGCTTATTACGAGAGCAGTATAGTGTTTGTAATTTAGGGGCATTTAATCCATCCAATGAAGATATCCGACTGCCATTGCAGTATAATTTTTTTAATTTAGGTAAATATAGATAGTCAGGTAAACTATCTATCCCATAATTTTCTGGAATATTTATGCATGTTGACCTACCATTAATAACTTCTAAAAATATATAAGTTGCACATTTATATTTTATTCCACGCTTGCCGTATTCTTCTATACTCCGTAATGTTATTTGCTCTTTTGTTTCTGCCGCAGCATTATACTGCGGATTTGACGGCGTTTCTGATGTTAAATTCTGCCCGACGGCACAATCGCTGCTAGGCAGTGTTTTTGCAGCTGGTAGCAATCTTCTATCTATCCTCATAAATTCTCACTTTTAATTTGTTTTTGTAATATACATAAATATCTCATACAACTTACGCACAAATATATATAAAATTTCAAAGCAGGGAAATAGTTTGCCTGCACAGTAGTATTGCAGCATAAGTATAATAATATTATTTTCAACAATGTTTTATTTGATTTATAGATTTTAATATTCAGTTAAATCAATGCTTTCTATTATATAAATAATTTAAATTCTATTTAAAAGTAATAATGCTTAAAAAAGAAGTTGCTGATATTTTTAGAGTAGTTAATGCAGTTAATGAGGATTCTAATTTCTAATTATTTTCAGGTTTTTTGTTATTTGTGGTTTTAGAATTTGGCACAGCTGATTTTACGACTTCTTTATCCATCGGCACATTTAATACTCTAAGGCTTACTTCAGTTACACGTGAAAATACTGGGGCTGACACTTCTCCGCCGTAATGAGAGCCATTTGAAGGCTCATCAATCATAACTGCTACAATAATTCTAGGGTTGCTCATGGGAGCTAATCCGACAAAAAATGCACGGTATGTATTAGAAGAATAGCCATTTCCGACTTGTTTATATGCTGTGCCGGTTTTCCCGCCTACCCGATAACCTGGAATTTGAGCTTTAACTGCAGTTCCGCCGAGTTGAGTTACCATTTCCAAAGCCTGTAGTATAGTTTTATTGGTTTCAGGAGAAATAATTTGCCTAGGTGTTATGCTCTGAATATCACGCTTAAATAATGTTGCTGGAATAAATTGTCCATTATTTGCAAAAATTGTGTAAGCTTGGGCTAGCTGAAAAATTGATGCGGATAAGCCATAGCCATAAGCCATTGTTGCTTTTTCAATGGGTCTCCATGTTTTAAAATTGCGTAATCTCCCGCCTGCAGAACCTGGAAAATTAACCGCCGGCACTTGACCTAAACCAACCTGCCTATAAAAACTCCATTGACTTTCATTATCTAACAAATTAGCAATTTTTACAGTTCCAATATTACTAGATTTTTGAATAATTTCGAGAGTGCTTAATTTTGAATAATGATGACTATCGGTAATATTTTTTCCGCTAATATTTATGCCGGATACATCAAATATTGTGCTGGGTTTGATTAAACCTTTATCTAAAGCTGCTGAAATAGTTAAAGGCTTCATAGTTGAACCTGGTTCAAAAGTATCAGTTAAAGCATGATTTTTACCGCTCTCTCCAGCATTTGCAGTATGGTTATTCGGGTTATAGCTTGGCCAATTTGTAATAGCTAAAGTTTCTCCAGTTTTTGCATCTAAAACTACCGCTGTACCTAATTTTGCTTTATGCGTTTGTACAGCTTGCTTTAATGCATTATAAACTTCTGTTTGTAAATGAGAATTAATAGATAAAACTAAATCTTTACCATTAACTGGGGTTTTAATAATTCCTTTATCATCAACAACATTGCCCAATCTATCTTTTACAACACGGCTTTGTCCGCTGCTGCCGGTTAAATACTTATTAAATGCAAGCTCTAACCCTTCTTGTCCCACATCTTCTAGGCTTGTAATACCAATCAGCTGGGCAGTAACTTCGCCTTGTGTATAAAAGCGTTTAGATTCAACCATTTGGTAGATTCCCGGCAAATTAATCTTTTTAATATTTTCTGCAGCATTATCTTCAATTTGATGTTTTACATAAATAAAGCTACGCTCTTTTTTTAACAATCTTTGTCTTAATTGTGCTGAATCTAAACCAAGTAAGGAAGCCAATTTTTCAGATTTTTGATTAAAGTTTGTCATTCTTTTAATATCAATAGACAATGCACGGCATTCTTTATCTTTTTTTAAGTCAGGGTTATGAGCACAAGTCTGCAGTTTTACAATGTATGAAGGGTCTGCCCATATAGTTTTTTTATTTAAGCTTGTAGCTAAATTATTATTATTGCGGTCAAGAATTTTACCGCGGGAGGCTAAAATTTTAATCGTTCTTTCAATGCGTTTGTTGCCTTGCTCTTCATAAAAATCATTATTAAACCACTGTATCCATAAACCGCGAATAATCAAGCTTCCAAACATAATAAATAATAAAAATACTACTAAGCGTGAGCGCCACACCGGCAGTGGTGAATTAGTTGAAGTGTATTGAGTATGGACTTGAGCAATTGTTTTGGACATTATTTTTCTTCAGCAAAAATCGTGTTTTCTATTTTTGGCTCTACCATATTATTCTGGTTTGCCCATTGCAGCACATTATTTGGTTTTGAATTTAAATTGTATTCATAAGTCAGTTTTTCACTTTCCTCTTTAATTCTAAGCATTTCTTGTTTCTGCACATCCAGCTCAGAATTAATTAGTCTGTATCTATACCTAGATTGTACTATAAACACACTGCTTACTAAAATTGCCAGCAATATAAAAGCATTTATTTTACTCATATGAATAATAATTAATAATTTAGTAAGTTAAATAAAGGGTATTAATGGAATATCACAGCAAGCTGTTAATAGTGTACACAATAAACTGATTATAACAAAACGGTATAAAATATTCATTTTAGATATTTGCATTTGATGTTTGATAATTTAATGTTGAGTGAGTCATAATTTTTTCTCCGGCTTGCTGTAAAATTCTTATGAAGTTTTAAGTGCAAGTAGTAAATGGATTTGTTATAATATGGAATATAAAATCCAATAACACAGATGTGACAATTTATCATAAATCAGCCATAAAAAAAAGTTTTAGTAAAATAATTCATTTATTAACCTCAATGAAATTTGCAGTTTCAATGCTTTTGATAATTGCTATTTCAAGCATTATTGGTACAATTTTAAAGCAGGCAGAGCCGTACAATAATTATGTAAACCGCTTTGGAGACTTCTGGACTAAAATTTTTATTCAGTTAGATTTACATCAAATTTATAGTTCATGGCGGTTTTTATTAATTTTGGCATTTTTAGTAATTTCAACGTGTTTATGTATTATCAAGACTTGGCCTAAGTTTTACAAACACATGAAAATTTATAAGCTTAATATCCGCCAAAATTTTTTGATTAATCAGAAGTTTAACCATAGTTTTGATATTAATCAACAAAATGATGATAAAAAAAATCAATATTTAAAATATCTAAAGCAAAAGAATTTTCGCTATAAAATTAGAACATATGAAAATAATAACTATTTAATCGCCGCAAAATCAGGTAAGGCAAACAAATGGGGCTATTTATTTGCTCATGTCGGTATAGTAGTAATTTGTATTGGCGGTCTAATTGACGGTAATTTACCTTTAAAACTTATGCAGATGCGTGGCATAGTAAAACCGTTTAAAGGGGAAAATATTATACCGCAAACGGCTATTTTAAATAGTGATAATCCAAGCTTTAGAGCAAATTTATTTGTACCTGAAGGTGAGAGTGCAAATTTAGCAATTATAAATACTACAGATGGAATTTTAGGGCAGAAGTTGCCTTTTAATGTAGAATTAAAGCGGTTTTGGGTAGATTATTATGAAACTGGTATGCCTAAGCGTTTTATTAGTGATATAAAAATCCATGACAAAAATGCTAATAAAATTATCAATACTACGCTTGAAGTAAATAAACCTTTTAATTATAACGGCTATAATTTATTTCAAGCATCATTTGAAGATGGCGGTTCTAGCTTAGAACTAAAGCCTCATTATTTAAATCAAACCAATGATGGCAATGATAACGCCGCTAACATTAAAATCACCGTAGGTCAGCCGCAAAAAATTCATATTAATAATCAAGAATATACTTTAGAAGTTAATGATTTTAGAGCAATCAATGTGCATAATTTACAAGAAAATCAAACCGATAAAACTAACCAAACACAAGATGAATTAAACAAAAATGCTGTACAACAGCTAAAAAATAAAATTAATAATTTACATGGTTCTTCAGCTCAAATCAAACATAAACAATTTAAAAATATTGGTCCATCAATCGAATATACAATACGCGATAATTCAGGTCAAGCAACTGCTTATCACAGCTATATGTTGCCTGTTATGGTAAATAATAAGCCAACTTATTTAATTGGAATGCGTACAGATACTATGCAGCCGTTTAAATATCTGCACATACCTGCACTTTCAAATATGTCTTTAGGCAGTATAGATGAATGGTTATTAATTTATCATGCATTACAAAATCAAGATTTACGCAGTCAAGCAGCATTAAGATATGTAAAATTATATTCACCCAAAGTGCAGAATTCTTTGTTTGAAAGCAGTTACAAAGCACTTAACATATTTGCTCAAAGCGGTTTATCCGGATTATCTGAATTTATTCAAAAAACTATTCCTGTATCAGAGCAAACTAAAGCTGGCGAAGTAATTTTACGCATGCTGCAGGGTTCTTTATGGGAATTATGGGATTTAAGTCAGCAAAAAATCTCACACAAACCCTTAGAGAAAAATGAAAATAATCAAGAGTATCTGCAAAGAGCATTAATTGCTATATCTGATGCTTCACTGTTGAAAACAAACACATGGTTTAGTCTTGTTTCATTTAATCAAAAACAAGCCAGTGTGATTCAAGTTACAAAATCACCCGGACAAAATATTGTATATTTAGGCTGTTTGTTATTAGTTGCTGGGGTATTTTTAATGCTGTTTATCCAAGAAAAGCGTTTATGGCTGCTTAAGCAAAATAAACATATAACCCTAGCCATGCAGTTCCAAAGACAAAATATTAATACCCATAATTACTTTATAGAGATATGCGATGAAATTAAAAAAATCTAATCTATTGTTTAATATATATTCATTAATCATGCTGGCATTGGCGATGTTCATCTTTTTAAAATTCAGCACTTACATGGACATATATGAAAAATCTATTTTAATTTGTGCACCATGTGTATTAATTTATTTAGGATATATATTTAGACCTTTTGCTGTATTAACCTGCATAACTTTTTTGTTGTCTATCATTGCTGTTAATAGTTATAACAATGATTTATCTTTAGCACATAAGTCTTTTTTATTAAAATATTTTTTAGCTAGCCAAACTGCTATTATGTGGATGACTTTTTTCATTTTTAGCTCTATGTTGTGCTATTGGATAGGAATATGGAAATCATCTAACTTTATTTATAAATGTGCAAACAAATTTTTAAACATTGCTGTTATTATGGGTGCTGTAGGCATGCTCGTACGCTGGTTTGAGAGTTATTTAATTAACATAGATGTTGGGCATATTCCTATTTCAAATTTGTATGAAGTTTTTGTGCTGTTTTGCTTAATTACTATGTTAATTTATTTATATTATGAATATACATATAAAACTCCATCATTAGGCGCATTTACCTTACCGATTATTGCTGGTGCTAATGCATTTTTAGTATGGTATGCCATGCAGGGCGCTCATGAAATACAGCCCTTAGTGCCGGCTTTGCAAAGCTGGTGGATGAAAATTCATGTGCCGGCTAATTTTATTGGCTACGGTACATTTGCCATAGCCGCAATGCTAGCTGTTGCATATTTAATCCGTCACAGATATGAAAATAATGTCAATAAATCAAAATTAACTTGGATAGAAAAATTACCGCCATCTAATGTAATTGATGATATTATGTATAAAGCCATTTCTTTAGGGTTTGCTTTTTTTACTTTAGCTACCATTTTGGGCGCATTATGGGCAGCTCAAGCATGGGGTGGCTACTGGAGCTGGGATCCTAAAGAAGTATGGGCATTAATTGTATGGTTAAATTATGCAGCTTGGCTACATATGCGCTTAATTAGTGGCTGGAGAGGCAATATTTTAGCGTGGTGGGCAATTATTGGCTTATTTGTAACTACATTTGCCTTTATGGGTGTAAATTTATTTTTATCCGGTCTGCATTCTTATGGGACATTGTAGCAGTAATATCAGCTTATTAAATATAATCCCAGAATTAAAATAAGCTAATATATTTATATTTGAGAGAGTTAAATACGTATAGCTGATTTAAAAATAATCTGATATTTAGCAAATTCTTCAGGCTTATTAACATGTACCCATAACCTCATACTAAGTTCAACCATTTCTACAGAACG
>JAHFQJ010000024.1 GCA_023266335.1 Burkholderiaceae bacterium
CCCGTTCTGTAGAAATGGTTGAACTTAGTATGAGGTTATGGGTACATGTTAATAAGCCTGAAGAATTTGCTAAATATCAGATTATTTTTAAATCAGCTATACGTATTTAACTCTCTCAATTTCTTATATGCATTTTTATGCAATAAACAATCAGCATATAAAAATATAGATGCTTTCAAACGTAGGATATTAAAACCAGCAATAGAAGAAATTAATCAAAAAACAGATTTAAAAATAAGCTTTGAAGACTTAAAGTGTGAATTTAATAATAAAACTATAGTCGGGTTTGAGTTTTCTATAAAACAAAGTGAAGCCAGACAAATAATAGTGCATGATATTAAAGAGATAAAAAAAGAAGCAAAAATAGAAATAAATAATAATTCAGATGATGATAAAAATAACTATCCGCAAGAAATAGCAGATATAGCAGAAATAGGCATAAAACCGGCATCTAAGATTTTGGAATGGTATAATAAAGATAAAAATAGATTGCTAGCTAATTGGCAAGAAGTGAGTAAAAATTATTCTGATAAAAGTAATGCGGAAAAAGCTAAGCTTATGGCATATTTGTGGAAAATCAATGCTAATTATATTTCACAAGAAGAGATAATAGTAAAAGAAAAAGAGTTAGCAAATAGTCTTAAAAAGCAAGCTGAGATTGAGGAAATAAAGAAAAAAGAAGCTGAATATAAAAAAGCAGCAGAGATAAAAGCTAAGACTAAATTATCAGATACAGAAAAAAAATATAATAAACTTTCTCAAAAAGAAAAATTACAAATTTGTACGGCAGTAGCTAGGAGTATAGGTCTTAAACTAAATAGATGTACGGAAGATGAGGCTTACTTAGATTTTAGCAAATTAAGTACTGCGTATAAGTATGGAATAGCAGAGCATTTTAGTATAATAACTAAAAATTAGCTTTGTAATGATGAATAAATTTCCACATAAAGAATTTGAAGGTGTAACTTATCAATTTTCACATTTAAAACCTTTAAGATTAGAAATATCATTATCACAAGATAAGAAAGTAATTAGTTTATATATAACATTTAGTTGTCATTGTTTTACAGAAAAATTTGATTCTGAAAAACACTTTGAGCATCACAAATACACTCATAAAAAAGAAATCAGAGCATTTGATAAAATTAGGTATGAATGTTCTTTACAATTGCCAAGTATAATTCAAAAAATGCTAAGTGGCAAAATTTATCGTACAAATGAAAGTTATACTTATGTGACTGAAATAGTATTAGATAGAGAAGAAAAATATTCAATATTTTTCAGTTTAGAAAAATCTACAAAACTTGAGGATAGTTTAAGAATATTTATAAAAAGTGCTTACTTAAAACCTTTGGTTTCAAAAAATAATGCTCAAAATTGGAGATTTCAAGGCTTAGCAGGAATTATATTAGGAATTTATCCTAGAAAAATAAAGAAAATGAAGCCTAAAAAGAAAAAGACCCCGTAGGACCTTTTTCTGGCATAAAATGCCTTGCGAATTTCTGTTACCCCTGCTATACGCAAGACCCAAAATTAAGGGCAGCAAGTTCATTATATTTTCATATAATTTCGCTCTCGAACTATCTTAAGTATATTGTATATGTATACTTAACATTTGTCAAAATAAGTTTTAATATATGAAATAAATTATATGCTTTATTAGATGTTGAATTACCAAATAAGCTATTGCCTAATCGATTTAAATTAGATTATTTTAGAAACTCATTATTAAGGTATGTAGAGAAGACTTTATTTAATCTTAACTTGAATTTTATTATCAAAGTTAGCTTGTAATTTTGCTATTCGGTAATTTAAATAACATTAATTTTTACCGTATTTGCTATAAAATCAAATCATACACCCAATTTACCCTAATATCTAATAGAACTTTATTCAATTTGTTTCCGTTTATAAATTAAAATAATTATGTTCCATAAAAATAGCCAAAGGAATATTTTTTATATATTTTTCGTTCCCTGTAGCTATTAATAATCTATTTACGTTGTTATGGTGTATTCCATTGTTAGGTATAAAAAATTTAAATTTACAACAAAAATAGTATTTTTCATAATCAATATTATTATTTCTATTACTAATTTTTAAAAGATTTACTTTTATTTCTTCATCTAGGCTATTTATATTAAAATCTTCAATGAGATTTTTAGTGTGTAAATATATATTTTTGAATAATGCTTTAGTAATATCTTTTTTATCTGATTTAATTTGGTTGTAAACAAAAAATTGATTTCTATTTAGCATAAAATCAAAATTATATACTGTACTAATAATATTTCCCCATTTATTACTATCTGAATTAGCCTGAAATTCCGAAATCTCTTGCCAACGAATATAATTATCAGTTAATAAAATGGACTCGGTAATTTGGCAAATAAATAAACTTATTTCAAAATTTGGAAATAATTGTACATTCATTAATTGACCATTATTTTCAAAAACATTATCTTGTAATAAAATTAATGGGTTTTTAAGTTTTTCTTGTTCTAAATTTTTTAGTAAATATTCAGGATACATTAAATCTTCTTTTTTAATGTATTGGTTTAATGTTGTTTCGGGATTATATAATAATAGATTTTTTAAATACTTTCTATTAAAAAAGTTAAATTGATTATTAAATTTGGTATCATTTTTATAATCATATTTTTTCAAACGTTCTTCAGATAAATTTACTATCTGCTGTGCTAGATAAGAACTAAATAAAGTTATATTAGGAACTAAAATAATTTTATCAACTAATATAAATTCTTTAAGAAATAATATCAAATATATATGTTCTAAAGTTATGTTTTTAAATTGATTAAAATAATTTTCATCATCGCTAAAAATATTTATATGCATAAATGGATTTTGAATAATTATTTCATCAAAATGAGGAATAACACTTATTAATATTGTAGAAACATTGTAAAAATTAATGAAGCCCGTATATACTGCTCTTAAATTACCATTTGGTTTAGGTAAAATATCAATTATATTTGTATCTTTGGGATATAATATATCAAAAGATGTATAAATTTTTTTTATGTGATCTACATTTAATTCTTTTCTCACATAATCCCAATCTTTTCCTTCGGATAGTCCCAAAATATTTTCAATTTGTTTAATAAAAAGTAAAACTTTATCCTTACTAGATATACCTTTTAAAAATCTATTTTCTTTTCTTGTAGTACCGCCAAATTCATTTTGATATTGAATATGCCCAGATTCAAATTTAGCAAATATTTCTCCTCCGTATTTAGATAATTCATTTTTTGGAGGAAGTAATATTTTTTGAATTTTATTCAATTCAATATTTATATTATTTTCAGGATATAACCATTCCTTTTTACCTGCAGCTATATATTTATTAGCTCTTTTTTTGATAATATAATTAATGCTTTCTACATCTTGTTTTTTTAAACTTCTTGTTCTTATAATATTATCTGTTCTAGTTAGAGATTTTCTAAAATTGCATACATCTGTACGTAATTCTTTAAGATTTTCAGTATCAGGATTTTTAGCATATTCGTAATTGGTAAGAATTAAACAATGATTTTTATCTAAAGGGAAAATAGTTTGTGAGCCTTTAAGATTTATAGATGGATCATATGGATATTTATAATCATTTTCCTCCAAAGAAAGCCCAAAGTTATAAATTGTAACTGGATGATCTGAAAATATAAATTTAATTTCAGAGTTTTCAGCTGATACAATTTCCTTTACTCCTTCTAGCCAAGTTGTACAATTTAATTGTCTTAAACCTTGCATTTCTTGCATTAAATCATTTTGTTTAAGATTTGAATAATATTTTTTTATCCAATCTAAACCCTTAGGAGTTCTTATTTTTTGTGCATCTAAATATTCAAAAAAAAAGTTAAAATATTTATGTTGATTAGTAAATTCTCCATTTATAAAATAATTTACTGCTCTAGAGCCAATATTATCTATATTGCCAAACAATATACGTTCTACACTATCATTAAAATTATTTTCTAAGAAAGTACTATATAAATGCTCTGTAAAAAAAATATTAGCAGGGCTTTTTATAGTGTAATTATTATGATATTTTATACTTTCTTTAAGCGAGTTTATTCGATCTGGACTCAAATTCAAATGGTGAAGTTTATCTTTAGAATCATAAAAAAATCCTTTTTGATACCATTGTGCAATGTAATGATTTTTTTTAGTTTTAGACATTTTAAAATATAAAAGTTTATGTAGTAATATATACTACTTCATAAAGTTTATTTTCACTATATTAATAAAATTATATATAATTTTTAATATGAGCAATCACAAAGAATATTTATGATTGCTGTAATTGAAATTATCACAAAACTTTACTATACGTCACTCCGTTTAGTTCTGCCGCCCTATATTTGCAACTCTATCACACTAGTTCATAAATCAATAGCTTTCACGGCATAAAATCGCCTTCACTGCGTTACGTCTCTTTATTCCATGGTCAATATGATTTATTCGCATGCCGCGTGATTTATCGTATGCAAGGCGAGGAACTAAACGGAGTGATGTGAGATTTATCAAATGTTTTGTAAAAATTACAAAAGTTTTTAAGAAGGCTCAAAATCTTACAAAATGATATGCATAAGCAAGCATATTAATCTCAAATAATTTTACAATAAATAAGGAAGTAAAATGCCATTTATCAATCAAGAAACTAAAAAGATAATTAATGAAGAATTAAAAAAATTTGTTCCAAAAACATGGAAATATACTTTATCAATTCAAGATAATAGGTGTTTACATTTTAATTTAAAAAGTGCAGATATTAATTTATTAAGAGAAAATGAAACCTATAAAACTGTTAATATAAATTATATAGAAAAATATTTCTCAGGCAATATATTAGAAATATTTGAAAAGATAAAAATAGCTTTAAATTTAAAAAATTGGAATAATTCAGATGTTCAAACTGATTATTTTGATGTTGGTTATTGTATAAATATTAATATTGGTGCATATGATAAGCCATTTAAAAAAATCTAAATAATAAAATTTAACTTTTGAGATGTAAAGTCTGAAGCTTTATATCTTAACTTATTATAAGCATAATCAAATATTATAAATAATAAATATAGACTTTAATTAATTAAGTTTTCTATATCATCAGCTAATTTATTATTTAATATTATTTCTATTTGTTCATTTTCATTGATAAAATCTATTACATCTTTTAACTGATTTTTATTTAGCTTAATTTTACGAAATTTTTTATTAATATAATCTATTAAATTATCGTTATCAAGTGAATTATTGCCATTATCTTTTTTTGTATTATTGATTTCTTTACGTGTTATAGGTTTATTATTTTGTTTTGCCTGCTCTATTAATACTTGTTGTTCTTTTTCAGGCAATGCTTTTAAAGCCTCTAAGGCATTTGGAGATGCAATTAGATTTTTTTCTACTAAAGGCAACCACTTATCATCTAACATTGCTACTAACCTAGATATATAGCTAGGTTGTTTATTTAATAATTTAGCAACATCTTTTTTATCCAATCCAGTTTCAAGAATTTTTTTTACAGCTTTAGCTATTTCTAAACCTGTTAAATCACTGCGGTTAGTATTTGCAATAATTTGAGCTAGTTCAATTTGATTATTTGGTAAGCTTTGTATTGTATAACATGGAATATTTTCTAGATTAGCTATTTTAGAGGCTCTATAACGTCTTTCACCATCAATTATAGTATTATCAGATGTTATTAATATTGGCTGTAAAATACCTATTTCTTTAATTGATATAGCTAAATTATTTAATTCATTTTCATTAAATGTTGTACGTGGCTGATTTTCATCTATTTTTATATCTTCGAGTTTAATATATTTCATATTTGTCCTTAGTTATACTTCCGCATGCGGAAGTATAACTAATAACTATCATATTATCAATAAAAAAATCTTATAATAAAAACTTTCCTAAAATCATTCCAATAATTAGAAAAACACAGCATAATGTAGCAATAAAATATATATTAATTTCTTTTATTTTAATATTTGCTGTGTTTAATTCTTTAATTTTTTCTTCTAATTTATTAGAATAGTTTAGGTTTATACTTGTAATTTCATCATATAAAATTTTAGAATACATATATGCAAATATTAATGCTGGGTCATCATCTTGAGTTATAATATTATGTTTTAATGCAAGCTCTGCTTTTATTTGAGCAAATATTTCATTATAAGATTTCATATTAGCCTATTAATAAATTTTGTTGTATATTATTAAATAGCTCTTCTTTAAATTTTTTTAATCGGCTTTTTTGAAATATAGAAAAATTTTCATCAGTATTTATTTCATCAAATGTTAATTGGTTCATTAGCATTTTTTTAATATCTTTACCCACTAAATCAGAGTCTTGTTTTTCTAAAATAATAGTACTGGTTATTTTTGGTTTTATCTCTTTAAAGTATTGTGTATCTATAAAATGTATGTCTTTATTTATAAAACTTCCAAAATATTCATTTAACCATATATGATAAATAATATCTCCTTGTATTTGTTTCAAAATATTTTTAACAGAAATAAAAGAATCTTTAATCATATCTCCGCCAGCAATTGCTAAATGTATATGTACTTGAAAATTATTTTCGCCTAGTAGGATAAATGTATCAGTTTTAACCATATAAGCCATTTGACTTAAAAAAGATGATGCACCGCTATCAATAACTACATGCTCTGCATCACTAGTTAATATTTGCTCCATTACATTATCAAACTTACTTTTATCAATTGTATTATTATCATCATTACTAGTAATTTTAATTTGTTTTATATTTAATGCTTTATATCCTGATAATGTACTATTAGATGCATCACAATCAATACCTAATGCAGTACTAAAAGATTTTAGATATTGAATAAAAAAACTAGCTTTAGTGCTTTTTCCAACACCACCTTTGCCATTTAAGAAAAAATGTACCTTTTTCATTATTTTGTCCACCCTAAATTAAATTCTGCCTCAGATATATCTTGAGTATCATTTGCAGTTTTTGTTTTATTAATAATTTCAACTTTATTTTTAGTTAAAATACTTGGTTTTTCTTCTATTTGTAGAAGGATATTTTCTTTGTTGTGACTTAAAATATTTAGACTTTGTTTTATATTTAATCTTTTTCTTGCCCTATGAAGCATACTTAAGAAACTATCATAATTAATTTTTTCACACCATTCAGCCTCTAATAATTGATGAATACTAGTTAATAAAAAGCCCTCTTCCTGTTTCTGATTAATAAAATCAAGTTTTGTTCTTATGAAACCTGATAGCGTTCTTTTTTTCATATATCAATATCTATATGTTATATATATCAATATAATGTTTCTATTTAGTTTCATTGTCAAGCTTTTATTGAAAAATGTTATTATTTTTTAATATATTTGTTTTAATTTAGTTTCATTTTAGGCAATAGAAACTAATATATATCAAATAAGTATTCAATAAGAAATTGCTATTTATAGCAGGATATATAATTGTATATACAAAACTTCGTTTTTATATAAAATTATGATAGACTTATTCGCATGCAAAGCTTGCTCAACGTAAAAAAGAAGGAAAATAAAAAAATGGAAATAGGCGATCAAATAGAGGAACACTTCAAAAACCAAAAAGAAAATAATGACCAAGCCCAACTCTGTTTAAGCATGGGAATACCAATATATTACGTAGAAGACAACACACCAGAAAATTATCTAATAAAAAAATACCCAAACGGGAAAAAACAACTAATCAACTGGATAGACAGAAATACACAAGAGATAATAAATGATAACTACTAAACAAATACAGCAGCAGCTATGGATAATAGCAGGAATAAACGGAGCAGGAAAAACCAGCTTTGCTAATAAATATCTAAGAGGCAAAATAGCAATAATAAATCCGGATGAAATTGCAATACAAGAAAATATTCCTCCAATACAAGCAGGAAAAATAGCACTGCAAATGCGAAAAACTTTTATAAAACAACAAAACAGCTTTGCAATAGAAACAACTCTAAGCGGAATAAATGAGATAAATCTAGTAAAAACATGTAAACAACAAGGCTATAAAATCAATCTAGTATACCTATACTTAAGCAGTACTAACTTAGCTAACTCAAGAGTAATGCAAAGAGTAGAAAACTTTGGACATGATATACCATATCAAGACATACAAAGACGCTACCCAAAAAGCCTCAAAAATCTAAGCTTAATTCTGCAATATGTGGATAGACTATTCATACTAGACAACAGTAACCAAAAAACACAGCTGCTCTGTTCAAAGGCAAATGATGAAATAAAATATACAAGTCCAAACCTAGAGAGTAAATTGCCAAGTATTGCCATACAACTAAAAAAACTAGTTGAAAAAATATGACAAAACAAAATAAAAATAAGGTAATACCACCCATAAGAATATCAGAACAAGAATACCAAATCTTAAAAGCTAAAATTGAAAAAACAGACAACAATATGTCTGAATATATCAGATTGTTAATATTAGGATATAAGCCTGAAAATAAAATAAAATCAGACAGCATAATAGAGTTAAGTTATTTATGGGAAAAATTACGCCAAAAAAATACAGACAAAGAAATACTAGAACAACTAAAAACTATAATAATAAACTTGAATACACAAGAATGATAATAAAAAAGATACGCAATCATAAAACAACAAATACCATAAACAAATTAATTGACTACGTAGAAACAAAATCAATTATTGATTATGCACAAGAAAAGACAGCAAAAACATGGTATATAAATCTGCCTAATGAAAAAGCATTAGCTATAAATATTATAAAGACCACCCAACAAAAAAATATCAGAAGCAGCACATCAAAAACATATCACTACATAATATCGTTTAGAGAGGGTGAAAAGCCAAGCGATGAAACCTTAAAACAAATAGAACAAAAGATAAGTGAAAAACTAGGGTTTAGCCAAAATCACAGAGTACTAGCAGTGCATGACGATACAGCACACTATCATATGCATGTAGTTATAAATAAAATACATCCGGCAAAGCATACAAACATAACACCATTCAATGATTTTCTAAGTATGGATGAAATAGCCAAACAAATAGAAAAAGAGTTTAAGCTGCAAATTGATAACAGAATAGATAAAAAACGAAGATATAAAAATAATAAAGCCAAAGATTTTGAAGCACATACAGGATTTCAAAGTTTAGAAACCTATATAAAAGAAAAAATACAACCGCATATACAAGATATAATTAACTGTGCAGATAAAAATAACTGGCAAAATTTACATAGCTTATTAGATAAATATAACATTCATATTCAACAAAAAACAAACGGATTAATCTTTCAAGATATACAGACCAAAATACAAATAAAAGCCAGCAGTATAAGCAGAAACTTTTCTAAATCAAAGCTTGAACAAAAATTAGGCATATTCCAAGAAAAACAAATACAAATTTTAGATAAAAATGCACTAAATCCACCACACAACACTTTAAATAACGTCAATATACAAACACATCAACAAGCACAAAATAAAGCATTAGATAGCCTTATAGAGATTGAAAAAAATCAACAATCAGAAAAAAAATACGAAAAGCAGCCGATACACAAAAATTCAGATATTTTATGGGAAAAATACTGGCAGATTGAAAATAAAAAACTAGAACAACAAACTAAATCCTTAGAAACGGCAAAAAAAAGTTATAGTGGAGAAACAACACAAATCAAACAACTAAAATCTCAACAAAAAGAATATTTAAAAGTTAGAGGGATACCATACAAAGACAGAATTAATCTAAACTTAAATATAGAAATTAATGCAAAACAAGCACATGAAAACGCATATGCTTCATACAAAAATAACAAGCAGCAAATATACAAAGAAACTAAAAAAGAAAATTGGCTAGAATTTTTGATTAAAGAGGCAAAAACTAATCCCAGAGCATTGCAATTATTGCAGTCTAATCTTAAAAATAAGCATGCACAAAGCCTAATGAACAAAGGACAAGACAATAAAATTCAGGCTATGGAATTTTTACGGCAGAATAACCAATATATAGGCTATGGCAAAATAGCCAAAAATGGCGAAATTCATTATAAAACTTCTGATGACGGCTATTTCAAAGCGGGTAAAGACGGAATATACATAATCAAAGACACGCCAAATGCACGTAAACAAGCTTTAGAAGTAGCAGAAAAAAGCTACGGCAAGAATTTAAAAGTGCAAGGCAGTAAAGAGTTTATACAAGAAATCAGTAAAACTGCTCAAGAAAAAAATATTAATATCAGTGATGGGCTAGGGTATGATAGATAATCATTTAAAATTAGAAACTACACAATCAATTATTAGCACAATTGGCGATGAGTTAATGGGATATATTAATAATCTTGAAGTTACAGATGTAAGGCTTTCCAGCGATGGTAAGATATGGATAAAATCAAAAAGAGGCAAACAAAATATAGGTAAAATGAGTGCTAGGCAAGGGTTAACTATTCTACAAAAAATAGCATATTTAAATGACATGGTAATCAATGCTGATAATCCGCGTATGGCAACACATATCAATTTACCTATTCATAATGGCATATTACGTACAATACGTGTGCAGGGTGCAATATCACCTGTAGTAAATGCCCCCTGTTTTAGTTTTAGGCTACATTCAAATATATTATATTCATTTGATGATTTTAATTTATCTGATATACAGAAAAAGCAAATTGATGACGCTATTACTAAACGTAAAGTAATAGTAATAGCCGGAGCAAGCGGGAGCGGTAAAACTTCTTTTGCAAATTCTGTATTATTTAGAATGTCAGAACTTACTCCACATGATTTTTGTATTATTTTACAAGACACACAAGAATTACAATCACAAATAACTGACACAGAATATCAAACAAGTTCGCATAATGTAAGCTTAAATGATTTAGTTGTAGATGCATTGCGTATGTCGCCAGACCGTATAATTATCGGAGAAATTAGAACAGGATTTGTTGCACTAGAATTTTTAAAATCTTGTAATGTTGGCTGTAATGGCTCTTTAGTTACTATTCATGCAGATTCGGCTAGTGATACCATGGCAAGGTTTGCAGAATTATTATCAGAGGTTAGCCAAAATAATATGGATAGCTTAATTAAAAAGAATATAGATTTAGTTATATTTTTAGAAAATAAGAAGGTTATTGAGATTTTAGAAATATAAGCTATAAACATAATACATGCTTATTTTTTGAATTAGTCCATTGCATAACTGCTAAATAAAATGTATTATCCAAGTATTAAATATTATGAGCAAAACTCATTTGAAAAAGAGTTAAATTTAGTTCTTTTTTAAAGTAACTTTATCTACTTTTTTGCTTTTGAATTAGTATAAAATTGATATGGCAATACCAAAATTAATCCTTCAAAAATATAGTACTTATACTAGTAATAACAATATAACTTATCCTGTTATAGAGTTACGTGCAGAAGATGAGTGTTTAATATGCAAAGAAAGACTATCAAGTTTTCCTAGTAGTTTATCTTTAGTTAAAATGAATATCCAAGATAAAAAATGGATATTCGTAATTCATAATGCTTGTAATGTAATGTCAAACTCTCGTTCAACATTAAACGGCAATACTTATACATCTGAAGATAGTGGATATTCAACTGAAAATTTATCTAATCCAGAAGAGGGATTTTCTCGACAAGTAGATATTGTTGAAGTAAAAAGAACTTATTTCTCTTTTAAAGATAAAAAATTAAAGATAATATTTGCTGATTTAGATGAAGTATGTAGAAATTTAACGAGTTAATGATTAAACTGTTAACTTGTTTATATAAATAAACTGTGTATTCTTCCACATAATCACTTATATTTTTTTATTAAACTCATTATCAATAAAAGTATTAATTAATGATTTCATCATACCTATATATTTTTAAATAATTCATCAATATTATCAGCTTTTTTGCCTTTGCCTGATTTTAGTTCCGCCATTGCTTTTTTTGTAGTTGAATTGGGTACTTTAATTTCAAAAGGCAAGCAATTCTCTTTGGCAATTCTTACCATTAATAATCTTATAGCATCTGAAATAGATAACCCCATATTTTTGAGAGCATTAGATGCAAGATTTTTAGTTTCTTTATCTATTCTAGCTCGAATATATGTATCTGCTGTACTCATGATATTACTCTAAACTTTAATGATTTTCTTATATTAATTGTAGTCGCAATGTGGTATAAAATCAAGTGTGAAAGTTAAAACTAAAAGTTATCTTTTTTATTCAGTTCTATTTTAATAGAATTGTTATCTACAGCTTGTTTAACTATCTGCTCTAAATTTGTTAAATAACTCTTATAATTGTCAGGCAAATCATTTAAATTAATTTTAATAGAATTAGAACCATTTAATAAATCTATAGCTAATCTTCTTAAATAATTTTGCTCAAAATCTAGATCTTCATACATTCTAGGAAAATAAGATCCATCTTTTATGTCATGCCTTGGCATCACATAATTAATATCTTTGGAAATATTTTCTAATAAATTAACAAATAAATTATCCCTCTCATTTAATAAAATTGGTAATTCTTCATTATTTTTTGCTTCTCTTTTTAAATGTTGATAGTATTCTATCCAAGAATTTAAAACAGATTTTTCTGATTCAGTTCTTTTTTTTTCTTTACCTTTCAATCCATAGAATGCAAAATCTATCATATTTAAAGCTTCTACATGATTTATAGAAGCCCTAGCATTTCTTGTAGTCATTAATTTAGTAAATATTTTTATCTTTCTATTTTGATATTCTTCGCTATCTTTTGTATATTTACTAAGTTTAGTTGTAATATAAGAAGCTAAAATGCCTGAAAATAAACTTGAAACAAGTGTTACTATTATATTTGTATCTATCATATCAACCTTTCATATTATATTAATTTACCAAAATCATCATCAATAAAAAATGGCATTTGCCTACCTAAAATAGGCTTTTGTCCATTTATAAAAATTAGCATATTACCGGTATTTGTTAGCTTACCTTGCATATCAAATTTAAGACTTGGCATTGTCATAATTTCTTCTGGTGTCATTAGATTGCGTCTAACCTCATTATAAGAGGTACTTGTATTTGACAGCATAATATCTTTTCTTTTACCTGAAATGCTTGTGCTTTCTTTTATGATGGTAGTATCTCCAAGCTTTCTGCATAGCCATTGTGCAGTATCAGGATTATTTGGAGTAAATGCAGTGATAATATGACAATTTGCAATAATACTTTCAGTTTTATTATATTTTGCATAAATCTGATTTAAATCTTGAGCAATTAACATAGCTTTAATGCCATATCCAGCCATAAAGGCTAAACTATCTTCTAGTATAGGTATATTGCCTAAAGATGGAAACTCATCTAATAATAGTAATAATCTATGCTTATTAGGTGATTTACCTTGCCCATTTTCAAAAATCATTTTAGCGGTTAATTTACGTAAAATCATATTCAGTATCAAACGTATTAAAGGTCTGTATCTGTCTTTATTATTTGGATCTGCAACTATATATAGCGTAGCAGGTTTTAATCCATTGCAAATATCATCAATAGTAAAATCACTTTTGTTTACACAATTTGCAACTAGCGGGTCTCGATATAAACTAAGTTTTGTAAGAGTTGAGCTTACTATTCCTGATAGCTCCTTAATTTCTTTTTTTAGCATTTCAAAACCTACTTGATTAATTGCTTTGCTGGCAAAAGTATCACTACATTTAAATTCTGCTAATAATTTTAATGTTTCTTCTATGCTTGCATCATCACATAGTAGAGCTAAAATTTTAGGTATACTGCCCTTAGTTTGGTTATTTTGGTAGTTTTTATGAGCAACATATAGTATACAACCTGTGAACAATGTAAAAGCAGACTCTAGCCAATGATTGCCCTCAATGCCTTTTCCATCTGTATCAACCAGCATATACGCCATATTTTGTGCATCAGATATTTGATGTTCAGTATTAATTCTAATTTCATTCATGGGGTTGAAACAATGTGTATCTATTTCTGCCGAGTCAAATTTATAAATATTATTATCTGCACCACTTTTGCTGCCTCGCCATTTTGCTGTTACATGATACAATTCACGCTTTATATCATAAACAATACAAGAATGCTCCCATGTTAAAAGGGTTGGTATAACTAAGCAAACGCCCTTACCTGCCCTTGTAGGGGCTAGAATTAAACAATGTTCACTGCCATTGTTGCGCAAATAATGTAAATTACCCTTTGTATCTTCTATACCTCCAACAAATACGCCTTTATTATTAATTAGATTTGTTTCTTTAACATGGTTAAAACTTAAAAAGCCTGCTGAACCGTGTAAATCTTCAATAATTTTTTGGTTGATATTTCGAGTAAAAATAAACATTAATGCTCTATAGCCTATTAATCCAAATAATATGAATAAAATATATGCATATATTTGGGTAAAAAGATTTAGGCTATCCAGATTATTCCATATATCTAAAATATAGGTTATAGAATAATTAGAGATATTCTTATTAATTAAAAAACCTAAAATACAAGCCAAAATTTTAGCTAATGTAAGAAAAATAAAAAGGAAGCAAGCTAATTTTTTAATCATTATAATAAAGTAAAATTTATACTGTCCAATCTTCTATTTTTAAATTCTCAATTTGCAAAAAAGCTTTATCATTGGTAATTAATGTAAATTTATTACTTAAAGCGTGGGTAGCAATTAATAAATCTAATGAGGCGATAATCTTACCTTTATTTTCTAATTCAGCTCTAGTTTTGCCATATGTTTTAGCTGCATCACTATTCCAAGAAATTATTTCTATTCTCAATAGAAATTCTTTGACTAATAGGTGTAATTTTTTTGCATCAGGTCTTTTAGCTAATCCAAATAATAATTCAGCTTGAGTTATAGATGAAATACAAATATCGAATATTGGTTTAGATGTAACTTGCTCAATAACTTTTTCATGCCCTTTAATTAAATGGCTAACTATATTTGTATCAAGCATATATTTTATCATTCTTCATTGTCCTCAAATGGGTCTTTGGATATTAAATCTTGATTACGTTCTTTAGGGCTTAAAAAAGTATCATCGACTTTAGTAGTTTTTAATAAATTTAAAAAACTATCCCAATTTTGGGGGCGTGCAGAAAGAATTACATTTCCTGTTTTATGATCTCTATGTATAAATACTTCTTTGGTATTAAATCTATATTCAGCAGGTAATCTTACGGCTTCACTACGCCCATTATTAAATATTTTAGCTGTTTTACTCATATTTTTATTTTTAAATAGTATATATCATAGTATATATCATTTTGATTAGAAATCAATTTAAACTTACCTGCATAACTTTTGCTACGTACTGCCTACCTAAAGTAGAATTAAATTTTCCTGAATTATATCCGCTAATTGCAGCCTGTAATGCTTGCTGGTCATCATTTATATTTTGCCTTGCTCTAACATAAAATTCTTTTAAAATCACCCCGGCCACACGAATATTTGTACATGCGTCAAATACATTATCAGGTGTAACATTAAATCGGCTAAAATTAGTAGAATTTATTTGAGCAATACCCGCATCAAAAGCATAACCATTTTTATATAGCCAATTTGCCATGTACTTGGCTTGGGCTAAATTTCTAGGCTGATTTGGTATATAGTACTCTTTTTTATTTTTGACAATTCTAAAACCTATTTGATAAGGATTTTTACGAGTTTCAACCGTCATAATTCGCATGATTGTAATTGGGTGTACATCTTGTGTACATTGTTGGATAGTTTGTAAGTTGATTAACATATAATTTTATTGTTAATTTTTGCGACATGTAAACATTCATTAAATAAAAGTTTCGCTAAACAGTCATGAGGAGTATTACGAATAGTTGCACTTTTTGTTTCAAACTCAGAAACTAAAGTTAGCATATTACTTTTAATATCAATATAATAATATGCATTATAGGTTTTATTTTCAAAATTTATCGAAATGTTAATTTGCTTTTTCATTTTATCCTCCAATTACAAAATCTTTATTAACCATAATATTAAATCTATAACCAGCACGAATATTTATAGTCGGCTGAATATTCAAGCTTTTATTTAACACTGCCTGCCCTGATGAGCCTGTTTGTTGTGCAATATTTGCTGTTATAGTTTCTTGAGCATCATTACCAGTGCTAGTACGCCCTTTAGGCTGGCTTAACTGCATACCGCTGCCAATTAAGGCAACTAAAATAGCACTGCCAAAAGTTCTCGCATAATGATTATTTACCTTATCTCTAAAGCCACTGTTTCCGCCTTGGTCTGAACCTGTCATTGTACCTATATCAAATGTAGAACCATTAGCAAAAACAAGTCTGTTCCAAGTAGTTGCTAATCCATTTTGTCCAAAGGATAAATTACTGTCGTATATTCCATTTACCTTAGTTCCTTTTGGTATAATGATATGTGTATGCGATATGCTGTCGTAAACATCTTCGCTAACAATTGCACCAACAATACCTGGTAAATCTGAATTTATGCTATTCGATAATATACAAGGTATTATTGTGCCTGCTTTTATCTCAAGCTCACTTCTAGCTTGCTGTAACTGGCTATCTAAATAATCAAAATTACCGCTTTTAGTTGTAAACTTTTCTTTTTTAACCTGCATATTTGCATCATTTCCACCACCATTTATACCTGAAATCATATCTTGTATATTTGGCACTTGCCCTGCTATATTGGGAAGCATAGGCATATTTGGTATGCTAGCATTCATATTAATATTTGGCGTGTTAGCAGAAATATTATTTACAGGTATACGAGTGCTTGCTGTATATGGATTTTGTCCGTTTATATTATTGCTAGTGCCTTCATTATTAATTTCTTGCCTTTCTTTTGCTTCTTGTGCCAATACTCTTTTTACCTCTTCATCGTCGCTATTTTGTATATTATTTTGATTGCCTTGTGTGGTGATTAGAGCATTATTTTTGACTGGAATTGTATCAAAACCTAAGCCAATATTTTTTGGTTTAATATCTTCGTCATTAGCAAAAGTATCTATTTTGCTTTTTAGTTTATCATTCAAAGATATACTATCATTTTGTACAACTGCATTACTTTTACCTGAAAAAGAAAAAGCAGCACCTATAGTCAATACTATTAGTCCAGCTATATAATAAGCTAACTTATTAAAACTTTTTAAACGTCCAACCTGTCCTATTAGATTATTTTGTTTAGGCATGAAGAATTTTTTATTATTGCTCATATTACATGCCCATGGTTAAAGATGAGTTTGAGATTAAACTGCCAGCTTTTAACATATAAATTTTGCTGGCTTTCATATCGCCCATATACAGACTTAAAATTATGCGACTTTCATCTAATTTGGTAATATAGTATTTAAATTTAAGGTTGTCTTTGCTTGGCTCATCAATTACATAACCATTAAGCTTTAAATTTTTTATAAGTTGTTTTGACATTTCCGCATCAGCACTTAATCCAATATTTCTATATGTCGCCATCGGGTAATTTTGTTTTAATATATTGGTTATTTCTAATATCATTGCGTCTTGTTGTTTAATATTTAAACCTGCATTATCAATATTTTTATATTGAGTTGTTGCACATGCTGATAAGCTAAAAATTAAAATAAGCGATAGTATACTGATATACAATTTATATATGTTTTGTATCATAATTATTTAGCTCCATTATAAGAAATTATTAGTCTATCTTCGCCAGCTAAAAGCAAACCATTTTTTATTTTTTTGTCGATAATATATCTGTGATTTTCTGTATCATATTTGTAATTAACCTGCTGTTCTTTACCGCTAGTCATGGCAATAAAAATTGGCAGTTCATTACCTATAGTTGATTTTTTTAAATCAATATAAGTTTTAATACCATCGGTAGATATTCGCTCTATGCGAAAGGGTGCATTACCTGAAACCTCATAGTTATAATCTAATTTTTCTGCATTTAATGCATATTTTGCATTATTCACATTTTTTTCTTTTTGTTGCTGTGAAATTTTTGTTCGATTAAAAGCTAATATTTTTTGATTACTGCTATTTAAGGTATCTGTATAAGTAAATGCAATCATTGGCATATAGCGGCTTTGATGTGCTATTAAATTAATACTATATTGTCTTTTATCAGTAAAAATTAATAAATTTGTGTTATGGATATTTGCTGATATTGGCTTTACTACTACTGCATTTGTTTTGCCTGCAATAGGTGCGTTTGGCTGCCAGCTCATATCGCCAATATGCATATCGCTTACTACTTCGTCGTTATCAAGCATAATGGCACATGCTTTTAATGGTGCGCAAACTAAGTCTGCTTGCCCCGCTCCATATTGATAGCGTACTATTCCATCTTGACCGGCATTAGCATATGTATCAGATTTAATGCCTATTTCTGCCATCATTAAAGCTTTTTTTGCTTTGAGACTTAACTCCGGTTTACGTCTATTATTTGTGTGTGATTTATTTTGAGCATGACTTATCGGCGGCACTAAAACTGCTTTATTATCAGTTTTTAGTTCAGGTACAATATAATTCTTTTCCGGCAGAGGCTTTGGCAACTCTTCTACTGGCGTAATTTGTGCATTAGCTTCAGGAATTATAAGCCTTGTAGCCCTTTGATAATAGTTAGAGTAACTATCAGCATGGCTTGCGTTTGATAATGTAATTATTGATATTAATATAATATATTTTGCTTGTCTCATAATATGTTATTCTTTCCCTTGCGTAGCATTTGTTTTATTCAATGGCTGATTGTCGTTAGCAATATCAACTATACGTACAGGTACAACTTGTATTGCATAAATTTGTATGCCAAAAGGATTTTTTCGAATTTCTTCTTCTGTTTCAGGCGGTACAATATCAAAAATAAAATCGCCTTTATATTCATTGGTTTGTAGATATGTACCATCAAGTCTATTAACTCTTTCCCGCCATTCAATAGCTAAAGATGCTCTTTTCGTAGTTTCACCATTAAAATTAATGTTGCGTGTCATTGTACTTTTGATGATCGGCGTTACCATGTGCTTTTGACCTATAATATACGGGCTGTTCGGGTTATCTTCTTTCATGCCGTTAACTACCGTAGTATAGGCTTGGCTGCCTCTTCTTAAATTAACTAACGCCCGTTTACCTAATTCATACTGCAAATTTCTATCAGGTGTTACCGTCCTGATGTTTATTAAAGTTTCTTCAATAATTTTTGTAATAATTTTGTCTCTTTGCTCACTATCTTTCATTTCTCGTAAATTAATAGGCTGTACTGTTTGTCCTTTATCGTTTACTAAGGTAACAATTGCCTCTTTTTTAGTTTGTCCGCCTAGATAAACTAGACTTAGAATTGAAACTAATAATAATCCTGCTAAAACATTTCTTTGTAAAATTAAGTTTTTGTTTAGATTATCAACTTTATCCAGCTGATAATCTAAATGAATACGATTATTTAAAAATGGGTTTGGGGATTGATTATTGCTTTGCATTTCGTGCAAATTTACTATACTTTCTTCAGTAAGATTAAGATTGCTTTCTTTAGATTTAATGCCACAAAGTTTTTTAATTAATAACATATTTGTATCCTTATTCTTTAGTGCTTATTTTGTTTTGTTCTTTTTGATCTTCCATTATGCCGGTTGCATTTTGCGGCTGTGCATATTCTCCCCGTCCCCATAGTTTGTTGTAGTAATCATCAATTTGAGACTTTTGCATTTGTTGTTTTACATCTCTAGTTTTATTGTCAAAATGATTAGCTAATTTACCCCCTAAAGTTTGGCTGACATTTTGCCTATTATTATTTTTTAATCTCTTAGGGTCTAATTCCCCGTGGCTTGCCGCGCACAAGCTCTAAAGCGACAGTCCGTTCCCATAGGGAAAAATTCCGTAATACTCCGTTGCTTGCGGCGGAGATAGGAATTTTAGGGCGTCGCAATATTTATTACTTCCTTTAATCCTTGCCCTACATTGCTTAAAAAATTTGAATTGTTTGAGCTAGTGTTTTGATTAGCAATATTATTTGAATTATTATTGCTACTTGAAAACGTGCTGTTATTTCCTTGTGTGCTATTTTTAGAATTAACATTTGATGATGTGGAGTTTTTATTTTCTTTACTATTAATGCTATTTGATGAATTATTATTACTTACCGGATTATGACTATATGTATTGCTGTTATTGTCTAAATTACTTGAATTTGCACCAGTAAACTGCATACCATGTATTTGTTGGCTATGTGCATTACCATATCCAACATTTGAGCCGTAAATTCTACTAGATTGAGCCTTTGCCATTTCTTGGGCGTTACTGTATTCTTGGTGTGCTTGTATTGCAGCTCCAACTCCGCCAATTTGTTGTGCTAGAGTTGGGGATTGCGGCTGTTGATTTTGGTTTCTTGCATTTCTAGATTCATGCATAAAATCTCTTATACCGCTCATCGTTGTTGTACCCGTTGTTAAATTTTGAAATATATGCGGTATTCTCCAAGTTAGTAATAACATTATTTTGCTGACTATCATTACAGATATAGCCATTGAAACATTAATCTCATCCATCTTAATAAATGTATGTAATATGTCCATTTCTAGGCCTAGCATTAATTGCAGAAACATTAGTTTAAAACCGATATTAATCCACAAAAATATAGGTTTCATACCAATTTCTTTTGTTTGTTCTAAACCTAAAAAACCTAAAAATATAATACTGACTTTTGCTAGTATTAAGCTTTCTGCAATCGCCATAATATATAGCCCAACCATACCTACAATAGCTAATTGAGTTACACTGCCAATGAAAAATAATACTAAGCCTTTTATTAAATCTGTATAACTTAAAGTTGTTAAAAACTTAATCATATTAATAAAATAATCTACGCCTAGATCTAAAATTAAACTTGGTTTTAATTCTTTCATTCCGGAGGCTTCACCACCTACCGCCATAAACCATTTGTATATATGCGTACTAATCTCTCCTGAATTTTTAATAAAAGCTATGGTAATTTGCATTATAACTATGCATAAAATAGTATCAGCGAGCCATGGCGTAAATTCATGCCCGCCTGTTGCTGCATACTTAATAAACCGCCATATAATCATAAAAATTGACAAATATAAAAATAAAGTTAATGCAGCTTTAATTATTACTTTTGCATAAATGTCGATTTTCTCTTTTATAGGGTCTAACATATGTTCAGATAAATTATCTAGATATTTTCTAGTATCTCCAATAAAGACATCTACTGATGGATTGGTAGAATAGATAGCGTCTCTATTTGTAGAATTACTGTTAGCTGCAGTATCTACAATAGATATGTTTTGCGGCATTGTAGGTAATCCTGCCGAAGGTAAATTATTATTGTTTAATGAGGCTTGCCCGTCATTACCTATAGAGAATGAAAAAGGGCTTGGCGGTGTTTTTGGGGAATTTTGAGCAAAAACAAGCCCTATATGCAATAGCAGTACTATTGCAAGCAATTTTCTCAACATGTTTATAACCTTGTTTTTTAGATTAGAGTTTGTCTATTTCTTCTTTAGTTAAACCGCTTATTTTTTGAATTATTGTTATATCTAAACCTTCTTCTTTCATTGATTTAGCCATCTCTAACTTACCTTCTAACCTCCCCTTTTTAAGGTTCTGATTTTCAATAATATGTAAATCTCTGAAATAGTTTAAACTGTCTTGATATGCTCCTAAATCTTCTGATTTTAAAGCATTTATTTCTGCTTCATGAAAGAAATCTATAAATACCTGCTCTTCCAGCTCCGGTGGCACTTCCTGCAGTTTTGCTATATTATGCAAGGTATATAGCCATTTATCCTGTTTAGTCTTACAGATTTTTATGTCTTTTTCAAACTTTTTCATCTCAATAAATGCAAAAGTTACGTTATCAATTAGGTTATCATGGTCTTGTACATCTAAAATTTTACCTATATGTAAATATTTTTCTTTTTCACTAAAATTAAAGTTTAAAATTCCTACACAATATACTGGGTCTAGTTTGAAATCCCAATATGTACCTTCTGTCTTACCCTTTCTTGCTTGCTCTGTTATAGCAAATGTTGAGTAATATAAACTTCTATCTCTAAAATATTCTTGTTCTACTTTCTGCATTTCTACTATAATGCGTTCGCCGTTCTGCGTAAAACAATAAAGATCAAATACTGCATTTCTATCGCTTACTTTTCTGCCTAGCATTTCGCTTTTGCGGTTTTCAATACTAATGATTGGTTCAGATAAATACGGTTCTAAAATACTGTTTAAAAAATCTGCCAAGTAAATTTTAGAACTGTTTTCGCCGAACAGCTTTTTAAACCCGAAATCTGTAAACGGATTGATATATTTTGACATATTGTCCTTTTTTTATCTAAAATTAAAAGATGTGTCTACATCTGATGTACTAATAACCATATCCTTTTTCATTTCCATAAATTACCGCACTTTCATTTTTAGCTGGTAATTTAAACACTTTATCTATTTTTGCTTGCTCTTCTGCTGTTTTCTTAGGCATACAATTTTCTAAAGTAGTTATAATTTGTTTATCAAGTGGTGGAACATTTTTTGTACCTAACCAGTAACCAATAACACCAGAAATAATTAAACTAATAATAGCTGTTAATATTAATAGTTTTCTTACTTCTTTTAAGCTAAAAGATGTATTTTCAATATTAATAACCATATCCTTTTTCATTTCCATAAATTACTGCACTTTCATTATTTTTTAAAGGTGAAAAAAACTTCTCTAGTTGTGCTTTACTATTGGCTTTTTCTGCTTCTTCTTGAGCATGCACCTTTGCCTGCAATTCATTTTGTCCCATAATTAATTGCCTTAGCTGCTGGAGCTGCTGAACCATCATACCTGTTAGTTCATTGCTTATTTGTAATGCCTGCTTTTGTCCTGTATCACTTTTGTTAGCTTCTAATAAATTTTTAATAATGTCGTTTTCATTATTCATTGATGAGGCTTGTGTGCCTAGTAGCTGCATCATTCTTGAGTACATATCTGAATTTGATTTATTCCAAGAATTATATTGTAAAAAATAATCTTTTACGCCAAGTTGTTTAATACGGTAAAAATCATAGTTTTTATAGATTTTTCTGAGTTCATCATCTGCATTCATCAATGTACTTACAATACCACGGCTATTTTTATAAATATTAGCCACTTGGCTTACTTGTCCTGCAAATTTAGCCCATATTTCATTGGGTAAATTTACTGTATTTTTTACCATATTGATATATTGCTGAATTTCACTATTTAACGTATTTAACTGTGTAATGTACTGTTGTACTTGCTTGGCATACTGCATAGATAACTGACCAAAATTCAGATATTGTGTAAATTCAGTAGCTACCCCATTCCATGCATAAACTTGTTGAGTATAAATGAAAGCTGTACTTGAAATAATAACTGATATTAAAGAAGAAAATATTTTTAATTTATTTTCATGCATATATTCCCTGTTCTATAAGATATTGTTTCTGCCAATTATTAGGGTAATTAAGCATTAATTGCTTTATATAAGGTACTTTATCCACACCGGCACAACAAAATGCTTGTGTAATGTATCCTAACGCGAAATTAATTAGTCTGCTGCCTAAAGTAGTATGTATAAAATATTCCTGCTTCGGCTTTGCATTCTTAATTATATTAATTTGTGCATCATTTAAACCAAAACTTGTATATAGTTCGTACAAACCAATTAGTTTATCATTGTCTTTTTGCATAGCATTTGGATTAGGTAAAAATATTTTGGTAGCACAAGCTTCTAAAATATTACTAAATAGCTTGGTATTTTCTGTAAAATCTGAAAGTGATTGTGTAGCAAACACTACTGCACAATTCATTTTACGCAAAGTTTTAAGCCACTCTACAAATTTATCTTTAAACCAGCTGCGCATTAATATCAGCCAACATTCATCTAAAATTATTAGGGTTGGATTATTATCCAGCTGCTTTTCTATCCAGTAGAATAGATAGGTTATTACTGCAATAATATTTTTCTCGCCCATATTCAATAAGTACTTTAATTCAAAAGTAGTAATATCAGTTATGGATAAATTATCATTTTTTGCATCTAAAACCATACCTAAAGCACCTTGCCTTGTGTATGGTCTTAATGCATTTCTAATTTCAAAATCTTGTATTAATTCAAGTAAATTACTAAGGCTTTTATTTTCTTGTTGTGAAATATTACTAATGGCTTGATACAGTTCTTGTTTATGCTTTGCATGTATGCCTAAACCCTGCATTTCAAGTAAACTAGTTAAATATTCTACCGCCCACGCTGTACTGGCATTATCTTTTACTAGTGCTAAGGGGCAAAATTGCAGGCTTTTATCTTCGCCAATTTCGTAATGATTGCCATTGCAGGCATTTGTAATAGTAAATAATGATAAATTCTGGTCAAATGCAAATATTTTTGAATTTTGATAACGTTGATATTGTGCCAGTATGAAAGCTAGTAATGTACTTTTACCACTTCCAACCTGCCCTATAATGCAGGTATGACCTACGTCCTGCACATGCAAATTAAAATTGTACGGCGTATTGCCATGTGTAATAGCTAATGCTAATGGCGGGCTGTTATTCTCTAAATATGGGTTAGGTGATGTTTTTTCTCCTAAATATAGACTGGAAGTATGTAACAGTTGAGCTAAATTCATTGTGTGTAATATTGGCTCTCTAAAATTAAATGCTTTACTCATGCCTGACATAGTGCCAAAAAACACGTCCATTGCATTAATTTTTTCAATACGGGCATTAAATTTTAATGCCTGCAGCTCTCGAGTTACCATTTTTGCTTTTTCAGCTAACGCATTCACATCTTCATCATAAAGGATAATAGTTGATGTATAATAGCCAAATTTTACTGCTTCCGAGCGTGCATCTGTTAGTGCAACCTCGCTATCTTCTGACATATGCAAAGCATCACGATTATATTTATTTAATTTGGTACTAAATACTCTATCAAATATCATATCAATTAATTTTGTTGCGGCTCCGTCCCAAAGCTTTTGGTGTTTACGTATTAATTGTTCTGCCTGATATTTATCCGTAAAAATAAAACGTGTATTCCACCTTAAATCAAATGGGAAGCTATCAATTACACTTAGTATATTTTCTTCTGTATAGGCTGGAAATTCATCAGTTGAAATTATTGTTAAATAGTATTCACCTATTTTTGGATATAATCCCCCTATAAAATCTTGATTACCAATCCAATTATCTAAGGCTTGACCCGTTGGAATTTTTAATCCCTGCTTAGTACACGTTAATGTATGGTTTAGGTGACTGCATAATTCATCTTCAATAAATTCATCATTAATTGTAGATGAGGTTAAGCGTTCTATTTTTAATACACTAGTTAGCAAGTTTTCAAATTCATCTAATTTAGTTTTAAAATTTTGAATAATTAAATCTAAAGACGTGGTTATTTCATCTGTTTCATCATCAAAAAACTTTTCTGCAAATCTATTTTTTTGTGTGATATTTGGAATGTAGGTAATTGTGATTACATATTCCGAATTATAATAATGATTATTATTGAATTGATTTATTCTTTCTTGTTCTAACAAAAAAGAAACATTATTATTAAAATGGTTTTTATTGTCTTTAAGATTTAATACTGCTGAACTTCTAATTAAATCAGAATGCAGCATATAGCCAGCGTCAAACATTTTTAATGCTTGATTAATAATTAATGCTATGTTCGAGCGTTCTTGTTCGGTTAAGTTAGCTATATCTTCACCTTTATAGCTAAAACCAGCTGTAAGAGAACCATTTTTATTTAGCACAACACCACTATCTACTAAATAAGCCCATGGCTTTAAATCAGATAAAGCAAGCTGTTTTTCTTTAAATGCAAACATATATTTTTATCCTTTCCAATTAATGGATTGAATAAATAAGCCTTTGCGAGCATGCATGTTAAACACACTAGAACGTGCAGTATAGTATTTTTGATAACGTCTGCTGCGTAAAAATCCGCCAATTAGCTGCGGGTCATATTTTGCCATTTGGCGTAATGCATAAATACAAAAAATATTTACACTTACCATTAATATGACAACAATTAAACTGTATACATTAAAAGCAAATATAGAGCTTATTAAATCGAATTGAAATAATAGAACTAAATTTGCAAATGCCAATATTTTTGCTGGTAGTCTTTCCATTCCATAAAGCAATTTATGGCGGATTAAACTTTGATATATGGGTATTTTCATAAATCTATAAGCCAGCTAAATTAGTTCTAACCCATGCAATAAATGCTAGCACTATTTTTAAAGCCACAGCTAACCCAGCCACTGTCAGCATTATCCTTTTACCTGTTTCACTATCTTGTCTATCAGCAATAAAAGCACCTAATAAACCTATCCCCATGATGATTGGTAACACATTTTGCGTCAATGTACTCCATATATCATTTAAGAACGGCATATCTATTGATGCTGAATTTGCTGCAATAGGATAAATTGCAAGTATTCCTATGGCAAGTTTTTTATAATGTTTGTTTCTCATCTCAACCTTTTTAACTTTTTATGAGCAAAGCTCCGCCCTTAAATATTTTATATTTTCTAAAATTTAAGCATTAAGATTATATTTAAAGTGTATATTGTTATATAGGTTAAAATTTAGATATATCTATCGTGTAGAGACTACCAGCGTAACCTAAAAAGGCTACTTCTAACAATGCATTAACATTTTTAATCTTATAAAGATTATATTAGGGTTTATACTAATATGTCAAGCCGTATCAGCTATTTTTAAAAAAGATTTAGTTGTCATTAGAATAAATGCATTAAAAGATATTCCATGCTTAGTACAATAGCTTGCTATTTCCTGCCTAAGCTCTAATGGGAAACGAACTGTACTTGTTACGTCAGTTGTTTGTGTTCTATCAAATTTTCTTTTTTTTATTTCTTTTTCTTCTTTCATCTTTTCTTTTATATCAACAGTCATATTTATATAGATATTATTAAATAAGGTTAAATGTTAGCACATATTTTATAGAACTATATTGTTTCGTGTGACAGTTTCGATGCTTCTACATAATTCATCTTATGAATAATTTTAACCTCTACCTTATCTAAGGCTTGACTTTCCAAGGACACTACTTTTTCTTTGATATATTCTACAGCCTCCTGCAAAGAGGCATTTACTATCTTACTTCCTTTATCTATTTGCCACTTAACCTCTTCATCAGCATAATATCCCTGCATTGCTACAGAATATCTACTTCCCTGTAAACTATTATTTCTTATAACGGTAACTTTATCTCCCGTTTTATAAAACATACATGCCCAGCCATAACTTTTATCATCTATTAGTTTAGTAAAATCATCAATCTTAGCCGGTTCTATATCTCGTTTAGTAATTTTCATTAATAACTCTTAATGCAATTTATTGCTCTATTATAAGTAATATAATTATTTTTTAAAAGTTGTATGTAAAATCACAATTTCCATATGGAAATTGTGATTCGGCAACTCCAAAGGAGGCGACAGTCTAAAAAATATATAAATTTACAACACTAATTTTTGTACATGCATACCTGTATTTTTGTACGTGCATACCTGTATTTTTGTACGTGCATACCTGTATTTTTGTACGTGCATAATTTTATAAACTAAGATTTTATAAGGCTTACCGAGAATTTAGGTTTGAAATATTATTTGTCAATAATATAAACTATATAAACTATATAAACTATAATAATAAGAAAACTAAGTTAAATACTTTTTATATAACAAATATCTTTATTATTATTATTTCATTTGTAAATGATTTATTTTTTACTTTACAGATATGGTGTTTTTTATTTATACTTGTAGAAATTTAGATGAAGGCATTTTGAAAAGTGTCTATCTATCTAGTTATAAAATAAAGTGATACGTATTTTATAACCTGATTACCATCTAACACTTGTTAAACCCACTCCTAGAAAGTAAATTAAAATGATAGACAGACAAATAAATTATACACCACGGATAGTCAAAAAATCAAATATTTTGATAGAACATAGCAGAAAATTAACACTTTTATCATATAAATTTTTTGATTTATTAATATCAAAAGTACAAAATACTAATGAAGACAATAAATTTTCTTATGATATAAGTGTATCAGAGCTACAAAAGTTAATAGGTTCAGAAAATAATTATCAGAGCTATGGAAAACTAAAAAAAATAGTAGATAATCTATTAACAGAAATAGTAGAATTAATATCTCCAAAAATTACTAGTTTTAACTCAACTACATTCATAAGTAGTGCATGTTTATCAAAAAAAGTTTTAAATGTAGAAATTTCTAGGAGCTTAAAAAGTTTGATTGATTTAAATTATCAACATTCTTTAAACACTAAAACTATTAATTATGGTTTTACTCCTATAGATTTAAATATTACAAGCAAATTAAAAAGTAAGTATAGTCTTTCTTTGTATGAATATTTACTAAAAGAATTTAAAATTAATACTAGATTTAAAAAATCTAAAAAAGAATATTCATTTAACTTAAACTTAAATTTCTTGAGAGTGTTAAATATAGATAGTTAAAGATATAATAAGTAAAGAATTAAAATTTAAACCAGATGTGTAAATGCCAAAGATGCGGTAGTGAGAGCTATATAAGAAGCGGAAAAGTAAGAAA
>JAHFQJ010000034.1 GCA_023266335.1 Burkholderiaceae bacterium
GCGGAGCGGAACCACTCCTTCCCATTCCGAACAGGAAAGTGAAACGCTTCTACGCTGATGATACTGTGCATTCTCGCACGGGAAAGTAAGTAATTGCCAAGCTCCTCTATAAGAAACCCCCCTCATTTTATTTTGTTGGGGGTTTATGTATGTGGGAGAGATGCCCGAGTGGCTAAAGGGGGCAGACTGTAAATCTGTTGGCTAACGCCTACGTTGGTTCGAATCCAACTCTCTCCACCAATTGCGGGTGTAGCTCAATGGTAGAGCTGAAGCCTTCCAAGCTTAAGATGAGGGTTCGATTCCCTTCGCCCGCTCCATTTTAGCCTATGTGGCTCAGTGGTAGAGCACTCCCTTGGTAAGGGAGAGGTCATCAGTTCGATTCTGTTCATGGGCGCCAGTAGGATTTGATAAGCAAATAGATTGTAGTTGTAGTTTTCTTACAGGTTTAAAGGGGTATAGCTCAATTGGCAGAGCGTCGGTCTCCAAAACCGAAGGTTGGGGGTTCGATGCCCTCTGCCCCTGCCATTATCTTAGGAAATAGTCATGGAAAAATTAGAAAATGAAATTTCATTCTTTTCAAAAAAGACCTCTTTATCTCTGATTATGTTAATGTTGTTCGGCGTATTATCATTTAGTTTCTTTGACATAAATAAAATATACCCAAATTCAAGGCTGATTGCCACGCTGTCATTAGTAATTTTAGCGTTATTAGTTTTCTTATTTTCAGATCTTAGAGTGTATATAGTGAATTATTTTTACTCTTCTTATAATGAAGCTAAGAAGGTTGTTTGGCCAGAAAAAAATGAGGTTTTTAAAATCACTATTTCGGTATTTTTATTCGTTTTATGTATGGGCATTTTTCTTTGGATAATTGATGCTTCATTAGGTTGGTTTATATATGATATTATTTTAGGGTGGAGATAGTTGTTATGGTAGCTGAAGACAGTAAAGCATCTGCAAAAAAATGGTATGTTCTTTATGTCGCCTCTAGAATGGAGAAAAGTGTGCAAAAGAACTTAATTGAAAGTATAGCTGAATCTCAATTAAAAGATAAATTTGGAGAAATTTTAATTCCTTCTGAAGAAGTTTTAGATGTGAAAGATGGTAAAAAGACATTAACTGAGCGTAGATTTTTTCCAGGTTACATTCTAATTAATATGGAAATGACGGATGAAACTTGGTTTTTAGTAAAAAATATCAAAAAAGTATCAGGTTTTATTGGTGGAAGCAAAAATAAACCATATCCTGTTTCAGATAAAGAAATTGAACAGATTATTAATCAAATAAAAACAGGTTCTGAAAAACCAAAACCTAAAGTAGAGTTTGATATAGATGAGGTTGTAAGGGTCAAAGATGGTCCTTTTACTGATTTTATTGGAATAGTTAAAGCTGTAAATTATGAGAAGTCTAAACTTAATATTTTAGTTAGTATATTTGGGAGGCAGACTCCTGTGGAGTTGGATTTTTCTCAGGTTGAAAAAAACTAGAATTTATATTATAATTGTCAGTTCTGAGGAGTCTTATTAGCATATTTTGTGAAAAGATGGTTGTACTCATTTTAAGGATATATTATGGCAAAAAAAATTGTTGGTTTTATTAAGCTACAAATTCCGGCTGGTAAGGCTAATCCTTCTCCACCAATTGGACCTGCTTTAGGTCAGCGCGGTGTCAATATTATGGAATTTTGTAAAGCATTCAATGCAGCTACTCAGTCTGTTGAAGTAGGGTTACCTGTTTCTGTGATTATCACAGTATATGCAGATAAAAGTTTTACGTTCATACTAAAAACAACTCCTGTAAGTGTTTTACTTAAAAAAGTTGCTAAGTTACAAAAAGGTTCTAGCAAACCTCACTTAGATAAAGTTGGTAAAATTACTAAAGCTCAGCTAGAAGAAATAGCTAAATATAAGATGCCGGATTTAAATGCTGCTAGCTTAGAAGCTGCAATGTTAACAGTAGCCGGTAGTGCGCGTTCTATGGGTATTATAGTAGAAGGATAATTATGAAAAAAAAATCTAAGCGCTTAAAACTTATAAAAGCGAAAATTGATAGTTTAAAATCTTATTCTGTTTCAGAGGCTTTGCCTTTAATCAAAGAATGCTCTACAGCGAAATTTGATGAGTCTATAGATGTTGCGATACAGCTTGGTGTTGATCCTAAAAAATCTGATCAAGTAGTTCGTGGAGCTGTTGTAATGCCAGCTGGTATTGGTAAGGTGACTCGTGTTGCTGTATTTGCTCAAGGCGAGAAAGCTGAGCAAGCTAAACAGGCAGGTGCTGATATAGTTGGCATGGAAGATTTAGTTGATCAAATTAAACGTGGTGAAATAAATTTCGACGTTGTTGTTGCATCACCTGATGCAATGAGGATAGTTGGTCAGGTTGCTACTATTTTAGGTCCAAGGGGTTTAATGCCTAATCCTAAGACTGGTACAGTAACACCTAATGTTGCACAAGCTGTTAAAGATATTAAAGCTGGTCAGGTTCCATTCAGAACTGATAAAGCAGGTATTATTCATGCTACTATTGGCAGGGCTTCTTTTGAGTCTGATTCATTAAAACAAAATTTAGTCGCTTTATTGGATGCGTTACAAAAATTAAAACCAAATACTAGCAAGGGAATATATATTAGAAAGATAGCTGTTTCTAGTACTATGGGTATAGGTCTTAAGATTGATTATCAGTCTTTATTATTAAATTAGTATTTTTAAACAGTTAACGAAAATACAAACTAGTTTGTTTCAATCTTGTTGTGTTGTTTGATGTTTTATTTGATTATTTTAGCGAAACATCGCGCTATGTCCTTTAATTTGTTTATTAACAAAATTAATATCAGTTAAAGGTTTTTTTGATGTTA
This sequence comes from Burkholderiaceae bacterium, assembly GCA_023266335.1. Taxonomy (GTDB): domain Bacteria; phylum Pseudomonadota; class Gammaproteobacteria; order Burkholderiales; family Burkholderiaceae; genus JAHFQJ01. Next base: position 2,857 of record JAHFQJ010000034.1, read on the forward strand.
CCAAAGACTGCTGGTAAGAAATTTTAATATTTTTTGTATAGATAATATAAGAAGTTCCAGCATAGATGACACAAAATAGCATTCCTAAATTCTTTGAGTTTCGGTTTTCTTTATATTTTTGTTTCATCTTTTTTATTAATTTTGTAGAACTAGTTTTAGTTTTATAAATTTATTATTTTAATGGAGAAAACCGTGGCATTAAATTACCAAGAAAAAGAAGCTGTTGTAGCAGAGGTATCAAGCCAAGTAACTGGTGCTCAAACTTTAGTAGTTGCTGAGTATCGTGGTATTACGGTTGGAGATTTAACTCGACTTCGTAAATCAGCTAGAGAGTCAGGAGTTTTTCTAAAAGTTGTAAAAAATACTTTATTTGCTAGAGCAGTTAAAGATACGCCTTTTGAGAAGCTGGCTGTTCAAATGACTGGACCTTTAATTTATAGCATTGGTTCAGATGCTGTTGCCCCTGCAAAAATTTTAAATGATTTTGCTAAAACAAATGAAAAAATTATTATTAAGGCAGGTGTTTATAATGGCAAGTTATTGGATATTGATGCTGTTAAAGCTTTAGCTTCAATCCCAAGCCGTGAAGAATTATTGGCTAAGTTAGTTGGTGTGATGCAGGCACCTGTTTCTGGTTTTGCAAGATGTTTGGCTGCTGTAGCTGAAAAAAAACAATCTGAAGAAAATCAAGCATAATTTATATTTTAGGAATCTAGGAGAAAAAAATGGCAATTAGTAAAGATGATATTTTAGAAGCAGTATCTTCTATGTCAGTTATTGAGTTAAATGACTTAGTAAAAGCTTTTGAAGAGAAATTTGGCGTATCAGCTGCTGCTTTATCTGTAGCTGCTCCTTCAGGTGCTGCAGTTGCAGTTGTTGAGGAAAAAACAGATTTTAATGTAGTTCTAACAGAGATTGGTGCTAATAAAGTTTCGGTTATTAAAGCAGTTAGAGAGATTACTGGGTTAGGATTAAAAGAAGCTAAAGATGCAGTAGAAGCAGCGCCTAAAGCAATTTTAGAAGGTGCTGACAAAGCTAAAGCTGAAGATGCTAAGAAAAAATTAGAAGAGGCTGGCGCTAAGGTTGAATTAAAATAATTTTTTAATTATGACTATGTTTTGCTTTATTTTTCCTAGAAAAATGTATAGGCGGGATGTAGTCTTTTCTATTTTTTCTCTTCTTTTCGGAGCATTTACTTCGACTTCGTTGTTTATATTTCCAGATTATTTAAGTTCAATTTATGGTTATGATAATAAAAATGTTTTCGTAGTTTACTTAAAATTATTTAGCTGTAGTATTGGTTTAATAGGCTTTTGTTTATATATATATAATTTATATTCGAAAAATAATAAGTTATTTTATATGTTTTTATTTGGTATATGCTATTTTTTTGTAGGTTTATTTTGGTTAAACCAATCTATGCATATATATGGCGGATTGCCTCTCATTTTATCTCTAAGCATGTGTTTATTATTTTCCATATATAATGGTTTATTCTTTGTTTTATCTTTATTAATTTCACCTAGGTTTGTTTTTATTCCGTTTAGTTTTGTGCTGTGTGAATGGCTTAGAGGGAATTTATTTACTGGTTTCCCATGGTTAAACTTGGGATATAGTTTGGTTGATACTCCGTTTAATTTTATAGCAGAATATTTTGGGGTTTATGGGGTAGAATTTTTATCCATTTTTTTTATTGCAGTATTTATATTATTTATTAATTTTTTAAATTTAAAGAATTTTAATTATAAAAGATTTTTTCAATATGGATTATTACTATCATTTTTCTTAATTTTTATATTATCTGCCCATAATTATAATGCTATTAATATTAAATCAAACTCAAATGAAAATGATTTTATAAGTGTTAAAGTTATTCAGGGTGCAATATCTCAAGATAAAAAATTTGTGAGAGAAAATATACTAGCTAATATAGATTTTCATTTAGATTTAATGCTAAAAAATAATGATAATTTTATTCCTGATTTAATTATAACTCCTGAAACCGCATTTCCTGTAGTTATCAATAATTTACCCATGTATGTTTATGAAAAAATGCTTGAATATTCTAAAAAATATTCTACTGCAATTTTATTTGGTGCGGCAGGAGTTTTAAACGATCAATATACTAATTCATTATTTTTTATTTCAAACGATGAGCTGTCGCCTAAAATTTATTATAAATATCATTTAGTTCCTTTTGGTGAATTTGTTCCTTATGGTTTTAAATGGTTTGTTAATAATTTAATTATGCCAATGGGTGATTTTGCACGCGGTGGTTTGGTGCAGAATAGTTTTACGTTTTATAAAAATGGAAAACAATTTAAAATTTCTGCAAATATATGTTATGAGGTCTTATTTGGTGAGGAAATGGCACAGGTTAATTATAAAAATAATCCTCATATATTTGTAAATAGTACAAATTTAGGCTGGTTTGGAAATTCAGGATTAGTGCAATTTTTGAATATTTCAAGAATGAGAGCATTAGAGCTTAAAAAATCTATAGTAATTGCTAATAATTCTGGCATTAGCGCAGTAATTTTACCCAATGCTAAAGTAGAAAAATGGATAAACATTAAAACCCCTGGTGTTTTAACCTTTAAATTGCCTATTAATTCTGAAATTAGCTTTTATACAAAATATAAAAATATGCCAATATTATCAATTATTTTATTTGGATTTACTATTTTATTATATTATTATTTTTTTAGCCGAAAAAATATACATATAGCTATTTGATTATTTTCTGTCTCATATCTTATTAATACAAGTGTATTCAAATATAAATGCTTTGTTTGTGTACATTAATTTAGATATTTTATTAGGTTAAACATGCGTTGTCCATTTTGTTCCAGTAGTAATACTCAAGTATTAGAAACCCGTTATCAGGAAGATGATAATTCTATAAAACGCAAACGCCGTTGTGAAGAATGCAACAGCAGATTTGTTACATTTGAGATTGTACAACTTTCTTTTCCATTAGTTATTAAGAAAGATGGAAGAAGAGAAGCGTACCAAAGAAAAAAATTAGAAAAATCTATGGTAATTGCACTGCGTAAACGTCCTATATCTTTGCAGACATTAGAGCAGGCAATACGGAATATTGAAAAAGTATTATTAATAATTCCGCAAAAAGAAATAAATAGTCAGTATATTGGAACATTAATGTTAGAAGAATTAAAAACAATTGATAAAGTTGCGTATATTAGATTTGCTTCTGTTTATCAAAATTTTGAAGATATTTCTGATTTTAATAATATGCTGCAGCAATTAGGAAAAAGCTCAGGTGAATAAAAATCAAGTTTTAAAAATAGGGTTTAAAAATATTCCAGTACGTCTAATTTTAGTTAGATTAACCGATGTTTGGCAAGAAATTAAATCGCATAATAATACTAGTAAATCTGCTTGTTCTTTATTAGGTGAAGCTTTGGCTGCCAGTGCCTTATTAATGTCAAATATTAAAATAGAAGGTAGTGTATCTCTACAAATACAAAGCACAAATTCTGATTTATCGATGTTATTTGCAGAATGTAGTCATAAATTTGGAATGCGCGGAATTGTAAATTTGAAAAATGAAATAAAAGACTTGGATATTAATTCTTTAATTAATGGCAATTCTCATTTTGTTGTAAATATTTTACCTGAGCAAAAACATCTAAATTCTTATCAGGGTATTATTCCTTTACATGCTGATGATAATGGCAGTTTTAATATGCAGCGTGCTATTTCAAATTATATGCGGGATTCTGAACAAATTGATACTAATATTTGGCTTATAAGTGATGATAATGTATCAGTTGGTATGCTATTACAAAAAATGCCAAGTGAAGGCGGGTATAATTATGAATTAGAAGAAGACTGGGTTACTATTAAACATTTAGCATCTACGGTGAGAAAAGAAGAATTACTAAATTTAGATTTATTAACAATTGTGCAATTATTATTCAATGATTATATTGAGCAAGAAAAAGTAGTGGTTTTAGAGGATAAAAGTCCATATTTTTATTGTACTTGCAGCCTTCAAAAAGCAGAAAATGCAATAAAAACTGCGTTAGTTGATGCTAGTGTTGATGAAATTATGGAAAATAAACAGGAATTAATAGTTGATTGCAACTTTTGTGCTAAAAAATATAGATTTAGTTATTCTGATTGTGGTAAAATATACCACTCTTTATACGAGTCAAAAAAAATATAGTTAAATCAATCCAAAGGGAAGAGATTATGAAAAAAATTATCGTTAGTTTATTAGCTTTATTTGCTACAGCTTCTGTTTATGCAAATACAGCATCTCCAGCTCACGCTGCTCCTAAAGCTGAAGCTGCTCCAGCAGTAACTGCTGCTGCGCCTGCTGCTAAAGTTGAAGCTCCAAAAGCTACTGATGCTGCTAAGACCGAAGCTGCTCCAAAGGCAGAAGTTAAAGCTGAAGCTAAAAAGACAGCTAAAAAATCTACGAAAGTAGCTAAAAAAACTACAAAAAAATCAGCTAAAAAAGAACACAAAGCGTAATAAATATTACGGATAAGTTCAGGTTTTAATTTTTTTGAGCCAATTATAGTAGCCTTCCGGTTTTCTATGGTTGGCTTTTGTTTTACTAAAATAAATTATTATTATGAATAATAAAAAAATATTATATTTATTTTTTTGCAGTATTTTTTCATCTTATTTAAATGCATGCGAAATTGATAACAGAAAAGTAATTAATTTTGATTCAAAATATGTGTTTGTAAAAGGTAAAAATAATATAAAAGTAAATGCAAAAATTGCTGATACAGATGAGTTAAGACAATTTGGCTTGATGAAAGTTAAAAATATGCTGAAAGATGAGGGTATGCTGTTTGTATTTGAGCAAGACGGTCAGCATTGTTTTTGGATGAAAGATACTTATATTCCGCTATCGATTGCTTTTATTGATAAAAATAAACAAATTATTGATATTCAGGATATGCAGGCAAACAGTGAAACTGCACATTGTCCAAGCAAAGATATTCATTATACTTTAGAGATGAATCAAGGATGGTTTAATCATAATAATGTAAAAATAAATGATGTTTTGAAATTTTAAAAAATATCTGCCTAGTTTATATTTCTATATTCTATAATTTTTTATTAAGTTTACTTATATTTTAATATTCGAGAGTGTTAAATATAGATAGTTAAAGATATAATAAGTAAAGAATTAAAATTTAAACCAGATGTGTAAATGCCAAAGATGCGGTAGTGAGAGCTATATAAGAAGCGGAAAAGTAAGAAACA
>JAHFQJ010000035.1 GCA_023266335.1 Burkholderiaceae bacterium
TTAATATTTAGGCTTTTACTTTAGTATATTTTAATTTATGTGTATTACTAATTGTATTTCAATCTGCGAACTTCGTTGTCGTCAAAATTACTACTTAATGTACTAATATTTACATAGTTGTTGTAATTTATTCCTGCCGCCTTGTCGTAAAATGAACTACAATTAGTATATTTTGTTTCTTATTTAATCATTGTTTAAAACCATGCGTTAAAGTTTGTGCTATATCTGAAACATCATTAAAATCACGCTGCAATGCATTTGGGTCGTGTACTATTTCTTGAGTTTTATCTTATACCCATTTGCTATAATATGATGTTAATGCAGACAACGGAATAACAGCAGTATAAGTTTTAGAGCTTGTGTTGCGTAAAAGAATAGAAAATACAATGTTTTCTTTTCCTTTTTCATAACTCATACTTCTGACATCATGATAAATATCGCTTATATTAGCAATTTCTGTCTTTAATGCTTCAAGCTGATGATTTTCCGCTTTTATTAACTCTGCCTGTCATTTACGAATTTCCCCATACTGCTGTAAATTTTCTATAGCCAGCTTCATGATTATAGCTAATTCTTCATCTGTTAATGTGCCATTTTGCTTTTGGATAAAAAAGTGTAAAGCAATACTTTTCTGATTTGATTTAATGCTGTTATTTAAATCATCTTTTGGTTTAAATACGTCAAACACTTCAATATTAAATATATCAATATTTTCAAACCAGTTTTTATGTGCAGTTAATTTAGCTAAGCTTTGAATTAAAATTTGGGCTGGAGTATCATTATCAACTACAACCGCAATATCCCGTTTTACAGCCGGATTTTTATTCACTTCTTTTAATTCTAGTTTAGGCTTTATATCAAGCTTACTAAAATTAATTTCAAAACCAATGGTATTACCTAGAATATCATAATGCTGTTGTAATTTTGGATGCAATTCTCCAATTATACCAATTTCTACACCATGACTAAATATATTTGCACATCTGCCTTGATGAAAAGCAATATGCTGTGCTGGTTTAAATTCTAAATTATTAATGCCTAAAGCCAATAAAATATTTTCAATATCGCCTTTAACATCATAAAAATCGATATTTTGTTTAGAATTTCCCCACTGTTGAGGTTTGGTCAGCCCGTTAGCAATGCCGGAAATATATTGATATTCTGCAATATTTTTTACACTTTTTAAACTTGAATAAATCTTGCTGTCAATATTAAATACAATTCCGCTCTCAAAAAGCCTGATACTAGCTGGTTTATGCTGATGCTGATTATAAATTAATTTTTCAATTAAGCCGCCTAATAACGTAGAACGCATAACTTGATATTGTTCAGCAAGCGGATTCTTTAATTTAATTTGAGAAGGACTATTTGAAAATTGCTCTTCCAAAAGCACGCTGGTAAATCCAAAGCTTATTATTTCATTATAACCGTGCTGTGCTAAAGCATGGCGCATATTTTTAAGACTGTATTTATTGGTCGGATAAGCCAAAAATTCAAGATTAGCTTTCGGCGGACGTAGTTTTATATTATCAAAACCGTATAGCCTTATTACTTCTTCGATAATATCTTCGGGAATGTTTAAATCAAATCTATAGCTTGGAATTATACACTTCAGCTTTGAAACAGAATATTCGTTGTCCTTAAAATTGTTCCTTGCTGTACTATTTGTACTACCTTCGTCACAATTTTGGCGTTCGCCTCTATTCACTTCCAAATCTTTTGTGTATTTACACTTCATCTCTGAAATAGAATATTCATCGCTATTAAAGCTTGGCTGTAAATTTAAGCGCTTAAGAATATCCATAATGTGCGGCATTTCAATATTTTGTCCGCTAATTTTTTGAATTTGGCTGTAAGCTACTTCAATAGTTTTAGGCTTAGCTAAATCATTTGAAATATTTATCTGGTTAGCCTGAATAATTTCACTAATTTGAGTTTGCTCTGTAGCACAAATTTCTAGTACTAACTGTGTAATTCTTACAATTGCTATATGCGCTAAATTAGGGTCTACTCCTCTTTCATAGCGATAAGCCGCATCGCTGTTAAGTTTATATTGTTTTGTTTTTCCGGCAATAGCTTGAGGAAACCAAAATGCACATTCAATTAAAATATTTTTGGTTTTATCTGTGATTGAAGTTTTTTTACCGCCCATTATGCCAGCTAAGGCTTGAGCACCATTTTCATCTGCAACAATTCCAGTATCTGCATAAATATCGCATATATTGTCATTAATTAAATGCAAATTTTTATCTATATCCGGTTTACTCCAGCGCACCTTAATATTTTTGCTTACAATATCCGCATCGAACATATGATTAGGCTGACCCAGCTCCAGCATTACATAATTTGATATATCCACAATTACATTTACTGAACGCAGTCCGCTTCTTTTTAAGCGTTGCAACATATAATCCGGAGTAACTCTTTCACCAACTTGAATATTAATTATTTCCCTAGCTAAAAATTTGCCGCACAAATTATTGGCATTTTCATCAATAGATATGCCAAACTTACTTATAAAACTAGGTTTTTGAGAAGAATTAATTTTATCTTGAATATTATGCAGAGTTGTATTTGTAATAGCAGATAATTCTCTGGCAATTCCCTGTATACTTAAACAATCTGCACGGTTTGGTGTAAGTTTAATTGTAAAAATATTATCATTCAAATTTAAATATTCACGTATATCTTTACCTGTTGGAGCATCATCAGGCAATATCATCAAGCCGTCTGTATTTGAAGTTGATTCTAAGCCCAATTCATGAGCTGAACACAGCATGCCAAAGCTTTCTATGCCCCTTAACTTTCCTAATTTAATATGTAAAATCTCACCATTATCTAAAGGAATTTTAGCACCAATTAATGCACATGGCACTTTAATGCCAGCTGTAACATTTTTAGCTCCACATACAATTTGTAAAATTTCGCTTCCTGTATTTACTTTACAAATTTTAAGCTTGTCAGCGTTTGGATGCGGTTCTGCTTCTAAAACTTGTGCAATGATAATTGAATTAAAATTTTTAGCCGCCGGATTTACTTCTTCAACTTCTAATCCGGACATTGTCAGCACATGTGCTAATTCTTCAGTAGTAATATTTGGGCTACACCATGTGCGTAGCCATTGTTCAGAAAACTGCATAATATATCAATAAGGCAATTAATAATTCGTCTATTATACTAGATTTATGATTTATAGGAATATTCCTAATTAATTTCCCATGATGAAACTATATTGTGCAGAAATGATGAATTTTTTAGAAATAACACTACAGCTAAAATGCAATTTCTTTTATTACTTGAGATTGGGTTGGGTGTATTAAACTGCGTGCAATAACAAACACGTATTCATTTTTTTCATTGCTTTCTAAAATATTTATTTCATAACTTAATTGCAATATTTCATTTTTTTTGCTTTGATAAGCTATATCCGCCATCATCAAATTTACACACTTGAAATTGATCGACAGGTTGACCATTAAAATAAACTATTGCATTTCCAAAAGCAGCAAGACCATCACCAGAAGATATTTTTGTCATATTAAATTACTCTATTAAATTAAAAATTATATAAAAATATGGATATTATTCTACATTCATCAAACTTATTCAGATAAATATTGCGACTGATTTATCTAAATGTTACACTATTTATACTTAAGATTTATTTTTTAAGTTAGTATGTTATAACAAAAAATATTGCAATAGTAAATATGACACAAAATTCTAATAAAGCAGCATTAATGAAGTATAAACTTACAAAGATAACTATCTTAATTGGGTTAACTATTTTAAATAGCCATTCATCTGCACTTAACCGTAACCATAATCATAATTACTTAGCTCAAAATAATATTCAAGATAGTCAAAATCAAACTACTGACCTATCATCATCAACTGATACAGCATCGGCTAATAATCAAGCTCCAAAATTACAATGGCCAAAGGCAAAAGGAGCAAAATCATTGTTTAGTTTTCCTGATACAGAAATTGATACTATTGTGCAGGCAGTAGCTTTTGCTGCAAATAAACATGTAATTATTGACCCGCGTATAAAAGGAAAGATTAGCTTTGCCAGTGAAAAACCTATAAGTGCAAAAGAGGCTTTAGCTTTATTGTCGCCAATTTTGCGTATGCGCAGATATGCGTTAATTGAAGATGCTAATTATATAAGAATAGTCCCTGAAGAAGATGCTAGAACCATAGGCAGTAAAGTTATCAGCAAAACTAAAGCGCCGGATAACGGACAAATTTACACACAAATATTTCATTTAAAATATGAATCGGCAGTCAATATTGCTGCTATGATACGTAATTTAATTCCAATCCAAAATGCTAATACTTTAGTTGCATCGCAGCCAAATTCCTCATCAAATGCAGTTATAGTTTCAGATTATGCAGATAATTTACAAAGAATAGCGCATATAATTTCAATCTTAGATGTACCAAAACAAACCAACAATAATGTTCAGATTATAGATTTAGAATACGCCATGGCAAGTGATGTGGCAGCCATTGTAAGTAAAGTGCTTGATAGTGCTTCAGCTAATAATCCGGCAGATATATCAAAGGTAAATATCACAGTTGATTCTAGAACAAACAGTATTGTTTTAGCTTCACCCAATACTTCAAAATTAAATCAATATAAAGAATTAATTACAAATTTGGATAAACCAACTTTAAAGCAAGGAAATATCTGGGTAGTGCCTTTAAAAAATGCCGATGCAAACAGTGTTGCTCAAACCTTAAGAGCGGTTTTAAGCGGTGATACAAATGTAAATAATACTTCAAACTCAAAAAATAACGCTTCCTCATCATCATTATCATCAAATAACAACGCTAATACAAATAATACATTTTCATCGCCTAGCTTATCCGGCGGCAGTTCTATTGGGTCTAGTTCAAACAATAATTCGCTTTTGTCTAATTCTTCAAATGCTAATTTTCCACAAAACCAAAGCAATTCATTAGGCGGACAAGTGCAGGCAGATACTGCAACTAACAGTTTGATTATTACAACTAATGAGACTCAATATAAAAATTTAAGAAATGTTATTGAACAGTTAGATGTGCAGAGAGCGCAAGTTTTTGTTGAGTCAATGATAGTTGAAATTAGCGATCAGAAAGTTGCTGAGCTTGGCGTGCAGTGGCAAGGATTGATTGGCGGTGGTGCAAATAGATTTTATGTAGGGAACGGCACAGCGGCTAATAACATCGCTCAAACCGGCAGTTCAGCTAATGCTATTTTAAATTTAGGCAATGGAGCATCAGCTGCCGATTTACAAAATTTAGCCGGAGCAGCAACAGGCTTTAATCTAGCTTGGCTGCATGAATTTGGTAAAACATTTGGGTTGGCTGCATTAGCTAAAGCTTTGAATAATCAAAGCGGTGTAAATATATTATCCACACCAAATTTATTAACCCTAGATAATGAAGAGGCAAAAATTGTTATTGGGCAGAATGTGCCGTTTATTACAGGTCAATACGCAAACACTAATGGAACAAACTCTAGCGTAAACCCGTTTCAGACCATTGAACGTAACGATGTAGGTTTAACTTTGAGAGTAAAACCTCAAGTTACTGCAAACAATAAAGTTAAACTTAGAATTTATCAAGAAACTTCAAGTATTGATGATAAATCAAATGCTTCTGGAATTATTACCAATAAACGTGCCATTGATACTACAGTTGAAGTTAAAAACGGTGAACCAATTGTGCTGGGCGGTTTATTGGAAGATGTATACAGCGACGGTATTGAAAGAGTACCAGGTTTAAGTAAAATTCCCTTAATCGGCGGTTTATTTAGATATGAAAAAAAATCTATCGGCAAAAAGAATTTAATGTTATTTTTAAGACCATATGTGGTTTTAGATAACGGCAGAGAAATTACTTTATCCAGATATGATTATATAAAGCAGCAGCAGATTGACTACCAGCCATCCGTGATTGGTATAAAAGAAAAATCATACCCTATTTTACCATCTTTACCTGAAATTCAAAAAACTAATACAAACCTAAATAATTTAAATGGGTTAAGTAAAGAATTTAGTAAATAAAATAATAGGCAGTTTATTCAATTTAGGAATAATTTTAGCTGCAATACGGGCTTAAATTCGAGCTGAATATGCTTATATTATGCAAGTGCAATGTTTATTTTTTAATTTTTAGTTGTGTTTTTAAATCCTGAATTTCTTTACGCAAAGAATCAATTTCCCGATTTAGCTCAATTATGGTTAGATTTTGATTATCATTAATATTTGGGTTAATCAGCTGATTCTGCTGCATTGAATTTTGACTATCTGGTAAAGTTAAGATTTTTGATGAGATTTTTTTATGCTCATCTTTAGTTTTGGCATTTGAGCTATTACTTTTTGTTTCAACAATATTATTATTTATAGCAGAAACTGCAGATACACTGCTGGAAATATTAAAAGTTTCCGTACTAAGTTTGCCATGTTCAATTATCTTAAGTCCGCTTTTATTCGATAAACTAGCTGACAGCTTTGCTTGATTATCTATGCTTGGCTTATTCTCACCGCTTAGCTTTTTAGCAGGCATCTTTTTTTTGATAGGTAAAGGCTTATTACTTTCTTGATTATTAATGATTGCTAAATTTCCGCCAGCATAGGGTTTATCTTTGTTTCCGCTAATATCTTTAAATAATACTGGAATATTTTTCTCCCCTTTATTATCTGCTAAAGGTATATTAACTTTTGGTGTTATTGGGTTTGCACTAGGCATCAAAGCGACATGCGGTTCAGCTTGTAGATTAGATATTAACATTGAAGCTAAAAAGCAGGCTGAAATAACTGTAGTTTGTTTTTTCATATATCTATTTTAAATAAATTTTATTTATATATTATGCAATTCTCAATTCTTAACTCTCAATTTTTGCATATGTTTTACAGTAAATTCGATTGAGATGGGTACATTATAACAAAATTATAAAAATGAATAATAATTTTAGATAAGAATAAGAATTTATATAATATTAATAAAATTATGTTTTATAACAAAACTATTTTGATAATCCGGCTAATGACAAAAAATAAACAAAAAGCTTATTATAAATATCACAATCAAAAAATGATGCCATGCCTTTAAACAAAAAAATATCTATTTGTTACTTTATCAACGAAATTAAATATCAAATTATTTTGATAAGTGCTTTTGCCGTATTGATCGGATTAATTGATTCTCATTCTATATTTAAAAAAGTTTCTCTGCCTTTGAGTATACCCACATTAATAGGAACAGCTGTATCGATTTTATTAGCATTTAGAATTTCAAAATCTTACGAAAGATGGTGGGAAGCCCGAACAGTATGGGGAGCAATTGTAAATGATTCGCGTACCTTAATCAGGCAGCTTATAGAATTTATGCCGATTGAAAATGAAAATGTAATTAAAGAATTTGCTCAAAGGCACATTATATGGAATTATGCTTTAGGAGAATCATTAAGGCGGTTACCTTTATCTGAAAAAGTACAAAAATATATAGACTTTTATAAAATAAATGCGGTCAATATACCAAATGCATTGTTAGATGCACATTCTTTACAAATAAAACAATTTTTTAACCAAGGTTTAGTGACAGAATTAAAACAGATGCAGCTGAATGAAACCATATCAAGACTATGTGACAGCATGGGGAAATGTGAACGTTTAAAAAATACTGTGTTTCCACAATCTTATAGTATATTAGTGCATATATTAATATATTTATTTACGTTTATATTACCTTTTGGATTAGAAGATTCCCAACAATTTGTTGAAATAGCGGCTACTATTATTATTCCATCCATGTTTATTGCTATTGAAAAAACTGCCATAATTATGCAAAATCCATTTGAAAATAGCCCAGTTGATACGCCAATGACTTCATTAGCCAAAGCTATTGAAATAAATATTTGGCAAATGATTGGTAATAAAGATGTATCTTTTGAATAAAATATAAGAGAGTGTTAAATATAGATAGTTTAAGATATAATAAGTAAAGAATTAAAATTTAAACCAGATGTGTAAATGCCAAAGATGCGGTAGTGAGAGCTATATAAGAAGCGGAAAAGTAAGATGTAAACAGAGATATAAGTGCAAGAAAT
>JAHFQJ010000025.1 GCA_023266335.1 Burkholderiaceae bacterium
CGTTCTGTAGAAATGGTTGAACTTAGTATGAGGTTATGGGTACATGTTAATAAGCCTGAAGAATTTGCTAAATATCAGATTATTTTTAAATCAGCTATACGTATTTAACTCTCTCAAAAATTCTAATCGACCAGACAAAAAAGAAGTCCGTGGAATTAATAAAAATAATGCAAAAGAAGATAGACCAAGACCATCTTGGAGATTTTCTACAGTAGATAAAGATGGACCTTTTGCTTGGAATATGAATGATGAAAAGCGAATAGAAATCATAGAAAAATTACATAATTTTGATAGTATGACTTGGCAAGAAATACAAGGTCCAGATCATCATGCTATCGATATAAATTCTTTATCTAAAGAAGCTCAAGATAGACTTTTAAAAATAAAAAAAGATGATATTGATAATATTTTTTCTTTTCATATAAACGGTGGTCAAAGAATTATATGTATATTAGTTCAAAATGTTGCAGAAATATTATGGTATGATCCAAAACATAAAGTATGCCTTAGTAAAAAGAAGCATACTTAAATTTTATATTTTAAAAGAAAATGTATAACTTGGATATAATTAAAAAGTCTAATAAAACTATAAAAATAATCCAATATGTATTAATAATTATTTTTGCAATACCAATAGTATTATATTTTTATAAATTTCATGGTAGTTTATCCAATGATTTTAATATTTGGGCTGCATTTGGCTCGTATCTTTCAGGCATATATAGTTTTCTTTTTTCATTTGTAACATTAAGAATAATAGGTATACAAGTTTTATTACAGAAAGAGCAAAAAATATATGAAGAAAATCAAAATTATTTAAATAATACTAGAGATGTTATAGAGTTTTTTACTGATAATTTAAAAGTTTTGCTACAAACAAATTTACAAATTAATAATCCAATTTTCAATGATAGATTAATGTACCTTTCTAATATTTTTGGCAGAAATATACAAGATATAACTATAAATGAATTATTTATAATATTAAAATATATGCAAGATTATAATGATAATATAAACCATGAAATATTATTTAGTATTTTAAAAATAGAATTTACAATCATTCAAATTAATCATGCTTGGGCAACAATATGTATAAGATTAGAAGATTTATATAGGAATAAGAATATAAAATACTATTCACTAGAATATAGTACTAATGTAGCTAAAATACAAACAATATTATCTTTAAATACATGTATTGCTTTAGATAATTATCAAAAGTTAATCAATTCTAAACTATCTCATTATGCTTTCTTAGATTGGGAAAAATATCAATAAAGCTGAAGCAAACCTCAGCTTTAATCTTATTTATTTATAATTTTAACAGTATCAAGTACAGTTTTTTCTTTATTTATATAATTATATAAAGTAATAATTTTTTCTTTCATATCTCCATTTTTATCAAAAGATATATTTCCTATCATTCCTTTTAAATTGGTTTTAGGCATTTTTTCTAATACTTTATCTGGCTCAGTAGAGTTAGCACGTTTCATAGCATCTACAATAACGTTTACTGCATCATACGTAAATGGAGAGTATATTTGTGGATCCATATCAAATATTTCTTTATATTTATCAGCAAAATTAACTATATTTTCCATTTTAGAAAATGGAACACCTGCTTCCGAACAAATAATATTATTAATACCATTCCCAGCTAGCTCAGATAATTTATCAGTACAAACTCCATCTGGTGCAAGAATTTTAGTAGTTAATGATAGTTTGTATGCTTGTTTAGCAAATAGCCCAGCTGTACTATCCATACCACTATACATAATCACATCAGGATTTTTATTTTTTATTTTAGTTAAAATAGATTTAAAATCTGTTGCTTTATCATTTGTTAAATCATAAGCTACTATATTTAAACTGTTAAATTTAGCTTTCTTTTCAAATTCATTAGCTAAACCTTTACCATAAGCAGTATTGTCATGAACTATAGCTACAGTTTTAGCTTTTAGATTTTTTGAGGCATATTCAGCTAACGCAACCCCCTGTATATCATCTGAAGCAACTAATCTATAAGTAGAATTATAGCCTTGATTTGTATATTCAGGATTTGTTGATGAAGGAGATATTTGTACAATTCCAGCTTTGTTATATATTCGTGATGCAGGTATAGATACACCTGAGTTTAAGTGACCAATAACAGCAACTACTTTTTCATCTACCAATTTTTGAGCAACTGCTATTCCTATTTTAGGGTCTCCTGCATCATCTTCAGAAATTAATCGGAGCTCAATTTTTTTACCATCAATTTCTAAGCCTTTTTGGTTAATTTCACCAACTGCTAAACATGCACCATTTGCATTATCTGCTCCTAAATGGCTAATTCCACCAGTTAAAGGTGCAGCATGTCCTATTTTCACTATGGTCGCATTATATGAATGATTGCTTTCCATCCATCTTCTACACTTGAATGGTTGAAGTGATAATTTTATATCATCATCTCCTTGGTTTTTAGATGAGTTTTCTGTAATATTTTTATATTCTTCATCACTAAGTGTAATTGAATTTGGTTGATTAATAATATTTTTTGAGCCATCCATATACTCTACAGCAACACTTGTAACCTTTGCTGAATCAACAATACTAGTAAACCATGCATTTTCTCTGCTATATGATGCACTTGCTTTGGATTCAATAGGACCTATTCCTTTTAAATATTTTGCTGAACCTCCAACATCTTTTACTATTCCGCCAACGGCATCATATCCTACAAATTTAGCAGTTATGTATTTAATTGTTTTATTTGAATTATTATAATATTCAATACTAAAATTAGTAGAATTAAAACTAGTAGGACTAGGATAATAATTTAATATTATAATACTTTCTCTTTTTAATAAATCATTAAAGCTTTTATTATTCTTTGCTTGTACATGTATACATAAAAATATTGATGTAATCATACAATATTTAAAAATTTTTAATAAAAATCTCATATTTATTCCTCAATACATAATATTTGATAAAAAAATTAGTTTTTTCTTTTTCTTATAATTTCGCCTGTATCTTTATTATAAATCCATATCTCTATTCCTTCTGCATATATGTATTGAGAAAGATATGTTATGTGTTCTGGTTCTGTTATGGTAGGTTTTGTTACAAAATGTGACTTATAAATTAATCTATTGCCTGTTTCATAATAGCTTGCAGCAGCTCTTTCATTTATTCTCAATTTATAGAAAATAACAGCTGATATAAGGGGTTTAATATTTTTTGCAATATCTCTTGGTACACCAAATATTATTTCTGAAGCAATATCTAATGATTTACCCAAATCTAAATTATAGCTTTTAAAAAATTTATTTGATATTATAGCCTTTGCACCATAAGCATTTTGCCCTTCACTTGGCTTGCCTTCTATTAATTTTGAAAAAATAGAGATTTTATTACTATCTTTTATCTCATGAAATGGCTTATAAGTAAAGTATTCATGATCAGCAGAATATTTTAAATTAGAACCTATATTATCTATACTAGAAACATATATATCATTGCCAATATTTTCATTAGT
Organism: Burkholderiaceae bacterium; assembly: GCA_023266335.1. Lineage (GTDB taxonomy): Bacteria > Pseudomonadota > Gammaproteobacteria > Burkholderiales > Burkholderiaceae > JAHFQJ01. The sequence continues at coordinate 3,524 of JAHFQJ010000025.1, forward strand.
AAATTTATTATTAAAGTCATCTGTTGTTTCAAATTCACCTTTTGTAAATGGGAATTTTTCCTCTAGTTTTTCGTATAATTCAACAATATCTTGTGATTGAAAGTTTTTAGGTACTTTTTCTGATTGGAGTGTAAGTTTTTCTAGTTTTTCTTTTGGAGCAATAAAGTTAGACCCTTGCAAAAACGGTAGTTTTTTAGTTTCAGCATAAGCATAGTTTAAAGTATTGAATAAAACCAAAATAATTAAATATTTTTTCATCATCAACTTTTAAAATATAAAAGCTGGATTATATCATTTTAGTAATATGACTGAAATAAATTGTTTAATTTGTGCAAAAATGCTACAATTTGCTTGTAATAAATAAAATCATGTGCTAATATTCTTATACGTGTGAGGCGTCGAAACCTCTCTAGTAAAAAAATATCAATAAAGTCTTTATTACCCTTCTATGTGGGGTGCTGTATTGCGTAAGCGTATGGGCTTTACTTTCTAGAGAAGTTCGAACACCCCACACCAATTTCGAACAATTAATATCTAGAAAGGTAATATATGACAAATATTCAATTATTCACATTTAATCAAAAAGAAGTACGTACAATTGTTAAACCAAATATTAGTATATGGTTTGTAGCATCTTATATAGCAAAGCAACTAGAATATTCTAAAACTAGTAACTTAGTAGACATATTAGATGAAGATGAAAAATCTGCTACCGTTATTAGCGGTATCAGGTCTGAAAATGGCACAGAGCAAAGCCGTGAAGTTTCAATTATAAATGAAAGCGGACTATATCATGCAATATTCAAAAGTCGTAAAACAGAAGCAAAAGCATTCCGCAAATGGGTAACTTCCGAAGTCCTCCCTTCTATCCGCAAAACAGGTTCTTACGATACAACACAACTGCAAACCCTAGAAAATAAAATCCAAGTTTTAGAGCAAAATAATAAAACGCTGTGCAAAACAATTGCGGTTTACTAAGCTCAAGACAAATCACTATCTGAATACCTTGCTAAAAAATTATCTAATTTAGTCAAAGAAAAAGTAAATCAAAATAAACATAATAGCAAAGCTAAAAACTATTCTTATATTTGGGGTAAAGTTAAAAATTATTTTAATGTTACTGAATACCGCAATATACCAAACCAAAGTTTTAGCCAAGCTGTTGAGTTTATCTCAACATTGCAAATTCCAAAATTATTAGATGCAGAGCAAATTGACCTGCTCGAACCTGTAAGCAGAAAGCTAGCACATAGCTTAAATGATGAAGAGGTAAAGCAAGCAATCTATATCCAAAAAGTAGCACCACAATTGCTCGATATAATGAACAGTGTAATTGATAAAACAGAAACTTTACTTATTAAAGGTTCTGTTGGCAGAACTAACTATTTAGATTCAATGTTGCATGAAATCAAACAAAAATCCCAAGTAGTTGAAGCACTATTAAAAAGTGCTTAACTATTAATCAATTAATTATCTAAATATTTATTTTAAAAATTGGCATAAGCTCCAAGGGCGGAGCTTTGCCTGAAAGGACTGGAATATGACTACTAAAAAACTAGCTGAAGGTGCAGAAATTATTCTAAAAGAAACTTACGACTTTAATTGTCCATCTTGTAATAAATTAATGTATGCAAAACCCAGCTTATTTATGAAAACAGGCATGGCAAATTTAGGCGGGGGAATATGCATAAATAAAGAATGTAATATCCATTTTTCATTAGCAATTGATGAAAATAATGAAAGAATGATTGCTGAATTAATAAATAAAAAGGAGGCATAATATGACATTAGAACAAACTATAGCAATATGCATATTATTTCTTACAGCAGTAATTGTTATACCTTTTATTATATGTTTTTATTTAGTAATCATAACTAAGCGTAAATGTTATCCAATGATTGCATGGATAATAGCTATCATATTTTTAGTATTTTTCTGTGCTATCCCAATAATTATTGGTTTAAATAAAGCTATTAATGTTTTAATTGGAGGAGCATAACCATGACTTCAAATGAAATTACAATCAACGGCGTAAAATATATACAAGTATTAAATGATAGCCAAGACTCTAAAATAGAACCGCCTCAAGCCATTAAAAAGGATAAAAATAATATAATTAGTCGTTTTTTCTCTAGCTTAGGAACATTTATTATGAGAATATTTCATACAATAATCGGGTTTGCAATTATCTCAATAATATGTGTAATTCTTTGGTTGGCTGGTGCTAATAAATACTTTAAAAGCATTGACCAACAGAATGTTGAGTATAATGAAAAAATGATACAAAAAGCTATGCTGGAAAATACTAAATATGATAGTGTGCAAATAGCTAAAATTCATGGGCAGGAAATGGGCGAAAGTAAATATAATGCTTGGGTAAGTTTACGGCTACGCCAAATACAAGGCTTAATCGATGGAGCAAAACAAGATGTAACAAATTATAAATGCAGTGAAGGTATAGGAGAATGTCTGCAAATTGTTTCGGTATTGCCTAAAGCTGAATCAAGTAATATGCCTAAAAATCCGTTTATGCAGGATAATAAAATCAATCAACTGAGTAAAAAGGAATTTCTTAACCAGCCAGCACCGCCCGTTGCAAAAATAGCTAAGGCAGAAAAAACTAAAAACTACGATGATACCAAGCTAAAAGATGTTATTAGTAATTCCGCTAATTTGCATAGACATGATGAGATAGCAAGTATTATCATGAACAATAAATAAAATGGCGATATAAAAAGAGTTGAGTATGTATAAAATTGTTAAGGAGCTATATGCTCCTTTTTTATTGATAGTGGAAATAGCAAAGGTCGCTAATGCGACCCTTTAGACATAATAAAGAATTGCAATCTTCATTTATTACGGCTGTTTTTCAACAGACTTAAGCCCGATATTTTCATAGAGCGGGAACATTTTTATTGTAGTTTAAATTTAAAAAAAAATCAACTAGTAATTAACCCTAAACCATGTTTAACACATTCTTGGATTTTTTCTAGTTCAGCTTTATCTATAATTCTTTCATCATAAATTCTATTACCTTTATCATCTTTCCCAATAAATGGCTTAAATAATCGTTCAAAAGATACTGTATAAATCATATCACATTTTGCCCATTTTAATGGCTCATCATAAGGTTTTGGCAATGATGGGCATAGTTCTATCTGATAATGATATTTTTCTATGGTTCTCGGAGCAGTTGTACTTAATGGAACAATTGTACACAGCTTACCTCTATTTCTAAATCTTGGTGAAATTACTATTACAGGTCGTCTTTTAATTATTTCAGGAGTCTTCATCCCATCAAAATCACATATTAAAATAGCACCTTGCTGCGGATGATAATCGATAGCCATAATCTTTGCATATTTATCTTTAATGCATAATTATAACAAATTCACTTTAATATTAGGAGATGAATATTATTTTATTTACAATGTTATATCAAAAAATCATCTTTATAAAACGAACAATATTAATTTATTTAAGATTAGTTGATACATTTATATAAAAAATATGTAATCTGTCTTAAATAGGCTTAAAATGCTTATAATCAACATATCAATAATTTAAGCTATAAAATCATATAAATTTACTATTATTTTGTAAAAAAAGATTTTATCGTACTTGAAAAGTAACTAAATAATCCGCCTAAAACTGCCCATAAAAAATATATAAACTTTACAATCATATTAGTTCTTACTTGTATGCGGTCTAAAGTTGTTTCACTAGATTCAACTCTTTTTTTTAATCCGCTAATATCTTGTTTAATTTCATCTATATCTTCATCATGCTGTTCAAGCTGTTTAGTATGTATGCCGAAATGCTCCCGCATTACCGCGTTAATTTCTGCTACGTGTTTATTCGTTTCTTGTATTGCATGTAATAAATGTGTATTAGTTTCGTGAAACTGCTTTATCAGCGTTATAGTTATTTCTTCATTCATATTGTATTTATTCTATTTAAAGCTATATCAAAGTATTTTTTATCTAATTCAAAACCGATAAAATTGCGGTTTAGTTTTTTAGCCATAGCACATTCTGTACCGCTTCCAACAAATGGAATTAATATATTCTGTTGTTCGTTTGATAATACTTCTATTAAATTTGATGTTAATTTTTCAGGTTTTTGCGTAGGGTGTGCATATTTCTGCGTGATATTTGACTGCTGGGAATAGCTATATATATTACTATGCTTATAAATATTATTATAAACTCTATTTAAATTACGTCTGCGTAAAAATTGGTCGTCATGTAATGCATACAATATAAAAAACTCGGCTAAAGTAGGTGGTTTTCTACAATGTTTATTTACTCTTTGCAGGTTGCCTATGCCGTCAATTTTATGCCATACACATTTTTGTAAATAGTAAAAAAATTGATTAAATATAATTACCTGTTCATGCAGCATATGCCCGCCCCAAATTATAATATTTGCACTAAGTTTGCAAACCCTTTTTATTTCTAAAGCTAATTGATAGTGTAGGTTTTTCCATTCCTGAAAGCTTAACGCAAAATCGAAATCGCCTTTTACTTTAAAATACGGCGGGTCAATTAATACTAAGTCTATACTTTGATTTTCTAGTTGCTGTATACCTTGGATACAATCTATATTATAGATATTATTTATTTGCATTTTATTTAATAGAAGTCCCGGTAAATGTTATTGTTTAGATATAAATTAGATATGTTTTTAATATTATAGATTAATAATACTGTCAAAATATTTACCTTTTTTCATAGTTAGTTTTTTTAATTTATGCTTGCCTTGTACGCTGATATGCACCCAACTACCTTCATAGATTAACTGCCCATATTCAATATTGCTTGCTTCAATTGCTTTGGCTATCTCGTATGGTGTGCCAAATTGTGGGCATATAAAATCACAGGCTAATGCTTGTAAATGCTCGCTGGTTTTTGCTCCGCCCACGGCTTTATTTATTGCTGGACTACGGTATACGCTATTTATAGTTATAGGTTTATCGCCTAATAATTTACGTATCTGCTCCATAAGCAGTGCTGTTTTTGAGGCGTTTAACATTAAATTTTGCGGAATAGTATTATTTATACATAAGCGTTCGGCACGTTCTGATTTTTCAAATTCCTGCTGAGAAAAATGCGGAGATAACATTAACATTTATTTATCCTAACTTGCTAATAGTTCTTTACTAGATTCTTGATTAAATTCCGTGTGTAAATTGGGTAGTTTTAAAATTAATCTGCGTATGGCATCTATGCCTTTTTGGTAGGCTACTGTTTTAAAATTTATATGACTGTCGCCGTTTTTGTCTGTCCACGAGCTTTCTATTAATCTGAACCAGCCACTATCAATATATTTCTGATATGGTCGGTTTTTGGTATCAAGAATTTTATTTGTGCGTAAAAACTCAAATAGCTTAATTTTGCCGATATTTTTTATATTTAAAACTTTAGCAACTGTGCCAATATCCACAGCGTCTTTGCTTGAGGTTACCTGTTCGTAAAATTCTATTTTGGGTTTTTGTTCTAAAAGTAAAATTTCTTTATGTTTATTATCTCGGATAGTATGGGCGGTTAGAGTAATTAGATTCACATCAGTTTTAGGAAATAAAGCTAAAAGCATGGCTTCTTCTGTTTTTACTGGCTGATAACTGCCAGTTTTGCGTATGGTTGGTAATACTTCTGAAGTTACCCATTTTTTAAATATTTTTGCTTCTTTTTTTCGTGATGTTAGAACTAAAGAATACAATCCACTTTCGTTTATAATGGTTAAATTTTGACTGCCTCCAAGGGTGTCGGTATTAACGACAGCCTTATCATCGCTATCTAATCTTGATATTGCATCTCTTGAATTAGCAATATCCAATATATTGCATACATCTTTAGCTATAAACCATATTGAATTATCATCTTTTACTAAACTTCTAACATGTTTATTCTCAAATTTAAATAATTGTATTTCATTCATTTTGTTATATCCAAATAAAAAAAGCAGGCTTAAGCCTGCTGTGTGTTTTAATGTAATTTAAGAACTATTTTGTATTTATTTTGGTAAATTTACCTTAACAATTCTTGAGTTTTTACCTTCAAGCATTTTTCTATGTTTGTTATTTTTCCATGCTAAACTGCCGAATATACGCACTGCATAATAAATTACATATCTTTTATGCCACGGTGTATTATTGATTTCCATTGCCATGAGTAAAATTTTATCAGCTAATTTACGCACTAATTTTTGTTCCCAATACAGCCAGTCATGTATAACTGCAGCCTTTTTATATCCTTCTTCATATTTAATAAAAAATGGTATTAAAAAGCGTGGAATTGATGCATAATCTGTCTGAAATCCTTGTGGAATTTCAATTAAATAATTAGCTATTTTTACCGCGTAAGTATATGCGAGTGTATCAAGCGGGCAGTCATCATCTAGAATAAATAAGGTCGGCAGCATTTATAAAATTCCTAAAGCTAATTCATACAACATTTTTATATTTGTATATGTATTTTCAAACTTTTTAATGCTTTGAATTTTAGTTTTAGATTCTTCAATAATTTTAGGCAGAGTCGTACAGCCTGCATTAAGCAAAGCTATTAAGATGATAAATTTTTTCATGGATTGTAATTAATTAGAATTAAATATATTTATTGGTTTTTCTATGTAAAATTTATCTACATACATTCTGCGGTTATTTGTTCCTGATGTTTTGGCTAGTTTTATTGACGGAACGCAGGTATCAGGATAAATTGAACCCGTGATACTTGCGACTAAGCTATAACCAGAGCCTACATTTATATAAAAATCGCATTGTGTTCCGCCTGAATTCATCACCGCTTTTACTAATCGATGAGAAACACTGCCGTCAAATACAACATCTGTAGTTACTCGGTTTAATACGCCTGCATTTGTATAACAAAAAGCAATTATATTATTCGAAATACTATTATTTAATTCAAAACCAAATCCGCTGTTTTCAGTTCCAGCAAGTCCTGTTGGATTGATTAAGCCTAATTTAAATATGTAGGGGTCTGCTCCTGCATTTGTACCATTACTTGCTATTAAAGCTTCAAATGTGGTGTTAGATGGTCTAATTTTTGTACCTAAATGTTCAGCATAGGCTTTACCATTTGTACTAGAATTTGTATCTAACTGCATATTTCCAATATGATTAATATAACCTTGCGTAACATCTAAGTTAGTAATAGTACCGCCGTTAGAAGTGGCTAAAGTCCAGCCGTCTAAGTCTTCAAATTCAAATAATTTACGGTAAGTAGATGTTTGAGCATAATCGCTTGAACCTCCGCTGCCTGCTAAACTGCTGGATACTGCATTTAACGTAGAGCTTACACCGCTTAAATTACTTGATACAGTATTTAATCTTGAGCTAACGCTGCTTATGCTATTAGATACTAAAGTTAACCTTGAGCTTACACTGCTTACGTTATTAGATACTAAGTTTAGTCTTGAACTTACTGAACTTAAATTATTGCTTACAGTTGATATATTAGAGTTAACTGATTTTACATCTGTGCCAATACTTCCTATCACATCAGATAAACGACTTTGTAAACTCATATTTAAGTCCTGATGTTAAGCTTTGGCAGTATTGTAAATTGATACTAAATCAATTTCAGGGTCGCCAATGCCAATATTATTACAAGCAGTTAATTTTTGCGTAGAATTTAAGGACTGCGTTGCATCATACGCAATTCTATTATTTACCGCGGTTAATAATCCGCTTATTGCAGTGTCATCACCTTCTAATAATGTCTGTATTTCTTGTAAAGTATCATAAGCTGAACCAGCTCCGCCTAAAATTTCATCTTTTAAATCATTGAGTAATGTAGTTAGTTTATTCGCTGAATATGTTTTTGTAGTACTGCTTGATACTGCTTCATCATCAATTTCTGCAATACTTCCTACTAATGAATTTACTTCATTAATTGCATTTACTAAGCTTGTTTTATCTGTAGTAGTTAAGCTGGATAAATTACCCCGTGTTGAAAGTAGATTTTTTATATCTGCTGCAATTGATTGAAATGCTGATGTTAGTCTTGTGGCTAAACTCATATGTGTACCTTTATATTTTAGTGTGGTTTATAATTTTGCTATTTGGTAAATCAAATCAAGGTTTAAATCAAAAGTTTCGTTGTCTCCTATAACTAATGCTGGCATTAGATTTACACCAATACCTCTGCTTGGGTTTATAATTATTGTTTCACCTTGTGGAAATTTTAAGTCTAAATGAACTGGGTAATTTTGCTGAAGTTCGAGCATATTTATTATCTAATCTGTAATGTTATTCATAATATTGATAGTAAAGCTATCGCTTATAGTTTTAATTTCGCCGTTTGGCGATGTAAATTTAATATCAGCTATTGCTAAGCAAATATCCCAATTGCTTGTATCATTTGCGGTTAGTTGAATTGCATAATCTTTATTATTTGTGCTAGCTCCAATAATTACAGTAAGATTGCTGATTAGTTTATAATTATCTTTTCTTTTTAGTTTGGCTTGAGCCGTCCAGCCCGTTAGATTTAAATAACTATCTGCTGTAGTTAAATCAGGTATATTTATACTGCCTACTAAACAAAATGTTGCCCCTGTTTTAAAAATAGGAACTTCTTTATTTAACAATTTTTACTCCTTTTTAAATATATAGCTATAATTTATAAACCTGTTACATCTGCGACCAGCAGTTGCCCGCCGTATGGATTGACTGAACCTAAAGAAAGACTGGTAGTGTAAAGCTGTACACAATTAATATTTATGTTGTTATTAGTAACTTTTAGACAATCGCCGAGCAGATATTCAAAGTTGCCGATGTTGTCGTCCATATATCTTGTTTCATAACGCGGAACTGCACACATTGCTGCCCAATTCCCGTTACTTACTGCAAAATCGTGATTATGCTGAAATGCATCTCCGCCTAAATCTGGAATATTAAACACATAGCTTATTTTTAGGGGCTTATTGTCTGCACTATAACAACTTGAGCCGTCATTGCCGTAAACTTCAAAACCAATGTTATGGCTGGGGTTAGTAATTCTATCGAATACATATAAAGTAGCAGGCTGATTATTGTTATAATATGCTTTGAATATTTTAAATTTATGTGTAGTGCCGTTTTTATATGAAGGAAAAACCAGTACATTATTTTCTGTTTTAATAAAGATTAGCGGGCTATTTGCTGTAATTGTTATTTCTTGGTTTGCAAACCCGCTGGGTAAAATTATTTTTTGATTAAAACACCAATTGGGTGTGCTAGAGCTTATTTGTATTATTCCGCTATCGTTGTATATCTCAATTCCTACTGGCATTTTTATCTAACTCCATAATAAATAACACCATTTACAGTTGTACTGATATATTCCCAAAACATAGTTGTACTGCTAAAGTAAATTCTTGGGCTAAAAAAATCCCCTGTTTGTGTTGGCACAAATATACCGAAAGGTGTGCCTTGGCTAAATTCGGCTATGTTTATATTTCCATTACTTGCATTTGTGGCTATACTTCCTAAAAATCTTGCTAATCTATCGCTAGTTGAAAATACTGTATTTCCGCCTGCGTCGTAAATTTCTAAACCAACACCCATAATTTTTTACCAGATACCCATACGAACACGTAAAACCCCGCTACTATCATAAACACTAACGTTGCTATTGCTGATTACTAAGCGTTGCCCTGTTGCTGCACTTTGAATTGTTATTGTGCCATCTGCATTTACAATAAATTTGTTATTTATGTTTATGCCATCTGTAGCGTTAATAAATCCTAAATTTGCTGTTATGGCTGAAAGCTTATCTGTTTTAATATTACCCGCACCGATTACACTTGAACCGCCTGCGTCCCATGGGCTGGGCAAAGCTTGATTAACTAAACATTCTTCAAGCTTTGGTTTATAAAAATAACTGATTAATAAAGTATTTAAGCTAGAACCGCTAATTGGTGTATGATTAAATAAAGTTAAAATATATTTAGTACCGGCATTTGGTTTGAATTTAATCCATATTCTTGTATAGTTCTCTATTATTTTTCCGCCTGTAAAGCTTGCACCGCCGTCGTTTGAATAACTGCTGTAACTATCTAAAATAGAAAACTGCGAACTGGTAAAACTTTTATTTATGTCAAAACTTTGTAGACTAATTGAAGATACAGCTTTATAAGACTGAACGTATACACTAAAAATATATGTGTTATTGCTGTTTACTGGAATCAAATTTGCATTTTGTGCATAAATTAAATAACTTTGCCATGGCGAGGCATCTCTGTATAAAACTAAAGTTTTGCAATAGGGGTCATCGATAGCTATCGGTTCAGTACCTGCTGTATATTGGTCAAATTTGTAATGACTTGCTGAATTTATATTAAAAAACTGCCAAAAGCTAGGATTAACGAAAGCTGGGTCATCTAATAAATTTGCCCCAAATCCAACCTGTAATTTATCTGCTTGTATTGTGCCAGCTTGTATATGTGTACTATTAATTGTATTAGCTTGGATTTTATCGCCTGTAATTGTATTAGCGAGTAACTTATCTCCTGTTATAGTATTAGCTAATATTTTATCGGCTGTAACTGCATTTGCTGCTAATTTTGGTGTTGATATAGCTCCGTCAGTTATCATGGTTTGAGTAATACTGTTTGCACCTAAAGTTATATTTTGTACAGTAAAACTAAGCTCACTACTAATAGTTAGATTATCTTTACCAAATGCATCATAACCTGCACATTTTAAATAATAGGTAATTCCGCTATCAAATGCTGTACCATTAGCTAGCTTTGTTAAAGTAGCAAAGTTTGATTCGCCGTCGTAAACTTTATTAGCATCTACTGTTGATACTGGACTAGTTGTACTTACCCAAATAATTATGCCTGCAAAGTCATTTTCTGCGGGGCGGTTGCATTTAAAATATGCCGCTTTAAATCCGCTGTCTATGCTTAAACCTGTTAATGCTCCTATTTGCGGATTATCTGCGGTTATTTGTACCCATTGGCTTAGTTTTCCTGTTACAGATTTTGCTCTAACTTTAAAAATTAAAGTTCGCCATGCTCCGCCGTCTAATAACATCTGGTCTACTGTATACGTATATTTTGGATTAGTTAATCCGATAATGTCGCGTTTTGCAGTGGCTGGGCTTCCTGCGATAACTTGCACATCATAGCTAACTGCACCGTCCACCGTATCCCATGCAAGCATTGCATCTTCACCGCTCCAAGCTTTTTCAAATCTGAAGTTTGCTGGAGCTGGTAAATTTGCACCTTGTAATGTATAAGTAGTTGCGGTTACTTCGCTTAAATTTTGCATTGCACTGCCAAATTTATTAAAGCTAAGTAATTTAATATAAATTTGCTTGCCTATCCAATCTTTTGCATAACTAAATTTAAAGATATTATCATCTAATCTTACAAAGCTTGTACCTGTATTATGAATAGATATAGTAGAACCATAAGCACCTCGCACTAAATAGCTTAATCTATAACGATTTACCCCTGTTAATAATACATTTGCATAAGCTAAATATTCACCATCAACATAGCATAGAGTAGTTAAATTCTGTGCATCAGTTTGACTGCCTGCATTTATTACAGCAGTACTTGCTGATACATCTATAAATAATTGACTAGCCGTATCAATTATTGCACCTATATTTAAGCTTTGATATAAACTACCATATCTGCTTGGCTGATTTAAACTACCTATTTGTGAATAGTTTACATTATCTAAACTTACCCATACTTGGCAACCACCCCAGTTTGCACCGCCTGCTGTTGCTAGCCATAATTGCGGCTCGCCATTAGTTAAGCTTAAAGGCGGTTCAAATAATGTAGGTATATTCGTATTTCCTGCAGATATACCAAAATCAGGAGTATAACCATTAGTTGGTGCAGTTGGCTGTATACTTGCTTTAGTTGTACCGCTTGGATATTGTTCTGCTTTAATATTTAATACATTATCACTTTCTTCAATCTCAGTAATTAATACAGGCACATTTACTAGCCCTAGGTCATTATAATTTAAATTAACTATATCTAGTGGTTCAAGCAATATATATTTTAGTGGAAGGCTAAAGCTGTATTCATTTCTTATACTTAAATATCTTTGTAATTAAATTTACTTGGTGGTGTGGGTATATTTAGCGATTTTGATTTACTGCACATACAGCATTTGCTGATGAGGCAGCTTGACGACAAGAATTGGCATCATAATAAAAACATTCAGTACCATATGAAGCAACAACACAAAATGGGGCATTTCCACGAGCTGCTTTAACCTCATTTTGATTTATTACACATGCACCATCATTGCCAGCAGAGCTTTGGCAAGAATTCCAGTCATAATAATAGCATTGTTTCCCCCAAGAAAAAACAGCACAATATGGAGCTGAAAAACTATTATTAATAGCAGATAATAACAACATGAAAAATATGATAATTTTTTTCATAAAATATAAACCTTATAAATGAGTATAAATATTAAATATTTGAGTTTAGCATCCATAATAAGTTATTGAACCCATTTGATATACTATATGCTCAAAATATAATAAATTATCTAATGAATTTTCACATGATAATTTACTATCTGTATATGGAACTAAAGCTCGCAAAAGAGGTAAAGTTCTTATATATCCAGCTCCTGTAACTGCAACATAGGTAACATATAATCCAGAATTTATTGGAACAAGTTCTAACATGTTCCTACTAGCCCAATAATATTTATCCCCTTCTTTTACTATCTTAACTTTATTTTCAATTTTTTGAGCTAAAGTTAATATTGCTTTGTTCGATTTCCCTTCATTAATTGTAATTCTTGTGACAGGCATACCTTCAAATATTACCTCCTCTGCAATTGAATTTAATGAAAATATAGAAAATATGATAGCTATTAAAAATCTCATGATTATCCTCTATTATAAATATTCTTATATCTAATAATTATAGTACAGCTTACTTATAATAAAAAAATAATGACGTATAAACATTACACACTTATATAATTCTTTACAATTTTACTGTATATATTTTAAAAAATTTTCTTCATTGCACAATCTACACCCACACCTTTAATATTTGCTTGATGATGCCAAGGCGTGCGTATCCATTGCATAGCTTCATTTACTATGTTCTCTCTTATATTATTCATGATATTTTTTATATTATAGTTTCAGGTTTAGGCACATATGGATATGCTTTAAAGTTAATCACATTATTAAATTTGCTTGTACATGTGCTTTGTGTTTTATCACAACCTGCATAAACTGTGATTAAATCGCCAATTGCAGGTAAAAACTCTAATGGTCTTGATAGTTCTATAATGCCGTTAGTTTGACGTTTAATACTGCGCATTACGCCAGTATTTTGCCCATTTTGAAATATTAAATAACCAAAATTAGCCCAATTACTTGCTTGACTAAAATTAGTTTGTAAAACTGCCAAATTACTGCCTGCTGTAATAGTAGCTTGTGCGTTGTAAGCATTTTTATTTATTCCGCATCCTGAATCATATAAAGTTCTTGTACACGCTGCTTGATACATTAATTTAGGAATTGGTGTATTTAATTTATCCGCATCGCTTTTTAAACTTAATTTTATAGTTTGATTTGCATGTGTTGCTTCTCCAACAAATCCTGTAAACAAATGTACTGCTTCGGCTGTATCGGTCCAGTTAAGCATAAATGCTTTATAAATAGTAATTATTACTCCATCTAATGCACCGCTTCTTACTGCAACCATCCAAGATTGACCATTAATTGTATGACTTGGTTTTACGGTTAAATCTAAGTCAAAAGTATTTACTTCTAAACCTCTAGATAGTTTATACTGTACTCCTGTAATTAGTGGAGCATCGCTTAAATAAACATTATTATTGTAAATAATATTTATATCTGCATCAGTATAATAAAGCGTTGTGCCACTTTTTAGCACAAATTTAAACAAATGTGCATTAATAAATTGGTTACTTGCTAAAATATTTAGCAGATTAGTTGTTGCTTGCTTCATATTTTATTGCTTAAATTAGCAGTAATGCTTAATCCGCCTTTAAAAAAAGTTTTGCAAAACTGACTTAATGATAAATTATCCTCTGTGAATCTTGCTCTATAATAAAAACCGCCATTCCATGTAATACTTACAGCATTTGCTGGTGCGGTATTAAAAGTAACTAATCCTGTAGAACTAACTGTATAATTGCCTGCACTAGTTACCGTACCATTTAATCTAATATCTGTTACTATTTTTAGATGATAAACTGATTCTACATAATCAGCGCCAAAACCACGGACTAATTGAAACTGTGTTTTACTGCCTGTGCCTACACCTATAATCTGATTAGCTGCTGTGTTATCTTCTGCATAATCAAATAAAAAACTGTCAAAACTGCCTTTATGAGCTAAATAAAAGTTATATAAAGTTTGCCATTCTTTAGCATTTACTTTATTGCGTAAAAAGTCAAAAGTTAAATTAAATTCATAAATTGGACTCGCCATCAATGAAATACGTATCTCTTTACCGCTTACCGCTGTTTGTACTATTGTATTAAAGCTTGCCTTATACTCTTTATCCCATGTTAAGCCTGCAAAAGTTGGAAATATTAAATTACTCATTTATTATTTTTTACCTTTGCCGTATTCAAATAGTGCTTGAGCAATTATTCCTGCATTTCTTCTTATTTCCTGCGGGCTTAAACGTCCGCTGTTGTCATGATAATTTATAACATTTGGGTTAGTTTTAATATTATTTTGCTGTTGTGTTTCATTATTAAATTTCATATTAGATTGTCTCGTGGAATACTCTAATAATCCTCTAAGTTCAGGTTTTATGTCAAAACCGTTTTTGAAATTTTTTAGAAATCCAAGTGAAAATTTATTATTTGCCATTTCACGTATAACATTAGCTTGAGGAGCTGGTAAAACCATTTCTTTCTCATGTAACTGAGTAAGCGGATTTACGCCTGATGGAATATCAAAACCGCCTTTTGCACTTGGTATACTGTTACCAAACGCCATTGTGCCAGCAAATGCAGCAGCAGCTGCAACTGGTGCAAGTATAGGTCCGACAACTGGAATTCCAACTACAGCTTTGTAAGCACCAGCACCAGCTGTATATGCATCGCCAATAATTGCTTTTCTTTTTAAATTTGTTGTAAAAATAAAACCAATTAAATGCTGTGCCATTGTCTGCGATATATGTGTAGCTAAGGCATCAAGCATACTATTTAAAACATTTCTAAAGGCATCTCGCCACCCCATTTGTAAAGTAATCAGTCCTTTAATACTATTTGCAGTACTTTGTTGTAAAGCATCCTGAAACTTTTTAGATGTTTTTTGTTCTTCAAGCTTTTGTTTATGAATAAGCTCTGCTTTATCTTTTAAATATTTTTGTTCTAATTTTAATTTTTCTGCATTTAATTTTGCTAACTCTGAAGGATTATGATCAGGGTCTTTTTTTAATTTGGCTTGTTTGTCTTCTAAAGCTTGAAGTTCAAGCTGATTTCTTTTAGTTAAAAATTGCTGTTGTAAAACTAAATATTGTTCTTGAGTAATTCTTTCCAACTCTAAAGCTTGTTGTGCATCTTGCTCTAGTTTTTCAATATCAAAAATACTTTTACTTTTTTGTGTTTCATCATCAATATTTTTTACTTCATCATTTTGCTTCTTTTTACTGGTTTGTTCTTTTTCTACATTTTTATTAGCTTGCTTAGCTTCTGGACTCTCACTTCCATATTTTTTTGAAATTCTGTTATAAATTTCTTGTGCTATTTTTTCACGTTCAGTATAGTTATTTTTAAATTTCTCTAAGCCATCTTGTAGCGTTTGAATTTCATTGTCAAATGCTTCTTTTTTAGAATCAATCTCTGCTTGGCTAGCTTTTTCTGAAATTTCAGCTAATTCTTTGGCTGTAATTTTATGATTTAATACATTTATTTGTGCATTTCTTAATTTATAACGCCAAAAAGCTGCTTCTTGTGCTTTGCTATATTCATAAAATGTATTATTTTCTAAATTCATTTGACGTACTGCGTCTTTTTTAGCTTTTAATTCATCTTCATATAATTTGACATGGTTAATTTGTTTGTCTTGTTCATCTGAACCAGCTTTTTTCTTATCATCTTCAGCAAATCCTGCAATATGGTCTTTGGTTTTTTTAGGTAATGGATTTTTATATTCAGATGCTTTTTGTGATTTAACTATATTTAAGGCATATTCTTTACTTTCATAGTCTTTTTGTTTTTTATATAATGCAGGTAATTCTTGATTAGTAATTCTCGCTTGTGAATCAAACTTTTCATTTTCATGTGTAAAAGAATTTTGCTTTACATTTAATGCTCTGAATTTTGCTACTGCAGGATTTATTTTGTCTACAAAATTAAATAATTTTTTATCTAAATCATCAGCAAATTGTTGTTTAGCTTTTTCTACTGATGTATTAAAGTCTAAAAATATTTGAGAGTGTTCATTTAGATAGTTATTTTTAAGATTTTGGAAATCTAAACCTAATAAACATAAGGCTTTGAATTTTTAAATTTACAGAAAAGCTATCTATATTTAATACTCTCAAATATTTTTATATATAAATTTGTGGGTAATTCTTTGAGCTTACTTACAATTGAAATAATCGCACTAGATATATTGTCCCTTGCATTAATCCATGCTTTAGCTAAATCAATTGTTAATCTTTCAAATCTTGAAGTAGTTTTATTTGTATCATCTATTCCTTTTTCTAAATCATTTATTTTATTTGATACGGCAGATATTGCCAAACCTACTCCAGCAACTACTCCAATTATAGGAGCCATGATAGATAGCGTAACTCCTATAGTTGCAGATAATAAACCAAATGCACTACTTGCTAATGATATTATAGGTACTAAAGTAGCAATACCAGCTATACCAACTATAGTTGCCGATATTACAGAATGCTGTTTTACAAAATTTGCTACGCCTTGTACTAAAGAATTTATACCTTTTAATAATAAAGCTAAAGCAGGTTCTACTGTACTAATAATGGTTGTTCCAACATTAGCTAAACTGTTTTTTAATGTAGTCCATTGCGTACTAAATTTTTGCTGGTCTTTTTCAAATGCTTTTTGTACACTACCTAAATAATTAGTTGCATTGGCGGTTTTATTGACTGTATCTTTGTATTTATCTAAATTTAATACTAATTTAGCAATCGCTTGAGCATCTTCGCCTTTACCAAATAAGCTGGCAATTGCATTATTTCTGCTTACATCATCAAGCTGGCTTAATCTTGTTAAAAGTTGCATGATTGCCTGCTGTCCGTCTTTTGCTGCTAAATCTGCAAATTTCTTTAAATCAAAACCTAAAAGCCCCATGGCTTTTCTAAATGGTGCAGATTGAACCTCTACCGCACTTAAACTGCCTAAAAATGAATTTATACTTGAGCCTGCAACTTCTGTATTTGTGCCTACGCTAAGTAAAGTCGCTCCTAAAGCACCAAGTTGCTGTTCGGTTAGTTTTGCTAATTGTCCAGCACCTGCACTACGTTGTAAAACTTCTAACAAATCTTTACTTTTTACGTTGGCAATACTATCTTCTAAATAATTAACTGAATCAGCTAAATTTTTAATTCTTTGTAATGGCATACCGCCAAAAGCTGAGCTAATTTTGCCTAAATTATCTGCAGTTTCATCAGGAATTAAACCAAGTGCAGAACTTGCTTTGCCTGTAAGTTCTATAAATTCCTTTAATTCATTAGTTGGTAAACCAGCTTGTACACCTGATTCACCAATTTTTGCTAATTCAGCTGTAGTTAGTGGTATTTCTTGAGCTAAATCTTTAATATCCTGCTTTAATTTTTCTAAACCTTGCGGGGTAAAGTCTCCAAGTTTAGCTATGTCAATCATTGCATCATGCAGCTGCATTGTGGCTTTTGTAGCAGGAATTAAAGCAGTAGAAATTATTGCTAGCCCTGCAAATTGACTAACCATGTTTTTTATACTATCGCTCACGCCATTAATACCTTTTTTTAATTGCTCGCTTGAAGTTAATGCCCGTGAAAACTCACTACTAAATTTATTAGAAACTTGGCTGGCACTATTAACTATATTACCCATAGTTTTAGCCGTATCATTTGATAGCTTTTGTAAACCTGCTGTCATCTGTCCAGTTTCTAAATTAAATGCTAATTCTGCTATTTTTTGTGCTGCCATGTTTTATAAATTAAATTATTGGTTGAGTTAAAGCTTCCAAAAAGCTATCTAAGTTTACATTCTCTATATTTTGATTATTAGATTGCTGGTTATCTTGGTTATTTTTTTGAATTATTTTGCTAGGCTTATAACCTACAAACCCCGCAACTAATTTATGCACAGGCGGGTGTTGATGCCAATAATCATGCATATAAAAAAGACGGTTTAGGTCATATTCCCAAACCGCCTCAAACCAATCGCAATGTGTACTATTAATTATGTCGGCATAGATATATCCCCAATCAATATCGGTAAGCTCAGCTTTTTTTCTTGTTCGCCTTTATCAAAACCGCTTGCACCTAATACTGTTGCAAATAAATCATTTACATTATTTATATCTAATAATTCATTTACTAATTCATCTCGGGTAATTTCAGGATAATTTCGCTTAATTGAGCAATGCACCGTATCAATAATTAAAGTTAAAGCTTCTTGTTCAGTAGCTTCATCAATTTTTTGTATTTTATCTAAATTCTTTTCTAAGTAGCCTAATGGTAATGGTGCAATAATGTATTCTTTGCCTGCTAGTGTGTAATTTTTACCTGTATATTTAACTATCATTTTGTAATCCTTTCATTTATTAATCTATGTTATTTATTATTCGCTAAAACTCATTCTACTAACCGCACCGTTTGGTAATGCCATTACTGACATATCAAAATCAGGGATTACATGGTCGTCTAGTTTTGTCGCAAAACCTAACTTAGAACTAACAACTCTATCAAAAATTAAACAGCCATTTTTACCTTTATAGCCTATATCTAAATATAGTGAAAATTCAGGAATATATCCCATAGGCAGGTTTGTAACTGTTAGTGTTTTACCAATTGCAGCATCAGAAACTATGTAACTGAAAAATAATACTTGTGAGTTATTTGAAGTATGAAAAGTATAAGCTCCCGTGCTGGTATTCACACTATATTCATTCGCATTTGCTGGTGCTGAACTTACTCTAGTTAATGGTACATTCTGCGAATTTTTTACCCCTAAATCTCCAACAAAAGTTGCACCGCCTAAAGTTACAGTATAAGCTCCTGTTGTTACTGTACCTGCTAAGTTAGTAATTATTCTATTTTGTCCTGTGCTTAATGCTGAACCAAAAAAGCAAGATGCATATAATGCACCAAAAATCTGTGCTGACTTAGCTTTTACACTGATTTTAACTTTACCCCTTGCTACGTCAATAGGGAAACTATTTTCACCATATAATTCTTTAATATCCCCTGAATAATCTACTGATACCTCTTGCAATGCTGCAAACTGTATTGGTGTAGGGTTTACAATTACACTACCGCTTGCGTCCATGGTTGGTACTGCAAATAAATCACCGCTGCCAAATGAATATTGAGCCATTTTTATATCCTTATTTAAATTGCTTAATTTTTAATTTTGAAAAATATTTGAATAATAGCTAATTAAATACTCATGGTTTATCACACCACAAGTTAAATCAGCCATATGCTGGTCTACTGAACTAGATTTTTTGATAATTTGATATATATCATCGTGTAAATTTGTCTGCATTAATTGTGAGTGCATTTGCTCGCTTAATAAATCACTTTGCTCCTGCCAATTATCGCCTCTGCAAATTATAGAAATTGTTATACTTAACTTTTGCGTAGTTTGAGTTTTGCTGCCGAATAATTCTGTTGTATCATTAGTCCATGTAACATTTACTGCTGGTACTTCGGTACGGTCGATTGGTGTTTCAATTTGGCTATAAACTTTTTGAGAGAGTTAAATACGTATAGCTGATTTAAAAATAATCTGATATTTAGCAAATTCTTCAGGCTTATTAACATGTACCCATAACCTCATACTAAGTTCAACCATTTCTACAGAACGG
>JAHFQJ010000026.1 GCA_023266335.1 Burkholderiaceae bacterium
AGCCTAAGCTGGAGCTGGTAAGACTTAAATTAGCAGAGGTTAATCCTAAATTGCTTGAGGTTAAGCTCAAATTATCACTAACTAAACTGACATTCGAACTAACATTGCTCAAGCCGGCAGAAACCAAGCCTAAGCTAGAACTAGTGAGACTTAGATTAGCTGAAGTTAATCCTAAACTGCTTGAAGTTAAACTCAAATTATCACTAACTAAACTGACATTCGAACTAACATTGCTCAAGCCGGCAGAAACCAAGCCTAAGCTAGAGCTAGTTAAGCTTAAATTAGCTGAAGTTAATCCTAAATTGCTTGAAGTCAGGCTTAAATTAGAACTAGTTAAAGTAAGATTACTTGAAGTTAAACTCAAATTATCACTGACTAAACTTACATTTGAACTAACATTGCTCAAACTTGTAGAAACCAAGCCTAAACTAGAACTAGTCAGACTTAGATTAGCTGAAGTTAATCCTAAACTGCTTGAAGTTAGACTTAAATTAGAACTGGTTAAAGCAAGGTTTGATGAAGTTAGAGCAAGATTACTCGAGGTTAAACTCAAATTATCACTGACTAAACTGACATTCGAACTAACATTGCTTAAGCTTGTAGAAACCAAACCTAAGCTGGAACTAGTTAAACTAAGGTTACCCGAAGTCAGACTCAAATTATCACTGACTAAACTAACATTCGAACTAACATTGCTTAAGCTGGTAGAAACCAAGCCTAAACTAGAGCTTGTTAAGCTTAGATTACTCGAGGTCAATCCTAAAGTGCTTGAAGTCAGGCTCAAATTAGAACTAGTTAAAGTAAGATTACTCGAAGTTAAACTCAAATTATCACTAACTAAACTGACATTTGAACTAACATTGCTTAAGCCGGCAGAAACTAAACCTAAACTAGAGCTAGTTAAACTTAAATTAGCAGAGGTTAATCCTAAACTGCTTGAAGTCAAACTCAAATTATCACTAACTAAGCTAACATTTGAACTAACATTGCTCAAGCTGGTAGAAACTAAGCCTAAACTGGAACTGGTGAGACTTAGATTAGCCGAAGTTAATCCCAAGTTACTTGAGGTTAAACTCAAATTATCACTGACTAAACTAACATTCGAACTAACATTGCTTAAGCTGGTAGAAACCAAGCCTAAACTAGAGCTTGTTAAACTTAAATTAGCCGAGGTCAATCCTAATGTGCTTGAAGTCAGACTTAAGTTATCACTAACTAAGCTGACATTCGAACTAACACTGCTCAAACCCGTAGAAACTAATCCTAAACTGGAGCTAGTGAGACTCAAATTAGCCGAAGTTAACCCTAAATTGCTTGAAGTTAGACTCAAATTATCACTAACTAAACTGACATTTGAACTAACATTGCTTAAGCCGGCAGAAACCAAGCCTAAACTAGAGCTGGTTAAACTTAAATTAGCAGAGGTTAATCCTAAACTGCTTGAAGTTAGACTTAAATTAGAACTAGTTAAAGTAAGATTACTCGAAGTTAAACTCAAATTATCACTAACTAAGCTGACATTTGAACTAACATTGCTTAAGCTGGCAGAAACCAAACCTAAACTAGAACTAGTGAGACTTAAATTAGCTGAAGTTAATCCTAAAGTGCTTGAAGTCAGGCTTAAATTAGAACTAGTTAAAGTAAGATTACTCGAAGTTAAACTCAAATTATCACTAACTAAGCTAACGTTCGAACTAACACTGCTCAAGCTGGCAGAAACTAAGCCTAAGCTGGAACTAGTTAAACTTAAATTAGCCGAGGTCAATCCTAAACTGCTTGAAGTTAGACTTAAGTTATCACTAACTAAGCTGACATTCGAACTAACATTGCTTAAGCTGGCAGAAACTAAGCCTAAGCTGGAACTAGTTAAACTTAAATTAGCCGAGGTCAATCCTAAATTGCTTGAAGTTAGACTTAAATTAGAGCTGGTTAAAGCAAGATTACCCGAAGTTAAACTCAAATTATCACTAACCAAACTAACATTTGAACTAACATTACTTAAGCTTGTAGAAACCAAACCTAAGCTGGAACTGGTTAAGCTTAAATTAGCTGAAGTTAATCCTAAAGTGCTTGAAGTCAGGCTTAAATTAGAACTGGTTAAAGCAAGGTTACTCGAGGTTAAACTCAAATTATCACTAACTAAGCTGACATTCGAACTAACATTGCTTAAGCTGGTAGAAACCAAGCCTAAGCTGGAACTGGTTAAAGTAAGATTACTCGAGGTTAAACTCAAATTATCACTAACCAAACTAACATTTGAACTAACATTGCTTAAGCCGGCAGAAACCAAGCCTAAATTAGAGCTGGTTAAGCTTAGATTAGCTGAAGTTAATCCTAAATTGCTTGAAGTCAGGCTTAAATTAGAACTAGTTAAAGTAAGATTACTCGAAGTTAAACTCAAATTATCACTAACTAAACTAACATTTGAACTAACATTACTCAAGCTCGTAGAAACTAA
The DNA here is from genome assembly GCA_023266335.1 of Burkholderiaceae bacterium. GTDB lineage: Bacteria > Pseudomonadota > Gammaproteobacteria > Burkholderiales > Burkholderiaceae > JAHFQJ01. The sequence continues at coordinate 2,459 of JAHFQJ010000026.1, forward strand.
GCCTAAGCTGGAGCTGGTAAGACTTAAATTAGCAGAGGTTAATCCTAAATTGCTTGAGGTTAAGCTCAAATTATCACTAACTAAACTGACATTCGAACTAACATTGCTCAAGCCGGCAGAAACCAAGCCTAAGCTAGAACTAGTGAGACTTAGATTAGCTGAAGTTAATCCTAAACTGCTTGAAGTTAAACTCAAATTATCACTAACTAAACTAACATTTGAACTAACATTACTTAAACTTGTAGAAACCAAACCTAAACTAGAGCTGGTTAAACTTAAATTAGCAGAGGTTAATCCTAAACTGCTTGAAGTCAAACTCAAATTATCACTAACCAAACTAACATTTGAACTAACATTACTCAAGCTGGTAGAAACCAAACCTAAATTAGAGCTGGTTAAGCTTAGATTACTTGAGGTCAATCCTAAAGTGCTTGAAGTTAGACTTAAATTAGAACTGGTTAAAGCAAGATTACCCGAAGTCAAACTCAAATTATCACTGACTAAACTGACATTCGAACTAACATTACTCAAACTGGCAGAAACCAAACCTAAGCTGGAACTGGTAAGACTTAGATTAGCCGAAGTTAATCCCAAGTTACTCGAGGTTAAACTCAAATTATCACTGACTAAACTGACATTCGAACTAACATTACTCAAACTGGCAGAAACCAAACCTAAGCTGGAACTGGTAAGACTTAAATTAGCCGAAGTTAATCCTAAATTGCTTGAAGTTAGACTTAAGTTATCACTAACTAAGCTGACATTCGAACTAACATTGCTTAAGCTGGTAGAAACCAAGCCTAAGCTAGAGCTGGTGAGACTTAGATTACTCGAGGTCAATCCTAAACTGCTTGAAGTCAGGCTCAAATTATCACTGACTAAACTGACATTCGAACTAACATTACTCAAACTGGCAGAAACCAAACCTAAGCTGGAACTGGTAAGACTTAGATTAGCCGAAGTTAACCCCAAGTTACTTGAGGTTGAACTCAAATTATCACTAACCAAACTGACATTTGAACTAACATTACTTAAACTTGTAGAAACCAAACCTAAACTAGAACTAGTTAAACTAAGGTTTGCTGAAGTTAAAGCAAGGTTACCCGAAGTCAGACTCAAATTATCACTAACTAAACTCACATTTGAACTTACATTGCTTAAGCCGGCAGAAACCAAGCCTAAACTAGAACTGGTAAGACTTAAATTATCACTAACTAAGCTAACGTTCGAACTAACACTGCTCAAGCTGGCAGAAACCAATCCTAAACTAGAGCTGGTTAAGCTTAGATTACTCGAGGTCAATCCTAAAGTGCTTGAAGTCAGGCTTAAATTAGAACTGGTTAAAGCAAGGTTACCCGAGGTTAAACTCAAATTATCACTAACCAAACTAACATTTGAACTAACATTACTTAAGCTTGTAGAAACCAAACCTAAGCTAGAACTAGTTAAACTAAGGTTTGCTGAAGTTAAAGCAAGGTTACCCGAAGTCAGACTCAAATTATCACTAACTAAGCTGACATTCGAACTAACATTACTTAAGCTTGTAGAAACCAAACCTAAGCTGGAACTGGTAAGACTTAGATTAGCCGAAGTCAATCCTAAATTGCTTGAAGTTAGAGCAAGATTACTCGAGGTTAAACTCAAATTATCACTAACTAAACTAACATTCGAGCTAACATTACTCAAACTTGTAGAAACCAAGGCTAAGCTAGAGCTGGTTAAGCTTAAATTAGCTGAAGTTAACCCTAAATTGCTTGAAGTCAAACTCAAATTATCACTAACTAAGCTGACATTCGAACTAACATTGCTCAAGCTGGCAGAAACCAAGCCTAAACTAGAACTGGTAAGACTTAGATTACTCGAGGTCAATCCTAAAGTGCTTGAAGTCAGGCTTAAATTAGAACTGGTTAAAGCAAGGTTACCCGAGGTTAAACTTAAATTATCACTAACCAAACTAACATTTGAACTAACATTACTTAAGTTTGTAGAAACCAAACCTAAGCTAGAACTAGTTAAACTAAGGTTTGCTGAAGTTAAAGCAAGGTTACTCGAAGTTAAACTCAAATTATCGCTGACTAAACTGACATTCGAGCTAACATTACTCAAACTTGTAGAAACCAAGCCTAAATTAGAACTAGTCAGACTTAAATTAGCCGAGGTCAATCCTAAACTGCTTGAAGTCAGACTGAGATTAGTGCTGACTAAACTGACATTTGAACTAACATTACTCAAGCTGGTAGAAACCAAGCCTAAATTAGAGCTTGTTAAACTTAAATTAGCAGAAGTTAATCCTAAATTACCGCTAATAGAATTTAAATTTGCTTGAACTGTACTGCTAACAGCACTTAATTGAGCTATATTTACTGCGTCAGTTAAAGCAGTTCCGCCTGCTACATTTTTAATCTGACGCTCAAATCCAGTATAACCTAAAGCTACAGCCCCTGTTGCAGTAATTGCCGTATTGCTGTACAATGCATCTCCGCCTGCATTTGCAACGGCAGTTGAACCGTAGCCAATAGCAACGCTGTTTGCTACAGTTGATGTTGCGAGATCACCTAATGCACTTCCCCCATTTGCTGCGCTTGCACTATAACCGACGGCAACTGAACCAGATGATGAAGCCCCTACCCCTATTGCTATTGCTTTTGTTCCTGTAGCTTGTGATAAATATCCCACAGCAACAGTATCTTGAGCTGATGCTGTTGATAAATAACCATTCGCTATAGCATTAGTACCGCTGGCCGTGGAGTTTGCACCAATTGCCACAGAATTAGTATTATTTGCTGTTGATTGATAACCAATTGAGATAGATAAATCACTGCCTGCAGTTGATAAATGTCCTAGTGCAATAGATGAGTCACCCAATGATGCTGCACCGCTGCTGCCAGCAAAAGAGTCAGCACCGCTAGATGCAGCTAAATCGCCAATAGCAGTTGATGATGTGCCTGATGCACTAGTTGAATGACCAAGTGCAACTGTATTATCAGCGGACGAGGTTGATAAAGTGCCAATTGCAATGCTATTAATATTCGATGAGGTTGATATAGAACCAATCGCAATAGATGAATCACTGCCTGCAGTTGATAAATGTCCTAGTGCAATAGATGAGTCACCCAATGATGCTGCACCGCTGCTGCCAGCAAAAGAGTCAGCACCGCTAGATGTAGCTAAATCGCCAATAGCAGTTGATGATGTGCCTGATGCACTAGTTGAATGACCAAGTGCAACTGTATTATCAGCAGACGAGGTTGATAAAGTGCCAATTGCAATGCTATTAATATTCGATGAGGTTGATATAGAACCAATCGCAATAGATGAATCACTGGCTGCAGTTGATGAATTTCCTAATGCAATAGATGAATCGCCCAATGAAGCTACTCCGTTACCGCCAGCAAAAGATGCAGCACCGCTAGCTGTTGCTAAATTACCAACAGCAGTTGATGATCCGCCTGATGCATTTGCTAAATGACCAAGTGCAACTGTATTATCAGCGGATGCTATTGATAAAGTACCAATTGCAGCAGAATCAACAGCAGACGAGGTTGATAAAGTGCCAATTGCAATGCTGTTAATATTCGATGAGGTTGATATAGAACCAATCGCAATAGATGAATCACTGGCTGCAGTTGATGAATTTCCTAATGCAATAGATGAATCGCCCAATGAAGCTACTTCGTTACCGCCAGCAAAAGATGCAGCACCGCTCGCTGTTGCTAAATTACCAACAGCAGTTGATGATCCGCCTGATGCATTTGCTAAATGACCAAGTGCAACTGTATTATCAGCGGATGCTATTGATAAAGTACCAATTGCAGCAGAATCAACAGCAGACGAGGTTGATAAAGTGCCAATTGCAATGCTGTTAATATTTGAGGCTGTTGATGAAGCTCCTAATGCAAGAGCCAGACTTCCTAAGGAAGCTGCACCATTGCCCCCAGCAAAAGAGCTGTTACCGCTAGCTGTTGCCAAAGTACCGATAGCAGTTGATGACTCGCCTGATGCACTAGCTAAATGACCAAACACAGAAGCATTATTAGCAGATGCTATTGATAAAGTACCAATTGCAGCAGAATCAACAGCAGACGAGGTTGATAAAGTACCAATTGCAATGCTATTAATATTAGACGCAGTTGCAGAATAACCTAGAGCTACCGCACTTTCTCCGCTTGCAGTTGCATTATCCCCAATAGCAGTTGACGATATGCCTGAAGCTAATGCACTATTTAAATTGATATTTGACCCAGAAGCAACAGTAGCTGCATCTGCTGTTTGCACGCATATAAAATTTGTAACCGCTAATAAAGAAATTTTAAATATATCAATGAAAGAATAAACATTTGTTTTATATTTTCTTAAATGGCGGTATTTACTAGTCTCATTTATGCATATGCTTGGTTTTAGTTTTAAATGGGTATCAAACACACTTAAATAATTTTTAGGGAAAATAGATTTTTTGCCTATTTTTAAAATTTGACTAGGTAAATTATATACTGCAAAACGGCATTCAGCATTTTGCCTAATATAAAGCTTATCAAAATCATTCATCTTTTTAGAAGCATTCACAGCATAAGATTTAGCTGTTTCGCTAACTACAACCCAAATATTTAATTTTTTATTCCAGACAATACGATATACTTTATTCATAAAAACCCTAAATTAAATAATTACAATAATGGTCTATAAAAGCATAAATAAGAAAAATTCATCTTTATTTTTGATAAAATTTTAACTTTTTCGAGAAAAGTTAGCAGCCTTTTAAAAAAATTATACATTCAAAGCTTGATTGAAGTAAGCAAATTTTTTTTGTATGTAATAAATACAACATAAATATCCTGTTTTATCATGTTTGATTTAAAAACTAGGTGTGAAGAGATGTGGAGGCTAATATTAATTGCTTCATAGGATAATGAATATTCAGGATACAGATATTTGTGAAGGGTATTTTTAGTCAGATTATGCTATTTAATTGAGGAAAATGGAGTGCATAAATTTTGATATTATCCTGCTATAATATTTAAAAAATACATATGTTATAATTTTGAGTACAGATAGAAGTAGTTTCAATGAACGCAGCCATAAAATATCAAATTTACTTTCTATACATAATTATGGATATAATAAAACTTGTGATTATGTTTTAATAAAAATAGTATAGAAATGGGTAAAAAAGCTTCAGCCCCATTTAAAATTTCTGTGGAAAATGAACAAGAGATTTTATATGCTAAGATTTTAAATTGTTATAATACAAGCATTTAGATTAGTTTTGATAATAATTTATATAACCCCCAACTTTTTACCAGTCTGAATAAACGCTTCAATGGCTTTATCTAAATGTTCCTGCTTATGCGCCGCAGAAATCTGCACACGTATACGGGCTTTGCCGTGCGGCACAACCGGATAAAAAAAGCCAATTACATAAATATCTAAATCTAATAATTGTTTAGACATTTCCTGTGCAAGTTTTGCATCACCTAACATAACTGGGCAAATTGCATGAGTTCCCGCAATAATATTAAAACCGGCTTGTGTCATTTTTTCTCTGAAATATGCAGTGTTATTTTGCAGTTTTTCAATCAACTGATTTGAATTATTTAAAATATCCAGCACATGCAAAGATGCACCAACTACAGCAGGAGCAAGTGTATTTGAAAATAAATACGGGCGTGAACGTTGCCTTAAAATTTCTATTATTTCTGCACGTGCTGCAGTAAATCCGCCGGAAGCTCCGCCTAAGGCCTTGCCGAATGTGCCTGTAATAATATCAATTTGACCAAATACATTTTTAAGTTCAGGCGTGCCTTTGCCAGTTTTTCCAACAAAACCAGTTGAGTGCGATTCATCAAGCATAGTTAATGCATTATATTTTTTAGCTAATTCTACAATTTTATCAACTTGGGCAATTGTGCCGTCCATTGAAAATACACCATCGCTTACAATTAAAATGCGTCTGGCTTTTTGTTCTTTACTAGCAATTTTTAGCTGTTGCTCTAAACTTTCCATATTATTATGGTTATAGCGGTAACGCTTAGCTTTGCATAATCGCACTCCATCAATAATTGAAGCATGATTTAATTCATCAGAAATAACTGCATCCTGCTCACCCAATAAAGGTTCAAATACTCCGCCGTTGGCATCAAAAGCAGCCGCATATAAAATAGCATCACTGCATCCGACAAATTGAGCAATTTTTTGTTCTAGTTCTTTATGGATATTTTGTGTTCCACAGATAAAACGCACAGATGATAAGCCAAAGCCGTATTTTTCCATAGTTTTTTGAGAAGCATTAACTACGTCTTTATCAGCACTTAAACCTAAATAATTATTTGCACAAAAATTTAATACCTGCTTGCCGTTTACGCTGATAACCGCCCCTTGAGCCCCTTCAATAATGCGTTCAGTTTTATATAAGCCTTGAGATTTTAGATTATCTAGTTCCTGCTGCAGCTCTGCGTAAATTTCATGCATGGTGTTTACCTATTAAAATAAAGTGTAGTTAATTTAGAGAGTACTACGTATAGACAGATATTTAATGAATATTACGAATACACAAAAAAATGAAGCTAGCAGATACAAGATTTTCATTTTTAGAAATATTAAAATTAAGAAAAAATCTATCTTTATTAATTACTCTATTCAATTAATTCCCCCACTACTACTTCGCCCGTTAAATTAAAAATAGCCGTTAAGCTACGTAATGTGTCTGTAAAAAATTGTTGAGAATAACATTCATATATATACCCGCCAGATTGTTCATTATGTCGAACATTATAATATATCCTGTGATTACCCAAATCCATTCGACGTCTGGAAGCATTATAAGTCTGATCTTTTTTAAATGTTTTGTTATCCTCTAGTGGACAAAATCCTGCATAATTAATGTCGTTTTCTTGTGGTTCACATTCAACATTTTGATTAAATCTAATTTTCATATATATTTTATTAAATTTTTAATTTTAATTGTTGGATTAGTTTTGTAGTTTGCTCTCTTATTCCTTCATTTGTTCTATTACTTCAGCTACTTTTTGCTCTATTTCTGCTTCAGTTGTACTTTTTTGAGTTAAACTTTTTACAACTGCGGTTAAATATTGTTTTGCCTTAGGTAAAGTTTCTGCTTGATCTAATTTATGTGCTTTTTGGGTACATTCATGAATATACAATGTGCCTTCGGCTATGTAGTGAGGATATTTATTTTCTTGATAAACTGCTTCTCGTATAGTTTTACGCTCATGAGTCGGAAACATTATTTGTAGATTCTCATACAACTTATATGTATCGGGACAATAATAAGTATGAGCAACACGAGCGCCGCAAAAATTCGATACATTCGCAATACCTGCCATAATAAATTCCTTTAAAATTAAAACTTATACCCAATATGCAAAGCCGCAATACCTGCACTCATATTATGATATACTACTTTATTAAATCCGGCCTGCTCCATAATTGTTTTTAATGTTTCTTGGTCAGGATGCATGCGGATAGATTCAGCAAGATAACGATAGCTTGCTTCATCTTTTGCAATTATTTTGCCCATAAACGGCAATAAATTAAATGAATACCAATCATAAACCTTGCTTAAGCTAGCATGAATTTTAGAAAATTCTAACACCATAACTTTTCCGCCGGGTTTTAATACCCTATACATTTCTTTTAATGCTGTATCTTTATTTGTCATATTTCTTAACCCAAAAGACACACTTACTAAATTGAAATAATTATCTTCAAAAGGCAGTTCTTCTGCATTGCAAACAAGGGTTGGTAAAATAATACCTTTATCTAAGAGACGTTTTTTACCCTCATTTAACATATTTTCATTTATATCTGTCATCCATACTTCGCCTTTTGTAGTATGGTTTGCTGCAAGTTTGCTGAATTGTTCTGCTAAATCGCCTGTTCCGCTGGCAATGTCTAATATTTTATCGCCTGCCCTAATATTTGCATGTGTAACCGCAATTTTTTTCCATAAGCGGTGCAGCCCCATTGACATCACATCATTCATAATATCATAGCTTTTTGCCACAGATGAAAAAACTTCAGCAACTTTCTTTTGTTTTTCATGTGTTGAAACTTGATTAAACCCAAAATGTGTTGTATGTTTTTCGGTTTGGTGAACATGACTATCAAGCTTATCACTAGAATTATTATTCATAATTTTATGCATGGATTTGAAAAAACTAAATATATTATATAGCAAACTAATTAAAAATATTAGCATTTTCATTTTTCTGAATAATAATCAGCAGCAGGCGTTAGTTCAAATTAAACAAATATTATAGTAAAATAATACATTAATTTATCAGTTTAATCTATGCGTTACATCTTCCTTGATACAGAAACAACCGGCTTAGACGCTAAAAATGGCGATAGAATTGTTGAAATTGGCTGCATTGAAATGAAAGAGAGAAATCTAACTAAAAACTCTTTTCACGAATATCTGCACCCCGAACGCCAAGTACCGCAGGAAGCCATTAACATTCACGGCATTACCAACGAATTTTTAATCGGCAAACCGTTATTTAAAGAAAAAGCCCAGCAGTTTCTTGATTTTATTCAAGGCAGTACCGTAATAATTCATAATGCTGCATTTGATATTGGATTTTTAGATGCAGAATTGTCCAGACTTGATTTAATGCCTTTTACCAGTTATGTTTATGAAGTCATAGATTCATTAAAAAAAGCACGTACGCTTTATCCGGGGCGTAAAAACTCGCTTGATGCACTATGCGATAGACTAGAAGTTGACCGCAGCAATAGAGAGTATCACGGGGCATTACTTGATTCAAGCTTATTAGCTAAAGTATGGCTGTCAATGACTAGAGGGCAAGATGACTTATTAATACAAAATTCCAGCGGAATGAATAATATAGAACAAGAAATTATTATTAATGTGCAGGATAATGGGATAGTGCTGCACGCAAGCTTAGATGAAATAGGTGAGCACCAAAGAATGCTGAGCAAATTTAAAACTCATAGCTGGTAAACACTAGCTGTGGGATTTACAACAATATCTGCTCAATCTGCTCCTCTGATAAGCCTAAAATCTGCTGTACAAGCTGTTTATCTAGACCGGCTTTCAGCATTGCCTGCGCAGATTCAATTTTACCTTCTGCTTTGCCTTCTAAGAATCTTAATTCTTCATCTTTCAGCATAATTTTTTCTATACGTCTTGCTTCTTCAAAATCGTCCATTACCTCTGAACTTTCCAGCATATTGTGCAGATGCATAAATATGTTTTTATTTCCGCTTTGAATTTGCTCTTCCGGAATATCCAGCACGGCATCTTTATATTTGTTGTTATGCTCTGCTTTATAATTTTGATTAAACATGCTGAACATTCTGCTTAGCCTGTCTTCAGCATTTTTATTAATACGTTTTATCTGCACTAGATATATATCATGGCTAAGTTTTTGTATAAATTTATCTTTTTCTTCGTCTAATATTTCATTCGTGTTTAAATCAATTAAGTTACATTCTGCTTTTATAAACGGTCTGGTATTTTGTAAATCAAAACCTAGAAAATATATTGCTATTATCGGCAGATAATCAGTCTGTCCGTCATTTAATACGCTTTCTTCTTTATAATTTTTAGCTAAATATCCTCTAAATCTGCCTATGTCTAATTTATTTTCGCTTTTTTGCAGCTCCACAATTATATTTTTATGCGTGCCGTCATGCAGTTCCACGGTGCAGGAATAATCATATCTGATAATTTTTAGTTCTTTGGCGCTGTGAATTACTTTTTCCTGCTGCAGAGGCTGGAGTTTTATAACTTTTTTATCCAGCAGATTTTCTATAATATATTTAGCTATTTCTACATTGGCTATCATATATTTAAAAAATGTATCGTAGATTGGGTTGGCTATTCTCATGGCTTTATTTATCCGCTGTTCCTAGTAGATTTTTCTTTCTTTTATTATATACTAATTATAGCTCACAAATTCGTATAATTTGTTACGTGCCGCACCATTTTCTATATTTGTTTTAACAAGCTCAATACCTTGCACTAAATTGTCAGCAGCTCCGCTTATATACAATACTGCCGCGGCATTTATACATGTCATATCAAACGCAGCACCTTTATTGCCTCTCAAAACCTGCATAATTATATCTGCAGAGTGTTTTGCGTTACTTGCATATAACTCTCTATCATTATGTTTGGCAAATCCATATTGTGCTGGTTCTAGCATAAAACTGTTAATTTTACCTTTCTTTACCTCATATACATAAGTATTTAAACTTGAACTAATTTCATCCATGCCATTTTCAGCACACACTACCCAAGCATGTTCAAATTCTAAGTCATTTAATACGCCAGCAATCGGCTCAAGCCATTCTCTGGAATATACGCCCATTAGCATACGTTTTACGCCGGCTGGATTTGTTAGCGGACCTAAAACATTGAAAAACGTTCTTATACCTAAATTTTTTCTAACCGGAGCAACATATTTCATAGCCGGATGATGATGCGGAGCAAACATAAATCCAAGTCCTATGCTGTCTATACATTTTGCTATATTTTCCGGAGATAACTGTAAATTTACTCCAAATGCTTCTAATACATCAGCACTGCCGGATTTGCTTGACACTCCTCTATTACCGTGTTTAGCCACCTTAGCACCGCAGCTTGCTGCTGCTATCATGCTAGCAGTTGAAATATTAAATGTATGAATACCATCACCGCCAGTGCCCACCACATCCACTACATTAGAAGATGCCGGATAAACTTTAGTAACTAGGCTTTGCATAATATTTACAGATGCCAACAATTCTTGGCTGGTAATTCCCTTCATCTGCATTGCAACTAAAAATCCGGCAATCCACTCACAAGAATATTCACCATGCATAATGTCGTGCATGATTTTCTGCATTGTTTCATAATCCAAATCTTTTTTATTAATCAGCTGCTCTAGTGCATTATTAGTCATAGCTTTGCTTTAATATGAATAAACATTTCTTAACATTATAGCTCTAAATTGAGAAAATTTGTAAGGATACTTGGTTGGAGTTTATGCAGCAATCCGTCAATTAAATTTAATCATTTGAATAAAATTTAAAAAACCTAGGGAATACTATTATATCAATATTTAGTTATGTGAACTATATTTTATACTAAGATATTGAATTATTTTTCATTTATGCCACTAAAAACCCATTTAAGAAGACTTATGCCGGCAAGGCAAAGAGCATCAGGGGAAGCAAAAATTTCTTCTCTTTCCAAAGCTCAATATGCATTTAAGAAATTTTCAGATAATTCTAAAGATAGATTTAAAAGTTTTTTAAATAAGACTGGAAATATGTGGAATAGATTATCAAGGAAAGATATTCCGCATAAGCCTAAAATTCAAACACAAACTCAAATACAACAAGCCAATGAGGTTGTGTTGCAGAAACCGGAATCTCAAAATTTATCTGTGGGAGGAGAATTTAAGTACTTTGCTAAGCTTCCTGTGGATTTGATACCGCACATATTAGGGCAGATGGATGATGCTAGTTTAGTTCAGTTTTATTTAACTGGAAATTCTCTAATTCATTTTGCAAAAGAAGAAATAAATCGAAGGGGCATTACAGAAGAAGCATTTAATCTTGGATTTAATGATGTTTACACTAAATTAAAAGAAGAAAAAATTGATAGAAGTCAAGCTATTCATGAATTAACCTATATAATTAAAAATTTTGGCATACATACAAATAATATTAACACTAGAAAAAATATAAAAAATATACAAGCACAATTAGGTTTAATTAAGGAGGCTGCTGCACAGCTGAAAACTGGCGAACATATACCTAGTATAAACTTACATATATTCCCTAGGCTCGAAGTAGAAGATTGTGCAAATGCCTTAATGCAGTCTATTCTAGACACAATGCAGAAAAAAAACATAACCTACAGCAATTTAATTGTTGATAAATCATTTTCTGTTAATGCGGACACTCTGGGTTTTCTTTTTGATGGATTAAAAGAACCAAATACAATAAGCCTGAATGGTGCAAAGATTGGCTACAGAGAAATATATAAAGCACATAAAAATATATTGGCTGCTCTAAACAAGCATGCTGCTAATAAAGGCGTTAAGTTATATTTATCAGATGAACTGATCAAAGATAACCCAAATATTAGCGAATATATTTCATATTTATTAAACAATCAAAATTCTTATATCGATATGTCTCATAGTGATTTATTATACAAAAATAAACATGAAATTTTTCAAGACCTCATAAAGTCTAATATTCAAATGCCTTTAAACTATTTAACAGAATGTGAAAAACAAGGGTTGCCTATATCAAGAATTGGCTTTACTCATGAACCTTTAAAAGGTTTGGTAGAATTTTTACAAATGGCAAAAGATAATAATATAGAACTGGATGAAAATATTGATATTGATGCATGTATTGAAAAATATTCAAAAATGGCACAATCGACTGAATAGCATAATTACTTAAACATAAATATTTCCCCGCCTTATTGAACAGCGGAGGAAGTATTATGAGCTATGGAAACATTCTGGATATAACATTTACCTTATGACAATACTTGTGTTTAAGTGCAGCCAGCACATGCCCGATTATCATAGCAATTAAAATATAAGCACTTATTTCATGAATTTCTTTAAAAAATCCAGCCATTTCTTTATTTTTAGCAATCAAATTCGGAATAATTAAAGCTTCACTGCCAAATAATTTAACGTTGTAGCCGGCGGCAGAACTCATTAACCAACCGCTCATCGGCATAATAAACATAAAAGCATATAATCCGTAATGCCCGATTTTAGCTAAAATTTCCCATGTTCTTGATAAGCCTTCAAATTTTGGCTTATGGATTAAACGCAGCATCACACGGATAACAGCAAGCCACAATACAAACCAGCCGAATGTTTTATGTAAAGTATATAACTGCATACGCGAAGGGTCTTTTTTATCTAAACCAGTCATATATAAGCCAACAGCCAATAAACCAATAATTAATAATGCAATTAGGTGATGCATAATACGCATACTTAATTTATAACGTGTAACAACAGGCATACATTCTCCTTTTTTATTTTTGCTTCATAGTTTTATCTATACAATAATATATTTCCAAAATAATATAAATAGAAACAGGGAAAAAAGTATCTTTTGTATACATTTAAGTTCTATCATTGGGATTGAGCAAACAATTTGAATATATATACTCACCTTACCTGAATTTACTTTGAGTTGCTGTTAAAATTATTTATCATCAGCCTCATATCTTTTTTAATATATATTTATACTATTTTTATCATAATTTTTACTTTGTAGGAATAATGATAATTTTAGGCATATTTAACTTATATTTATCTAAAACCGGTTGTAATGCAGGTAAAAATAAAGACAAGCGTCTTGCTAGAGCAGAACTTTCAGCCAACAACACTAGCTCATCATCTTTTATGGAGCATTTAATTTTATAATTAGCCGGCACTAAAGCCTGCATCTGCTCTTGAATATTCTGCAGCCAAGATGCTTTTTTTAAAATCGGCAAAGAATCAAATACTTCGCTTAATATTTTAGAACCCATAGATTTTATATAAATTAAAACTTTATAATGCTATACAACAGTATATATGAAATATCCTGATTTTTAAATTAAAAAGCTTAAAAAACCTAAATTCATAGTGCTCCCAGTTTGGTTTAATCTGCCATTCTACCTATATCAAATATAAAATAATCCATATATAATGTAAAATATATTAAAAACTTAAAAATTAAGGTTTTTAATTTAATAGCTGCAGCCTCAGTAGCTCAGTGGATAGAGCAACCCCCTCCTAAGGGGTAGGTCGGACGTTCGATTCGTCTTTGGGGCGCCATTATAAAGTTTTTTATTAGTAAATTTATGAGAATACCTTATAAAAAATCTAGAGTTGCTGACGCTTCAGGTGAAAAATGTGCATACAGGGCTGATGGTGAGAATTGCCGAACTAAAGAACAAGTGCCATACATTATTTTTGCTGAAAATATGCCCAGCTTGATTGGCTCAGTATCTATTAATGTACATAACGTCATCTATACTACAGAAGAAATCAGTGGAAACCCAACAATTATTATTTACAGCTGCTTATCGCATTTGGATAGTTTAGAGAATACACTAAAAAATGAATATCAAATTAACATGACAAGCTTAATAATAGCTAGGATTTCGGAAAACAAGTAACATTTTTAATGCATATAATTTGTATTGCTTTTTTACTTGAGACCGCCCTTACTTACTATGCCGACAAACAACCACCCAATACCAAAACCACCTGCACAATATCCGCCTATAAGTTATTCTTGAAAAGAATATAGCATTGTGGTAGAATTGTGCTTCCTTGCTGTTTGGCTTTTAATTTTTATAATGCTGAATGGCTGTTAAATCCATAAGGAGAAAATATATGCAACAGCAGCAGCGTCATTACGAAATTGTACTTATTGTACATCCAGACCAGAGCGAACAAGTGCCAGCTATGGTTGAACGCTATAAAAACATGGTTACTGCCAGCAGCGGTACAATTCACCGCTATGAAGACTGGGGTCGCCGTCAATTAGCTTATTCTATAGAAAAGTTAGCAAAAGCTCATTACGTATGCTTAAATATTGAATGCAATACACAAGTTATTGAAGAATTAGAGCATGCCTTTAAATTCAATGATGCAATTTTACGCAACATCATCATTAAAACTAAAAAAGCAGATACTTCAATTAGTCCAATGTTAAAAGAAGCTCAAAGAGAAGAAAGCCGCAAAAGTGCTCAATCTGTAGCTGTTTAATCAAGTTATAATTAAAGGATATTAAATCATGGCTTTCTTCAAGAAAAAAGATTTTAACAATAAAAAACGTAATCAGCAAAATCCGTTATTTAAACGCAAACGTTTTTGTCGCTTTACTGCCGGCAATATTGAGCAGGTAGATTATAAAGATTTAGATACATTACGTGATTTCATCGGTGAAAATGGTAAAATTACTCCAGCCCGTATGACTGGAACAAAAGCTAAATATCAGCGCCAAGTTGATACAGCTATTAAGCGTGCCCGTTATTTAGCGTTATTACCATATACAGATTTACACCGTAACTAAACCAAAGGGTTAATTAATCATGCAAGTAGAAGTTATTTTATTAGAAAAAGTTGGCAGTCGCGGTAATATTGGTGATATTGTACGTGTAAAGAAGGGTTTTGCTAACTTTTTAGTACGTTTTCATAAAGCACGCCGTGCAACAACAAAAGCAAGAGCTGAATTTGAACAGCAAAAATCTGAGTTACTAGCAAAAGCAGCTCAAAAACACGAGCAGGCGCAATCTTTGGCTCAAAAGTTGGAGGGTAAATTAATCACCCTTACACAGCAGGCAGGATTAGACGGGCGCTTATTTGGTTCTGTTAATAATCATGTAATCGCATTAGAATTAGTAAAAATAGGTTTTCAGGATATTTCTAAATCAGATATCCGCATGCCGAATGGTGCATTAAAAACAACTGGAGAGCATGAACTAGTTGTCGTATTACACGCTGATGTATTAGCAAATATTAAGGTAAAAATTATTGGCGGAGATAGCGCTTAATTTGTATCAATCGTATTTAAAGGCAATAATGTTAACCTAGCTTAAATTCTAGCTAGGTTTTCATATGAGTTTATATATAAATATTATTGACCTAACCTCAAGTATACAGATGCCGAAGTGGCGAAATTGGTAGACGCAACGGATTCAAAATCCGTCGCTAGTAATAGTGTGTCGGTTCGAGTCCGACCTTCGGCACCACAGTATAGGTTTGTCATTTAAAGTTGACTTATAGCTTTTCTTAATAAATTTTCCTAACTAAATTAATAGAATTAATCTGTAAATTCGCTCAAGGCAATTGACAAATCTTTCAATATTATATAAAATCTATTCTTACTCTGGTGGATGTAGCTCAGTTGGTAGAGTCCCAGATTGTGATTCTGGTCGTCGTGGGTTCGAGTCCCATCATTCACCCCAAATTTTTAGATTATAAGCAATTTTAAATACAGATAAGTTTCAACAATTTATGGAGCTATCGTGAAAGTAACAGTCGATGAGAACCATGTGTATTTTAGAAAGAGTGCTTATGCTAGCGATGAAAAAGTAGAGGTTTCGTATGTTGAAGTATCTGATGTTTTTAAGTTTGAAGATGCTTATTATGCTAATCTGACCAATGTAAAAGATAAAAGAATAAAAGCAAATGTTCCGGTGCATTGGGCTGGGATTAAAGCCCCCATAGAAGGTGCAGAAAAAGACTGTTATGTTGGTGTATTCAACTTTAATAATATAGATGATAATCCAGAAAATGATAGACCTAGTAGAAAATTGGCACTTACAACTTATGAGCTTGTAGATCAGTATGGATATTATGGAAAACTTGGTCCATTTTTTCAGGTTTCAAAAGAAGTATTAGATGACATTGTCAAAGTTTTACCCAAAGAAGAAGAGAGTTAAATTTTTCACTGATTATTTAACCATATCAATAAACAAATCTTGCCCTACAATTTTATTTTCTACAATTTTTAACTTTTTCATATTTTCTAAATTAATTAAGTCAATGTTTCTCATTAGTCTTGTTCCATTGCCTAAAAAAACCGGCGCTTGATAAATTGCAGTTTCATCAAACAAATCTTGTTCAATAAATGCAGAAGTTAAAATAGCTCCAGCTTCAACATGAACTTCATTAATATTTAATTCATATAAATAATTAATCACTGCATTTAAGCAAATATGATTGTTTAATCTCAAGGGAAATTTGATTACATTAGTTATCTTTGATAATTTATTAAATTTATCCCGATCACAATTTTCTCCGCAAATCCACAATAAAGGAAATTTATCTTGATGTTTAAAAATTTCATAATGCATAAAATCACTGCCGTTTGCATGAGTATCTAATACAACTCGCAATGGCTGATTTAAATTAAAATGCTTATCACTTCTATCAAATTCTCTAACATTCATAAGCGGGTTATCACAAATTACTGTTTTAATGCTGGTTAAAACTGCTCCAGCTCTGGCACGCAGTCTTTGATTATGCAGTCTGGCTTCAATTCCAGTTATCCATTGGCTTACACCATTTGAAAGAGCCATAACTCCATCAATCGAAAGAGCAGTTTTTAATCTTATCCAAGGTTTTTTATTGGTATGAAAATTTAAAAACCCACGCATACTTAAAAATATTTTTTCATTTAATTTTTCATCCTCAATAACAATAACCTCAACACCATGAGATTTTAATATATCAGCACCTTTGCTGCTCACTAAAGGATTAGGGTCAAGCAAGCCAATCACAACTTTTTTAATATTATGTGATAATAAATATGAAGTACACGGAGGAGTTTTTCCAAAATGACAGCATGGCTCTAAGGTAACATAAGCACAGCAGCCGGAAACATCTACACCCGCAAGTTTTGCATTATCAATTGCAGCGACTTCAGCATGTCTTTTGCCTTGCGGTTCGCTTGCACCATAGCTTACGATTTCACCATTTTTTACTAAAACGCATCCAACGCAAGGGTTAGGATAAGTTCTATAATCAAATTGATTAGCAAAATCTAATGCTTTCCCTAAATAATAAGAATCAGAAAATATCATTTCTGTATTTAACATAACACACCTTTATTTGCATATACAAACATTTTTATCCAGCACGCTTGCTTCGCATACTTTTGCCCGGTTTCTACTCATAACTACATTAAATGTATATTTACATTGTCTATTATTATCCGGCTGAAAAGAAATCGTTCCATTAGATAAAAGACCGGAAATTTTGCTTACTCCATACTCACAAGAATAAGTTAACCCAACATTATTAAAAATAATACAATCAAGATTGAGTTTACTAGCAGATAATTTTAACTTATTAATATTAACAAATTTATCAAAAATATGTTCATTTTTATCAAGCAAAGAATTATGATTATTATCCTCAAACGCAACCCACCCTGATTGCCAATTCTTATCAATAGGTAAAACCATAATATTTTTACCTTCCGTTACAGCTATAATAGATGCTTTTTTAAAAGAAAGAGCTAAATTAAAAGCTAAATTTCTAATTAGATGTTTTTGATAAAATTCAACAAGGGCAGGTATGGAAAAGCAGCATAATGCAGTAACAATGCTCAAAGATATAATCAATTCAAGGAAAGTAAAGCCTCGCTTGTATTTATACATAATATATGATTTAATTTACAAAAATAAAAACAAGCGGATTTTAGCATAAAATTTAAATCAATAAATTTTTTCTTACTTATTTCTAACATATATTTAGTAATTTTTATTTTAATAAAATTGATACCATAAAGTTTTTTGAGAGAGTTAAATACGTATAGCTGATTTAAAAATAATCTGATATTTAGCAAATTCTTCAGGCTTATTAACATGTACCCATAACCTCATACTAAGTTCAACCATTTCTACAGAACG